>JAGCDJ010000030.1 GCA_017651185.1 Bacteroidales bacterium | reverse complement strand
TGCACGTACCCATTCTCCATCGATGATGGTTTCAATAGGATCCTTTGTGAAGTCGTGAACCTTTTCGTTGTTCTTCTGTGGAACCATGTCGAGGTGTCCCTGAAGGATAACGCCCTTGCGGTTTTCCATACCTGGAGTTGCCGGCTTGCGGATTATTACGTTGCCGATTTCATCGACTATAGTTTCGAGACCTAACTTTTCGCCAAATTCCTTTACAAAAGCCACAACTTTTGCTTCGTGCTTCGATGGACGCGGAATCTGTGTCAGTGAATAGAAGTTCTTCCAAACACCTTGTGGATTCAATTTTGTGATTTCACTCATAATTTTATTTGTTTTTTAATTTGTTTGAATTTTTATTTAGGAATGGCAAATGTAAAAAAATTTTCTGAACCAAGAACTTAAAATTAACTAAAAAAAAACATTCCAGACAACACCATTGTTTCGTTCTCCTAAAATAGTATAGGTCGAATTGATGGACTTTAGGCTAAAAGAAGAAAGGTAGAAAGTCTAGCGGTCTTACAGAAGACCTGTCGGAAAGTCTGGCAGGAGAGCAGGCATCTTGCATTGCGGACCGATAGACCGCAAGACCGTTAGACAGTTAGACCGAAAGACAGTTAGACTGATAGACAGCAAGACAGTTAGACAACAAGACAGTTAGACTGCAAGACAACCGACCTAGAATTAGAAACGGCGAAACCATTGAAACGCCGCAGGTATAGAAACGATTTAAATAATTTCGGCATACTCATTGCAATATAAAAAGCATGATGTTAAAATAATTTTAAGGTTACGATACCGTTTATAAACGGATAGTTTCGTATATTTGCAGTTTAAATTTTTATGAGATGAAAAAGGTCTTGTTCATTATTATAGCGGTTGTCTGTGGAGCACAAGTCGTTACTGCACAGATAAAATGGATGGGCATAGAGGAGGCCATGAGAAAGCAGGACTCGATGCCCAAGACGGTAATGATAGACATGTATACCGACTGGTGCGGCTGGTGCAAGAAAATGGACGCCGAAACTTTCAGCAATCCGGAACTTGCGGCCTATATCAACGCAAACTTCTATCCAGTGAAGTTCAATGCCGAAACCAACGACACCATAATGTTCCCCATAAAGCATACCGATGAGAAAACCGGCGAGAAGACAACAGAACTCAAGCCATTTATTAATCCTCAGACAGGCAACCGCTCGCCGCATTTTCTTGCACAGATGCTGTTAAGCGGACGCATGTCATACCCTACCATAGTATTCATCGATTTCGAGGGCAATATCGCTCCAGTTCCTGGCTACCAGACAATAGAAACCCTTGAACCAATGCTCATATATTTCGCAGAAAGAATCAATAAGTACAGCGCATGGGATGAATATATGCAGTGCTTCAACGCAGCTTTCCGCCCAGAACTCGACACCACAGAAGCATTCAACGGCACAATCGAGTGGATGGACTTCAACAAGGCGGTGGAAAAAATGAAAACACAACCAAAGAAACTACTGCTCTACATTTATTCAGAGTGGAACTCAAGCAGCAAGATAATGCTCGGCGGTTCGTTCAAGGAAAAAGTCATCGCCGACTACATAAATAAAAACTACTACGCGACAAAAATACCATACGACATTGCCGACACACTTAAAATTGCAGGCAAGACATTCGTAAACGAAACCAAGCAAGTGCAGTACCCCCATCAGCTTGTGCTGTCGCTGCTGCACCCCGACTACAGGATTCCAGCCTTTGTCATTTTCGACGAGAACGCAACACATCCTATGTTCGTGCAACGCGGATTCTCATCGTACACCACCATCGAAAAATTGGTTACATATCTAGCTGACGACCTTCAAAAAAAAGGCGTTGACCTACAAAAATACTACGACGAATACACATCAAAATTAAGAGACAAGAAAGATAAACAATAATCGAAATGCTTAAACGAATCATAATACTGCTTATCCCTGCAATTTTTGCCGTGTGTGCTGCATCGGCGCAGGTAAACGTTGAGATTTCACAGGAAAAAGTCCTCGAAAACGGACAGAAATTCTACCTTCACACTGTACAGCAGGGCCAAACCCTGTATTCGATATGCAAGGCATACTCCGCGAAGGAAAAGGATGTACTGAATGTCAACCCCGAACTGCAATTGGGAACCCTGTCGATAGGTCAGGTAATAAAGATTCCGATTGAAAACGAGATTTCAAAGGATGGAAAGTACATTGTATACACTGTAAAGAAAGGCGAAACACTTTATTCGCTGCTCAAGCGCTTCAATACTACCGAAAAGGAATTCTACGACGCCAACCCAAAACTTAACCGCAACGAAAGCATCAGGGCGGGCGACGACATCTACTTTCCAATAAAGGACAAGTCTGACGCAAACACAACCGTTATTGACATCAAACCGCAGGAGGAAACTTCCCCAGCAAATACCGAAACGCCACGCGACGATGCAAAATATATATACCATACTGTCGAAAAGGGAGAAACACTTTACAAGATTACCAAGAAATACGAAATCAGCATTGATGAACTCACTGCCGAAAACCCCAGCATCGCCGACCGTCCATTGTCGATAGGCGAGACAATACGTATACCTCGCAAGCAAAAGGCAGAAGACAATGTTACCGTGATTGATCTGTCGGGAAGCGTAAACAACAATGACAATGCAGAAAACAACAATAATTACAATGGCTCGGAAACCGAAGAACCCGATTCTGCATCAATATACACCGACAAGAAAAATTTCACAGTGGCACTGCTGATGTCTTTCGAAACGGGCGCCAACCTTCGCGACCTTGCTAGCCAAGAAAAACGCAAGGTTCCGCAGAAAATCCGCACAGCAACCGAAAGGGCTGTCGATTTCTATTCAGGATGCCTTGTCGCACTCGAGAATTTCAAGCACGAGGACATACACATAACATTCAGGACTTACGACATAGGCAAGGACAATACAATACTTACCGAAATGGTTGACGCAGGAAAACTCGACGATGTCGACATGATATTAGGTCCAGCATACAAGAGTCAAGTCGATTACCTGAACTCTCTCAACCTCGGCATCCCTATGTTGCTGCCATTCGTAACAGATGAAACCGTTCTTAAAAATTATCCTAACAACATAATGCTTAATCCAAGCAAGCAGGACATCCGCAACGAAGTTGCAAAATATGCAGCGCAGATTGACAACTGCAACGCCTTGATTATAAGAGGAACATCTGACGATTCAAAATCTTCGTCGGCAAAATATTTAGAAGCAATGCGAAACGCAGGTGTGACTGCCAGCGAACTGGATTTCAACGGCAGTAGCATTGAAGCGATTGGCAACTCAATACAGAAGGGTAAGGAAAACCTCATTGTTGTTACCTTTGAAAACGAAATGGCAATTACCAGAGTTCTTACACAAGTATTCAAACTATGTGAAAACAACAAGATTACCCTCATCGCCGACCCAAAGATCATGAACTACGAAAGCATTGACCCGAACTATTATGCAGAAGTAAATTACACCTATTATTCCAACATAAGCATCAACTATAAGAATTTGGATGTCAAATCGTTCATAAGCAAATTCCACAATGCTTTCCTTTGCGAGCCAAACACCGATGCATACATCGCAGCCGATGCTATCAACTATTTCATTCCACTGCTGCAACAGGCAGGAAAGAAACTTACCAGCATTATCGACCAGAACCACGTACAGGAAGGAATTGGAGGCAAAAGGCAATATGTAAGCGCCAGCGGATACAACCCCAAATCGTACAGCAACAAGGAAGTTTACATTTACACCATACAGAAGGACTACTCTTTCTCAATCGTATATCCAACAAACGAAAATACAGACAACAAATAAAACGAAAGAACTATGGGTGCACTTACAATGACAGTACAACTGCTTTTAGCGCTTTCGCTACTAGTTGTCATACATGAGTTCGGACACTACCTTGCTGCCCGTGCCTTTGGCGTAAGAGTAAAGAAGTTCTATCTGTTTTTCGATTTCCCGATGTTTTTCACTGAACCAACTTTTGCACTTTTCAGGGCAAAAAAGGTCAACGGAAAATGGATTTTCAGTTGGTTTAGCCGCAAGGCGCCAAAGGAATACGACGAAGATGAAACTTCCACCGAATGGGGTATCGGATATTTTCCGCTTGGTGGCTACTGCGCAATAGACGGAATGGTTGACGAAACTACATCTTCCGACCAACTGCCAGCAGAACCAAAACCATGGGAATTCCGCACAAAACCAGCATGGCAACGACTGATAATAATGATTGGCGGTGTGACAATGAACGTCATTGCAGCAGTGCTAATCCTCGGATTCTCGCATCTAGCATTTACAAAGGCATATCTTCCTGTCGAAAATGTTACCGAAGGTATTTATCCATCCGAATATGGACGTTTCCTCGGATTCGAGCCAGGCGACAAGATTGTCGCAATAAACGACAACGACGTGGAACGCTACGAAGATGTTTTTTCGGCAAAATTGTTCTTTGCCAACTCAATAACTGTTGACCGCAATGGTTATCGAAAGGAAATCGAAATTCCCGATACGCTATACTCCTACATGAAAAGCGGAGGAATGCTGTTCGACCTGTCGAACCACGAAGTGTTCATCGACAGCGTGGTAAGCGGAATGTCGGCAGACAAGGCAGGCATAAAGCCCAATTCGCGGTTGCTAAAAATCGACAATGTGGAAGTCCTGAGTTTCGGACAGATGCGCGACATGCTCAAATACAACAAAGGACGTCAACTCGACTTTGTACTTGCAGCCAACGGCGGCGAATACACAGCCCCTGTGGAAATAGACAGCACGGGCAAAATCGGTGTTTTTGTAAAGCAACCGCAGTACGAAACAAGAAACTACACTCTTGCAAGCGCAATGAAATACGGATGGCGCGACGCAATGGAAACACTATATGCCAACATAAAAGGTTTCGGACTGATTTTCAGTGGAAAGGAAAGCGCTCGCGAAAGTTTACAGGGACCTATCGGCATAGCAAAAGTGTACGGACCAATATGGGACTGGGCAAGATTCTGGAAACTTACCGGAATCATTTCCATCATATTGGCATTCATGAACATACTGCCAATTCCTGCACTTGACGGTGGACATGTAATGCTACTCGCAATAGAGGCGATTACAAGGCGAAAACTGCCAAACAAAGCACTCGACATAATACAGCGAATCGGACTAATTATTTTGCTCGCACTCATGGTATTCATAATCTTTAACGACATTCTAAACCTTTTCTAAGATGAGACAAATTATTTTCATACTGCTTGCCATAATTTCTTCCGTACCAATGGTATACGGACAGGAATTCCTTGACTTCAACAGCAGGTACAACAGGCAGAAAAGAGTTCTTGTCGTACCATTTGACGAAAGGATATACTTCAACGACGCTACCGCCGACATTGCAAGGCGCGACGGACTTACCCACGACGAGATTATGGAATACTTCCGCTACCAGTTAAACCTGAACCTGATAAATTCGCTCATCGACTCGTGCGAGGTAGTAGACTTGCTGAAAGACAACACACGCGAGGACGAAGCCGACATTTCGGGACTATACACCACCATGTCGTACGAACTTCGTCTTGCCGAGTTTGAACTCGACACCGAAAACATGGGACTGCTCGCAAAAAAACGTGCAGAAAAACTCGAAGAAGCACGCCGCAAACAGCGCGAAGAGGAAATGAAAAATGCACGCCCCGGAATGCGAAACGGCGAAATCGTAGGCCACAGACAGCAAACCGATGATATGTACCTTCACATTGTCATTGGTCAGCCCGAAGTGCTGAAAGAAATCGCCAAACGCCGCAACGTCGACTACTTCCTATTCGTAAACCAGTTCGACATCAAGACAGACTACCGCGACCCGTACATCAGCGGACAACGCAATGTACAACGTATCATGCGAGTGCATTTCAGCATATACAATACCGAGGGTGAATTTATTTCGGGAAACTACGCAAGCACAAAGGTGCCAATGTACGAGGACGACAAGGAAAGAATCGTGAACCTCTACTTCCCCGACATAATGCGCCAGATTTTAAAAAAGATAAAATTCCATTGACATGAAACTTGTCCTAGCAAGCAACAACAAGCATAAACTCGAAGAAATGAGGGCTATACTTGGCAACGACATTGAAATATTGTCGCTGTCGGACATCAACTGCCACGACGAAATACCAGAGGAGCAGGATACCATAGAAGGCAACGCATTGCAAAAAGCAAGATACATACACGACAAATTCGGCGTAGACTGCTTTGCAGACGATACTGGTCTCGAGGTGGAATGCCTTGGCGGAGAACCTGGCGTATACTCTGCGCGCTACGCAGGCGAACACCCTACATTCGACGACAACATAGCAAAACTCCTTGCCAACATGAAAGGACACGAAAACCGCAAGGCGAGGTTTAGGACAGCAATCGCACTGATACTCAATGGCGAAGAACATATATTTGAAGGTGAGGTAAAAGGCCGTATAATTGAGGAATACCGCGGACACAACGGCTTTGGCTACGACCCAGTATTCCTTCCCGACGGATATTCTGAAACTTTTGCCGAACTGCCTGCTGAAATAAAGAACAAAATAAGCCATAGAGGAAACGCGGCAAAAAAACTGGCGTCATTTCTCAACAACCGCAACGCAAATGAATAAGATTGAATACATAGCAACAACAGTCGTACTGCTGATAACTTCCATAATATCGTCGGCACAGGTGGCCGTGGGACAATGGCAGGACCACTTTTCGTACAACAACGGGAAACAACTTATAGTAGTCGACAAAACCGCATATCTCATTTCCGAATGTGGAATATTGAAATACGACAGCGAATCGAACGAAATAGAAAGATTCAACAAGTTCAATGTGCTTTCCGACATTACCCCAACAGGAATTGCCTACGACGAAAAGACAAAAAGCGTAGTCATTGGATATTCAAGCGGAAACATTGATATTATGCGCGGAAATGAAATCATTAACATCAACGACATAAAAAAGAAGTCGATAAATAGCAGCAAGTCAATAAACTCGATTATTGCTACCGACGGCATAGCATACCTCGGCTGCGACTTTGGAATTGTAAAGTTGAACCTTGAAAGACGCGAAATCAGTGAAACTTGGTTTATTGGCGAAAACGGAACATACGTGCACGTTAACGACATGGATCTCAAAAACAACGACCTATACGTTGCAACCACGACTGGAATATATCACGGAAAATTATCCGACCAACTCGTAAACTTCTCCAACTGGCAGGTACTAACCGATATCGACAGCACATCGCAATATGTATGGATGAAGGGGAAAAACTTCAATTCTGTAAAACTATTTAGAGGAAAAGTGATTGCCAACTACAAAAGTACATTGGAAAATAGCGACACATTAATGGCATACGACGGCAATTCATGGTCACATATAATGAATGAGCGCAACAAAGTCACATCGCTGTCATGCAATGATGAAATTATGATTTGCTCAAGCGGCGGACCTTTATACTTATACGACACGAACTTTGAACAAACAAAAGAATTGTGGCATTACATAACACAAACAGATTGGATTCAGATATTTGCGAACAGTACCGCAATAGTTGGCGACAGTATATGGATAGCCGACCGCATCAGAGGACTTGGCTGGCTTGTCAATACCGAAGGCAAGGGCGACTTTCTAGAAATAAACTCGCCGAGTAACAACAATGTATTCCACATTTCATCATCAAAATCAAAAACAATAGCGGTAAGGGGCGGATATAATGCTGCATTCACACCTACGTGGACATATCCGACATTTTATGTGTACGAAAACTACGAATGGACCACACACTCGGCAAACGACATTCCTGAACTTTCTGGCGCAAGCGACCTCATCAATGTAACCATAGACCCGAAAGACGAATCACATTTCTTTATAAGTTCGTGGGTTAAAGGACTTATAGAATTCAGAGACAACAAATTCTATAAATTGTACGATGACGGGAACAGCACACTTATGCAGATTGATGGAGTTGACTTCGTTAGAATTGGCACTACAACTTTTGATGACGACGGAAACCTATGGGTAACAAACTCACAGGCGGCAAAAACTCTTCATCGGCTGACACCTGATGGCAAATGGACAGGATTTTCGTTTCCAGATATGACCCGCAACATCAAGTCGATGATTATAACCCAGACGGGTGTAAAATGGCTGGTCATTGGGCAAACTGGCGGATTATTCGTATTCGACGACAACGGCACGCCCGAAAATACCTCCGACGACCGATACAAGCGACTGAGCGTAATGAACGAAAACGGTGAACTCGTAAGCAACGACGTGTACTCAATCGCCGAAGACAAGAACGGATACATCTGGGTAGGAACAGCAAAGGGCGTAGTCGTCTACTACAATCCCGACAAGGTGTTTGAAAGCGGTGCCTTTTATGGCAGACAAATTAAAGTGCCTCGCAACGACGGTACCGACAACGCCGACTTATTGCTTTCTGCCGATGTGGTTACATCAATTGCTGTTGACGGTGCCAACTGCAAGTGGTTCGGAACCCAAAACGGCGGCGCATACTATACAAGTGCCGATGGAATTGAAACAATACACCACTTCAACACGCAAAGCAGTCCAATCCCGAGCGATAATATTCTATGCATAAGCATAGTTCCCGAAACTGGCGATGTATTTTTTGCGACCCCCAAAGGCATAATTTCGTACAGAGGAACTGCCACCGAAGGATTTGAGTCGTACGAAGAAATGTTTGCTTTTCCAAATCCCGTCAAATCAGACTATGAAGGACCAGTAACTATAAGAGGACTTGTCGCTGGCTCAATTGTAAAGATTGCCGACATTTCGGGCAACATAGTATACGAGGCACGTGCAACTGGCGGACAACTCGTATGGGACGGCAAAACACTTAATGGAAATCGTGTAGCATCAGGCGTTTACGTCGTATTCGCTGCCACCGAAACAGGAGAACAAAAATCCACAACGAAAATACTATTCTTGAAATAAACAATTGGTAATGGATAATTTGTAGCTCACAATGCATTCTGAGCTACTACTACGAGTAATAAATAAAACATTTTCAAACAAAATATACGCAAGGACTTGCGTCTCAACAATAAGAAACCCAAAAACTTAGAAACTGCTTTAGCCATAGAAACCGAGACTCCTCCCATGCTCATCCCCACCGAAGCCATAATACTCAACCGTATAAAATACACCGACAACTCATTTGTCGTTAACATGTTCAGCGAAGCATGCGGGAAAATTTCGGTACTTGCTAGGACATCAACCCGCAAGGCAGGACAAAAAGCAAACATTTTTGCACCGCTGAATATTGTCCGCACCGAACTTCGGTTAAAGGACACGCGCTCTGTTCAGGGAATATCGTACTGCGAACTTGTGAAAAGTCCTACCGCCATCGACAGCGATGTGGTAAAAATTTGCATATCGCAGTTCATTGCCGAAGTGATTATGAAAATGGTAAAGGAAGAGGAGCAAAATCAAGCATTGTATCAATTCTTCAAAAGCACAATCGAGGCGATAGAAGTTTCGGACAGCAACATTGTAAATCTGCACATAATTTTCCTGAAGGATTTTGCACGGCATCTTGGCTTCGAGATAACAAACAACTATTGCAACGAAACGCCATATTTCAACTCGCGCGAAGGAATGTTCCTACCGTTTTTCACTTCCGAGGAAGAATCGTTTGACAAACAACTAAGTTTCGCTTTTTCTACAATCCTAAGCGCATCGTACGAAACTGGCAATATGAAAATTCCATACGCCTATCGGAAGGAAATCATCCGCCAGATGCTGGAATACTATAAGATTCACACCGAAAACCTATCGGAAATAAAGTCGCTTAAAGTTCTGAACGAAGTGTTTGGTAACGACTAGGCGATTATTCACAAGTTATTTCTTCCTGATATTTGACTAAACCGCCATGCTTTATTATTAATTCGTAAGTTCCTGGTTTAATATTGTCAATTGAATAATTTACATCAATGGAACAAATACAATTGGCTTGAGATTCATATATTTCACCAAAATCTACAGTAATGGTTTGAGCATCTAATTCCGATTCTGCAATAACAGTGTAAACACCACAAGAAATACAATAATTTTCAATTGTTATTTGTAAAACTCCGTTGTCATAATTCGGTATTATTATCGGATCATAATATCCTTTACTTTGGTGTGAGTGACAATCAGTATATGACAAGTTGGTATTGTGAGTTACTGGAGTAATGTCCTCCTGATTAACCACAATCTGAGGCACTTCTATTGGTTCTGGCTTTTCGCAGCCTACAAATGCCATCACTCCCATTGCCACAACGAGTAGTGATATTAAAATGTTCTTTTTCACAACTATACCATTTTAATTATGGGACAAATATATACATTTATTTTAAACCTATCCGAAAAAATCAAATTATGTTTTGGACTTTCAGAAGACCTGTCGTACAGCCCATCAGTCTTTCTCCCTCCACGTTTTCGCCTGCAAGACTTTTAGACTGCAAGACTTTTAGACTGCAAGACTTTTAGACTGCAAGACTTTTAGACTGCAAGACTTTTAGACAACCAGACAAAAAATATTAACAACGAATAATGAACAAATAATTTTCAAGAAGAGGAAATAAATAATAAAAATGTGCGTTATTTGCATTATATATTGCCGTATATGACGAAACGAAGTTTAATTTATACTGCACTGATTGTCATAGTCTTAGCAACTATGCTTACCCCAAGCAAGATGTCGGGGCAGACAACCTTGCAGTTAAAAATTTCGCCTCTCGGCTTCCATTTCTTCAAAGAGCCCAACAAAAATCTTTACGAAAACAAGATTGATGCAAACGCAACTTTCGTACTTGAACCCTGCGTAATCATTGGCGTTGAAACCTATCTCGTAAGCGACATCCTTTGCTTCAGGGCCAACTTCGGCGGACTCAGCGACGCAATGTCAAAACCTGGTCTTTTCCTGCAGGCAGGACTGAAAGTCAGGATGTTTCAAGTTTACCGCAACTCGCTTAGTTTCGGTGCAGGACTTATGGGTTACGGACACGAATGCTGGAATACCGTTCCCAACTTCAATGATTCGGAACGTGGCTGGTTACAAAACGGCAAGTGGGAATATTCAATCGGATTCCTCGCCGACCTCGAGTACGCCATCTTCCTCAACGACAAGAGCGACCTTATGTTCAACATAACATACGGATACCAGAAAAAAACATTTAATTTTACAATAGGATACAGATACTGGCTGTCTTCAATAATAAAGCACCCGATAAAGTGCGGAAGCTGCCCGTTCACAAAAACAAATAATAAATGGAAAAAGTAGAAGAGACAAAAGCAAAAAGGGTTTTCGACATCCTTGACATTTATAAAAATGAACATTCCGACCTTGATGTCGCATTTGCACACAAGGACAAGGGCGAATGGATAAAATACACGCCTGCCGACTATCGTAGATATTCAAACATGTGCGCCTGCGCTCTTATAGATGCAGGAATGCAGAAGGGCGACAAGATAATAAGCATATCGCAGAACCTGCCGCACTGGAACATTCTGGACATGGCAATCGCAATGGCCGGCCTAGTACATGTGCCTGTATATCCAACGCTTAACAACAATGAACTTGAGTTCATAATGCGCGACTGCGAAGCAAAGATGGTCTTCGTGTCGAATGCAAAACTTTATGCTAAGGTTAAGCAAGTTGTCGAAAACCTTGAGGTGAAACCAAGAATTTTCACCTTCACCAATGTTCCCGATGCCGACAACTGGACAACCCTGATGATTGACAGTCGAAGCCGAGAGGCAGAACTCAAGAAACTCATTGATGAGAGGAAAAAAGAAATCAGCGAGGACGATGTTTTCTCACTCGTTTACACATCTGGAACTACAGGCAACCCCAAGGGCGTAATGCTTTCGCACAAGAATATCCTTTCAAACTCGTACGGAGTTCGTCCGATTATTCCTGCCGAATACAAGCAGCGCGCAGTAAGTTTCTTGCCACTGTGCCACATCTACGAGCGAATGATGAACTATGCATTCCAGATTAAGGGCATTTCGATTTACTACGCTGAAAGTTTAGGCACAATTATGCGTGATTTGCAAGATGTTAAACCTCACATTTTCAACACTGTGCCTCGTGTAGCAGAAAAGTTCTACGACAAGATTGTGTCGATGGGAAAGGACTTCACTCCGTTCAAGAAACATATATTCAACTGGGCACTAAAGGTTGGTGGCAAATTCGACGTCCGCAACAACAATTCTGCTTTCTACAGGTTTAGACTTAACATAGCACGCAAGCTTGTATTCAAGAAATGGCAGGAAGCATTTGGAGGCAACATTATTGTAATAGTGGCAGGTGGTTCATCACTCAGTCTGCACATTTCCAAACTGTTTGCAGCAGCAGGGCTAAAGATTTGCGAAGGATACGGTCTTACCGAAACATCGCCCGTAATAGCAGTAAACTGGCCTGCTTGGGAAATGTCGATGCTCGGAACAGTAGGTCCAATACTTGAGGGCGTAACCGTGAAAATTGACGATGATGGTGAAATCCTCGTCAAAGGTCCGAACATCATGAAGGGCTACTACAACAACGAGGAAGCAACCCGTCAGGTTATCGACGAGGACGGTTGGTTCCACACAGGCGACATCGGCGAACTTGTAGATGGCAAGTTCCTGAAAATCACCGACCGCAAGAAGGAAATCTTCAAGATGTCGAACGGAAAGTACATTGCTCCGCAGGTTATTGAAAACAAACTGAAAAACTCCAACTTCGTGGAACAGGTAATGATCATCGGTGAAAACGAAAAGTTTGCTAGTGCACTCATTTCGCCCGACTTCAACTATCTGCACTTCTATGCTTCGAAGCACAAGATTCACTACCGCGACAATGTCGCACTTATAAACGACCCAGAAGTTATAAAGAAATATCAGGGCGAAATCGACAATTTGAATAAAACATTGAGCGAATACGAGTGCATCAAGCGTTTCCGTCTTGTATGTGAGGAATGGTCGCAGGAAACTGGAGAACTCTCCCCCACCCTAAAGCTCAAGCGAAATGTGATAAAGAAGAAATATGCATCGGTAATTGATGAGATTTATATGCATCAGGAAGAACAGCAACAGCAAGGTCCTGGCAACCCAATAATCGGCAAGATTACCGACAGTATGAAGAAACTCGTGAACATTGGTAGTTCGAAGCACTAATATCTGTCCCGCTAATGGAAGATTTCATAAAGCTGATTAGCAAAAGCATCGAAGCGAACACCTTCGTCAAGATAACATTGTCGTCGCCAATGCGCAAGGACATTGATGTACGAAACATTTACATCAAGCAGGTGGAAATTAAGTGCGAACGCAAACCCAGTTTCACCTACCGCTACCAGAAGCGCGACATAGTTAAAAATTATGCTTTCGATGAAGCACTTGCCAATCTGCGTACGCATATAGGCGAAGAATACAGGTTTGCAACGCTTTTCACCACTGCTAGCGACTTTGTATTGCAACACAATGGCAACCACTTCAAGATGAAGCAGCAGGAAGCCAGCATTACCGAACTGCCATCGCTTAGTCACGACCGCAGCAAAAACCGCAAGTTGGAAGCATCAGACGGCAAAAAGTACCTCCATCTGCTGGGAATCACCGATGCAAACGGCAATGTAAATCCAAAGTCGCAGGACAAGTTCAGGCAGATAACCCACTACATCGAAATACTTAGCAGTCACATCGATACACTTCCCACTGACCGCACCATAACTGTCGCCGACATGGGAAGCGGCAAGGGTTACCTCACTTTTGCACTCTACGACTACCTTGTCAATACACTCAAGTGCAAGGCCGATGTCACTGGCGTGGAAATACGCCACGACATGGTGGAACTTTGCAACAAGTTTGCAAAGGAATCTGGCTTTGACGGACTGCATTTTGCCGAAAGCGCAATCGACAGCTACAATGCCGACAAACTCGACATGCTAATTGCTCTCCACGCGTGCAATACCGCTACCGACGATGCGCTTGCAAAAGGCGTTTACGCAGGAGCACAGGTCATTGTAGCAGCACCATGCTGTCAGCACCAGATTCGCAACGAAATGGAAAACGGAACGCCAAACGAAATTCTATCGCCGATATTGCGACACGGCATTTTTATGGAACGCCAGGCCGAACTCGTAACCGACAGCATCAGGGTGCTTTTCCTGCAATATCACGGATACAAGACAAAGGTTGTCGAATTCATTTCCGATGCCCACACCCACAAGAATGTGATGATTATCGCAACAAAATCAACCGTCTCGGAAGAACAAAAGCAAAAGATACTCGCACAACTTGACGCTCTCAAATCGTTCTTCGGCATAAAGCAACACTACATCGAAACAAAATGGCAGGAATAAAGGCAATAGTTTACGAATCGAATACAGGGTTCACGAAGGAATATGCTGAACTTTTGTCCGAAATAATCGGCATTCCAGCCATTCCTGTCATCGACAATTCAATGTTTCATGGCGAACGCGAACCCGTGATTTTCCTCGGCTGGGTATGTGCCGGCAAGATAAACGGCATACGCATGGCACGACTGAAATTCAATCCTGTAATCATTGCCGGCGTGGGGATGACACAGCAAAGCGACAAGTACGCATTTGCTCTGGCGCAACAGAACAACATCGATGTGCCGTTCTACTACCTGCAAGGCGGACTACACCGCGAAAGACTGAAGGGATTCTACAAGATTATGTTCAAAATGGTAGCCAATCCTATATTGCGCAAAGCCGAAAAAGGCAAGTCGCAACTTTCGGAACACGAGCAATACACGGTTGACTTGATAAAAAATGGCGGTTCGTTCGTAAAGCACGAAAATCTTGAAGAACTTATAAAGAAATATAAGGAAATAAACAGCATCCTGAAGATTTCGTAAAAGACGAAAAACCTCACACCAATACAAATAGACAAAAAAAGAACCACGGCGCAAACCGTGGTTCTTTTTATTCTTGGTTCTGGAAATTATTTTACGACCTTAATAGTTTCGTTAATGCTGTTTCCAGTTACACTGATGAAGTAAACACCAGCAACGTAGTTGTCGGTTGCAATTTCAATATTGTTGCTTCCGTTAGAAACCTGTGCATTGGTTGTATAGATCATCTGTCCGCTGATGTTGTAAACGCTAATTGCAACATTGTCGTTTTCGACAGCTTCGATTGCAATGTTAAGCATTTCGTTGAACGGGTTTGGATATGCGCTTACGCTTGATTCGACAGCAAATGCCTCTTCAACCGACTCGGTGCCACCAGTAAGGTAAAGACGTGTCGAGAAGGATGTAACTGCCCTCTGGCCGTTGCAACGCAAGTAAAGGTTGAATGCATAGATACCTGTTGCAAGGGTGTCAACCGGATAGTCGACAACGAGTTCGTGTACAGGACCATTCTTTTCGATAAGAACCCAAGTTACATGATATGTTTGAGTACCTGCCTCGAGTTCTACATTAGTTACATGAGCATCGGCTATTGCAGAACTATTGATGCAAGTGTCAACAACACCAGCAACTTCTTCTACGATTTCGTTGCTAATCTGGTCAGCCGAAGGCAATTCGATGTAGAGGCAACCGCTAACTTCGCTACCTGCATAGTCGGTTACGTTAACGCAAACTGCGCCGCTTTCGTAGATTGCAAGTGCCTGCTGGTCGCTGTATGAACTAGGAACATTCCATTCGTAACTGTATGGCGGAACACCAGCAATTGCCTGAACGTGTGCCACTGCAAACGGAACATCAACTGGACCGTCTGATGTAGGAACGGTAACAACCTCGATATGATAGTTTACATCAATGTAAAGTTCATCGAAGAGGTTCTCCGAAGGAACATATTCAACATTGAAAATTTCTGCGCCATAGCAACCGTTGTTATCGTTGACATATACCCAGTATTCATCAGGATAAAGACCTGAAATCGATTCAGTTGTTTCTCCGGTTATCCAGTAGTAAGTATATGGTGCTTCACCACCAGATACAGTCAAACTTATCGAACCATTTGGATTTGTTATACTGGTTGTATTTACAACATTACCAGTAACATAGATCGGAATATTTTCGCACTCAGCAGGAACACCCTCAATAGTACTGAATTCTGTACAACCTCTTGCATCTGTTATTGTGTAGAAATGGATACCCGGGGTAACATTTGCGATAGTCAATGTATCCGAATCAGATGTATAGGTTTCTCCATTATCCAAAGCAATTACATAAGGAGCAGTACCACGATTAATTCTCATGGCTACACTTCCATTCGAATAGTCAGTATAAGAAACAATCTGGCAATCAGATTCCAAAGTAATGGTTGTAGAGTCAGTAGGAACAATGACCATACATCCTCTTACATCCATAATGCCAACAATATATTCACCTACGGAGAGGTTGCTTATTACTATAGGTGCGGTGCTTGTTGCGTAGTGGTAGTAGAACGAATTTTCTTCATCCAATATCTTGTAGTATGTACCATAGTATGGAGCAACGCCACCATTAACTTCAATTGTTATCGAACCGTTTTCGATTTCTGCTGAAGTTGGATTGCTAACAGTGTAGTTTGCAAGTTCCATTGTACATATTTCGCTTTCGTCAACCCAAACCTCAGTTACACAGCCGTTTGCTGCAACAATTTCGTATCTGCCCCAAGCGGTAAGACGATCCTCAGGAATGTTGAATGTCGAAGTTGTGGTGCTACCGATGAATGAATCGGAAAAACTTTCGCAATAGATTGATACTGGGTAGTAGTCGTCACCTTCTGCAGCAATGTTGATTACAACATCTGTACTTGAATTATAGGTAAGACGAGCAGCCATGCTGCAAGTTGGCATTCCTGGAATTACTACGGTTGTAACACATCCGTATGTATCCATAATGTTCAGTACCAATGAAGTATCTTGCATTTCATCATCGTACAAATAATAATCAAAGTTGTTGGTTTCGTATACTGCGCCACCCCATGTCGGGTCGGAAAAACTTACTGTGTATGGAGCCACGCCATTGTTTACATTGATTGATACAATTGCATACGAATAATCAGATCCTGCTGCAAGGTTCATAGGAGTAACTCCTGTAACTTCAGCGGTAATAGTGCAGTCAAATTCAACAGTGTAGTCGCCTTCTGTACTAACAACGCAACCATTGTAATTTACATTAAGCATGTAGGAGTATTCCAACAGACCGAATTCAACAAATTCGTTGGTGTTGAGAACTCTTCCATGATATACATTACCGTTTATATACCATTCGTAATCGTTGTCATCGGGATAAATCTGGCTTTCTTCCTGCAAGTCCATTACCTCAGCGATAAGCATTGATGCTGATGTAGAATCGTTTGTATAAAGTTCAACCGATACCGACATTGTTTCGCAATCAACCCAAAGACTTGTTGTACCAAATGACAGGCAAGAACCAGTTACATCTTCCTTGTAAGCATATATTCTGTATGTTCCTGCCGAAAGTCCTTCGTAAGTATAATTAAGCGAAGTATCAGATGCAACATAGTTGCTACCGATATAATCACCGTTCTCATTGAATATATATATATTGTATGGGAACATGTCGCTTGTACCGAAACCGACATTCGAAATAGAACCATTATTGTTCGATGCAGAAGGATTTATAGTGCTAATTTCATTCATTGGAGAGTAGCAAGATTGTGCCATGTTTTCTTCGTCGCACGAACCCTCAATAACCTGTTCGCATCCGTTATAATTAACATTAAGTTCGTATGCTTCGCCAAGGTCGATGTATTCATAGTATGCACCATAAACTCCATCGTTCCATTCATAATAAGCATCCTTTAGCAGAACTGTATCACGGTTTTCGTTGAAGTAGTATGCCTGGGCGAACATTACATTCGGCATCAATGTTAAACCGTCGTAATAATCAGCAACTCTTGTCACATTGATTGCAAAATCGCACTCCCTTTCGATAGTGAAATACATTGTGTCGGAGCAGTATCCATTGTTATAATAGATTTCAAATGCATATTCTCCAGCAGCAAGACCCGAAACTGTAGCAGAATCCCTTGAGTCTTCAACGTATTGGAGGTTCATGTAGTAATCTTCAGCACTGTGAACGGCGCCCCAGAAGTCAACACTTTCGCCAGGACCACCTACTATAACAGAAACAGAACCCTCGTTGTTCTCCAATCCTGCAGGTCTAAGGTCCAAAAGGTCATACCAGAAACCTGCGCAGAGGTCTGCATAATTTACCTCGAACATTGTTGTCCAGGAACAGCTGCCTGCGTATGCCTGTACTTCTACATTATATATACCATATTCCAAGTCTTCAAGGGAAGAAAAGTTAAGAAATTCCATTCCATAACCGCTATCTTCGAAAACAAGGACACCATCCATGAAAACACGCCATGAAATAGAATCGAAACCGTATGCTTCACCTCCGAAATTGTCGGCAAGGTAAACATTTGCAACATTGTTTTCAAATCTGCTCAGCAAGAAAACATTTTCATCGCAACTACCTTCTCCTACAGTTACACCCTGGTCGTAAGTACCTGTGTTTCCATTGTTGTCGGTCATCTGGATATAGTATGTACCAGGAATGAGGTTGTCAACCATAAACATGCCTGTTGTATCATTTTCAACTGTCAAGTTACGATTGCAATTAGTGCCTGATGCTCCCATAACATAAATTTCCACAGGCAAAGTGTACCCTTCGGCATTGAAAGTAACACTACCGTCCCACCTTAATTCGGAGTATGTTTCGCCATACATTTCAGTAGTGTAAATGTACGGGGACGACGATTCGCTACCCTGAACATTGGATAATGTGATTTGCGCATTCGCTTGTATGGCAAAAAGTCCAGAAAGCGCAAAAAATGCTGTCAACAACAGCTTCTTGATTGTAAAAACACGCATAAATTTTAAAATTTCATAAATGGAGTCAAACTCTAATCAAACTACTGAAACACGGGGGCAGACTCCATATATACCCTCTTATTCCAATCAACAAAGGTACACAATAATGTTTGTTTTGTATACGAGATTTTTAGTTTTTAGAGCAATGCAGCACTCCATTACACTTGAAAGCGAATAAAACAAACCAACCCCACAAAACCACATAATGCACCATCAAAAACATTGTCAATACCTATTCATAAATTCAAACAAAAGCATTACTTTTGCACCTGCAATTTTTCAATGGCATATCAAACACAAATTATTGATTAACAAAATTTTATAAATATGGCAAACGAAAAAATATTCTCCAAACAGTGGTTCTGGTCATACTTTTTAGTATTCCTAGGCAGTCTGCTTTTTGCAGTAGGCGATGTAATGTTCGTCAACCCCTACCACATGGCTCCGGGCGGAACCTACGGTCTGTCGAATGTTCTCAACGCCATCTGGCCTTGGAAAGTGAGTTTGTACGCAATTTGCATGGACATTCCATTGCTGATAATCGGCACTCTGATACTTGGTCCGAGGTTTGGTGTCAAGACCGTTGTTTCCACAATACTCATATTCGTCTTTACATTTCTGCTCGAAATGTTCTGGGGTTATATTCCTGTAATCCACGATGGTGCAATTATGCAAACCCCAATCGAAGGTGTCAGCATGGTGGAAATTCCGAATGGTGGCGGCTGGTTCATCCCCGACTACTTCCTCAACACTGTGGTTTCGGGCATAATCTACGGTCTTGCTATCGGTCTGGTTTTCAAGTCGGGAGCAACATCTGGCGGTAGCGACATCATCTCGATGATACTGCACAAATACACCAAGATTTCGCTCGGAACGCTAGTCCTGATTGTTGACAGCGTAATTACATTAACATCACTCGCTCTTGGCGATTTCCGCCTGCCAATCTACTCCATAATCCTCATCTTCATCGAGAGCAAGGTAATAGACATTGTTGTGGAAGGTGTAAAGAGCTACAAGACAATATTTATTGTAAGCGACAAGTACGAGGAAGTCCGCCAGATGATTATCAACGACCTCGAACGAGGCGGAACCTGCATGAAAGGCATCGGAATGTACAACGGCAAGGAGCGCAACTTCATCTATACCACCGTTTCGCGCCGTGAGTTCACCCACCTCAAGGAACAAATCTACGACATCGACCCCGAAGCATTTATCAATGTTATCGACAGCAACGAAATTCTTGGAAACGGTTTCAAGGCGATAAAGGAGTAGTTTAAAAGTTTTTTATTTTCATAATCTACACCGATTGCGGAGGGGACATGTTTCTCTCCGCAATTTTTTTTGCCATTTTCATTCTATTTTCCTATCTTCGCGACGAATTTCTAGTTTTGTCTAAAATGTACCTTATGCAGGTAAAAGATATTGATGTAAATGTTGCAGGGATTAATAGTTATGGCTCTCGCAATACATTAAGTATCAACCAATTACCCCCCCCCCACACAGTACACAAATAAAAATCTAAGCAATCCAATTGTCCATTGTTCATTGGGCTTGATGGATCAAAGGCAAACAGCCAGACAGTCTTGCTGTCTAACAGTCAAACTGCCTTGCACTCTTGCCGACAGACAGGTCTTCTGTTGGACTGCTCTTCTTTTTGCCTTTCATCCTGTTCGCCTTTCAGCCCATTATACATTATCAATTATCCATTGTCCATTATTCATTATCCATTATTCATTATCAATTATTCATTATCAATTATTCATTATCCATTGTTCATTATCCATTGTTCATTCCATTCATTTGCAACTAATTAAAATTAAAATAACAATGAAGAAACTTTATTTTCTGGTCATTCTGCTTGCCCTCTGCTTGGGAGCATTTTCTCAAAGTTCGGTAAACTCATCGGGTGGAGATTTCTCTGGAACAAACTGCAACGTCAGCTATTCGGTAGGGCAGGTCGGTTATGTGGCATACGAAAACAACCTTTATGTTAACGAGGGCATACAGCAACCCTACGAGATATACGACGTTACCAATTACGACAGTGACATTACAATACGCCGCAGCGGAGGCGAAACACTTGACATTTCCACGGAAAAGATTGACATATTGCTGTCGGCATACCCAAATCCTACCGATGATTTCCTGACGCTGCTTGTGGAAGGCACTGACAGCGAAATGGAATATTCGGTTTATGACATTTCGGGGAAACAGATTTCTGCAAGGAAGTCATTTTGGGGCGAGACAAGCATCGACATGAGCGCTCTGCCACCTGCGACATATTTTGTACGGGTGACTGGCGATGGTCGCTTATTAAAAACATTCAAAATTGTGAAAAAATAATATATGTTGGCTCACAATGCATTGTGAACCAACAGTGCCGTTCAAAATCAAATAATACAGAAACAAAAAAAATTATAATATATGAAACGAATAGTATTGATTTTAACATTTTTAGCAATAGTTATTGCAACATTAGCCCAAGCACCGCAGAAAGTCAGCTATCAGGCGGTAATAAGGAACAGCAGCGGCAACCTGGTGACAAACAGGCAGATTTCGTTGCGCATAAGCATACTGAAGGCCGTGCCCATGGGGTCGATCAACAACCCTATTAACACGAGGGCAGGCATCATTGCACCTCCTGCAGTAAACAAGGTTGCCGTTTATACCGAGACGCATACGGCGACAACCAACGCAAACGGATTGGTGTCGATAAGGATAGGTGACGGAACGACTACCGACAGTTTCTCGGCAGTCGACTGGTCTGCCGGCACTTACTACATCAAGACTGAAGTTGACGTTAATGGTGGCAGCAATTATGTTGAAATCGGCAATACACAACTTCTGTCGGTTCCGTATGCTTTGTATGCAAACGAGGCGGGCAACATTCCCGATGTCAGCCATTTCTTGACTGCCGAAACCGATCCGCAGTTCAATGCTTGGAACAAGGACTACAACGACCTTATAAACACGCCTGAAATCCCAACCGTTCCGACAAACGTTTCTGCATTCATCAACGATGCAAACTATATTACATCCGCTGATGTTCCAGCACAAGTAAATGCTGACTGGAATGCAACAAGTGGTGCTGGACAGATTTTGAACAAACCAGAATTGTTCAGCGGAAACTACAATGACTTGACAAACAAACCAGAAATTCCAACCGTTCCGACAAACGTTTCCGCATTTACAAACGATGCAAACTACATAACGACCGCAGATGTTCCTGCACAAGTTAATGCAGACTGGAACGCAACAAGCGGTGCAGGACAAATCTTGAACAAACCTACAATCCCAACCGTTCCGACAAACGTTTCTGCATTCGCAAATGATGCAAACTATATAACTTCTGCAGATGTTCCTGCACAGGTAAACGCTGACTGGAATGCGACAAGCGGTGCTGGACAGATTTTGAACAAACCTGAAATCCCAACCGTTCCGACTAATGTTTCTGCATTTACCAACGATGCAAACTACATTACTTCCGCAGATATTCCTGCACAAGTAAACGCAGACTGGAACGCTACAAGTGGAGCAGGACAAATCTTGAATAAACCCGCAATCCCAACCGTTCCGACAAACGTTTCTGCATTTACAAACGATGCAAACTACATTACTTCTGCCGATGTCCCAGCACAAGTTAACGCAGACTGGAATGCTACAAGCGGTGCAGGACAAATCATGAACAAACCCGAACTTTTCAGCGGAAACTACAACGACTTGACCAACCGTCCAGAAATCCCAGTTGTTCCAACAAATGTTAGTGCATTTACCAACGATGCGAACTACATTACTTCCGCCGATGTTCCAGCACAGGTAAATGCAGACTGGAATGCAACGAGCGGTGCAGGGCTAATCTTGAACAAGCCTGTAATTCCAACTGTACCGACAAATGTTTCTGCATTTACAAATGATGCAAACTATCTGACATCCTACACTGAAACCGACCCGCAGTTCAACGCTTGGGACAAGGACTATAACGACTTGACAAACCGTCCAGAAATACCAGTTGTACCGACAAACGTTTCTGCGTTCGACAACGATGCGAACTATCTGACGTCCTATACCGAAACCGACCCGACAATTTCTGCTTGGGCAAAGGCAGAAAACAAACCAGTGTATGACTACTCGGAAATAACAAACACGCCCGAATTATTTGATGGCAACTACAACAATTTGACAAATACGCCAGATTTGAGTTCGTATATAACCGATGAAACGCAGACATTGACTGATGTGGTTGCATTAAGCAATTCCGCTGGCGACAGGCAAATTAAGAATGTAGCCGACCCAACCGAAAACCAAGATGCAGTAACCAAGAAATATGTGGATGAATTGATTGCGCAATTCCAAGCTGAAATTAGCGCATTCCAAAACGAAATTGCAACATTGCAGGCCGAAATAGCTTCGTTGCAAGGCACATTGTCTGCAACGACTTTTACTGTAACATTCGATGCTAACGGTGGTAGCGGAACAATGAATGCACAGGCGTTTGGTTCTGGTGTAGAACAAGCACTCTCGGCGAATACATTCACCAAAGAACACAACAATTTTGTTGGTTGGAATACGGTCGCAGACGGTTCTGGTACAGCATACACCGATGGACAAAGTATTACAATTACTGAAAGCATGACTCTATATGCGCAGTGGACACCTATAACATATACTATTACTTTTAATGCAAATGGTGGTAGTGGAACAATGGCAGAACAAATATTTGCCGCAGGTGTAGAGCAAACTATTACTGCAAATGCATTTACAAGAACCTACTATACATTTATAGGCTGGAATACAGTAGCAGATGGTAGCGGAACTGCTTATACAAATGGACAGAGCATAACAGCAACGGAAAATATGACATTGTATGCGCAGTGGGAAGTCGCAACTATGGGTACATTTACCGATTCAAGGGACGGTAATACTTACGAATTTGTAAAAATAGGTTCTAAGATATGGATGGCAGAAAACCTTCGCTATACAGGCAACATTACTTTGGGCACAACTATTGGTGTTACAGGTAGTGAGAAACAACGATGCTATCCCAATGGGAGCAGTTCTAATGTGTCTAAATATGGTTATTTATACAATTGGTCTGCCGCAATGAATGGCGATAGACCTACTTCTGGCATGCAAAGTTTGTGCCCAGCGGGTTGGCATTTGCCAAGCCATGCAGAGTGGACCCAATTGAAAAATGCATTGAGTGGAAACGATGCTGGTTCTAAATTGGCAGGAGATGCCGAATTGTGGAATGATGGAGCATTGGAACAGTCATCAGAGTTTGGAACCAGTGGATTTAATGCCGTGCCAGCAGGTGAATATAACAGCTTAAAAAACTCGACAATTGGTGCTACGCCTGGTTATAAGGAATTTGGGAGTACTGCATATTTCTGGACTTCCACTTGTGAGTCGTCCGATTTAGATATGAGATACCGAAAAATATCATACAACAATACTGATATTACAGATGGTCGTCTCGATGCAAGATATGTATACTTAAGCATTCGTTGTGTAAAGTAATTAATATAGAGATATAATTAATGTTTAATAAATAAAATTTAAAGATTATGTGTAAGAGACCTAATATTGAAGATGCCTTAAATGCAACTTATAAGTTTTGGGAAATTGATGACAACGGAAATATTATCAGATTGCATCAAGAAAGTTATATAATTGAAAAAGACAGATTAACAGAATTGAATTGGTTAAATCACATTTTGAATAAATATGACGAAAATGCAGGCAACGAATTCTATTTTGTTTTTATGGAAGCACTAAAAAAGGCTGGATATAAAACACTTACTATTGATTTGGAAGATTATATGAATAAGATTACGGCAACTAAATAATCATTACCACATTACTTATTCGTTTGGCGCAGGTGTTTTTATCTGCGCCGATTTTATTTATAGGCATGCAATAAAAATTTTAATTAAAACTTGTTTCTGTCAAAAATGAGGATTATATTTGGATATGTCATATATGATGATTTTGCATTGTTTGTGAAAAAAACTATTAAAAATAACTATAATAAATTTTGGAAAAATGATTACAATAGAGGCATTAAATAGACTTTCTACGACTCAAATGGCAAAATTGCATGAAGGAGTCGGTTCTTTTATGACTGATAATATAAAGGAAATAGAATCATCGAATTTAGTGGAGCTGGGTTATATACAAGAATATCTTAGTGAAATAGAAAACTTGAAAAATCAATTAGTTTATAAATGCGTTTCATCGGAACTCAACGAAATGCTTTACAAAATATTTGACACAATAGTCAAGATAAAAAAGGACGAACCTTATTATGAACTTTGTACCAATATAAAAAAAGATATAATTATGCAATATCAACGAATGAAAAATCTGGATTTTTGTCAAAACTTAATAAACGATTTGGATGGATCAAAAGTGCAAGTTGACGAATTCGTTAATATTTCAAATGTTGATGCTACAATTAGTTGTGAAAATGATATAATCCAGATTGATTATACTATGCCTACAACAAATTTAAATTATGAATTAACCCAGAATCTTGAAGAAATACATATTACTTTGAATGGTAAAAAATATTACGCCAGAACAGGTGATTTCTTTTTAGAATATAATAAGGATTTGTGCGAAGAAGGAATCTTATGTGGAAAATTACGTATAAATCGACTTTATGGACATGATTTTTCCCTAAAAGAAAGTGCTTATTTCAGATATATGATTCCAATTGATATTGTAGATTGGACCTTAGACATAATAACTGGAGCTGCTATTTTAAAAAATAGTTTTTCCCCTGGTTTGATTGAGTTGATTGATAAAGACACCATTATACATGTTTATCCATGTGAATTTAATAAGCGTAAATTTATGGTTGTTGAATCATTGACGGAAACAACAAGAGAAAAAATGCAAGAATATGTTTATTCTGTATCGCTAACTATTGGTATTATAACAGGTAATATTCATCTTGGCAAGTGCTATGCGTTTTCGTCCACAACTTCTGGGTATGTCGAACAAGTTGTATTGGCATATGAAACAATGCGAACTTCGTCTAATTCCAATATGAAAATCTTTACCACTAACATGTACTATATTCGTGAAATTCTTAAAAATAATAAGGTTAAGCCGATTAATAAGATTCCTCTTTACAACGAAAACGACGAATTTCAAGCACACTTGCAAGATTGGTTGCAGCCTGAGATGATACAATCTTTGTTTTCCTTAATACAGAATGATGCTAATATAGCTCGAGCTGTCGTAACACTAATCGAGAGTGATAACTTTCCTTTGGAATATCAAGCTAGCGTTCGTGCAATTGTGATTGAAACTATAGCGCATACAAAAGTAGTCGCACCAATACCTAATAAATTATGGCGGAAAATAGCTGATGACATGAATAATGTAATTGATAAGTACACTATTGATCAGTCTAATGACGAAGAAGCAATAACACCTGAAATATCTTCATTATTAAAAAAGAAAATAAATAATATGAATAGTCCTACTAATGCTGATGCACTTGCACAGCCATTTAATGATGTTGGATATATATTGACAGAAAATGACAGGGCCGCAATAAAAGAACGTAATAGATTTTTGCATGGAAGACTTTTTGATGGAACTGCAGAAGAACAGGCTGATAAATTATTCTATATATCATTGATGCTACATAAATTAAGCTATATTATTATCTTAAAACGAGCAGGATTCAATGGGTATATTTTAAATAATCCTCTATTGTATAATTGTAAAGATGCTGTAAAAGAGGGAGAACATGTATTGGTAAAAATATAACCTTGTCCTTTCTGATTTGCCACCTTTAGCTCGCTGCCAACGGCGGCAATCCGAAAGGCTTGAATATCAGCATTTGCAATGCGGAAATTACAACGCATTCTCCACAAGGCTCACGCCTTGCACAAATCAGCAAAGCATAATGAAAAACGCATCGGAAATGGTGCGTTTTTTTGTTGTTTGAGAGGCTGGCGCCGTTTAACTTCGTTGAGGGCTTCACCGTTCTATGCCTGCGGCGTTTGATGGCTAAAGCCGTTTCTATGGCTAGCACCGTTTCTAAGTTTCAAAGGTTGAATGGCTAAAGCCGTTTCTCGCTACGCTGTTCCTTGTCGTTTCGGATTTGCAATCCGAAAGTCTTGAGTATCAGCATTTGTAATGCGGAAATCACAACGCTGTAATCACCGCCTTGCACAAATCAGCAATACAAGGAAAGGAATTCATCGGAAATGGTGGGTTCCTTTTTGGGCTGTAATTATATCTGTGTAAATTTTGAAAAGTTTTTTTGAAAATATTTTGCTAGGATAATAAAGATTTTATATCTTTGCATCGTTAAGTCCCGACAGTCCCTGAGCGATCAAACTGCCGGGTATTGTTTTTTTATATAGTAATGATTTACAGCAGTCGGCGGAGAGTTGGCTGCTGATTTTTATGATGACTGCTAACTATTCTTCTGAACAAATTATGCTATATAATTTTGATGTTTTTTGTTTATTACAATAATTTTGTGTATCTTTGTACAACTAAAAGCAAGAATAATGTCGCGCCGAGAAATTATAGAAAAGCACAAGAACCTTTTTTGGTACACCCCTGACAATCAGAAGCAGAATGTCAGCGACGCACTTCTTGTTGAACGCATCCTTAACGATGGTTCCCTTGAGGATTTTCATGAACTGGTTGATACGCTTGGCGCAAAACATGTTGCCGAGGTATTCTTTTCGGCAAAAGGACGGCAAAAAGAAAATTACTATCCCGAAATTTACAATTTCTTCTCGTTGGTTTTGAGAAAGTATGCATAAGGAAATAATAAATAGCAATCAGACGGATTTGTTGCAGATGCTTGCCCAATTCAAGCGCGAGTACTATTTAGTTGGCGGTACAGCAATTGCTCTTCATATTGGACACCGCCGTTCTATAGATTTTGACCTTTTCAAGCAATCTAACATAAACCATAAGCGCAACCTTGACAAGATTAAGGCTTTGGGGTTCCAATATATCATAACCAGACGCGTTGACGAACAAATGAATCTTGTAATTAACGATGTTAAGGTTACTTTTTTCCAGTATCCATTTCCTGTAAATCCGAATGAGCATTTTGAGACCTATTTTAGAATGCCATCATTGTTGCAGTTGGCTGCAATGAAAGCGTATGCCCTTGGTCGGCGTTCAAAGTGGAAAGATTATGTCGACTTGTATTTTCTTATCAAAGACCACTTTACAATAGAGAATATTTCCGATATGGCTAATCAAATCTTTGGAGAACTCTATTCGGAAAAGATGTTTCGCTCGCAACTATGTTACTTTGATGACATAGACTATTCGGAAGCGGTTGACTATATTATTCCAAATCCACCCACCGACATCGAAATAAGAGACGCGTTGACAGAATACGCTCTTAGTGGAGTTGTTTTGTAATACAAATACATTCGGTGTAAGTATATGCATAAAAAACACAACAAGCAGTCGGCGGAGATTTGGCTGCTGATTTTTTACATTAACGCTGCCATATATACGGGCAAGTAGGTTATGTCGTTCTCTTGTTGCAAATCGTTGGTATGCAGGACAAATGGTTCTCCTATATGTGAGGAGAATTTGCGGATGCACTTTTCAAGCGATGTAATGGTATAATTATTCGTAGATTTTACCTCTATGAGACATATATTTTTGCGTGAGGTCATCTTGTTTTTGGTAATAAGGAAATCTATTTCCATATTGTTGGAAGCATCCTTTTTGTCGGACTTCTGATAATAAAATAGATTATGCCCTGCAGCACGGAGCATTTGCGCCACGGCATTTTCCATAATCATGCCAAGATTAGCCTCAAATTTGCCGTGCATTAACCTTTCGTATATCTCTGCCGGTACTTTTCCCTGCTCGTTGAATGTCATGCACAGAAGCAATCCAGTGTCGGCAAGGTAGCATTTAAGCGATGTTCGTTCAGTATTCATGCCAAGTCCTACATTTGGAGCAAAAGTGTTGTAGCAAATGTTTACAATTCGTGAGTCGCTCAACCAGAAAAACGAACTTGCATAGTTGGTGTATCTGGCATTGCTGTCAATGTCGGCAAGGGTGAAATGTGTTCCCTGCTTCAGCAATTGCGATGGAATGGCTTCGAATATAGCAGCGGCTTTGGCTTCTGCGCCTGTTGCGTACTTGTATATGTCGCTGCGGTACAACGACAATATGTCTTGCTTTATTTGTTCTGTCGCCCGAAAATCCTTTGAGTTTACGTATTCCTGCACTGCTTGTGGCATACCGCCTATAATCATATACAAGCGGAAAAATTCCATGGCTTTTCTATGAATCGGACCAAGCGGCTGGCGTTTTTCGAAACACTCCTTGATGAATGTAAACAATCGTTCCTGCCCCATCGCCATCATAAATTCCTCGAAATCCATCGGATACATATCGATGTGTTGTTCTTCGGAAGGAATAACTATATCCTTAACATTTTTCCGTATGCTTATGAGCGAACCAGTTTCAATGTAGTCGAACCTTCCGTCGGCTACCAAGTATTTGATGGCGGCACGTGCTGGCGGATATTGCTGAACCTCGTCGAATATGATTAAAGATTTTCGTTCTATTAGTTTGGTGTCGTAGTGGAGAGATAGCATCTGGAAGAACACATCGAGGTTGGTAAGATAATTTTCAAAAATCTCGAGCACTTCTTTTTTTACATAGTTAAAATCAATTAGGATATAACTGTCGTATTCGTGCTTGGCAAACACTTCTACAATATAACTTTTACCGATACGACGAGCACCTTCTATAAGCAAAGCACTCTTACCATGTCTTTCTTGCTTCCAATCAAGCAGTTGTGTATATATTTTTCTCCACATAAAATTAAAATTCACGTTTTCGGCAGTTGTTGACCATTGAAAATTCACGTTTTCGGCAGTGGTCAACCGCCAAAATTTCACGTTTTCGGTCGCAAAGGTATGAATAAATTTAATATAGATTGATAAAAAATTGAAAATCTATTTGAAAAATGTAACAATAGAATGATGGTTAATGACAGTCGGCAATGGTCGGCTGCTGATTTTTTATTGCAGGCATCAGGGCAAATACAAAAAACAAATGAATGTTTGTGCAAACAAAAAAGGAAACTTCCAATGGAAATTTCCTTTTTACGAATATTTTCAATTGTATTATTCCTCTACGAGAATAACAATCTTATTGTTCTTGCATTCAACGAGTCCGCCATTGACGCTGAACTTAAGTTCATTATCATTCATTTCCCTGATAACGACCTCGCCCTTCTCCAATGTAGAAACTATTGGAGCGTGCATGTTCAGCATCTGGAACGACCCCTTTGAACCTGGCACTTTCACCATGGAGGTTTCGCCTTCGAACAACTTCTTTTCAGGTGTGATGATTTCTACTGTCATAGCAACTATTATTTAGTTTCTGCCATCATCTTTTCACCCTTTTCGATTGCCTGTTCGATAGTACCAACAAGGTTGAATGCTGCTTCTGGGTACTGGTCAACTTCACCGTCGAGAATCATGTTGAATCCCTTGATTGTATCTTCAATCTTTACGAATTCACCCTTCAAACCAGTGAATGCTTCAGCTACGTGGAACGGCTGAGAGAGGAATCTCTGAACACGTCTTGCCCTGTGAACAACGAGTTTATCTTCGTCAGAAAGTTCGTCCATACCAAGGATAGCGATGATGTCCTGCAATTCCTGATATCTCTGGAGAATATTGATAACTCTCTGTGCGGTCTCGTAGTGAGCCTTTCCTACAACTGCCTCGGTAAGGATACGTGACGAAGAATCAAGCGGGTCAACTGCCGGATAAATACCGAGCTCAGCGATCTTACGGCTCAATACCGTTGTTGCATCCAAGTGCGAGAATGTTGTTGCTGGAGCAGGGTCGGTCAAGTCGTCGGCAGGTACATATACTGCCTGAACAGATGTGATAGAACCTCCCTTGGTTGATGTAATACGTTCCTGCATTTCACCCATTTCGGTAGCAAGTGTTGGCTGGTAACCTACTGCCGAAGGCATACGACCAAGAAGTGCGGAAACTTCGGAACCTGCCTGTGTGAAACGGAAGATATTGTCAACGAAGAAAAGAATATCACGACCAGTTGTCGATGAGTTGTCGCCAGTTCCGTCGCGGAAGCTTTCTGCGATTGTAAGACCCGACAAAGCAACACGTGCACGTGCTCCGGGGGGTTCGTTCATCTGACCGAAAACCATGCTCAACTTAGAGTCATTAAGTTTTTCCTTGTCAACCTTCTCCAAGTCCCACGAACCTTTTTCCATGGATTCCTTGAAGCCCTCACCGTACTTTACAATATTTGCTTCGATCATTTCGCGCAGAAGGTCGTTTCCTTCACGGGTACGCTCACCAACGCCAGCGAATACCGACAAACCGTCGTAACCGATAGCGATGTTGTTGATAAGCTCCTGGATAAGAACCGTCTTTCCAACACCAGCACCGCCGAACAGACCAATCTTACCACCCTTCGAGTACGGCTCGATAAGGTCGATAACCTTGATACCTGTAAACAGCACCTCAACTTCGGTACTAAGTTCTTCGAACTTTGGTGGCTGACGATGGATTGGATAACCGTCCTGCTTCGGAAGCAAGTCCATACCGTCGATTGTGTCGCCGATAACGTTCATAAGACGTCCCTTAACCTGATCACCAACTGGCATCTTGATAGGATTCTTGGTATCGACAACCTCCATGCCCCTGCACAAACCATCGGTAGAATCCATTGCAATGGTTCTTACCGTGTGTTCTCCGATGTGCTGCTGGCATTCAACGATTAGAAGTTTTCCATTCTCGCGCTTTATTTCCAAAGCGTCATAAATCTTCGGTAGGTCAGACCCTGATTTTTCGAAACTTACGTCTACTACAGGACCAATAACCTGAACTATTTCACCTACTAATTGTTCCATTGTGTAACTTTAAAATTTTTGCTAACAAAGATAGCAAAACATATTTAAACTGACAAGAAAAATATTGCAATATTTTCAATTATTTACTTAACAACTGATGCACAACGCATTACAATGCCACATGGCAAATCATAACTCCGCATACTACCCTTTTCTACCATATTATATATAAAAACATGGAGAGCATCAGTTATCACCCGCTAAAGCGGAATTATTACTTTTTTTGCTCTTGACCATAATGAATAAATGAAAAAAGCGAGGGTTTTCCTCGCCTTTCTGTACCCGGGGCCGGGGTCGAACCGGCACTCCAGTGAAGGAACTGGTGTTTGAGACCAGCGCGTCTACCGATTCCGCCACCCGGGCATTCGGTATGCCTTTTGGGATTGCAAAAGTACTACATTTTTTTGATTTCAAAGCATTTTTTTCAATTTAATAGCAAAAATCAAGCAACGCACTAAAAATCAACAACTTCTACATAAAGATTAGTTCCTCATCGCTGATTAAAACACACACCGTTTCTACTTTTTCAGATTTTGAAACAAGCTCAAGATGACAAAAAGGAGAACTTTTTTACAAATTCAAGTAGATAATCTTCTTTGTCTCAAAGAATTCCTCGGCAAAAAAGTCGGAAATATTCGTGACTGAATAGTTTTTCATACCTTTCAGTTCATCGTCAAAGTCACCGCCTTTAAGGTAGATTATCGAATGCTCGGTCGAACGCGGATTGAGCACATTGCGCGTCATCTTAACAAAGTCGGGGAAAGCGGTCACTGCACGGCTAACAATGCAGTCGTACTTTGGAGGAAGAAGTTCTGCACGAATCTTCATTGCCTCGACATTTGCGAGTTGCAGACTTTCGGAAATGCCCTTAACTACCTTTATTTTCTTCTCTATGCTGTCTACAAGCGTGAATTTCGTCTCGGGAAACATTATCGCAAGCGGGATTCCTGGGAACCCACCTCCTGTACCGACATCAAGGACAAGTTCGTTCGGTTTGAACTGCTTTACTTTCGCAATCGCCATAGAATGCAGTATGTGGTGTACAAAAATATTGTCGGTATCCTTACGGCTCACAACGTTTATCTTTTCGTTCCATTCACGCACAAGCGACTCCAATTCGACAAGTTTTGCAACCTGTCCGTCGTTGAGTCCTGGAAAATATCTTCTAATCCTTTCTTGCATCCTTCGACAAATTTACAAGCTTAATTTTCGCCTGATGTATTCTGTTTTTCACCACCTGAAGGGTGACATCAAGTTCTTTCGCAATTTCTTCGTACTTCATGCCAGCACCTCTCATCAACAGCAATCTCTGTTCAAACTCCGAAAGCTGACCGAGCAACGATTCTACGTATGCCTGACGCTCCTTTTCCACAATGAGCGTTTCTGGAGTGGTGTCGTCGGCGGCATTCGGCGACCAGTTATCCGTCGACTGCAAGACCTGCGAATTATAGGTTTTGCTCCAGTCGAGGTATGTATTCTTCGCTATTGTCAATGCCCATGTGTTAAACGACGCTTCGCTGTTCTCATCGTAGGTAGACATTGATTTCCATATCTTTTGCAACGAAATTATGGTTACATCATCGGCATCGTCGCCTTCGCAACCGCGCGAAACAATGAAATTTCTTATTTCTGAATGGTAGCGCTTAAATAGGCATAGACTGGCCATCTCGTCACCGTCAAGCACAAGTTTCCTGAGTTCCAAGTCGCTCATACGCGAAAGTTCGGTAGTCCTCTTTACCATTCCGTTTTCCGATTAAAGATTCTGTAAACTAACAATGCGAAATAAAAAATCGGGGCAAAGATATCAAATATCAGCGACATAAATAAATTGAAGTCGGTTTTTGTAGCACGGCAGAACCAAACATGTGAAGTCATCGCCATAACAAGTCGCACCACAAAAAAAACAAGCGCGATTTTCCAGTTTACAAACAACATTGCGACTGCCACAGCAAAGAACAATGTCCGCGAAAGTATTTCTCCACCCGACAAGAATTTGTCCCAAAAACTGTACCTTACCGATGTTGAAATATGCCTCGACTTTTGCCTAAGAAGTTTCCCAATGCTGTCCTTTGCTGGCGAGATTGTCTTTGCTTCGTGTGAGAAGCATACGGTCGGACGAATATGTTTTGCTGCCTCCCTAACCAATAGGTCATCGTCGCCAGATGCGAGGTCGGAATGAGAATCAAAACCTCCAAGTGTATCCCAAAGTTTGCGCGAGTATGCAATGTTACGCCCCACGCCCATGTAGGCACGACCGAGCGATGAAAATCCCATATACTGCATAGCAATAAGCGCCGCATCATACGATGCAAAACGGGCAGCGAAAGTCTTCCCCGACAATTCGCCGTAACCTACAACTAGCGGATTCGGCTCATCGAAGCACGTCATCATTCCCGAAATCCATTTTTCAGTAGCAGGACGGCAGTCGGCATCGGTGAAAATCAAACGCTCGTAAGCCGCAGCGCGGATACCACACGAAAGTGCTGATTTTTTGCCCTGTCCATCATTTTTGACAAGTTTTATGTTGCAAGATGACATATTTGCCACCAATTCGGATATATATTCGCGTGTTCCGTCAGTGGAATTATCATCTACAATCACTATTTCAAATTCGGGATATTGCTGATTGACGATGTATTGTAAGTTAGATTTTAGGGTTTTCTGTTCGTTGCGACATGCTATCACCACAGATACAGGAGGCAAATCGGCATCAGATACCTCAACTGCAATTTTCTTCCGCACCCCAACTTCCGGCAAAATGTAGAAAACCGCCTGAACCAGGAGGAAAAACAAGAGAACCGAGGAGAGGATGATGAGGGACATTTTATTTTGACATTGAATTTTGCATCATTTCTTCGGCAAGGGCATTGAGAATATTGCATTCTTCTCTTGATATACTTCTGCGCGGGCTAACTTCGTCAGAAACTTCGGTCAAAAAAAGTATTTTACCCTTAGTACACATCTCAATAAGTTTGCCAGTTGGTTTGTAATATTTCGAAAAACTATATGGCACCAAAAATATAATAGGAAGGTTTTCTGTTATTGCTATTTCCAATACCCGCTTTTCTTTGGGACTGATGAACGCACCTACCAGAACAGCGCCCTTTCTTGCTGCAATTATGCATTCATTAACATAGTTGCGAACTTCCTCTTCAGAAAGGCGACTGCGAACATGTACTGCACACATAGGACTATCCAAAAGCAAAATATTGCCAACAGCAGAAAAGCAATGTCCGTACCATTGCACATTACGCTGAACAGCAAAATATTCTGGGCGCTTTTTCTTCAACCACAGACGGCGAGGATTGTCGTGAACATAAGAAATCATGTTGTTAAGTTGACCTTCGGCATGAAGAATTCGCTCATAATAACCTGCTGGCGTTTTCTCCCAGATACTACCAGTGCTAACGAAGATACTGGCAAAGTGCGCAATTACTGATGGAATAGGTTCTGTATGATTGTGCATTTCGGCGGTGTCATCACCGCCAATATACATACGTTTAAAAAGACTGGTACAAGCACTTTTGAAACCCCGAATTACATTTCCTATTGGCTTGGGCAAATGGTCTAGAACATGAATAACCACATGCAGGTGATCGGGCATAATCTTGAGCGCAAGTATTCTAAGCGAATAACCTTTGGACCTGTAGAACTCAGGTGTGTCACGAAGCAAGCGATTGACTTTGCGTCCAAATTCATTGAGTTCTATTTGTGCTTTTTCGGCTCTATCACCTACTAATTCTCCAAACAAATGTTGTCGTTCTGCTACAACTAATGTGATATGATAGATGGCACGCCCACAGTAATCCCAGCCGTTTTCACGATGATGACGACTGGTATCTACCGGATACCGCCAGCCATGCTCGGTATGTTCTGGGTTGTTTGGCATTTATGCTGTTTTAGTGCCCGCAAATATGCTGTGCACATTCATACTACTTATAAATCTTCTTTGCCTCGTTCCAGATTTCGTCCATTTCCGCCAAAGTCATGTCCTTGAGGTCACGACCCTGCTGTATGGTCTTTTGCTCGAGGTAGCCGAAACGGTTCTTGAACTTGCGGTTGGTGCGTTCGAGGGCAGTGTCGGGATTAACGCCATAGAGACGAGCAGCATTTATCACCGAGAATAGCAGGTCGCCAAATTCGGCTTCAATTCTGTCTTGATTGTCGGAAATGGCGGTTTCGAGAAGCACCTCGTTGTACTCTTCGTTAAGTTTGTCCCACACTTGCTCGCGCTTGTCCCAGTCGAAACCTACGCCACGCGCCTTATCCTGCATACGGTATGCCTTGATTATGGATGGCAACGATTCGGGTACTCCGCCAAGAACGGTCTTCTTGGGTGCTTCCTGCAACTTTATGCGTTCCCAGTTTTCCTTAACCTGCTCGGCTGTTTCGGCTTTCACATCACCAAAAATGTGCGGATGACGGAATATCAGTTTCTCGCAGATGCTATGTATCACATCGTACAATTCAAACTGACCCTGCTCCTTGCCTATCTTGGCATAGAAAGCAACGTGCAGAAGTACATCGCCAAGTTCCTTTTTTACCTCGTCGGCATCGTTGTTCAACAGAGCATCCGAGAGTTCGTAAACTTCCTCTATCGTCTGTATGCGGAGGCTTTCGTTTGTCTGCTTGCGATCCCACGGACATTTCTCGCGCAACTCGTCAAGTATCTCAATCAGTCGCTTAAATTCGTTTAAAGTCTTTTCCATAGTGTAAAAGTTGTATTTCGCAAAGTTAATGCTAATTTTATGATTTGACCCAGCAACTACACAACTGGTTGCCAGAAATTGTAGTAATTGAACCATTGAAGCGGATGCTTGATGACAGAATCTTCCAGTATTTCGACATACTGCCTAGCCAACGACTTGGCTTGTTCCACATCCGACTTTATCGATTGATCGTATTTCAGTTCCTTTACAAAACCTTCGTACCTCAAACCTCTGTACTTGAATACGTGCACAACCAATACTGGTACTTTGAGTTTTGTCGCAATCAAGAAAATTCCAAGTGGGAAAGATGCTTTTTCTCCAAGAAAATCAGCATCGTAGTGCTTTGGGCTACCACAAAGTCTGTCGCAAGAAGTAACAATAGTCTCCCCGTTATCAATAGCCGATTTTATGTCGAAAAGATAAGAAATGTTGTTTCCTATTGTAATTAATTTGGCATCAGGATTGACTTTCTTGAACGCTTCGAGACGATGACTTATCATTTCCTCGCTTTCGCCTCCCCAAGAGATAAAATTAAACTTCTTGCTGTACTGCTGCAATGTACACCCTGCAATCTCGAAGTTTCCAACGTGCGCACCCACCGTTATGAAACCGCATTCCCTGTTAAGCATTTGCGAAAACAAATCTTGGTCACGAACACTAACCTTGAATTGCTTTGTGTTGCCAGCAAACATAGCAAATTTGTCAAGAACTACCTTGCCGAACAACAAGAAATTATGGATTGTCAGGAAAAACGCCACAATAGGATTTCTTTGCAAGCGCTTCCTCTGCATATAGTATATGGCACGAAATTGCTTCGGGCGGAACGCTATACTGAAAGGTATAACCAAATACAATACTATATATGCAAACCTGACATCTACTGAGCGAAGAATCTTAAACAATGCTCTTTGCCCGAAACGTCCACCACCTGTTTTTCCGCTCCAATTTGCCTTTTCCACGCTATTCAATTACGTCAATAACATCTTCAGTATTTCTCCTTGTCTTCTTGCGGATTTCGTAGCCATCGGTGGCATAACCTATCGCAACTACTAATCTTATCCTTCTGAAAGAACTGAAATTCATTGCTTTGTTGGCATTCTTGTTCCTAAACGAACCAATCATACAACTACCAAGACCTTCTTCCTCGGCAGCCAAGCAAATATGTGCTGCCAGAATGCCTAAGTCGATTGAATTCAGGTCGTTGTTTGAGAAAAAGCCACCTGCCTTTGACTTCAGATTTCCGAAAGTCTGCTCAACTACGATGAAATTGGATACATTGTCCAAAAAAGGATTCAGTCCTACCGCCTGACATGCCTTGCGCAAATCGTTTATTTTAGCGTAAGTCGGTCTTACTATGTGCATTTTCCACGGCTGCGAATTGCACGATGAAGGTGACATTGCTGCCACCTCACATATTCTTTTTATCTTTTCAAATTCAACTTCCTTGTCGGAAAAACTTCTGGTGCTTTGGCGATTTAAAGCCAATTCCTTGAATGTTACCATAGTTAACTTGTCCTTTTATATTGCGCAAAACTATGCATGTTATCGCTAATATTCTGTCTTGTCGGTTTTTTCTTCCCATTTCCTAAACGCTTCCAATGCTTCGTCTCGCATCATGGAAACAACCTTGATGCTACGCTCGGATTCTGGCTTTGCAAACTCTTCGTATATGAAATTGTCGCTGAAACCAATCTTGTCGGCATCGGATTTAGTGTTTGCATAGTACAACTTGTCGATTCGAGCCCAATATATTGATGCAAGGCACATAGGGCAAGGCTCGCACGAAGCATATATTTCACAGCCTGAAAGGTCAAACGTGCCCAGTTTACGGCATGCCTGCCTTATTGCATTTACCTCGGCATGAGCAGTCGGGTCGTTGTCGATAGTTACAGAATTGGACGTAGCAGCAATGACTTCGCCATTCTTCACTATTACCGCACCAAACGGTCCGCCACCGTTTTCTACGTTTTCAATCGATTTTTCGATTGCCAACTGCATATATTTCTCATTGTCCGTCATTGATTCCTTGTTTTTCATCTGTTGTCCATCTTAAAAGTGAATAAAAATACGCAACGAATACAGCGCCCGTAGAAGTCTCAAGCGTATCGTCCGAAAACATTGATATGGTGGCTATCAGGAAGAATATCAAGAAGTAATAATTGCGAGACCTAAAACCCGACAAAGCCGGATAGAACCAAGCAAAAACACATATCAGGAATCCGAACACGCCAAAAGCAATAAAGAATGTGACGAACTGATTGTGAGCACGATGCCAATATTCCTGCATCAACGTAGTATTTTCCTCTTCGTATAGGGACTGATACTCGTCGTTTACATCGCCCTCGCCAGTGCCAAAGAAGAAATTCCGACCTATCAACTTCAAACCGTACCTCAGGAACTCTACACGCTGTGTCACCGAATGTCCATTGCAGTCACCTGTCTTACGATATACATCGAACTCCCATATTATCACATAAATACGGTTCAACAATCCGCCATTTCTCACAAACCTGTAATTTGTCTCGCCGCTCTCGATATTTTTAATGTCGTCTGGCGACAATTTTGCCACACCTTCTGCATCCTTTGTCAGTCCAAGCGAAGTCATATAACGCAAGAGCGTATAATAAATGTGTTGTCCGCGCCTGTCAAGACTATCAAGCGGAATGCTGCTTCTTTTTGGCCATGCCTGTTCAAGTTCCTGCCTTGAAATGTTCATACATACGACATTGCCATTCTCGATTGTCCCATCCGACGGAACCGCATCGTATGGTATGCCGTTCGCCGTTTTTTCCAACTGCACATTTTCGCAAGTAGGTTTATAGAAATCATGTATGCAGAACGCCAATAATCCAGCAACTGCCAATGGCACTATGATAGCAAGCGCCAAGCATAGGCGCGAATATAGTTTTCGTTTCGACCTCACCGAGATGGCAATCAGGACAGCGACAAGCGTAACAAGTAGACATACATATCCCGTTATCGACTGAATCAGCGACATGAAAACCAGCATCAGCAAGATTACAAGCACCGCCAGTACATTCATCCAACGTTTGAAAAATATGCCTTTTGCAATGAAATACATCACTATAAATATGGAAAGGCACGACATTAGCGAAAGACGTATGTTGCTTACAAACATCGCCATATCCCTGAAGTTATCGCCAAAACCGAACAACCTTGCCGACACGCCAATACAGGCGGAAACAAATACTCCACCGACAAACACCAGCAATATCTGGTTCAAACGTTTCGACAAAATTGGTACCGACGTACCGATAACAATAGGCAGAATCAGCAATGGCAACTTTACACGCAAGTCGTTGGCGGCATACGCGAAATTGGAAGTGTTAACCAACCATAGCAGGTGAACAATATAAATAGAGCAAAACAACAAGATAGTCCAGCCGCCGCTTATCCGCGACAACTTTTCCCTATACCGGCCTTCCAACACCCAGTTGACAGCAATCATAATCAACGAGGCATTGGTCATAAAGATTGACAATGGCATAAAAAATGCCATCAGCATCAATCCTATATGATATATAACGGTATGAACCTGTTGCCTTTTCACGTACTATCCTATAACCTAGTAGCCGTCTTCGACACCTTCTTCTCGTGTCCGAACGTGAGCGTACATCCCATACGCATATTTATTGTCTTCGCCTTCTGCGGGAAAATCAGTCCGACTACGTCATCCGTCACAATAAACCACGTTATGAAACCTAGTCTTGCCGACAAACCAGCACCAAAGTTCAGTGCTGTATTGTTTATCAACGACCAGCTTCCATGCAACGATAACCAGTGCGTTATGTTTGAATTAACAGAAAGTGTAATTGCCTGGTTGTAGGTTTTCTTGTATATTTCGCCACGGTACAGGAATCCAAATCCGAGTTTAGGAAGCAACTGGTATGTTGCACCTACAAATATATTGGAAGGCAACATTGTCATATAACTCTTGTCACGGATATCCATGTCGAACAAATCCACCAAGGTATCCATAATGTGCCCAGCATTATATCGTGCAGTATCAATACCATACGAAAGTTTTCCTTCATCGTTAGGCAGGAACCCCAACTCTATTCCCTCGAAAGTGTATTCTCCCTTTGCCGAAGCAACCTGCGAATTCTGGAGCCAGTTTATGAAACCAAGGTCGGTTACAGACAACGAAACCGCAAGTTTGTCGGTAATCTTGTAGCTTGCACCCAGGTCGAATGCCAGACCCACATTACCAAAAGCAGCAAGGTCGTTTGTCAGGGTACTTATATCCTCAAACGAGAAACCTTCTCCGTCATAATCGAACAAACTTGTAGATTTTCGTATCTGCATGTCGGCACTAGCGGTAATGAAATACATGTCGGGATCGGTACTCAATTCAAGACTACCTATCTTGGTACTCATATCGAGCATACCAAACAGAAGTTTCATTCGGCCACCTACCGAAAACTTCTCCCTTATTTCTGAGGTAAATCCAATTCCGAGTTCGTGGAACGCAGTTGCACCAAACGACAGTCTTGAGATGTCGTGCGACTTGCCCTCGAGCATATAATCCCTATTTCCGTTGAGCGCGAAATCGAAGAGACTTTTAGGAATTGTTGTACCATACATGAACCTGTCGGACAAATTGACTGTAATCACAGCATTCTTCTTTGTGCGAATAGACAGGTTAAAGTAATCGATACGGAACTCACCGCGTATGCATGTATTCCTTTTTGCCTTCTTCATGAGCAATGGCAAGTCGAGGACAAGACTATCCTTCTTTTCGCCCTCGCCGAAATGCAAAATATGGTTGTAGTTGAACGAATTGTTTCCATAGTTGAAATAAAACGCCGGTGGCAATTGTCCAAACAACGGTACAATAAGACCGCCAACCTGAATCCTATTCTTTGGAATTTCCGAAATATTCACAGTCTGCGACTGGAACACGCGGTCCATATAATATAAGGTATTTGCCTGCTGTGCATTCAAAAAGACAGGAAGCAACAACAATACTGAAACAAAAATCAAAACATTTTTCTTCATAATCATTCCTCCCATCCTTTAGTTGCCACTAACATTAGCATTAACATCCAAGTCGACATCAAGTCCGACATTTACCTTGACACCATATTCACGGAACAACTTGACATCCTTACCTCCCGATGCATCATCGGCCGTACTTGTGGTAATCTTTATCAACAGATGCTTGCTGCTGGCAAGACTTTCAATCTGCTCCCTAGTAAGTTCAACCTTTGTCGGCGTGTTTATTGGGTCGTTATTTATCAAATGTCCGTATGCATCTACGCTTGCTGCCTCCAGAACCATAGTGTTAGGATTCTTTATCAGAGAATCGAGCACAGTGTAATTTTCATCTACAAAATAAAACTGGGCATTTGCCTTAACCGGCATATTGTTCTTGATATTAAGCAATATTGCCATGCGCTTTACAGGCAAGTTGCCGACATAACTGCTTATGTCTATATCGGCGGTGTCGCGATATGTAAAGTTATACAAGTGTCCGTACAATGGTATCTCCACCTCTATCTTCGACCTTAACCTTGAATTCTCGTCAATGAAATTGCGGATACTGTGGTTATTGCCAGGATTAGTTGCCGCTTTCGCGCTAAAGTGAATCCATGTCGGACGGTTTGGTATAACCTGGTCAAGATATGAATTGGTAGAATCGACGGTAATCATGCCCTCTGCCTCAGTTCCAGGAATAGTTGCATGGGTAATTGACGCCGGATTTGCCTCACCCAACGGAAAGTTCGGTTTAATAATCTGATTTATGTTCCACGTTTCATCGGTAGAATACATATACGCATCAAGCGCAGTAAAGTAGAACATCGAAGGAACACCATAAGAATTCCAATAGGTTACTGTCAACCTCGGTTTCTTAAAGTAGAATGACGCATGTTCCCAGTCGTATTTCGGATTGTTCTTGAACATTGTAATATCAATGGTATCGCTTTGGAACAGAAGTTCGTTGTATCCAAAATAACCGTACATTCCCTTATAGTTGAAATCGTGTATGTCGAGAGTTATTGAGAACACTCCAGGTGTCGGTACAGAACTACCACAATCGAGCACCGCCTTTATCTTTACAGGAATTTCGTTGAAATGTCTCGGAGTTGTCGTCAAATCAATAGTATAACCTTCAAGCGAAAGGGTTCTGCTATCGTAACTGTCGGTCGAATACAGGGCGATTGAATCCTTTAACGGTCTTCCGCTTTTCGTTATCGACGGGAACTCAACGACTAACTTTGAAGCCAAACCAAAAGTCGATTGGATGGTATATTCCAGAGTTCCAGAATTTAACGCCAACGAGTCTATCTCGGCCTCGCCGTTTTCCGTATTCTCGTTCATCAGTTTAAACGATATTATTTCCTCGGTAACATAACTCAACTGCGAACCGGCATATACACCTCTCGACTGCATGTCCGACAAACTTATGGTCTTCTCGTAATGCTGAGGTCCAAGGTTCAAGAGTTCCTGCACGCGCTTCGACTCCACATAAGAGTGATAGAACATTGAAAGGTAGCCCTCGTCATTGTCCTGAAGCGCTATAGACGTATCCATGACATTAAGAACCTGGTAAAAGGCAATATTGCTGTATGCCAATGGAATTGCAAAACTGCCTTCGTAGGACACATCTCCACTAAGTCTGTCCATGTCGAAATTGTCCTTGGTGCACGACGGCAAAATGAATCCCGTCGCAACTATCGCCAAAACAAATAACTTTAACAAATTTCTCATGATATTAAATTTATTTCATTATTCTATAATTAACTAATCGTCCTTTTAATCCTGTCACCATGCAGTACGAAGCATCGTTCGCCTCGAATATGCTGAAAGGTGTCTCGCCATCGAGAGGGAAACCTTCGTAAAGCGTACCGTTTACATTGAACAGATACAACTTCTTGCCAGCGGTAGTTACCCCTATCCTAACCTGTCCGTCGAACTGGTAGAACGACACGCCCGTAACCTCTGTATCGAAATCGTGTTCAAACAAAGACTTGCCTGCACCTGAGAACACGCTCAAACGCGTAGAATCGGCAAATACATAGTCGGGACGTCCATCGGCATCAATGTCCTTCATTGCAAAACGATGGTTTTCCGAGAATTCGCCCAAATTCAGCGAATCCTGATGCTTGTCCTTGAAAAACCTGCGTACCACGCCATTTTCATCGGTTGTGACAAATTTTGGCGTACCAGTCACATCACAGTATATGTTGTTCGACGAGAACTTGAAGTTAGTCAGGAACTCCATCTTTGTACTTCCGTTACGCGCCACAAAGTACGCCTTGTAACTGTCGTGGAAAACAATGAAGTCCTCGCCAGATATTACATAATGTGAAATTTCGGATTGCAAATTGTTTTCTGTTCCAGAGAAATCCCATCCCTTAAGCAAATTGCCAGTTACATCGTATACATATACGCCTTTATCGTCACAGGCGATAAACATACGATAGTTGCGATTGCTCTCGTAGTCGAAAACCGATAGCGGCGAAGTTGCCTCGCCCCTGAGCGTCAACGGGTACTTAGTTATGAAATTCCCCAACCGGTCAATCATGTATATCCTGTCCTTGGTCGAGAACACATATTGCAACTTTCCGTTCTTGTAGGCATCAACCTGAACAATAGGGCTTGTAATGGCACCATCGACCAAAACATGCCATATTTCCTTGCCCGATGCATCGAACAAATACAGCATATTGTTCTTTGCCTGCACTATTATCTCCTTCTCACCCGTATCGTGGTTGCGCACTACGAACGGTTTTGTAGCAAGAGAAGCACCGACATTCGTCTCCCATATTATTTCCGAACCAGCAATCGACTTGCTGTCAGCATCTCCGAACGAAACATTGCAGTATACCAAATCGTCAAGACGCTTGAACTGTATTCCAAGGACACCAGTGTTTCCTATTGACGAACGGTTGGATTCTATGTCGGATGCGTATTGACGAGAAAAAATTCTCTTCATAATCTCCGAGCCACCAGCGAATGAATAATACATGAATATAGTAGAACTGGTAGAGAACTTGCCGAGAAAATCCCTGTGCGAGATACTTGCCTTCATGGTATTGTTCAGCGAAACTTCGCGAACAAGCATCCGAATGTCGTCAACCGAATTGGCAAACACCATGTAATTGTTGATGCAGCAAACGTACTCGCCCCTGCAGTTGGCAAACAAATCGCCAAACAGAGCGTATGGAATGTCATCGTAGGCCATGTGGAAGACCTTTATCTTCTGCTCGTCGCCCAAATACTGCACATTGTTTTCCGATACCATTTCAGCAAGTACCAGTTCGACAGCCGACTGCGACTGCAACCCACATGCAACGAATACACCATCTTCCGCATTGTCACGGTTTTCTGACACAATATAAGCGACCTCTCGCTTTATTATGGAATAGAACTTCGTTTTGGCATCAAACCCAAACGACTCGTTCATCTTGTCTATCTTACGTTTGCGCTCACTCGACTTGCCTGTCGACTCCATAAACGACGTCAACGCCTCATCGTATCCGTACGCATCGGCAAACGAGAAAAGCATATATGCCGCCGACTTGTCGGGAATTACCGACAATGCTCCGAACTCGATGTCGGGCTGAGACTTCACAAGCGACGAGAAACACGAGGAATCCGACTTTGGAAACTCGAAACCGTTAAGCGACAACGAATTCTTATTGACAATGTCAAATGTAAACCAACTGTCAATCACACCAGCAGCAGTAACCAAATTGCAATCGTCGAAAAGTTCACTCTTGAAAATATCAAGAACTGCCTTCGAGTCGAACAGCACATTGGCAAGTTCCTTTTTGCCCGACGATGCCCACGCCCGCGAAAAATATTCATCATCCTTAAGTTTCTTGCCGGTTCCCAAAACACACGAAATAGCATCTTCAAGATATTTCGTAGACGATGAAAACATTGCCAGTCCGTTAGAAAACGCCATCGAAAGCGACGATGAGAAAGACTGCGACTTGAACTTTAAAATCTCAATCTCGTTGAATATTCTCGATTCGAAACCATCTATACGCTTCAAACTGTCCATAAGTTCCGACACAGCGCCCTTGTTGTCAATATCTGTACGGCACACAAGCAGTTGGCACAATCCGCTATTGCCATCCTTACGGACAGCAACAACCGCTTCGGGCAACAAATGCTCGCCGAACATTCCACTGGCATTAAGACTATCAACGACACAACAAAGTGGCATGCCCAATTCCGATTTTGGAGAATAAAACATCCTCATAAGAGCATTTTCATTGCTGAAAAGCGAAGCAACAGAATCAAAATTCGTCGTACTTACAACAAAAGAAGAATTATCCGGAACAGCATCAAAGACACCCGACACGGCTGACTTGTTGTCTCCACAGGATATTAAAACAGCAGTAACAACAAGAAAACCAACGATATACGCCAATATATTTCGCATCATCAATAGTTGCATTTATTCAAATTTCAAAGATAATACTTTTTTGTGACACTAAACAATTTGTTAAAACATTTTAGATAAAAATAATGAATAGCCATCTGTTGATACTTTGTTCTGCAACCATATACATGATTTGATTATTATACCGAATTTCGCAAAATTGTATCATGCAGATGAAACGGATATTTTTTACGATATTATCACTGACAATCTCATTCGCTGCAATTTCGCAGACCGACTCCACATATATCAGCCGCATAAATTCTTCCATCAGCAGGATGTGCGACTCTGTTAATGTCTGGTGGCGTTCGCCATCCTCTATCCCAGACAGTATCAAGCAGTTGAAAGCACCAAACTACCCCGAAATTGTCTACGAAAAGCGCATCGCCAACCTTGACGAACTCACAAGCATAAAATTGGAATACAACGATGTGGTCCTGAAATACATAAAGGCATACGGACTTAGCAACCGCCCCAAGATGCAGAAGGTCATCGGACTGTCGGCATACTACTTCCCAATTTTCGAGGAATATATGGCAAAATACGGGCTTCCGCTCGAACTGAAATATCTTGCGGCAGTGGAATCATCGCTCGACCCGAACGCAATTTCAAAATCGGGTGCTGTCGGTCTATGGCAATTCCTGAAACCAACAGCCGATGTCATGGGGTTAAAGGTCTCCACCTACATCGACGAGCGCCGCGATGTGCGCAAATCGACCGATGCCGCCTGTCGCTACCTGCGTTTCCTCTACGAAACCTTTGGCGACTGGCAACTTGCACTCGTGGCTTACAACGGCGGACAGGGAACGGTAAAGAACGCCATCGAGCGTAGCGGCGGAAAGACAAACCATTGGGAACTATTGCCATTCTTCACCGAGCAGATGAAAAACTATGTGGGAGCGTTCATCGCAATGGAATACCTGATGCAATATCACGCCGAGCACAACCTTTTCCCAAACAAGGGCTACATCGAATATATGAAAACCGACACCCTGCACGTCAAAGGTCCGATACACCTGAAAAATGTGGCACAGGCGACTGGTGTCGAATACGAAACCTTGAAATCGCTGAACCCGCAGTACATACTTGCATACATTCCAAACGATGGTGAATATCACGTTCTTACAATGCCATTCGACAAGACAAATGTTTTCATCGCGCACCAAAGCGAAGTGACAAATGTCCCCACTCAGGTAAACGACTCGATAATAGCCACCGAGCAACTGCCCGCAACAATAAAGCGCGACAAGGAAATAATCCACAAGGTGGTTGCAGGCGACAATCTGTTCCGAATATCAATGAAATACAGTTGCTCGATAGAGGAAATCAAGAAGTGGAACAATATGGCAGAAGACCACGTAATCCATGTCGGCGACGAGATAAAGATATTTTTGGAATAGGAATGCAGGAAGATTAGGGCATTGCTTTTTTCAAATTGTACAGACGCAAAATTTTGCGTCTCAACAAAACCATTTCAAACAACCATAAACAACTTGAACGGCGTAGCCAAACAATCTCACTACAAAATATTTTCGTATTCAAAAAAAATGTATATTTGTCACAATGTTGGATGAATGTTGATTTTTTTTAAAACATCAGACAACCGAATTGATGCTTCATCGTTATAAACGAAAGCAATTTTAATAAATTAGTGGAAATTTTTACGGCTATGAAAAACTTGATATTGACGGCAATATGTATTTTTACATACATTTGTTCTTTTGCCCAATTTGGTGGTGGCACAGGTACTGAATCCGACCCATACAGAATTTATACAATAGAGCATTGGAACGAATTTGCTACAGAATATAATGACTCCTTGTCTATTTATGGTGACTTTTCGGGAATACATCTGCGACTGATGGACGACATAACAGATACCATAACTACTCGCGTTGTTGGATACCTAGGTATTGATGATGCATGGCCTTCATACAAAAGTTTTAATGGCTATATGCACGGTGGGGGACACTTGCTTACATTGTCAATGCCAGTTTCTGGAGCAACAACCGAAAATGAACATCATAGGAATCCGCCATATTTTTGGTGGAATATTGGAGAAAACGGTATTGTCGACTCAATAAATTTTGTTGGGAAAATCCTATCATCCCAAAATATGACATCAATTTTTACTTCAAATAAAGGTCGAATATCAGGGTGTGTCTCCGATTTTGATTGTTCGACGTTTAGACCAGAAGATTGGTACGAGGGATTTGTTGCTGATAATTCAGGCACGGTTGAATGCTGCAGTAATTATACAGAAATTCCTATGGGTAGTTTCATGGGCATTTGTATGAACAATAATTATCCAGGAGTTGTATCCCATTGCGTGAACTATGCCAATATGCCCAATAAAGAAGAATCAATGTCATCAGGAATAGTCATGGAAAACTGGAGTGTTGTTGAGTATTGCATGAATGTAGGGAATATGCCGTATATGCAATACGAAGTTGCAGGAATCGTATTGCAAAGTTACCATGAGGTGTACCAGTCATACGATTATGAGAATCATGTTATGGTGGTTGATTCGATAGTCAGAGGTGTAGTACAGAATTGCATAAATGTTGGAGATTTGTATATGGCAAACGGTGCTGCATGCGGCACTGCTGCTATTGTTGTTGGCGAAATTGACGGGTCAATTGTAAGAAATTGTCTTAATGTTGGAAAAACAGCAGGTAGTTTTGATACACATATGGTGGGGTACGAGGACTCACTTGTCAATCCCGCTATGTTTCATGTTGCAGAAAGAGACTTCACAATAGAAAATTGTCTAAATGTAGGTAATACTATAGGTGGTATGCTCAATAAGGTTGCTGCTGTTACACCAGACGAATCGTATGTTTATGACAACATTTACTACGACAAGCAGATGTGCCGTTCTTTAGATAAAACTCTATTCGAAATCAGCAATGGTGTCGGATATGATTATGCCATTGATAGTATTGAACATGGACGCCTTACCTCGCAACTTGTAGGCGACACACCCGAACTTCGCGCTATGCTTGGCGATGGTTGGAGTTATGCCGAAGGTCGCTACCCTATTCCGTTGGGATTTGAGAACGACAGTATTGCGCTTCGTGCTGCCACGCCAATATTCCTACACGCTGAAAGCGATGATGATTACGAGCATATTGACAGCGTGGCAAGTAATTTTACGGTAAGCACAGCAAATGGGACTTCGTGGACGACAGTTGCACATAATGTTGAGATTTCTGGAGAAAATGCAACATTGCGCTATGTAGGCGGAGAGACATTGAAGACGAGGTATAGCAATCTTTATGAAAAACAAATAAGACTGAATATTGTCAATGTGCCTGTGTTTGCTGAAACCATTGATTTGCAGGATATAGATGTATATCCAAATCCAGTTGGCAATACGCTTAACATCACGTCATCGGAAACAATTTCGGAAATCGAGATTGTGAATGTGATGGGACAGGTGGTGAAGCGCATTGAGGTAAATGCAGACAATGCGGTTTGCAATGTGGAAGATTTGACGAGCGGTGTTTATTTTGTGAGAATTTACGGAACAGAAATGGCATCTATTTGCCAACGAAAATTCATCAAGGAATAAAACGTAATGTTTGTGGAACAATATTTTAGGGGCGGTTTTGAAACCTACCCTACATATTTATCCACAACCTATATTCCGTTCCTTCTGGCGGATTCCATCTGCTCCATTTACCATCCTCCCACAAACAATTTCCCCATCTTGCAAAAAATCACTATGTTTGCAACACCGAAAAACATTTTTCAATGAAACGACTAATTTTCATAATAATACTGGCAACAATCGCCATTACAGCATTGGCACAAACCGACACTCTTTCGTCAAACTGGACATTCCGCCAAGTGCGAACCAATATCTGGCACAAGGCAACAGTCCCAGGAGTCGTGCATACCGACCTCATCGCCAACAACATAATCGAAGACCCGTTTTTCCGCCTCAACGAACGCGGTGTGCAGTGGGTCGACAAGGAGGACTGGGAATACAAAACCACATTCGACATCAGCCCCGAAATGCTTGGTCGCCAGAACATTGAACTGACATTCTACGGAATCGACACCTACGCCGATGTCTATCTCAACGACAGCCTTATCCTGAAAGCCGACAATATGTTCCGCACTTGGACTGTCAATGTGAAGGGAATCGCCAAAAACAAAGGCAACGAACTGCGCGTTTACCTGCATTCGCCCATCAAGGTTGACATTCCAAAGTTCGATGCACTTGATTTCCAATATGCTTCCGACAACGACCAGTCGGCAAACGGCGGAATTTTCGACAAGCAGGTCGGCGTTTTCGCACGAAAGGCCGGATACCACTACGGCTGGGATTGGGGACCTCGGCTTGTAACAAGCGGCATTTGGAGACCTGTTGTCCTTTCTGCTTGGAACGACTTGAAAATAAACAATGTAAGATACATACAGGAAAACACAACCTCCACAAATGCATCGCTAAAAGTCGTTGCCGAAGTGGAAGCGACAAAATCGGGTACAGCCAACGTAACCGTCACAACAGACGAACTTAAGCAGAAATGGACAACAAAAGCACAACTGAAGCAAGGCAAAAATACAATCGAAATCCCTGTTAGCATACGCAATCCTAAACTTTGGTGGTGCAACGGACTTGGAGACCCTAATCTGTATCACTTCACGACAAGCATTTCGCTTGGTTCAACCACTGTAAGCGACAGCGAAAACATTGGTCTGCGCGACATTAAAATTCTGCGCGAAAAGGACGAGTTCGGAACATCATACACCGTGCAAATCAATGGTGTAAAGGCATTTATGAAAGGCGCCAACTACATTCCGCAGCATAGTTTCCTCACCGCAGTAACCGATTCGATGTACGAGCGCACAATTCTCGATGCCGTGAATGCCAACATGAACATGCTTCGCGTGTGGGGTGGCGGAATTTACGAAAACGACATCTTCTACGATCTTTGCGACAAGTACGGAATCCTTGTTTGGCAGGACTTTATGTTCGCATGTAGCCTCTACCCCACCGAAGGAGAACTGCTTGAAAGCGTAAGGCAGGAAGCCATCGACAATGTGATACGCCTGCGCAACCATCCGTGCATTGCGTTGTGGTGCGGCAACAACGAGTGCCAGGCGGCATGGTACGGCTGGGGCTACAAGGCTCGGTACGATGCGATGGGCAATGGGATTTCCGAACTTATTATGAAGCAATATGCAGACTGCTACCTTGTTACGCTTCCCGATGTGGTTGAGAAATATGACGATAGATTCTATGTGCCGTCGTCGCCATTCAACGGCAATCCGTACAGCAAGCCCGAAACTGGCGACACGCTTTGGAATCCCAATGGAGACGGGCACTACTGGGGCGTTTGGCAGACAGAGGGTAAAATCGCTACATTCAACGATGTGAGATGCCGCTTTTTCTCCGAATACGGCTTCCAGTCGTTCCCCGATATGCAGAGCGTAATGCAATTTGCACCCAACACCGAAGACCACGACATTCATTCCGAAGTGATGATGTCGCACCAGCGTGGCGGAAGCAACGCCAACAACCGCATTCTTTGGTACCTGGAAAGCGAATACCGAAAGCCTGCCGACTTTGAGGAGACCTTGTACCTAAGCCAGTTGCTTCAGGGATATGCAATCAAGACTGCCATCGAAGCACATCGCCGCGACATGCCCTACTGCATGGGAACGCTTTTCTGGCAGCACAACGACTGCTGGCCTGTGGCTTCATGGTCGAGCAGGGATTTCTACGGACGATGGAAAGCACAGCACTATTTTGCAAAGAAAGCATATCGCAACATAATAGTGTCGCCAATCGAAAAAAATGGAAAACTAAACATTTACATCGTCTCCGACAGCCTCAGCGACTGCAACGGAAAACTTTCGGTAAGCGTACTCGACTTCAATGGCGACACAATCTTCAGCGAAACGCAAAATGTAACCGTAAAAGCCAATGCCTCACAGATTTATTTCAGCAAACCGACATCTGAAATTATCGCTGGCAAGAAAAAAAGCGAGATATTCGTCAGGGCAGAATTTGTTCCGGAACATGGCGGTTACATTACCGACAACAACTATTTCCTATGCACAATGAAGGAAATGAATTTCCCGCAAGCCAATGTTGACTGGAAATCCGAAAAGGCAGATGGCGGATACTATGTAACGCTCAACAGCAAAACATTTGTCCGTGGTGCCTACCTAAGCATAACTGGCGTTGACAATGCATTCTCCGACAACTATTTTGACATTCTGCCCAACCAGCCAGTGAAAATCTTTGTTAGGACTAACATTTCGCAATCGGATTTTGACAAGCAACTTCAGATTCGTGCTTTCAATGTATGGACACCAGTAAAGAAAACACTTCCAATAATAGAAAAGCCGATAAGAATACAGAAGATTATCAAGTAAAAATCACTATCTATTCTGCATAATGCAAAAAGGATAGTAAAAATAAAGGCAGCCATAGAGCTGCCTTTGTTTTTTGTTATTATATCATTTATTCTGGCAAGTCGTCAAGTATCTGACCAGCATCGTAGTGGGTGCCATTGTAATCGCCACCGCTTTCGAGCCATACATTGCCACCGGCGCAATTTGTGAATGTATTGTTGCTGTGTGAGATGCGACCCATGAGTTCTATATCATCCAATGTAATTCCATAGTGCAGGCTCTTGCCTATGGTGCAGTTGGTAAGCGTGAGACGCGAATTGTTGTATATGCAAATGCATCCGCCGTGGAATCCTTCGGTATCTTCACCGCAGTTGAGCACAGAGCAGTAGTTCATAACAGATGCTTGCTTGGTGCTGCTATACTTGATTCCATACCAATAGCTGTCCTCGTCTTCCATGCCACGGAAAACAATAGGCTTTTCGGCTGTACCGTCAGCAATCAAGGTGCTATTTGCGTCCATTTGAACATTCTGTCCGCTCTTGAAGTACATCTGTGTGCCAGGTTCTATGGTAAGTTTATAACCGCCATCGAAATATAAGCCACTTTCAAGATAATAAGGGATAGGCATAGCCTTTACTGTGGTGTGGTCTTCCATATGAATGTCGCGGCATCTTGCATCAATGAAGTTATGTCCGTTGCTAAGGAAAGTGTTGTCAGCAGTAAGGTCTAGCAAACCATCCCAGTCTTCGCTGACTATTGGATATTGTGCGCAGTTCTTTATTGTGTTGCCTTCGAAAGCAGTGAAGTGTGCTTCATATTCAAGGTCGATACCATAGCCGAGTGAACCGTCGATTGTGCAGTTGCGCATTGCAAGCTTTGCACCTTGTATGTCAACAACACCCTCCCATACATAATCGCTGCTTCCACCACGGAGGAACTGTACATATTCCCATACGTTGTCGTTGCGCTTCGATTCTATTACGATTCTGTTCCAGGAACCATTGTTAGGATTGTTGAGCGGACCAACAAACTTGATAGGCTTATCGGCGGTACCAACCATACGCAAACCTGCATTTTCGTGTACTGTCATACCACCATTTTCGCCTGTGAACATAATTGTTACACCTGGTTCAATGGTAAGCAGAGCGTTGCCTTCAATGTTAATCCAGCCTTCAACGATGTAGTCAACTTCGAGACCAAGGTCTGGCCAAGTAGTGTTTTCGCTAATGTT
>JAGCDJ010000029.1 GCA_017651185.1 Bacteroidales bacterium | reverse complement strand
AGTTGTTTACATTGTAGATAACATTTACTACAACATCTTCTGCAGGCATTGTGCCTGCAACAAATGCTTGGTTTGGAGTGTAACCAATGATTTCAGGAGATTCTACCGAATATGGTGAACCGTATGCAACTGTTGCGGTGTAGTCATCTTCGGCAGGTGAGTTGTCGGCATATACATAGTGTATTGTCAAGTTGTAGTTGTTTACATTGTAGATAACATTTACTACAACATCTTCTGCAGGCATTGTGCCTGCAACAAATGCTTGGTTTGGAGTGTAACCAATGATTTCAGGAGATTCTACCGAATATGGTGAACCGTATGCAATTGTTGCGGTGTAGTCATCTTCGGCAGGTGAGTTGTCGGCATATACATAATGTATTGTCAAAGTGTAGTTGTTGATTGCGAAAGTAGCGTCAATAGTGTGGTCTGCTGTTACACTTTCAAATGTATAAACGCCATCAACAAGAGATTCGGTTACATTATTTGTTTCGTCGACTATTACGCTTTCAATGTGGTGGTTTGCATCTGCAACAATAGACAATGCAACGTTTTCGCCTTCTCTTATTGTGATTGTTTCTGCATCTTCAACAGTTTCACCATTGTATGTAACAGTACCGTTGCCAGTAATGTTGACAGTGATGTCGTATGTGGGTATTGCTTCGAATATCGCAGTGTAGTTTGCATCTCCCAAGACTGTTATCTGGCGAGGATTTTCGGTGTTGTTGTCGTCCCATGCTACAAATCTGTAGCCGTCGTTAGCGGTTGCAACAAGTTCTATTATTGTCCATCCTGCGTAAGTGCCACCACCTGTTACTGTGCCGTATGCTTCGTTTGAAGGTGTAGCAGTTATGGTAAATGTTATTGTGGTGAGAATATCGACGAAATTGGCTACGTAACTTGCGTTTTCGGTAACAATAATTGTGCGAGGATTTTCCGTATTGCCATCGTCCCATGATGTGAATACATATCCGTCATTAGGTATTGCATTTATAGTTATGGTTGTGCCTTCGTCGAAAGTTCCTCCACCGACAGCCGTTCCGTATTCATCGTTTGAGGATGTAACATCGATTACATATTGAGGTATTGCTTCAAAGTATGCTGTATATGTTGCATCTTCGGTAACAGTTATTGTGCGTGGGTTGTTGGTGTCGTTGTCGTTCCACTGAACAAAGCGGTAATGTTCGACTGGCGTAGCCGAAATCTGAATTTCGTCTCCGTAACCGTATGTACCGCTGCCGCTAGTTGTTCCCATTGTTTCATTGTCGGAAACAACCGTAATAGTGAATTGGTCAATTGCAAATGTTGCAGTATAACTTGCATTTTCGGTAACAGTTATCGTGCGTGGATTGTCGGTGTTGCCGTCGTTCCACGAAACGAAGTGGTAATGTTCGGCAGGTGTTGCCGAAATTTGGATTTCTTCACCGTAGTTGTATGTTCCGCTACCGCTGGTAGTTCCCATGTTTTCGTTGTTTGAGTCAACCGTAATAGTGAACTGGTCGATTGTAAATGTGGCGGTATAGTTGGCATCTTCTGTGACGGTTATAGTGCGTGGATTGTCGGTGTTTCCATCGTTCCACGAAACGAAATGGTAATGCTCGATAGGATTTGCCGAAATCTGAACTTCTTCGCCGTAATCGTATGTTCCGCTGCCTGCGGTAGTTCCAATGCTCTCATTGTCGGAAACGACAGTAATCGTGAACTGGTCGATTGCAAATGTAGCAGTGTAACTTGCGTTTTCTGTGACAGTTATAGTGCGTGGATTGTCGGTGTTTCCATCATTCCACGAAACGAAGTGGTAATGTTCGGCAGGTGTTGCCGAAATCTGGATTTCTTCACCGTAGTTGTATGTTCCGCTACCGCTGGTAGTTCCCATGTTTTCGTTGTTTGAGTCAACCGTAATAGTGAACTGGTCGATTGCAAATGTGGCGGTATAGTTAGCATCATCTGTGACAGTTATCGTGCGTGGATTGTCGGTGTTTCCATCGTTCCACGAAACGAAATGGTAATGCTCGATAGGATTTGCCGAAATTTGAACTTCTTCGCCGTAATCGTATGTTCCGCTGCCTGCGGTAGTTCCAATGCTCTCATTGTCGGAAACGACAGTAATAGTGAATTGGTCGATTGCAAATGTTGCAGTATAACTTGCATCTTCTGTAACGGTTATTGTGCGAGGATTGTCGGTGTTTCCGTCGTTCCACGAAACGAAGTGGTAATGTTCGGCAGGAGTTGCGGAAATCTGGATTTCTGCATTGTAGTCATACATTCCGCCACCATTTGCGGTACCCATAGTTTCATTTGCAGAAACAACGGTGATGTTGAACTGGTCTATTGCAAATGTTGCTACATAGACTATGTCTCCGGTAACAGTTACCGTGCGCGGATTGTCGGTGTTGCCATCGTTCCACTGAACAAAGTGGTAATGTTCGACTGCAGTTGCCGAAATTTGTATTTCGGTACCATAATCAAAAGTTCCGCCTCCATTAACGGTTCCCATGTCGTTGTTTGCAGAAGCAACCATAACAGTGTGCTGGTCGATTGCAAATTCAGCAGTGTAACTTGCATTGTCTGTTACTGTAATAGTACGTGGGTTCTGGTTGTTGCTATCGCTCCACTGTACGAAGTGGTAATGTTCTGCTGGATTTGCCGAAATCTGAATTTCTTCGCCATAATCGTATGTTCCGCTACCATCGGCGGTTCCCATGGTTTCGTTGTTGGCGTCTACAGTAATTGTAAACTGGTCGATTGCAAATATTGCGGTATATGTTGCTGCATCGGAAACGGTTACTGTACGTGGATTGTCAGTGTTTCCGTCATCCCACGAAACGAAGTGGTAGTGTTCTGCCGGAGTTGCGGAAATGGAAATTTCTGTACCAGCATCAAAAATGCCTCCTCCGTTTGCTGTACCGAATGCGTCATTATTTGAAAGCACCGTGACGGTATAGGTGACATTAACCACAATGTCGTCTATAAGAAGTAGGAAGGCGTTTGTGCAGTTGAAATGACGGAAGCCGATATAGATGGTTTGTCCTACATAGTTGCTGAGGTCGGCATGTTTTGCACCCCAAGTGCTTTGTGCTTTGCTATGTACACCGCCATTTGCATCCATGTCTTCTTCCCAAATCAAAGTGAAAGCAGATGGGTCGGTTGTGGTGGTAGAAACATATATTCCATAATGTTCTTCTGGCCAGTCCCTGTCTTGAGCGGCAGCGAAGAAACTTAGTTGTGCTGTTGTGGCGGTAGTCAAGTCAATGGCAGGTGATATTGCCCAGTTGTCTGGGGTTAAGGCCGAACTTGTAGCATTTGTGAATGAGCCGGAAACAAACATGTTGGATGAATTGTGACCGGAACCGACTATGTTTTGACCTTCAGGGTAGTATATGCCGCTAACAGTTGACCCTGTTACCCAGCCATATCCGTCGCCATCGGCATCGACAAGAGTCCAGCAAGGGTTGGCGCCATTTTCAAAGTCTTCAACATACGGGAATGTTGATATTGGCAAACTGCAATCGGCGACATTTATTGTAATGGTTTGACTGTTGTCGCTATTGTTGTCGGCAACACCATTGGGATTGGAGACTGTAACAACGATAGTATGAGAACCTACTGACAAACCATTTATAGTAGTCGGGTGGGTGAAACTGTGTGTTTCCAAGTTTTCAATATTTAACCCGCTTACAGTATATTCAACTGGGTTGCCGCCATCAACAGAGTAGGAGATTTTGTAGGAGTTAAGTGTAACGCCATTGTTTGTAATAACGCCACCTATAGATAGTTCTTGTCCTTCTGCTATTGACGAACCATTTGCCGGAACTACGGATGTTAGTGCAATTTCTGGTGCGGTTGGTGTATTATGGAATATGAAATCGTCAAGATAGAATGTCCATTGGTCTGCACTTGTGTTTCTGATTGCAATCTGGATGGTTTGTCCTACGTATGAGGATAAGTCAACCGTGATAGTTTCAAATTCTGGCATTTGGGTGGTTGTTTGTGTCGCGTTTCTAATAGAAGTAAGGTTATCGTCCACATAAGCATACACTTGGTATGTTTCTGGATATGAACCTCTATGTGCTACCTTGAAAGTCAGGTAGTCGCCAGTAGCAATGTACAGCGAGGGTGATATAAGGAAGTCGTTATTCTGGTCTGTATAGTTAATAGACATGCCATAGTTTCCGGAATAATTGTACAAACCGAATGTGGTTCCGTCTTGATTGTAGTCGATTATGCTCCAGCAATATAATGACGTGTTGGATGGGTCAAATGTTTCTATCCAAGGAGCGTAGATGGTGTTGCATTCGAATGCAGTGCCGTGTAGTGTAATGGTCAAGGTTTCGGCTCCTGCACTGGTTAATGTCAAGGTGCCTGTGTTGGTTCCTGTTGTGATAGGAGAATAATTTACATAAAGTGTTCCTCCGATGGTACCCAGTGTTGCTGTTGTTCCAAAGGTGTTGTTGTCGGTAGAAACAGAGAACGGAGCAGTTACGGTGGCAGTAATGTTTGCCGTTAGGTTCATGCCTAGGATTGTAATTGTTGATGCTTCGTTTGTGCTGTTAATATCGTTGTAGAATGACATTTCAGTTTCGCTGGCACTCATAGTTGGTCCTGTTGGCATGTCTTCTATTGTGAGATCGACCTGGTCGTTTTCTCCACCGTAAGAAACGGAGAATGTATATATTTTTCCTGCTTCAAATACATAATTATCATAACGGGCAGGAATATTTCCATTGGAACTTGCTATATAAACCTTGTCGCCTGGGGTAGGATTGGTAATACACCAGTCGTATGTGCCAGCAGGAACATTGATTGCCACACTGCTGTTCAAAATGATGTTGGATGTATTGCACGCTCCGTCGGCATTTACAGGGATTTTGTATTCGAATTGGTCATATACGCTTGACGAAACGTCGCCAGATGATGACAGATTGCCGGTTGCAGGTATTGTCGAACCATATGCAGTAGCATCGGCATCAAGTAGCATCTGGTATCCAGAACCGTCACCCCATACATCGCCTGCTGATAGGATGATGATGGACTCGTTACTGCGTAGAGCCCTGATGGGATTTTGTACTGTTGATTTTTTTTGTGGCACTATGGTTCTTAAAGGCATTTTGCTTTTCAAATTAGCGCTACTTTTGTTTTGTGCAAAGCCCATAACTGCTACGAGCAATGCCATAATTATAAATGTAAACCTTTTCATTAGAAAAATATTTAGCGTTAATACTCCTATTTGTAAATAATATCAGTTAGCAAAGATATGTATAATTTATAATATGTATGATGATTTGTCAATTTATTTTTTCACAATATGTGATAAAATGATTGTCGGAGTTTGTAAAAATATATTGTTGTCCGCTAAAAAATTGTACTGATATTGTAATTTAATTACTATCATTTACTTACACAAATTTTTAGTTGGTGGGTTTGTCATTTCGGAAGCTAGTCGTAACACGCGATACAGAATTGGGGAGCGTTGTGAAGACTGCTGTCCGTAATCTGCTAACGGATTATCGTTTAACAGATTCCGGACAAGCGAACTCACATGCAACGTTCCTTTTGCTGTTCGTTCTGCTTTCCGGAATGACCGCTTGAGGATTTAGCGGACAAAAATAGTAAAAATACGACCTCGTCAATTTTCAATCACTCGCTATGATTGAAAAAAGATTTTAATGCCATTGCCACACAAACTAGGCAATAGTTGTATCACTACCGATGTTTTTGACGGGAAGAAGTTTCTGGCAGTTTGTTTTAATTTGCCTTTACAAATTTTTGATTACCTATGATGTCATTATGCGATTTGCCATGTATTCTTATGAAGTATATGCCGTCATCAATTCCTTTCAAGTTGCAAAGAGTGGAGGTACTGTTAACTTCTTTATACAAAACAACTTGCCCGATAATGTTTACAATTTCGACAGAAGAAATTTCTTCCGACGATATTATGTTAAGCATGTCGCTTGTAGGGTTGGGGAAGATTGATATTTTAGAAGCATTATTTTCCTCAATGTCAGAAATTTCAACGAAATAAGCAGTATATGTGGCGTCTTCTGTTACCGTTATGGTTCGCGGATTGTCGGTGTTGTCATCGTTCCATGCTAAAAATTGATAGCCATCGTGTGCCGTTGCCGAAATCTCTATTTCTGTTCCTTCGTCGAATGTTCCGCCGCCATAAACCTCTCCATGTTCGGTGTTTTCCGATAGTACGGTTATTGTATATTGTACATCATTCTGTGTTACCGAAATAGTTGTAGTATAACTGCCTTGTGTGATTGTGATTGTTGCATATCTTGTCTCTCCTGATGTATTTGGTTCGGCAGTTAATGTGATTGGTGTAGTTTCTCCGTATCCTGTTGCGGTTGTGTTTGATAGTGTTACCCACGGCTGGTCGCATGATATGTTGCAGTTTTGGGGTATGTTGCTGGCATAAATATTAAAAGTTACTGCATCGCCGTTGGCATTTATTGTCAGAAGTCTTGGTGATGCTGCTAATGTTGTATAGGCCGGTTCCACTCCGAATACAGCAGTATGGTCTAAGTAAAACAGATAGTCTCCGCCACCAATTCCTCCTGGGTCTGGTTCTAGGGCATCAACTTCGAAATAGCCGTCTGCGTATCCTCCCCATCCCCAATTTACGTGGAAAAGGTCGTTGTTGTCGTATCCGTCGAATACGAACGCATGTCCGCCAATGTTGCCATGTCCGGTGTATAAGATAGGGCGTAATGCGTCTAAGTCCTCCTTCAGCATTGCTACCCAGTCGTCGTGTGGATACAAATCGTATGTAAGAGTATCTCCGTTTTCGTCCTCGTATCTGTACATTCTAACCTCTCCATGAAGGTCGTTGCTGTATCCGAAAAAGTCGCGCAACGCGTTTTCGGAGCAATAATCGAGTTGTCCATAATATGTAATTGTATATGCTCCGCTGCCTACGGCACTGTACATCATTTCTACAGATACTCCGCAATGGTACATAAGGGTTGCTACTGCATTTATCTCTGCGGGCGAACTTCCTTCTGTCAATGCATTGGGCATGTTGTCCCATTCGTATGTGGTGTTTCCAAAATCTGCTGACAGTATGCCTTGTTCTGGATGGTCATCCGAAGTGTATGAATGTGAACCAGTTCCGCGAGCAGGCCAGTTCCAGTATTTCATAACCTGCGCCATTGCTGTTGCTACGCAGCCGGTGACGGAACGTTCGCCTTCTTCTTCATCGAAGGGACATAGTTCGTTGTAGTATGGCCTTTGGTTCCAAGTGGTTGTTAGCAACTGCGATACAGTTCTTGTGCTTTTGGGGGCAAGGGCTATGCCATTGCGCAGGTTGTTCCATGCTTCGCGGGTTTCTACGCCAGTTTCAATGTTGTTGTCAATGGCGTATTGTATTTCATCGCAGTAATTTCGAAGCCAACTTTTGGCGTTTGTAGGAATATTTTCGGGGTTGAAAGTTCCTTGTTGTGAGTAACCAAGGATTGGTTTCGCCACATCGTCTGCCGAAACAATAACGACCCCTCCATTAGTGTTGAAAATGTAGATGTTTGAAAACTCGGTTTGACTTGTAATGTCATAAAATTCGTATCCTGACCTATGTGTGTTGCTTTTCTGAACATTCTTTTCCCAGAAAGTTGCTGCCACCGATTTTGCTGTTTCCAAATCGACATGCTTTGCCATGGCAGTCATCGACAGGGTGATTAAAATTGCAATAAATGTATATTTCCTCATTTTATTATTGTTTTTATGATATGAATAAATCAACTAAACGTTACAAAGATATTATAAAAAAACGAATTTGATTTATTTTTACAAAGAATTTTATAAGTTTGCGCCAAATCGTTAGTCATGATACGAATACGCGACTTGCAACAAGCAGATATTGACGAAATTCTTGCCATTGCCGATGCGCAACTTGGTGAGAAATATATTACTGTTGATGATTTGTCTGCTTGCAATGTCTTTGTGGCAGAGCATGTTGAGATGCAAAAATGTGCCGGGTTCTGTCTGTCGTATGTAGGGCAGGAGGGCGAGGCGTATGTCCGAACAGTGGCTGTAAGTCCTGATTTTTCGGGGCGAGGGATAGGAACGGACTTGGTTGCAAAGTCGGTGGAATATTTGAAAAGTGTAGGTGCAAAGAAAATAATGTCGCCTTTATGGAAGCACGATGGAATTGTAAATTCCGATGTGATTTTCCGCAGGAATGGTTTCCTTCCACTTCGCGAAATACCCGATTATTGGTATGCCGACAGCATTGCAAAAGGGTATTCGTGTCCCGTTTGCGGAAAGGGTTGCCATTGTACGTGCGTGTTGTATGAGTTGAAAATTGAAAATTGAAAGTAGGCACGCAATGTATTGCGTGCCTACAATTTTTTTCATACATTTACAGACGCAAAATATTGCGTCTCAACAAAATCAAACAATAGTCTATTTCTTCTTCAGCAGCGAATTGTACAGTTTGTCGTCGCCAATGATTTCGAAGGCGCGTTTTACTGTTGGGTCTTGTTCGTTGAATATGCGCCAGAATGCTGAACTTCCCCAGACATCGCTTGCCATCGACGATTTGATGTGGTTCTTCAGGTAAAGTTCCTGTGCTGGTGTCGCCTTTGTCAGAGAATCGACATTTATTTTGGCATCCTTGGCTTTTTCCAACATTATCTTCATAAATTCATCTGGAACAGTGAAATTTTGTGCAAAATTTTCCACATCCTTGTATTTTTTTTTCAGTTCGTCCTTGTGCTTGTCGATGTATTCCGAAATTGTCGGGAAGAAAATGTTCTTGCGCTGCAATGCAAGGTGATAGTCGGAACGCAGGGTGGTATCAAGCGGAACAAAGTCGTCGGGCATTACGCCGCCGCCACCGTAAACTGTGCGCCTGTATTTCAATGTGTTGTATTTCAAACTGTCGTTGAATTTTATGCTGTCCTTGTGGTAATATTCGCCGTGGTTGTAACGGTTGAGCAGGTCCTTGTTGTATTCTTCGTAACTGCTGTACGGTTTCTGTATGCAGCGTCCCGATGGGGTGTAGTAGCGTGCTATTGTAAGGCGGACAATAGAACCGTCGGTAAGGTTCATTTCTCTTTGTACCAGACCTTTACCAAACGAGCGGCGACCAACGATAACGCCTCTGTCCCAGTCCTGTATTGCACCCGATGTGATTTCGCTTGCCGATGCAGAGTTCTCGTTGATGATGACAACAAGTTTTCCGTTGCGGTTAATCTTGTCGACTGCCATTTCCTTGGAATTGTAGTCGTAGCGGGGCATTTTCTCACCTTTTGTATATACTATAGACTTATTTGGGTCAATGAATCTGCTGCACAATGTAACGGCCTGGTCGAGGTAACCACCTGTATTGTCGCTGAGATCAAGAATGATGTTCTTAACTTTCTTTTGTGTGAAGTACATGAATGCAGAGTCCATCTCGGCTTCGGTAGTGCGGGCGAACTTGTTGAGTTTCACATAACCTACATCGCCAACTGTGTAGAACGCATCGACGCTATGGATTGGAATTTTGTCGCGGATAATCTCGAAGTACAATAGGTCCTTTTCGCCCGGGCGCATGATGCCTACAGTAACTTTTGTGCCCTTCTTGCCACGCAGACGTTTTGCCACGCCCGAATTGTCGATTTTTATGCCAGCGACAACTTCTTCGTCAACCTTCACTATGCGGTCACCCGATTTCAGTCCAACTTTTTCCGACGGTCCGCCAGAAATCACATCTTGTATAACGATGGTATCCTGAATAATACGGAACTGAACGCCAATGCCGTCGAAACTTCCGTCGAGTTGTTCTTTCGACTTTGCGACATCGTCGGCACTGATATATGCAGAGTGCGGGTCAAGTTCCTGCAACATCTTTATTATTGCCGTTTCGGTGATTTTGGCAATGTCGGCGGTATCAACGTACATTGCATCTATGTAGTTGAGCAGACGTTCGAATTTCTTTGCTTGCTTTGCTGGTTCGGTCTGTGCAAACAATGATGCGCTAAGTATCAGTACGATGGCTAATAATGAGAATATCCGTTTCATTTCCGTAGTATTTTTTGCAAAGTTAAGAAATATTAGCGATGGAAAATGTTGTTTTGTTGTTAAATTTGTTATGGATTGTTGTAATGTGAAAAATGTTTTCCAAAGCGGGAAACAATCTATATGTTAGAGAGTGTCTGTAAATAAATGTATTCTTATTACGAAAAGTTTCGTTACGAACCTTTTCGTAATAACTATGATGCAAAATCCAAAATCCATTTCTTGAAGAACGGGTCTTCTATCTCATAACGATTTGAATATATCACAAGTCCCTGCTTTTGCATTTTCTTCAGTGCGCTATATATCGTACTTGTGTGCAAGTCTGTCATTGTCAATTGTGTATCAGAAGCAAGTGTCTGCAGAATTTTTTTGTCGGTACGATTCAGACGAATCCAAATGCGTTCAAAGTCCAAGCAATGAGATTCTTCAATTTGTTGTAATGCTTTGGAAAACAATTCTGTACATTCTGGATTGATGATTGCCGTCTGCCATATTTGGGAGGCAAGTTGCTGTGAATAATATGGGTGGCAATCGGTATAGTCCAGTATTTCTTTTGTGATTTCGTTGTAGTTTTGAGGCAAAAGAGTCTTTAACCTTGATGATATATATTGCTCGAACTCGTTTCTTGGCAATTTGCGCAGGCGCATCAGTTGTCCGAAATGGTAGAATGGCGATTTCTTCTTTTCGAAAATATCTTCCATCATTGATTCCTGACTGCCAAGCAATATATAATTGATGTTCTTTTGTTCCTGCATAATAGCACGCAACTGCTTGTCCAAACCTGTCTCTATTTCCAGTATCTCCTGAAACTCGTCTAGAATGACAACTAGTCTATTGCTTTCATTTCCAATGTTTTCTAATGTACCAAAAACATCTTCAAGCATCACGTTCGCGTTTTTTGATGGTTGGAAACTGACATCTGCAGCACCAGTCAACGCATTGGTATTCAATGCTGGAATTATTCTAAAATTGGAAATTAAACCGCGAAGTTTTTCCAGTGTATTGTGCTTGTAAACTTCGGTTAGCAACTTGGCCGCCAAATCTTGAACCGACATAACTTTTTGCAGGTTCAGATATATGTATCTGCGCCCCGACTGTTTCACGGCTTTCAAAGCGACACTGCTCTTTCCGAAACGGCGCGGGCTTATTATAATCAGATGGTTCGCGCTATTGATAAACTGCTTTATATAAGCCACTTTTTCAACTCTGTCGGTAAAGAAGTCTCCTTCGACTATTGTCCCGAATTTGAATGGGTTCTCCATATTACGACTTTTTTCGTTACGAAATTTTTCGTAAAAGTATGGAAGATTTTATTAACGGCAAAAATTTTTCTTTACTTTTTTATCAGCCCGTCGAAAGTTTCGACAACTTTGTCTTCCCACGCTGTAACGGAAAAGCGTTCCTCGACTGTCTGTCTGGCATTCTTGCCAATTTTGTGGCGAAGTTCCTCTGAATCAATGAGAGCAGACAATTTTTCAACCCATTCGTCTTCGGAGTCGGCGAGGAAACCGTTTTCGCCGTCGTCGATAATTTCCTTGTTCACACCCACTGGCGACATTACCACAGGAAGTTCAAGCGCCATGCATTGCAGTCCCTTGAAACCGCACTTTCCACGGCTCCACTTGTCATCTGGCAGAGGCATTATGCCTATGTCGAACTCGCAAAGTTCTTCGATTTCGTTTTCTGCTGACCATTGCACGATTTTGGTGTCGGGAATTTCGCTCTGCCAGGTTTTCGAGTTCATTATCACCTTGAAATACACCTTGTCGCTATATTTTTCCTTTATGCGTTTCAGTACAGGAAAAGCGGTTTCGTAGTGCTTGAGAGTTGGTTGAGTACCTGTCCAGCCGATGCAAATGCCGTTGTGTGGCTTTTTCTCTGTTGGCTTATGGTAGTTGGTGTTTATTACAGTCGGCAGTATGAAAATATTGTCGTTGAATTGCTTTGCGTAGTCGGCAAGATATTGGTTGCCAACACTTACGAGTGTAGCATACTGGCAGATTTCGTTTGTCTTTTCGGTGCGTTTCAGCCATGCTAGGTTCTGGTTGCCTTCGCTGGTGTCGTTCAGCCAGATGGAGTCATCGAAATCGAAAATCATTGGTACTCCGCTCTTTGCAATCTTTCGTTCGAAGATTGTCGTGCCTAACATATATGCTTCGCGATAGACGAACACAAGGTCGAAATTCTTTGCTCTGCGCACATCCTTCATGCGATGGAAAAAACTCTTTATCACGAACAAAAGTTTTCCAAAGTAATGACCGTGCGAGTAGAAGGTCTTGTCGTCCTTTTCGCTGATGATGTTGGAGAAAGTGACTTCGTAACCTGCTTTTTCGAGCCATGGCAAAAATTGTTCTATGCGAAACCTTTGTCCGGGCGAGCGGTTGGGCCTGTGATGCACTATGAGTAGAAGTCGCTTTGGCACGATAATAAATTTAAGGTTACAAAGATAACGTGATTTAAAGGGAAATGCAATTTATTTTTGCCGATTCGGATAAATTTGCATTACTCAACGGTTACTTTTATGGGCATGTTCAGGTATCCTGACCAGATGTTCTTTCGTGGGTGTGGCATGTTTATCACATTTGGGTACGAAGCCAGCGGTTTGTTGTTGCTGTCCATAATTTCGAATCGTAGGCTCAAAGGTGACGGACGAAGGTATCCTTTAGGAAATTCAAACGATATAAGTTTGTTTTTCAGATTGCCTGCTGCAAGTTCCGCGCATGCCGATGTTATTATGTTTCCGCTAACGTCAGTAACTGCTATTAATAAGGTTGATACATCGTTGGTTTGGTATGAAACTGTAGCGACAATTTCGATTTTTTCATCAAATATTTTGTTTGGATCGTCGGTTTGCGTTATTATTTTGACATCTGTCAAATCGAAATTCAGGTTTTCTGTATGTAGTTCCTTGATTTGTTTGAGTTTGTCTTCGCAAATGTGCTTAGGGTCGTCATCTGGCGCTTGCGGAATATTTTCTGGTGTTTCGGAAACCGTAATGCTACCTTTGTTGAAAATGATGAAGCGGTTGCTTACTGTCGAGAACAACGTTGGCGTATGCGTAACTACCAATATTGTTGCACCATTGTCTTTCAACCTTGAAATTTCGCGTGTTACCTTGCTCCTGAATTCGTTGTCACCGACGCTTGTAACTTCATCGAACAGGTATATGTCCGCTTCTATGTTGACGATTATTGAAAAGGCCAGTCGCATGTACATTCCTGATGAATAGTATTTTACTGGCGTATTTATGAAATCAGGGAAACCGAACATTTCAATTATTCGGTCAATTTTTGTCTCAATTTCCGATTTTTTTAGTCCGTACATTGCTCCCGACAGGAAAATATTTTCGTAACCAGAAATTTCTGGCTGAAAACCTATGCCTATTTCAAGTATTGAAGCGACTTTGCCGTTGATTTCTATTTCACCAGAAGTGGGCAGTGTAACTTCTGCCAGCATTTTTAGCAGTGTGCTTTTGCCCGAGCCGTTGTGACCGGTTATGCATATAACCTCGCCTTTCCTAATGTCGATGCTAATATTGTTGACTGCCAGAAAACCTGTGCCTTTTGTCGATTTGCGCGAAAATGGACTTGCTTTTTCTGTTCTGTAGTATTCTTTCGACAGATTGTGTATTGATATGGCGGTCTCTGGTGTCATTTTATAGCAGGTCTGAGATTCTTTTTTCGTACTTTTTAAAGATGAAGAATATTGTTATTCCCAATATTGCTGTTATTGCAATGCCTATCAGGTATTTATGGTCGGGAAGAGCAGTGCCAAGCAACGACCAGCGTGTGTATTCTATTATGCCCGCGACAGGGTTTATGTATAGTATGAACTTGAAATTTTCGGGAATTATAGTGTCTGGATAGAATACGGGAGTGATGAATATCAAAAAGTTAGTCAGTTGTGCTGCTATTCGTGTGGTGTCCATCGAAAATAGGGAAATGAAACTGATCCATAATCCTATTGTTGTTACAAAGATTATTATTGCTATGATAATCAATGGGAAAAATAACCAGTTTATTGTAAGGGATTGTCCGAAGCAGATGAATAGTATGATGAATAGTATAATTCCGATTGTAAAGTCAACCATTCCGAGCAATACTTTTGAAAATGGTATGCAGATGCGAGGAAAATATAGTTTGCTAATGAAGTTCTGACTGAGAATGAAACAGTTGCTGCAATATCCAGTTATTGCAGAAAAATAGTGCCAGATAAAAATCCCGGGAAGTACAAATATGGGATATGGTATATCGCCTGTATCGATGCCGATTGCTATGCCGAAAACTATCCAATATACTGCTAGTCCGATGAGCGACTGTATGATATTCAAGAAGATGCCGGTGATATTCAGCGACGATTGGTTTTTTATTTCTCCTTTTGCAAGGGAGTGGGTTAGATGCCTGAAATTCCATATTGCTTTCAGGTATTCCAACGTGCCTATATGTCCATCTGGAGAAATGTGTTTTGTCATGCTTCTTGTTCTTGATTTCCTCCTTTGAAAAGTCTTGTGGCAAAGTCTCTTACATCGGAAACGGGGATTATTGTCGATTTGGTTTCCTTTACTTCCGCCTTTTGCGATGCTGATATGAAAATTGTTGAGAATCCGAGTCTAGATGCTTCTGCAACACGTTTTTCGATGAATGATACCGGTTTTATCTGTCCCGATAGTCCAACTTCGCCTATGAAGCAATAATTGTCGGGGATTGCCTTGTCGATGTACGACGAGATTACCGCTGCAATAACGGAAATGTCGACGGCAGTGTCGTTTATGCGCAGACCGCCTGCAATGTTCAGGAAAACGTCTTTTGCATTGAGTTTCAGACCGAGACGTTTCTCGATTACTGCGAGTAGCATCATGAATCGGCGATTGTCGAATCCAGTAGAAGAGCGTTGTGGAGTCCCATAAACTGAATTGCCAACAAGTGCTTGTATTTCAATCATAAGCGAACGCGAGCCTTCACTAACTGTTCCGAATGCTATTCCGCTAAGGTTGCTGTTGTCGCCCGAAAGCAGGATTTTGCCAGGGTCGGTGACTTCCTTCAAACCATAGTTCATCATCTCGAAAACGCCTATTTCGTATGTTGAACCGAAACGGTTCTTTTTGGGGCGGAGTAGACGGTAGAAATGGTTGTTGTCGCCTTCAAATTGCACAACTACATCAACAATATGTTCCAGCGACATTGGTCCTGCTATGTCGCCATCCTTGTTGATATGTCCTATTATTATTATAGGTACTCCCGATTGCTTTGCATATTCCTGTAGTTTCTGTGCACAAAGTCTTATTTGAGAAACTGTTCCAGGCGATGATGTAATGTCGGTAGATGCGGTAGTTTGTATCGAGTCGATTACAACTATTTCGGGATCAGTTGCTTTTATTGTGGCAATAATCTTGTCGATGTTTATTTCTGTGTATATCAGGCATTGGGGATTATTGATGCCGATTCTGTCTGCGCGAAGTTTTATCTGGGTATCGCTTTCCTCGCCAGAAATATACAGGACTTTCTTGTTAATATTAAGGGCAGACTGCAGAATAAGTGTTGATTTTCCGATTCCAGGTTCACCACCAAGCAGAACTAACGAGCCGGGGACAAGTCCGCCTCCGAGTACGCGGTTGAGTTCGGTATATGGCATGTCGATTCTATGCAGTTCCTTTTGCTTTATATCGTGAATAGGAACAGGATTTCCTGCAATTGCTTCGGAATATGCCTTTGTAAACTTGTCTTCCTTTTCTTCAACCTCTTCGATAAATGAATTCCAACTGTTGCAGTTGGGGCATTTGCCTATCCATTTGGGAGAGTTGAACCCGCAGTTCTGACAGACGAATATAGTTTTGTTTTTTGCCATGAGTCCTTTTAAAAACACATAACGACTGTCGTTCTGGCAGTCGTTATGTGTTTGTTTGCGTTATAATGTTTAATTTTTCCTTTTCATTTCCAAACTGTAGAATGCGCCACCCTTTGTCGGGTCTTCCTCGAATTCTATTCTTGTTGCTATAATAATATCATTCTTAATCTTGTCTACCCTATATACGCCGTTCAAATCGTCATATCCAGGCAACATGTGACTGTCTCTGAATATAATACGCTTTTTTGCACCCTTCTGGATAACTTCGTATGAGCAACTGTCAACAAGCATTCCTGATTCAGAATTATAAATTCTTACCGCAGTTTTGTCCCCATCGAATGTAATTTGCATTTTACCTTCTTCTTGGGTGTCAAATGTCATAATATTCCATGTACCAACAAGTTCGTCTGCAACTTTTTTGCAACTTGACATCAAAATCGTTGAAAATCCTACTAACAGTATAAGTATTAATATTCTATTCTTCATTTTACTAAATAAAAATAAATCGGTTGCAAATATAGTAAATTTTTTAATTCAAAATCTTTTTATTATTAATGAAGAAGAAAAGTTTTCAACAAGTGGAATTGTCGCAACTTTTCCTCCGTATGAACTGACGAAATCGGCTCCCACTATGGTTTCGAAAGTGTAGTCTCCGCCCTTGACTAAGAAGTTCGGTTTTATCTTTTTTAACAGGTTTTCTGGAGTGTCTTCTTCAAAAATAACAACAGCATCGACAAAATCCAGTGCTGCCAGTAGTGTTGCTCGTTCGTTCTGCCCGTTTATTGGCCGTGTTTCTCCTTTAAGCCGTCTTACCGATGCATCTGAGTTTAAACCTATAACTAACTTGTCGCCAAGGTCGCTGGCTTCGGCAAGGTAACTTACGTGTCCATAGTGAAGCACATCGAAGCAACCATTTGTGAAAACCACACTATGTCCTTGGGACTTCCACGACGAAACAAGTCCGTTTATTTCGGATATGTCTGTGATTTTGGATTTTATAGCCGACAGTGCGGACATTACACTATTTTGTTTGTGCGAGTGTCGGGGAAAACGAACGATGGTTTGAATTTCTTCGCGTCTTCGAAATCCATCGATGCGTATGAAATTATGATTACGATGTCGCCGACTTGCGCCTTGCGTGCAGCGGGACCATTGAGGCAAATTACGCCAGAACCGCGCTTACCTTTTATAACGTATGTTTCAAGTCGTTCACCGTTGTTGACGTTTACAACCTGCACCTTTTCGTTTTCGATGATATTTGCTGCATCCATAAGGTCCTCGTCGATAGTGATGCTTCCCACGTACTGCAGGTTGGCTTCGGTGACGGTAACCATGTGAATCTTCGATTTTACTACTTCAATGTTCATTTCTGATGTCGTAAAAAAACGCTGCAAATTTAAGTATTTATTTAATGCTACAATTAATATTGTCAATTAATCTTATATTGCCACACCATACAGCAATACAAAGTCTGGTGACGATTTCCCTGTCGAATTTTTCTAGTCTTTCAAGAGTTTCGGAATTGCAGAATGCTGCGTATTCCATTTTCATGAAGTTTATGCTGTCTATTTTCGACTTTAAGGTGGCGATTAGGTTTTCTGGTGTGTCTTTTTCTGAAATCTCCGAGCAAGTTTCGGTTATCGTCTTGTAGATAAGAGGAGCAACTTCGATTTGCTCTGCAGTGAGAAGTCTGTTGCGTGAACTTTTCGCCAGACCGCTTTCTTCGCGGACAATAGGGCAGGGGACTATTGTTAATGGCAGGTTTTTCTGCTTGACCATAAGTTTTATTATTGCCACCTGCTGGAAATCCTTCTCGCCAAAATATGCGAAATCGGGTTTCACTAGGTCGAAAAGTCTGTATACTATGTCAACAACTCCTTGAAAATGTCCGGGACGAAATTCGCCTTCGTACATTTTGTCCAGTCCATGGAAATCCATCTTGCAACCTTCGTATCCGTTGTATATGTCATCGGCGGATGGGAGGTATAGTATGTCGCATCCAACGCTTTCTAGCAAAGCAATGTCGGCATCGGTGGTTATCGGGTAGTTCTTGTAGTCGGTGGGGTCGTTGAACTGGCGTGGGTTAACGAATACGGAAACCGCAGTGCAGTCGTTTTTTGCAACGCTGCGACGTACTAGCGATGCGTGTCCCTCGTGCAGTGCACCCATAGTCGGAACGAATCCTAACTTTTTGCCGTTGAATGAGTTCTCTTTTCTCAGTGCGGTAAGTTCTTCAACTGTTCTTACAATTTTCATGGCAATAAAATTTTCGCTGCGAAATTATAATTAACATTTTATATGGCAAGGGAAAAATTATAGTTTGTGGGTTTATGTGGCTACGCCGTTTCTGGGGTTCTAAGTTTATGTTCGTTTGAAATTGTTTTATATTGTTTGATGTTGTTTATTGTAGGCTCACAATGCATTGTGAGCCTACAGATTGTTCGTTATTAATTATTAATTGTCCATTATCCATTGAAAAAATCGTAAATCAATTTTAGTTCCCGTCCAGCATAATAAATGCAGCCCAGTATCTTGGATTTTCGAAGCCTGCTGTTGTCTTAACTTTGTTTTGGGCGCCAAGAAAGGCTTCTCGTTTCGACATTCCTTTTGTAAGATTAGTGTAAAATTCGGTCATCATCAGCAGGGTGGCATTGTCGTCAACTGGCCAGAGGCTCATGATTATTGTATGGACACCTGCCTTTTTGAAACCTCGTTGCAAACCGAAAACACCTTCGCCGGTGATTTCTCCCAAAGCAGTCTGACAAGCTGAAAGTACAACCAAGTCTGTCTTACGCAAGTCCATGAAACTGATTTCCTTGGCTGTGAGTATGCCATCTTCTACGCCTTCTGGGATTGGTAGGTTTTGCCATGCGTAGTTTGCTCCAGAAAACAAAAGTCCCGATTGAATCAGAGAATGGTCGCCTTGCAATTTTTCGTCAGAAGGCAGGAAAAATCCATGGGTTGCGATATGCAAAGTTGAAATATCCTTGTCAGACAGTGCCTTGAATGATTCCTCGTTTGCTTGCGAGCCTTCGTAAAGTGTTGACTTTATGTGGTTTTTCTTCATTTTGCCAATAATGTTTTCCACTTCGGTCTTTGTGCCTGGCAAATAGTTGAGACTTCCGCGGTCTTCGCCCTTGTTGAATGCTGCAAACGAGTTATATGCGACACTGCGCGTTGCGTATCTGTCGCTTTCGAGTTTCATGGTTGTGGTGTCGCTGTCGTAGAAAATACCGCCATAAAGAACTGAGTTTTTCATTGGTTTTGGTATGTAGTCCATTGCTAGGAAACGGGTTGACGATACACGGTAAATCTCATACTTGTCCGAAATGGTATTGCCGTGGTTGATTGGTGCATATTCAACAGCAATCTGGTGCAACATTCCCGATGGGGCAAAGTATATGCGCGGATTTTCGGGAAAATACTTTTCCAATGGTTTCCAAAGCATATCGTAAAGTCCTGTGGATTCGTAGATTCCCAGACGTTTCGATGAAAAAGATGTTGCCCCGCGATTTTCGTCGTCGCTTGGTGTTTCTGGTTTTGCCGGTGCTATGCCACGAAGCAGACGGACTATTTCCTTTTGTTCGAAAAGCGGTACAAAAACAGGCGATTCCATGTTCTGGGTAAGGATTATTGCTGCATAGACGGTGGAATCTTTTGTCGTTTGAACATTTGTGAACTCAATTGCTACGTCATTGCTTTTCAGTGATTTCTGAACATCTTTCCAGTCAATTTTTATAAAATTTGTCATGTCACCGAATTCCTTGCTGCTTTCAACGATATGCCTTTCTAGCTTTTGAATCTCATTTTCAAGCGAATCGCAGTTGTAAATACGTTCGACAACTGGTCTGTCAAGTTCCTTGTTAAGTTGCAGATGCATGTTTTTTATTGCTTCGTATTCAGAAATCAGACTTTCGTTTCCACTTTCTTTTATAATTTTGTTCAAACTAATTTCTGAAGACAGAAGCAATCCTTTGGTAATCAATTCTGTATCGTATGATGTTTTTGCTGCAGTCGTATCGTTCGGAAGACGGAACGAATACAAAATGCTTTTTGAGAAATTAAAGTTGTTGGCGTTCCAGTAGGCTTCACGCTCGTGCGCTGTCATCAGTGAAAAGTTCCTGATTAGATTTATTTTGCGGATGTTTTTTGCCCTCGAATTTGTCTTTATCGCATTCTGATAGTCGCCCATGTCATGATACAAAGCCGAAATATTGCTAAGTGTCATGGCAATGTCGGGATGTTCCGGTCCAAGAGCTTTTTCTTTTATTTCTAAAGCTTGAATGTTGTATTTCAGTGCATTGGGTATGTCGTTCATTTTTGAGTACAGGATACCCATATTTCCTAAGGTAGTTGCGTAGTCGGGATGGTTTTCTCCCAGAGCCTTTTTCTTGATTTCAAGTGCTTGTATCCTATAATTCAATGCGTTTTGATAGTCGCCAGTGAGATAATAAAGAGAAGCAATGTTGTCCAATGTAGTAGCATAGTTTGGGTGTTCCTCGCCAAATATCTTTTTCCAGATTTCCAGTGCCTGCAGATAGAATTGCTGGGCTGTTGGGTATTCGCCTCTTTCGGAGCAGAACGCTGCAATGTTGTTCATTAGGTTTGCATGGCTTATGCTGCCATAGTCAATTCCTTTTTCTCTGATTTCCAATGCCTGAATGTAATATTTCAAAGCATTTTGGTAGTCGCCAATATCTGAGCAAAGTACACCGATGTTGTCCAACGTCGCTATATAGTTCAGATTGGTTTCGCCAAGTACATTCTTTTCTATTTCCAACGCCAGTAGCTTGTATTTCATAGCATTGCCATAATCGCCAATGCACGAGTAAAGACTGCCAATGTTATTCAGCGATGTTGCATATTCGGGATGATTCCTGCCAAGTGCTTTTTCTTGAATTTCAAGAGCTTGGGTTGCAAATGTCAAGGCATCGGTGCAATCGCCCATATTTGAATACAAGGTTGCGATATTATTTAGAGATGTTGCGTAGTCGGGATGACTTTCGCCCAAGGTTCTTCTCCTGATTTCCAATACCTGGCTATAAAATTTCATTGCATTTTGGTAATCTCCTTTTTCGGAACATAATAGCCCGATGTTGTTGAGTGCCGTCAGGTAGTCGCGATGTTCGTCTCCAAGTGCTTTTTTTAGTATTTCGGCTGACCGCAAAAAGTATTTCAAGGCGTTGTGGTAGTCATCGGTGCGGTATAGGAGAGTGCCAATGTTGTTCAGTGTTGTAGCGTAGCTTTGATGTTCGGCACCAAGCAAATTTTTCTGTATTTCGGCAGCTTTGTTATAACTTTCCAATGCTTTTTTGTAATCGCCAGTTTCTGAATATGATAGTCCGACATTGTTTAGCAAATTTGCATAGTCGGAGGTGTTTTCTCCTGTGGTTTTCTTTAGGATTTCCAATGCTTGCAGCTTATAGTCCAATGCTTTCTGGTATTCGCCCATTTCCGAATAGAGTATTCCTATGTTGTTGAGCGAATTGGCGTATGCTGTATTTTCTTCTCCCGAAAATTTTTTTTGTGTTTCAAGAGCCTTCAGATAGTAAATCTGGGCATTTTCGTATTCGCCCATGTAGTAGTATAGAAGTCCAATGCTGTTAAGCGATTCTATGTAGTCTGAATGATTGGAGTCTGATAGCTTTTCCTGCAATTCTGCCGCCAATTTGTAGTATTTTAATGAGTTTTGCGAGTCACCATTATAAAAATACATAGTTCCCAATCCCGATAAAAGACTTGCATGTTCGGCATCGCTTGAAATTTTCTCGCTTAGCGGTAGTACTTCTAGCAGAAGCGATAATGCATTCCTGTAATCTTTTTGGGAATACTTGATGCCAAAATCATCGTACAATGAATCAATTTTGTGTTGTATTGCCACAGTGTCGGTCTGTGAAAATGAAATATTGCCTAGGAGAGCTAAAAGTATTATAGGTAGTAATTTTCTCGTAATATTTGGGGTTCTATGTTTCATGTTTCTAATGTTTCTGGGTTTCTAAGTTTATGGTCGTTTTAAATTGTTTTATATTGTTTGATGTTGTTTATTGTAGGCTCACAATGCATTGTGAGCCTACAGATTGTTCGTTATTAATTGTCCATTATTCATTCAAAAAATCGTAAATCAATTTTCGTTTCCGTCCAGCATTATAAACGCTGCCCAGTATCTTGGATTCTCGAAACCTGCGGTATTCTTAACCTTGTTCTGCGCAGCAAGGAAAGCCTCTCGTTTGGTCATTCCTTTGGTAAGGTTTGAGTAAAACTCGGTCATCATCAATAATGTAGCATTGTCGTCCACCGGCCAGAGACTCATGATGATGGTACGTACACCTGCCTTCTTGAAACCGCGTTGTAAACCGAAAACGCCTTCTCCAGTAATTTCACCAAGTGCGGTCTGGCAGGCGGAAAGCACAACAAGGTCGGTTTTACGTAAGTCCATATAACTGATTTCCTTGGCGGTAAGAACGCCATCCTCTACACCATCTGGGATTGGTTGATTCTGCCATGCTAAGTTCGCACCCGACATCAAAAGTCCCGACTGAATAAGCGCCTGATCACCAGAAAGTTTTTCTTCGGTAGGCAGGAAGAAACCGTGGGTGGCAATGTGCAAGGTAGAAATGCTTTTGCCCGATAGCGCCTTGAACGATTCCTCGTTTGCTTGCGAACCTTCGTAGAGCGTGGTGGCAATTTGCTTGCCTTTCATTTTCCCTGCAATATCCTCGACTTCGGTCTTTGTGCCTGGCAGATAACTGAGACTTCCACGCTCTTCATCCTTGTTGAATGCTGCGAAAGAGGTATAGTTGGCACTGCGGGTAGCGTAACGGTTGCTTTCGCGTTTCATTGTGGTCGTGTCGCTGTCGTAATATATGCCACCATATAGGACTGAGTTTTTCATCTGCATCGGCATATAGTCAAGCGCAAGGAAACGAGTCGACGACACTCGATAAATTTCGTACTTGTCGGAAATAAGCTTGCCGTCACCAGTCGGGGCATATTCAATTGCAATCTGGTGCAACATTCCCGATGGTGCAAAATAGATGCGTGGATTCTCGGGGAAGTATTTCTCCAGAGGTTTCCAAAGCATGTTGTAAAGACCTGTGGATTCGTAGATTCCCTGTCGTTTTGTAGTGACGGTTGTCGCTCCGCGGTTTTCGTCATTTTCTTGTGTATCGGGTTTTGATGGAGCAACACCGCGTTGCAGTTTCTGCATTTCCGACTTCTCGAACAAATGTAGACAAACTGGCGCCTCCATATTCTTGGTAAGGACAAGTGCCATAAATTGAGTAGTTTTCTTTGTCGTGACATTTGTAAATTCAATAGCCACATCATTGTCTTTCATGGATTTTTGAATGTCCTTCCAGCCGATGCTTATAAAACTGGTAACGTCGCCATATTCTTTGCAACTTTGCATTATACGCTTTTCCTTCTTTTGGAGTTCGTTTTCGAGCGAATCGCAGTTGAATTCCCGTTCGTCAGTAGGTTTGTCGAGTTCCTTGTTCAGTTGCTGGTGCATTTTTTTCATGTTTTCGTATTCGGAGATAAGAGCGTTGTTGCCGCTTTCCTTTATGATGTTAGTGGTACTTATTTCCGATGCAAGTAATAGACCTTTTGAAATAAGTTCGCTATCGTATGCGATTTTAGTGGCAATGGTATCATCTGATGCATAGTACATGTGATTTCTTGTTTCGTAAAAATAATCTTCGAATGAATTCCAGTACGCTTCCCGCTCGTGTGCTGTCATATACGAAAAGTTCCTAATGAGTTTTTTCTTAAAAATGTCTGCTGCCTGTTTGTCGTTCAGTACAGCGTTCTTATAGTCGCCCATTAGGGAATATGTGACAGCAATATTTTTTAGAACCAGTGAGTAGTTGGAACTTGATTCTCCCGAAGTTTTCCCCCATATATTCTTAGCTTGTAAATAATATTCCAAGGCTTTTGAGTAATTTTTCATTTTGGAATATGTATTGCCTATGTTATTGAGTATAAATGCATAATTGCCATTCTTTTCTTTTGTAATATCCAAAGCTACATTAAAAAATTTTAAAGCATTCTGGTAATCGCCTATATCCAGACATATGGTACCTACATTATTAAGCGATTCTCCATAACTTGGATGATTCACACCAACAACCTTTTTCCTTATGTCAAGAGCCTGCACATAATATTTCAAGGCAGTCTGTTTTTCATTCGTCTCTGCGTATGTCAGACCGATTGCATTTAGGGTATTTGCATATTCGGGGGTTTCCTCACCAATGGAATTTTTGTATATATTCAAGGCTTGAGTCTGATATTTCAAGGCATTTTGGTAGTCGCCAATCTTATAATATATACTGCCTAAAGTACTTAAAGACAAAGCATATTTTGGATTGTCTTCTCCCAATGTTTTTTTCTTTATTTCCAATGCCTTCAAGTCGTAATCTATAGCCTTGTTGTAGTCTTCATACATACAATATATAACACTAATGTTGTTCAGCGCAGATGCATATAGTGGATCTTCTGGACCGTATATTTCTTTCTTTATTTCTGCTGACTGTTCCAAATATTTCAGAGCCATAGGGTAGTTGCCAAGTGCATAGTACGATATGGCTATATTACTTATAGAATAAGAGTAATATATGTTGTATCCATTGGCAATATCCTTGGTTAGTTCTGCAGCTTGACTGTATAGTTTAAGTGCTTTGGAAAATTGTCCTTCGTCGTAATAGCTGTCGCCTTGATTGTTTAGTGAATTTGCCTTTTCATAAATGGCGTTAACATCTGTCTGTGCAAAAGAAATGTTGCACATGAGTGCTAGTATGGCGATAGATATTATTTTTTTCATATTGTTATGGTTTTTCATTGTAGAGAATAAAAAAAAAGCTACCGAAAAGGTAGCCCTTTATATTCACGTTTATGTTATTTTACATTAAAGTCATTCTGCAGGTTTTCGCGACGCGAAGTCGGTTGCTGTTTTCCTTCACTCATCTTGCTTACGCCGTCGAATATGAAGTTACGCAATTCCGATACAGAAATTGACTTGTCCTTGTTCTTGTCGGCCTTGTTCTTCTTGAAAGCGTCCATCAGGCAGTAGGTGAAGATACCGTTTTCGATGGACTCATTTTCCAAAGCGTAACCGCCACCAGATGCTGCTGAAATTACAACGGTACCAGTACCTTTCTTCAGATCGCTGAAAAGCAGTCGCATAAGTTCGAATGAGTTACCGAGACTATTCTTTGTCTTTTTGCGCTTGCTGACTGTTACTGCACCACGAGTGTCGTCACCTTCTGATTTTTCTGCGATGTCGACGCCATCCTGCTTGTCAACTTCACCAGAGTGGCAGGCATCCATAAGGAGCATCTTGTTACGGGCGGGAATGCCATCGAGCAGACCTTCGATGTCTTCGTATTTCAGGCCATTGACAGATGGGTCGAAGAAGTCGATGTTTTGAGTAGCAAAGTACCAGTTCAAATCGTCGTCGAGCAAACCGTGACCTGCAATGTGTACATATACATAATCGTCAACCTTCGACTGCATAAGTTTTTCCTTCAGTGCAAGGAAGTTCTGCTTTGTACAGTTGCTGTTGTAAAGGGAGTCAACAACTACATGGTCGAAGTTGTCGGCATGTTCGCTGAACAGTTTTACGAATCCGCGACCATCGTTGATTGTGTAGCGCAAGTTGTATTCCGACTGTTCGTAATTTGCAACTGCCAACGAGATTAGGTACAAAGTAGGTTTTAGTTTCTTGCTCTGGTTGTCGTAGAAGATTTCGATTTCTTCCTTGAGCGACTCCATACCTTTTTCGTTTACGCACGAGAACTGAATAACGTTCTTGCCGGTTGAAAGAGGAATTTCGCTGTTGACTATGGTTTCCTTCGAGTACCTGTCGCTGAGGTCCATGCCGTTGGTTCCGAATAATGGAACGTCGTTAACGTAAATGTTTAGTCTGTTAAGATTGTAGTTGGCGTCTTTCATCGAAAGTTTTACGTCGAGGGAAGACCTTGTTGTGGTAAGTTTGATTTCGTCGGTGTTCTTTATGGTTATTTCTGGTAGTTCCATTTCGCCGTTGAGCATGCTTTCTGTGAACCCGAGTTTTTGTATACGCTTCTGGTATGCCGACTTGTACATGTCGATGATTTCCTTGTCGAAAACGTCAAGCGATTTCAGCACAAGGTCTGGACGGTTGTACTTGATATCAAACTGCTCTGCAGGGTAAACCTTGCCTTCGTGGTAGTAACCAAGTCCAGTGATTGCATCACCTGTTGCCATATAGTAGTGTTCGGGGGTAACATAGATGAGTTTTCCTCCGTCGACCACGTATATGCTAAGCATTTTCTTTCCCGATACTAAATCGTATATGTTAAGTGATGCATCCTTTGCCGCTGCAATAAGGAACTGCTGGCCTTTCATCAGTGTGAAATCGCTGATGAATCCGTATTGACCCTTGTAGGTTACATTTCTTCCGTCCTTGCCGACTCTTTCAATTTCATATCCCTTGCACTTATAGACATCTCCGTTCGCTGGGTCAATCTTTATAAGGTAGTAGTCATCCATTGTCGGTTCATTTTTTTGACGAAGTACAAGCGAGTTTTCATAATTAATGCTTTCGGTCATTGCTGCCATATCGCATTCGAGACCAGCACCATATCCTGTAATTGTCGGCTTATACCTATATATTTTTCTGTCGGCTTCGCCGATACCGTAGAGATTGTTCGTAGAGTCAAAGCACATCTGCTTGAATATATGAACGTTGTTTGGCACTGCAATTCCTGCGGCAATACCTTTCTTTGCAACACGTTCTTCCTTGCTTCCAAGTATGTTGAGCGAAGAAATGTTTGAGAATTTCAGAACCGGGTCTGTTAATCCCCATTTTCCAGCCGAGTATGCAATGTATTTGCCGTCGGGACTTACTGCAACAGAATATACGTTTTCGTCGTATATGTTGTCCTTTGCATCGTTTCCCTTCATTGCCTGTTCCTGTATGCCCTTGATGTCGAATACCTGCTTAACCTTTCCGGTGCTGCTTTGTGCCTTGAATTTCTGTAAAACTTTCTTGTTGTCGAAATCGACTACTGTTGCCGAGTTGTCGCTTCCTGCGGTTACGGCTACGCTGCTGTTTGCCGAAACCTGGATGTCGGTTACTTGTCCGTCGTGAGTATCTACTGCGTCGCATATAAGTTTGTCGGTAGCGAAAGTTACTCTGTACGAATATCCAAGTTCATCGCCGAAAACAAATGATTTGCCGTCGGGACTGGATGCTAGTGCCGAAATGTTGAAACTCCTAGGTATGAGGCGTTTTTCAAGTCTGTATTCCGGAAGTCTCCAGATGCTTACCGAACGGTCGGCAGATGCTATTGCGACCATGTTGCCCTGTTTCGAGAAAGTAATGTCGTTTATTGGCAGACTGTGGATGTTTTCGAAATGCTGGAGGTTCATAAGGTTGTTGCAGAAGTAGAGACCGCCGTTTTCGTCACCAGCGATGATGTACTTGTTGTCGGCAGATTCTGCAACGTATGTGAACTTTGTGTAGGCATTACGGTTGAAGAGACTTCCTCCGCTTGTCCTTTTCAACTGCGAGTTCCTTATTTTGAAGTTTGGTGACATTTTCTTAGGCGGAACTCCATGAGGTGCTTCGCTTGTAATCAATGTGTTGGGGTCGAAGCAGATGGCGTTGTCGGTGTTGCTTGCATAAAGTTTGCCGTCGTCATCGAATTTTATTCCCGTGATTAGTTTCTTGCCAGGAAACTTTGTGCGGTAGAAAACCTTACCTGCCACAATGTCGTATATTATTATTTCGTTGTTGTCGTCGGCACTGGCAATATAACGTCCTGTGTTGTCCCATTCGACGAACATGATGCTTCCCGAGTGTCCCGATTGTATTACGGGGACAACTTCCTGCGCATTAAGTGATGCTATGCCGAAAATCAGCGAAAATACCGATATTAAAAATAAATTCCTCATAATCGTTATTTTTTGTATTGTTGTAAAATTTTTGCCTCAGTTATCTTGTTTGTCCTTATTAGGTAGGTTACTCCCAGTCCGTATTCTAGTCTTATCGACTTTGTTGCAAGGGTGCAATTTACATCGGGTACAATTCCGTATAATGATACTACAAGCGAGTTGGCGATGTAAAAGTCGAATCCAATTCGCGGGTCAATGTGGAATCTAAGGTCGCGCATACGTTCTGCCGCTACGTTTCCGTTGAAGTTTATGAATCCTTCTTCTGTCAAGTTTTTCTTTGTCGCATCATAATTGATGAGTGTTTCGTTGCTCTTGTCGCATATTTCAAGGGTTCCGAGCGCATATTTGAAGTTCGCACCGATGCTGAACGACATGTGGAGTCGTCCGAGGTAGAAATGCGGTCTGTAAAGAGCTTGCACAAGAGGCGAGTAGGTTGTAAGATTCATCGACAATCCTTCCTTTACGACGCCGTCCTTGATGATGTCCTTGTTTGTTCCCAGACCTGCTTTTGTCATTCTGTATTCTAGACCTATTGCAAGCGTGAACCTATGCCTTTTTACGCCCATGTCGAATGGAAAATAAGCGCTGCCGCCAAACACGGACGATTCGTTGGTCATATTTGCATGGTATATTTCACCATTGTAATTGAAATCTAAGTTTTCAGGTGAAGAGTAGGTCTTGCCCAAAAAGGCCTCGATTCCGAAACCATTCACCACTTTCTGTGAAAACGCTGCCAGTGGAAGCAGCAAAATCAGTAGTCCGATAAGTTTTCTCATGAATTATCAGTTTTTAAATTTTGTGCAAAGATACAATTATTTTTGTACATCATTGTGTTATAGCTACTTTTTTTATGACACCAGGATTGTCCTTTACGAATAAACTGAATTCCTCCCTGTTTATGTCGATATGCTTTGTCCTCGAAAGCATTTTTATGCCCCTCGACGAGTTCGGCTTGTCGAAAAGAGTTATGTACAGTTCCGTATCTCCAGGGCAGGTTTCGATGATGCTGGCAAACTGTTTGCGGAAAGTTGAATCGATGTTGTTGATGTCTATGTACATGTTTATTGCCTTGACATTGACATCCTGTAGCAACCTGACGCTGGAATATACTGTCGATAGGATTATTTCCCTGTTCTTGTCATCTTTTTTCTTGTCGTTATTATAGTAGTTCCTTTCCTTGATTTCCACTTCCATTATTACGGAATAACCTTCGTCGAGAACTGCCTTGTATGTGGTGTAGTCTTTCCCGAACAAGGCAAATTTAAGTTCGCCGTAGTAGTCGATTATGGTGTATTCCCCAAATAGGTTTCCATTCTTTGATGTCCTTTCGGTACTTTTTGTGACATAGCCCACAATGGTGAATTTTGTTTTCGCCTTTTTTTCGTCAATTATCTTTGAGGCGGTATCAAGATGTGTAATGTTTGAATTGTCGATGAAAAACTTGAACTTGTCGAGCGGATGAGATGACAGGTAGATGCCCAGCACTGAGTATTCGTTCTTTAGTTTTGTCGCCATATATACCATTTTGTCCATTCGTGGTGGTAGTTTTGGCAATGATATTGTAAATGTTGATGCGCCACCGAATAGTGACATGGTGTTGTCGTTTTTCTGTTGTTGCACCGAGCGCCCGAATTTTATGAGAATGTCGAGTGTGGATTCTCCCTTTTCGTTGAATATGGAAGCAATCTGGTCGCGCGATGTGGCATTTGGGTTGGTTGGTGTGTCGAAACTGTCGAATGTTCCGCCGAAGGCCAGTGCCTCGATGGTCTTTTTGTTTACCGACTGGAGGTTTACGCGTGATACAAAGTCGAAGATGTCCTTGTATGGTCCGTTTGCTTCGCGTTCCGAAATTATAGCCATTACAGCGCCTTCGCCAACGCCTTTTACTCCGCCCAAACCAAAACGTATGTCTCCGCTCTTTGTTACCGTAAAGTTCAGGTCACTTTCGTTGATATCTGGCGACAATACGTTTATTTTCATATTCTTGCATTCGCTCATCAGTTTTGTGACTTCGGTGATGTCGTCCTTGTTGAGCGTGAGGTTGGCTGCCATAAATTCGGCAGGGTAGTGTGCTTTTAGGTATGCGGTCTGGTACGAAACCCATGCGTAGCAGGCGGCATGTGATTTGTTGAATGCATACGAAGCAAAACTTTCCCAGTCTCCCCAGATTTTTTCAAGAATCTTCGGGTCGTGTCCATTCTTTTTCCCGCCTTCGATGAACTTTGGTTTCATTGCATCAACTATGTCCTTTTTCTTCTTTCCCATTGCCTTACGCAAAGCATCGCTTTCACCTCGAGTGAAATCGGCTAGCAGTCGCGACAGAAGCATTACCTGCTCTTGGTATACGGTAATTCCGTATGTGTCCTTCAGGTATTTCTCCATTATTGGTATGTCGTAGGTAATAGGTTCCTTGCCGTGCTTGCGGGCGATAAACTGCGGAATGTATCCTATAGGTCCTGGACGGTAGAGGGCGTTCATTGCTATTAGGTCCTCGATTACGGATGGCTGGAGTTCGCGCAGGTATTTCTGCATTCCAGGCGATTCAAACTGGAATATACCGATGGTCTTTCCTGCGCAGTAAATCTTGTATGTCTCGGGGTCATCGATTGGAATGCTGTTTATGTCGAGGTCTATACCTTTTGCCTTCTTGATGTTGGAAACGGCTTCCTTCATTATTGACAGTGTAATGAGTCCGAGGAAGTCCATCTTTATAAGACCTACGCTTTCAATTACATGTCCATCGTATTGGGTGACAGGCAGTCGCTTTTCTGTTTCTTTGTCCTCGATAGTGCTGATTGGGGCGAATTTTGTAAGGTCGTCGGCTCCGATAATGAATCCGCAGGCGTGTATTCCGACTTGTCGGATTGTGCCTTCAAGTTCTTCTGCGTATTCAATCATTGTAGCAACATTTGGATCATCGCCTTCCACTATGTTCTTGATTTCAGGGACATATTTAATGCAGTTCTTGAGGTTTACCTTGGGCGTTTTCCCTTTTTCGTCCTTTAGCGAATCGTCGAATTTGTCTGGAATCAATGCTTTTATTTCGGCTACGCGCTGAAGCGGAACACCTTGAACACGTCCTACATCGGCAATTGCTGACTTGGTTGCCATTGTTCCGTAGGTTATGATGTGGGCAACTTTTTCCTCTCCATATTTCTCTGTTACCCAGTCGAGTACTTTTCCTCGTCCGGCATCGTCAAAGTCAACATCTATATCTGGCAACGATATACGGTCGGGATTTAGGAAACGCTCGAACAGCAGGTCGTACTTCAGCGGGTCGAGGTCGGTAATCCAAAGGCAATATGCTACTACGGAACCAGCGGCCGAACCACGGCCTGGACCGACCCACACTCCCAATTCTTCCCTAGCACCGCGTATGTAGTCCTGTACTATGAGGAAGTATCCGGGGAAACCCATAGTCTTCATAATGTGAAGTTCGAACTTGATTCTATCTATTTGTTCCTGAGTCAGTTCTTCGCCATAGCGTTTGTGTGCGCCTTCCCACGCAAGTTTTGCAAGGTAGTCTGCTTCTAGTTTGATGCGGTACAGTTTGTCGTATCCTCCGATTTTCTCTATTTTCTTTTCGGCATCTTCCTGCGACATTACGACGTTTCCGTTTTCATCGCGGGTAAATTCGTTGAAAAGGTCTTCATGTGTGAATTTCTGACGGTATTCTTCCTCTGTGCCAAAGTCTTCGGGAATTGGGAATGCCGGCATGATAGGGCCTGAGTCAATGTTGTAGACCTCAATTTTGTTGGCAACCTCCATTGTGTTTTCGATGGCTTCGGGAAGGTCGGCGAAAATGTCGCACATTTCTTCAGGCGACTTCAACCATTCCTGCTTGGTGTATGCCATTCCTCGGTTGGGGTCGTTGAGTTCTGTCTGTGTGCTTAGGCAGATTAGTCGTTCGTGTGCTTCTCCATGTTCTTCCTCCACAAAGTGTACATCGTTGGTTGCGATAATCTTTATGTCGTGCTTGCGGGCCAGATTTACAAGGACTTCGTTGACAACCTTCTGCTTTTCGTAGGTGTCGCGTGCACCGCCAGGTTTGTCGGTCTTGTGCCTTTGCAGTTCTATATAGAAGTCGTCTCCGAATACACGTTTGAACCAAAGTATGGTTTCTTCTGCCTTTTCGAGTTTGTTTCCAAGTATGAGTTGTGGAATTTCACCTCCGAGGCAGGCGGAACTGGCTATTATGCCCTCATGGTATTGTTCCAGCACGTTCTTGTCGATACGCGGTGTGCTATAGTATCCTTGCGTGAATCCGATGGATGAGAGTTTGCACAGGTTTCGATAGCCAGTCTTATTTTTTGCAAGAAGTATCAGGTGGTATCCGCTGCTGTCGACAATTTTCATTTTTCCGCTTTCGGGTGATGGTTCGCGGTAGTCCTTGTCCTTGTCGTAGAGGGTTCGGCGTGCACAATATGCTTCTATGCCGATTATCGGCTTGAATATCTGACGCTTTAGTTCTTCGATTTTTTTCGAAGCATTTGCTTTTTCCTCTTCTGTAGCATCTTCTTTTGCAAGAATTTTTTCTTGTTCTTTAATTTTTCCTTTGGTTTTATCATTTACATCCTTGGCTGTATCCATCAGGTCCTTTATTCCGTACATGTTACCATGGTCGGTAAGGGCAAGTGCGTACATGCCGTTTTTCATTGCCTTGTTTATCAAGTCGGGAACTTTCGACATTCCGTCGAGAACAGAGTAGTGCGAGTGAACGTGTAAATGCGTGAAATTAACCATCTTGCAAATCTTTAAATACCTGCTACGAAAATAGCGCGTTTGGTTATTATCGTGTGTTTCTCGAAGGCATTTTTTTTCAAAAAGTAATTAACACGACAATGTATTTGACAATGAGAAACTTGGAACTTAAATGTGCAAAAACGGCCTGAATGTCGTTTTTTGATGTTTTGTTGTCTGGTTAATTGTCTTTCTTTTTTTCAAAGTAATTGTCCTTGTATTTCTCGTAGCGTTCTTCCCACTGTTCTATGCTTTCGCTGTCGAATTTTATGGGTCCAATCAGGTTCATTAGGTTTCTGATTTTTGCTGCACGTGCCGATGATTTTTTCGGATTGCGTTTTGGGTCGCGTGGGTTGGGGTAGGCGGCTACTATTTGCGAGGATTCGGTCTTGGTGAGGTCTTTGGCACTCTTGTGAAAATATTCCTGTGCTGCTGCTTCGGCACCATAGATTCCATGTCCCATTTCGATGACATTGAGGTACACTTCCATTATGCGTTCCTTTGACCAGAATAGTTCGATGAGGAAAGTCTGGTATACTTCCAGTCCTTTGCGCAACCATGAATGCCCTTGCCATAGGAATACGTTCTTCGCAGTCTGCTGCGAAATTCCGCTCCCTCCGCGATTGCTTTTGCCCGACTTGTGCTCTTCTATTGCAATGTCGATTGCTACTCGGTCGAAACCGTTGTGACCAAGGAACATATTGTCTTCGCTTGCTACCGATGCGTCGACAAGATATGGCGAAATTTCGTCGAGCGATTTCCATTCCTTTTTCAGTGGTTCGCCTTCAAATATGGAACGGGAAATCATTGTTAGCGTAATCGGAGGATTTACCCAGCGGTAGAGTATTGTGGTAAGAAGATTGAGTACGAAAATGCAAAGGATTGTTATCAGTAACGCTTTCAATATCTTGCGAAACACGGATTTGCCGCCTTTTTTCTTTGTCGGTTTTGATGCGGAATCTTTTTTGGTATTTTTCTTTCTCATATTATGACTGTTGTTGTACGTTGTCTATTGCGCAATTGTCTTTCCTTGTTATGCAAATATGTGATAATGCGAACATTATGGCAAAACTTACAAGCAGATAATGTCGCAGTAAAATGCCGTCGATGAGGAAAATGCACGATGGGATTATGGCAAGAGCCATGCTTTTCCAGTTCTTTCGGCGATAAAAATAAAATCCATATACAAACCAGTATGCGACAATCAGTATAATGTTGGATATTACGTATATGTCAAAATATATTTTTGATGCGAAACCAAATTCTGCGATGCCTATATTGAAAACCATCAGGAACATTGACCCGTATCTGCCTATTTGTTCGAGAATATACATTGAACGGCAGCATTTGCATTTAGTTTCCTGCCCTTTGAACTTTATGGCGTACAATATGTTGGTTATTAGCATCAGTACAACGGAAACAAGACCGAAGATGTTTATCCAGTTCAAATCACCTATGGTGCAGTATTTTTCCATACTAGAATCCGTTTAACGACATGTACAGAGTTGGCAGGCAGAGCAGGAATCCAAGCAGGACAAGAGCAATCATGAATTTCCAGATGAACTTGAACCAGAGGTTATATGGTATTTTTGCCATTCCGAGAGCACCAATCAGTACGCCGGAAGTAGGGGTTATCATGTTGGTGAAACCGTCGCCGAATTGGAAGGCGAGTACAGTTGTCTGGCGTGAAATTTCTACAAGGTCTGAAAATGGCGCCATAATTGGCATTGTGAGTGCTGCCTTTGCCGACCCCGAAGGTATGATAATGTTCAGGAAGGTCTGTATGCCGTACATTATGGATAGCGAGGTTTCCTTGCCTGTATCTTGCATTCCGCTCGACAGGCCGTTCATTATGGTGTCGATGATGTTGCCGTTGGTGAGTATGGCGATGATGCCGCCGGCAAGACCGACAACGAATGCTGCCGAGAATATGTCCTTTGCGCCATCGAGAAACATTTTCACTATGTCGTTTGCCGACTTGTTCATGGCTATGCCTGCCGCTATGCCCATGGCTAGGAATAGTCCGCCTATTTCTTCAACGTACCATCCGTAACCCATTACACCAACGATGAGGTAAAGCACTGTGAATAATAGTAGGTTTATGATGTAAAAATGAACCGACTTTCTAAGCATAAACAGCGATGTGATAACGAAAAACCCTGATACAATGGGAACGGCGGCAAATTCGAATTCCGCATTGCCGACCTTGAGGTGCGAAATTGGGTAGATTACAGAGAATAAAATCACAGCAATTGATGTTATTATGTAACTTGCCCAGGCAGATTTTGGCGTATAGTATTCAATGTCGTCTGCATGGTTGCTGTTGTTGTTGCGCCAGTATTCGTCGATAGTGTAGGTTATGCTTTTTTGCGGATTCTTTCGTATGCGGGAAGCGTACCAGAGGATAAATGTAAATCCTATTGCGTTTATAATCAGCCAGCATACGAACCTGTATTCCCATCCGCTGAATAATGGCAGGTCCGACATTCCTTGGGCAATTCCTATTGTGAAAGGATTGAAGATTGCGCCTGCAAAACCAAGGTGTGCAGCAACATACACTAGGCATAAACCTGTTATTGAGTCGTACCCCATTGATATTGCCAAAGGTACAAATATTATCACAAAGGCAATTGTCTCTTCGCTCATGCCAAATATTGCTCCAAATGCGCTGAACAAAGTCATTATCAGCAGCATTATAATGTTGTTTACACCGATTTTTTGCAGTAGTTTGCACTTTTCCAACTTTTTGCTGAACCTTAGGAATGAATTTATTCCAGCGGCCAGTGCCCGACTTTCGTTCAGTATCCAGAAACTTCCGCCAACTAGCAGTATGAATGCAATTATTCCTGCTTGCTTTTTGAAACCATCGAATATTGCTGTGAAAATCTGCCATGTCTGTGGACTTGCATCTACTTCGTGGTACGAATTTTCAACGATTACTGTCGTTGTGCCGCCATCGGGAAGAGTTTTCTGCGTACGGTCGAATTGTCCTGCCGGTACTATCCATGTGAGAATAGCAGCAATGACAATTATAGAAAACACAATGACGTATGTATGTGGAACTTTTTTGAACATTTGCATTGAATTTTGGCGCAAAGATAATCAATTTATCAAGTCGTTTTTTTACAAATCTTCCCTGAGTGTCTATTTTTGTCCAGAGCGTGAATGCTTAGTCTGTGATATGGATTTTGCAGAATGCCAGTTTTTGGCAATGCTATTGTCTGAGTTGAGGTCGTTTAGTTCGAGGAAACTGCCTTGCCCGTTGGTCGCCTTGGGCCAAGGCGGATTGCAACTGTATGTTACTTCGTCGATTAGGTTTCCCCAAGCATCATATAGTACAAGTCGTTGCGACTGGTTTGAAAGGTGTCGTGCGTATTGCCCGAATGGTATTTGTCCGTAGTGTGCGATAAATTGCAAACTATCGGAGCAAATTATTGCCTTTTCGTTTGGCATAAGGGAGGAATTTGAAGGAAAAACATAATTAAATCCTGTTCCTCCAAAATATATTCCAGCAAGGTTTACCTGTTCGTCGCTGTTGTTTGTTATTTCTATGAATTCCAACTCGTCGCTGCTGACCGGGCCTGCATGTCTAGGATTGTAGTTGATGCGGGAGATTACCAGTTTGGGGACATTTTCGTATTTGCATTGCTCACACGAACCTATATTGCTGTTCATCCATTCGATACGTTTTCGTATCCATTCTTTCATTGAGCCAATGTTGCTTTCGTGCTGGTCGTTTTTCCCCCATCTGATGCAGTCGCGCTGTATTGCATTGGTTAGTGTCGACACGGTTTCGTCTATAAATGAGCATACGCTTTTATACTCCAAAGGTTGACCTGCTGCGGTTAGTTCGTGCCAGCGTTTAGATAGGTGGCAACGGAATGTCGGGCAGTTGAATAGTTCTTTCCAGAACATTGCGCCTTCGTTGGTGTAGTTTGAAAACTGCCATAGGTCGTGTTGACTGCGATTTTTCCGTATGTCGTTGCCGAATGTCAGGTTGAAATCCCATACTGGTCCTGCACGAAGTTTGGCTTTGATGTCCTTGTGAAAATATGTACTGTATTGGTATATGTCGGCGTTTGACGTGAATTCCCCGATTAGCATGAAGTCGACAAATGACTGGATGTCAATCATTGATGGGAATCCGTTATCAATGTTTTCGTTTCGGCTATGGACTTTTTCTGTAAAGTCACGATAGAAATTTTGTATAAACTCGAGTTGGTTTTTGCTGATGTTTTCTTTCTTTGGGTATTTTATGGAATACATTATTGAATCGCTGCCGAATTTGTTGGAAGGGTAGTCTATCCATGAAGTTGAATTTATACTCCTATTTGCTTCGAATATGTATCCACAGTCGGTGTTTTTTGAGTTTTCATCAGTTTTTTTTATGTCTATTCTGTTTTTGTTGGCTTTCATTTTCTCTGTTAGGATGTAGAGTCCCTTGTAGTCGCCGTCGATGACAACTTCGCAGTACTGGCATCGTGGGGCATAGTTCCCTAGTTGTTCTGACAATCCGTACGAAATATAGTCGCGTATGTATGATGGGTCGTAGGCAATGTTGTTTAGTACCCAGTCGTTTTCTGCTGGTAGTCCGAGCAAACTGACGTTGTTATTATCGCCCGATTGCAATGTTGTGTGTATTGAATATGGCTTTTTGTCTATAAGTTGCGATGAGTGACCGCGTATCTTTATAGTTATGTCGCCATTGTAGTTGAGTGCCCGTATTTTTGATGTGTCAGCCAAGTAGTTTTTTCCACCGTCCTCATGGAAGATTACCATCATTCTTGATCCGACTGGTTTTTCGTTGTTTATGGTGTTTCCATAGGTATTTATGACGATAATTGGCAAATTGCTCTCAGTAAATGCTACTTGAGCATAGGTGTTTGTGGTAGATAATGCAGCAATAAGAATGGCAATATATATGGTTATATTTCTCAAACCACCTTATTTTAGAATACAAGGCATATACTCTGGATTTCAATCATTTACTTTCCAAATAATTGAATCTTCAAATCTTCAAATTTTTGAATTTTGAATCATTGAATTACTTCGACATTGCTTCCTTTATCTCCTTGAATTTCTTGCAGGCGGTCATTTGCTTGTAGTACGAACCGCAAAGTTTTGGAACAGATAATACGGCATCTTCAGGAAGTCCTTCAAAGGCATCGTCGGCGATTTCAACATTTCCTCCGTCAATTCTTACGTAAGTCAATTTTTTGCAGTTCTTGAATGCGCCTTTTTCAATTTTTGTGATGGTTGCAGGAATCCTTACATTGGTTATGTCGCAACTGTTGAATGCATTTTGTTCCAACGTGTTGATGTTGTATGGAATGTTTTCGTTTGTTACAGAATACGGCAGTTTCATTTCTCCGGAGATATCGTCGTACGATTCGTCGCATTTGATGTATGGCGTCATTATGCTATACGAAATTATAGAAGCAGTGCCTTCATCCTGATTTGTAATCTTGCAAATGAATTTCTGTCCAGTTTCGGCAGTTGTCCAGAATATGTTTGTCGATGAGGTTCCTGCACGTTCAACTATCGACTTTGCATCGCTCCAAGGTTCCTTTGTGCCATATATGTCGGCAGTCTTGGGAGGAACTATAAGAGTAACACCATAAAGGTAGAAGTCGCTATGCTGACCTAACTCGGGCGGAGTTTCGCTATATAACTCTATGGTTTTGATTTTTTTGCAATGCTCGAATGCAAAGTTTCCGATTTTCTTTAATTCTGGCGGAAGTACAATTTCGGTCAGTTCGCTGCATCCGCTGAATGCTTCCGTTCCAATTTCTGTCACTGACAATGGCAGAAGGACTTTCTTTAACTTCTTGCAGTCCTTGAATGCCTGTGTGCCTATGCATGAAATCGGATAGTTTACTCCTTGATAGGAAATGCGCTTAGGAACAGTAACCGTTCCGTTTATGGCATTGTTGTACTTTTGTATGGTTTCGTAAACAAAAGGCACCCACATCGTATCAATGGCGTTCTTTACAGTTTCCGACTTGCCTACGGCTGGGGTTAGTGGAGCAATGACTTCGTATGACGGCGGAGTTTTTACCTTGTCGTACTTGTTTGCCTTGTTTGCCCTCAATCCGAAATACAGCGTGTTGCCGTTGTCGTCTACGCGTGTTATGTTCTGTGCTGCAACTGGCAGTGCCAAGATTGCTGCGCTAACTAATATTAATATAATCGTCCTCATAACTGAATAGTTTTGTCTATTTTCGGTGTTAAAAATACAAATATTATTCCTATAAGCGATATATTTTTTGATTTTTTTGCTGGATTTTGGTCGTGTTGGTTATTGCGCTGATATTTAAAATGTTGCGGACTTGTAAATGATTTCATTCAAAGTATTTTTTCAGTTTTGTTAGTCCTGTATTTTTAGAAGTCGCTGTTTTTATGTAATTTTGCGACTTGATTTTCGAAAATTCATAGTTGATGAAGAACATACGCAACTTTTGCATCATAGCGCATATCGACCACGGAAAAAGCACCTTGGCCGACCGTCTTTTACAATATACGGGTACGGTTTCCGACCGAAATTTCCAGAATCAGGTTCTCGATGACATGGACTTGGAACGCGAGCGCGGTATTACCATTAAGAGCCATGCCATACAAATGGATTACGAGGCAAAGGACGGACAGAAGTATGTTCTGAATCTCATCGATACTCCGGGACATGTTGACTTTTCGTACGAGGTCAGTCGTTCCATTGCTGCATGCGAAGGCGCTTTGCTGGTTGTTGATGCAACGCAAGGCGTTCAGGCACAGACTATTTCGGTGTTGTATCAGGCAATTGACCACGATTTGGAAATTATACCTGTGCTGAACAAGATTGACCTTGATGCTGCTATGCCCGAATTGGTTGAGGACCAGATTATTGACCTTATCGGTTGCGACCGTGAAGATATTCTTCGTGCCAGCGGAAAGACTGGCGAAGGGGTAGAGGAGGTGCTTGAGGCTATTGTAAATAGGATTCCTGCGCCTAAGGGTGACCCAGAAGCTCCGTTCGAAGCCCTTATTTTCGATTCGGTTTTCAATGCTTTCCGTGGAATAGTCGTTTATTTCCGTATTTTCAACGGCACGGTTAATACAAAGGACCTTGTTAAGTTCGTAAATACAGGTCGCGAGTACAATGCCGAGGAAATCGGTGTCCTGAAGATGGACTACTCTCCACGCAAGACCTTGTCGGCTGGTGATGTGGGTTACATCATCTCAGGCATTAAGACTGCTGTTGAAGTAAAAGTTGGCGATACTATTACCCATGTGGAAAGACCTTGTGCCGAGGCAATTGCTGGATTCTCAGAGGTTAAGCCAATGCTTTATGCCGGTATTTATCCTGTTGATGCTGATGACTATGAAGAACTCCGCGCGTCTATTGAAAAACTGCAACTTAACGATGCGTCTCTGACATACGACCTTGAATCGTCGGCTGCTTTGGGATTTGGTTTCCGTTGCGGTTTCCTAGGATTGCTTCACATGGAAATCGTGCAGGAACGTCTCGACCGTGAGTTCAAGATGGATGTAATAACCACAGTGCCTAACGTTCAGTATCTTGCATACACGACAAAAGGCGAGAAGGTTGAGGTTCACAATCCGTCGGGAATGCCAGGTCCAAACTACCTTGACCACGTTGAGGAACCGTTTATTCGCGGAACCATCATCACCAAGGCTGATTATGTTGGGCCTATTATTAAATTGTGCATCGACAAGCGAGGAACTTTCTTGAATCAGGTTTATCTGAGTGCCGATAGGGTAGAGCTGCATTTTGATTTGCCTTTGGGTGAAATCGTTTTCGACTTCTACGACAAACTTAAGAGCATCTCGAAGGGTTATGCTTCGTTCGACTACTACCAGTCGGAATATAAACTGTCGAAACTTGTTCGCCTTGACATTCTGTTGAATGGAGAAATGGTTGATGCCTTGTCAACATTGACGCACGTCAGCAATGCGCAGACTTTTGGCCGTCGGATGTGTGAAAAGTTGAAGGAACTTATCCCGCGCCATCAGTTCGATGTTGCAATTCAGGCTGCTATTGGCGGAAAAATTATTGCCCGCGAAACTGTCAAGGCTGTACGTAAGGATGTTACGGCAAAGTGTTATGGCGGTGATATTACCCGTAAGCGTAAGCTTCTTGAAAAACAGAAGGAAGGTAAGAAGCGTATGCGCCAGATTGGCTCGGTAGAAGTGCCGCAGTCGGCGTTCTTAGCGGTGCTGAAGTTAGATTAGAGAGGATGACAAGAAACAAAAAAGTTTATCACTTGTCGTAGGCTCCAGCCTACGACAAATGTGTCGAAAGGCTTATAAGACCTATAAGTCGTATAAGCCTTATAAGTCTTAAACCTCACCCTCTTTGTTGTTATTTCGATAGTTTTGTCTTGCTTTTGACATTTCTTCACGAATACCACCTTGCTCAACAAACTGCTGTTTCAGTTTTTCGATGAGCCTTACCAGCATTGTGTCAGTCTGATGAATTAGGGTAATGGCAATATTAGCAATAGTTTCGGCAGAGCGAATCTTTATAGCTTCGCGATAGTAGGCGGAATCGTTATGTTTGGCAAGTACGGCACGAGTTTGCTGATAGCGAGCATCGTCTGGTTGCCACTGCGCCAATTCGCGGACTCGAAGGTAGTCTTCGTAATCAATCAACAATTCCTGCAAACTGGCTTTTGCAACATTTATTAATTTCAGTTCAGTTTCTCGCGATGTGGTACTCGCTGCACTTCCTTCTGCTATGTTTTGTTTGCCAGATCTGGCAGCCTGTACCATTTGGTCTATGGTGCGGTCGCCTTTTTCCAAATATTTGTGAGCAAAATAGTAGGTCACATCGTAGATACATTCAGCCTTCTGGTACACTATCAATGCACGATAATTGCCTCGTAATGGGATAAATGATTTGTCGGTTGGCATAGCCTAATAATATAGTTTGATATTAGAAGCAAAAATATAGCTTTTTTTGTAAAATCTTAAATCTCAATTTTCCTTTTTTTACGAATTTCACAAAAAAAGGACGGCTTCAAACCGTCCCTTATTATTGTTTGTTTACATTTTTACCTTGCCACAACTACCTTCCGTGGTGTGCGGTCGCCGACCTTTACCATATAGACACCGTTTGGCAATCCGCAGTAGCGAACTATGCGACCAGTCATGTCATATATAGTTACGGTTTCACCATCGGCGCCTTCGACTATTATGCAGCCGTAGAGCGAATAGATGACGATGTCGTCATCGGTGTTGTCGTCGATACCAGAGATAGGCTCGAAGTAGCCAGTAAACGAATAGTTTCCTTCCATTCCTGGATATATTTCAAAGTATAATGGATTGTATTGTTGATACATCATACCTTCTTCTTCGAGAACCCAATATGCAAACTGGTAGCCATTGTTAGGCGTGGCGGAGAGAACATTCTTGTTGTCGCCCAGATATGAATATGCCAAGCCGATGGATTCCAAAGATGTAGCATAACGCGTAATGTAGCCTTTGTTAATCTCCTTTGTCATTTCTGCGGCTTGGTTGTATAGTTCAATGGCTTTTTTGTATTTGTTTGCGTCAAAAAATGTATCGCCTAGGTCATTCAGCGAGTCGGACTTGTGGAATATGGCGTTTGTGTTGGCTTGTGAGAAAGTGGTGGCGTGCAGGAGTACGAGAATGGCGAGTGATAATATTTTTTTCATAACGGTTAAGTTTCTAGGTTTGTAGTTTTTTGTTGAGTCGTGGCGCGCCGCGACCGTACATTATTAATTGTTTATTATCCTTTTTCTACGTTTCTTTGGCTTTGCTGTTTAACTTCGTTGAGGGCTGCGCCGTTCTGTTGAGACGCAAAATTATGTGTCCGTACAAACGGCTGTTACGTTTTATCCTTTTCGTCTGTCAGTCTTAATTCCCTACGAATCTCAGTTCAACTCTTCTGTTGAGTTTACGGCCTTCTTCGGTTTTGTTTGATGCAACAGGACGGGTGCTGCCGTAACCGATTGTTTTCAACTTTTCGGGATTGCAACCTTCGCCTACCAAGAAATCTTTTACCGCTTGGGCTCTTTGCTCCGACAATGTCTGGTTCATATCGTCATCTCCGACATTATCCGTATGTCCAGCAATTTCAACGGTCAAGTTCTTGGCCTTTATGATTTCGGCAACTCTTCGCAGTTCTGGAATGGAATATGGAAGCAAATCGCTCTTTGCTGTGTTGAAAAACAAATTATTAATTGGGACAGCCAGACCTTCCTCTATCATTTGATCAAACGAAACCATTGTAATGTCATTTTCAACTTTTACTGCCGAGTCCTCATTGCGCAAGTCTATGCTGTTTGAGATTGGGAAATATGAATCATTGTCAACATAATACCCGTATATTTTTCCAAGAGGCAGAACAATAAAAAATTGACCATTTGTAGGATCCGTTTTGGAACGACCAACTGTTTCCCCAGACTGCAAATCCTCCCATCTGATTTCTGCATCTACGGGCTTATTGTCTTTGTCAACAAGTTTGCCCGATACGGTTGCAACCACATCCGGTCGCATACGGTTGGGAATATTCATCATGAGAATATCCTCGTTATTAGAAAAGTATGCGGTTTTTCCATCGGTTGATATTTTGTAGAAATAGTCATTATTGATAGTATTTATTTCCTTGCCCATGTTGATAGGTTCGCTCCAGCAGTCCCAACAATCGTCGCCAAGGCGAGTGGACACAAAAACATCCAGACCGCCCAACGAGGAAGGTCTATTGGAAGAAAAATACAAGGTTTTCATGTCGGGATGCAGGAATGGCGACCTATCTTCTGTGCCGGGTGTATTTATCATAGGACCGAGGTCGATTGCCTTGCCCCAGTTTCCATTTTTGTCAAGCAACGACACAAAAATGTTTGATGTAACTCCGGGATTTTCGACTTCCGACTTGCTTTGGCGGGTTGCCGCAAACAACATTGCCTGTCCGTCGCTTGTTATCATTGCGTCAGCCTGCCACCTGCAGATGTTGATATTGCTTGACAACTTTTTCGGTTCAGACCATCCGTCTATAGTCTTTTCGGATGAATATAATAAGCCACTCTTGAACAACAACATTGTGGTTCCGTCTGCCGATATGGACACAGGAGCCTCGTTTCCCGACACCGTATTTATTCCTGACAAAAGGCGAGCTTCGCCCCATCGTCCCTTTGCATCTTTTTCGGAAACATATATGTCTTCTCCGCCTAGATTGTCTTCCCTATGCTGTCCACAAAAGTACAAAGTTCTGTCGTCTGCCGTAATACAAGGGGAATACTCTTCGCCTTTTGCGTTGTTTATTAAATTCCCAATACTTATGATTTTAACATCTTTTTCGGCAGGAGCTTCAAGTGTTTTTACCAGTTGCTCATATTCGCGACTACCCGCAAAGACATCTTCGTATTGTTTCAGCACCTCCAACGCCTTGTCCCATTGCTTGTCCTTAATGTAGTCCTTTATAAAATTATGCAAATGTTCGAATGCAACATAAGAAGGAAACAAGTCTTTAATGATGGATGCTTCGTTTTGGTAATCGTTTTCGTCCAGTTCGAAATCTTTTCTGCCATGTTCATTCGACAAGTAGTATTTTGCATTAATTTCATCACTTATCTTCATTGCCGCCTTAAACCTATTGTCTGGTTCCTTGAATTTTTGTGGAACAAGTCTTCCGTATTTGCGGGAAAATAAGTCAACACCTTCCCAAGGGTTGCTATTGATATAGATATCGTGCAACAGACACAACGCTGAATCGCGCTTGCTTTCGTTTTTCGTATGATTCCATACGCAATAGTCTAGAGCCTCAACATCGTGAGTTCGCATTGCAATTTCGAATATTTTGTTTTTAGCATCTTCCACCAATTTATATTGCGACTTGTTCTTGCTAATATAAATTTTATAACTCTTCCAGTCATCATCGCTTGTCACCCTGTCGTAATGTATCAGATTTCTGTCGTTCGACCACATTTCCTGCGAAACAATGCTACCATACTTGGTGTTGAACAGTTCCAGTTCGTTGCGTTTGATGTACATGTCATGTAGCAAATTCACTACGGAGTCGAGTTTTTCGCCTGAAAAATTCAGTACGCAATAATCCAACGCCTCAAGGTCGCGAGTCTTCGTGGCAATTTCATAAATTTTATTTTTTGCCACCTCCACCAACTTTTTGTTTTCGGGATGCCTATTTATGTATTTCTTATAACTAATCCAATCTCCTTTCTTTGTCTCTTCTACATATTGTATCCGATTCGCTTGTTCCTTGGCTTCTTCCGCAAAGGGACTGAAGGGATATTTTTTGATATAGTCCCTATACGACTGCTCGGTATTGATTGCCTCTGCATTCCGATACGCTATATTGTGAACATTGAACAATGCCGCGTCGGCTTCTTTCGCCGATGGATATGCATTTATAAACCTCTCGTAAGCCTCAATTGTATTCTCCGCTACCGTCTGTCTGTATGCCAAGGCATTTCTCAATTGTTTGGCTTCATCTGTTTCTTTACTGACAGGTTGGTTATCAATAAATTGCTGATATGCTTCGACTGTATTCACATTTTTCGCCATGCGAAACTCGATGGCAGAGACTGCACTTTGCAATGATTTATTGTTAAGATTCTTCTTTTCGCATTTTGCTTTCCCTTTTGCATCCAACGAATTGTAAATGTCGGCACAACGCAATATATACGAATGTGCTTTTTCGAGATTCCTGTTAGGATTTTTTTCGCTTGCATAAAGGCTATATGCTGCATAACAATTTATTGCATCTGTAGAATCCTTGGAATAGATTTCCATTATTTTCTTCTCTGCTTCCACAAAATCTCCTTTTTCTATCATCGAGGAGTATGGAAAGACCACTGACGTTTGCGCAAAAACGACTTTTCCAATAAGTGCGAGAAAAACTATAAATGCTAATTTCTTCATGTTTAAGAGTGTTTCTATGGCTTACGCCGTTTCTAAGTTAAATTTTGAGGCGCAAAATTTTGCGTCTGTACAATTTGAAATTGTTTCATTATTCATTGTTCATTATCAATTATCCATTATCAATTGTCCATTATCCATTCAAATCACTATTCGTTTCCATCCAGCATAATAAAAGCCGCCCAATACCTCGGATTTTCGAATCCTGCGTTTGTCTTTACCTTGTTTTGTGCTGCAATGAAAGCTTCGCGCTTCGACATTCCATTAGTAAGATTTGTGTAGAATTCGGTCATCATCAATAGAGTGGCATTGTCGTCCACTGGCCAGAGACTCATGATGATGGTTCGCGCGCCAGCCTTCTTGAATCCACGCTGCAAACCGAACACGCCTTCGCCAGTGATTTCTCCAAGTGCCGTCTGGCAGGCGGATAGTACAACCAAGTCGGTATTGCGCAAATCCATGAAGCTTATTTCCTTGGCAGTTAGGATGCCGTCCTCAACGCCATCTGGAATTGGCAGGTTCTGCCATGCGTAATTTGCTCCCGACAGCAAAAGTCCCGACTGAATGAGCGACTGGTCGCCCGACAATTTTTCGTCGGATGGCAGGAAGAACCCATGTGTGGCAATGTGCAATACCGAAATATTGCTGCCCGACAACGCTTTGAAAGATTCTTCGCTAGCCTGCGAACCTTCGTAAAGTGTAGTGGAAATGTTGTTGGCTTTCAGTTTGCCTTCAATGTCCTCCACTTCGGTTTTTGTTCCCAGAAGGTAGTTGAGGCTTCCACGGTCTTCGCCTTTGTTGAATTCGGCAAACGAATTATAGGTTGCACTGCGTGTTGAGTATCTCTCGCTTTCCTGCTTCATTGTGGTTGTGTCGCTGTCGTAGTAAACGCCACCATAGAGAACGGAATTCGTCATTGGCTTGGTCATATAGTCCATTGCAAGATAACGCGTTGATGATACGCGGTAAATCTCGTATTTGTCAGATATAAGCCTTCCATCGCCAGTCGGAGCGTATTCAATGGCAACCTGGTGCAACATTCCCGACGGTGCAAAATAGATGCGCGGATTTTCGGGGAAGTATTTTTCCAATGGTTTCCAAAGCGTTCTATACAATTCTGTAGATTCGTATATTCCCTGCCGTTTTGCAGAAACTGATGTTGCACCGCGGTTTTCATCATTACTTGGTGTTTCATTCTTTGCAGGAGCCACTCCGCGAATCATTTTCCGAAGTTCCTTGTCGTTGAATAGCGGCACGCAAACAGGTGCTTCCATATCTTTTGTCAGTACAAGTGCAACATATTTTGTCGAATCTTCAAATGTGTAGTTCGCAAATTCTATCGCCACATCATTTTGTTTAAGCGATTTTTGCACTTCTTTCCAGTCTATTCTTATGAAATGTGTTACATCGCCAAACTCATTGCAGTTTTCCATAATGTTGCGTTCCATCTTCTGGAGTTCGTTTTCGAGCGAATCGCAGTTTAAAACACGCTCTGCAATAGGCTTTTCGAGTTCCTTGTTCAACTGCAGATGTGCATCTTTCATAGCTTTGTATTCGGAAATAAGAGCTTCGTTTCCGCTTTCCATAATAATATTGGTGGTGTTAATTTCAGAAGCAAGCAACAAACCTTTGGTAATGAGTTCTGCATCGTAGGAATTTTTTGTTGCAATTGGGTCGTCAGGTAGCAAATTCGAGAACAGAATACTCATTGAAAAACAACTATTGTAAGCGTTCCAGTATGCTTCTCGTTCTTGTGCCGTCATGAACGAAAAGTTTCTAATTAGATTGCGCCTGTTTATTTCGGTAGCCTCTTTATTTGTATTCATGGCCTCTGTCGTCTTGAACATAAACAAATATGTAGGAGTTATAAAATTCAACGATGCTGCGTAGTCTGGATGTTCCTTGCCAAGAACCTTTTCCTGAATTTTCAGTCCGCGCAATTGATATTCCAAGGCATTTTTGAAATCGTGCATAAGAAAATACTGTGTACCGATATTTACTAGCGAGCTGGCATATTCGGGATGCTCCTTGCCGACTTTCTTTTCAAGATTTTTCAGTGCTTTCAATTGATCATCCACAGATACTTGCTTGTCGTCCATGAGCGTGCGGATCATATTGATATTGTTAAGCATAGCAACATAGTCCGGATGATTCCTGCCAAGAGTCTTTTCCTGAATTTCCAATGCTTCCGTCGAATATTTCATGGCATTCTGGTATTCGCCCATGTGAGTATATTCGGTAGCAATATTGTTGAGTGCCCTTGCATAATTAGGATGTTCTTTGCCGCCTGTCTTTTCTACGATTTCCAGCGATTCAAATAAATATTCAAGAGCTTTCTGGTGGTCGCCCATGTCGGAATATATTGAACCGATATTGTTCAGCGATGCTGCATAGTTAGTTGGTGTTGATGCATTTTTATGCCCGTTTGCCAATACTTTCTTCCATGTTTCCATTGCCATCTGTGCATATTTCAATGCATTTTTGTTATCTCCATTCTCTTTATATACAACACTTATGTTGTTTAGCAGATTAGCATAATCGGGGTGCTCCTTGCCAGTAACTTTTTCCCTTATCTCTAGACATTCCATATAATATTTCAAAGCGTTCTGGTAGTCACCACTGTTGGAATATGTATATCCGATGCTGTTCAGCGATTTTGCATAATCTTCGCTTCCTTTGCCTGGCGTCTTTGCCCGTATTTCAAGTGCTTGAAAATGATATTTCAATGCGTTTTTGCTGTCGTACAGGTATGAGTAGTTTTTTCCTACTTCGTCAAGTGTCGTAGCATAATCAGGATGGTTCTTGCCAATAGTTTTTTCTCTAATTTTCAGGCATTCCAGATAATATTTCAATGCATTTTGGTAGTCTCCAAGAGTAGAATACAACTTGCCGATATTGCTTAGCGAAGTAATATAGCTGGAATTTTCCTTGCCATGAATCTTTTCCTCTATTTCTAGGTTTTGTAACATATACTTCAAGGCATTTTTATTGTCTCCAAGCCTATAATACGCTGTACTAATATAGTTTAGCAAAAGAGCATAATCGGAATCTTGCTTGCTACCACTCTTTGTATAGGTATCTAACGCTTGTATCAAATAATCCAAAGCCTTTTGATTGTTTTTCATGAACAAATACGATATTCCAATATTTTTCAGCGTGGAAGCATAATCTTCACTTTCCTTTCCGTAAACATTTTCATCGATTTTGAGTTCCCGCAAAAAGTGTTCAATCGCATTCTGGTAATCTTTTTTTTGGTAATAAAAATATCCAATCCAAGCCAATATGGATTCATTGTCCGGATGCTCCTTGCCAAGAACCTTTTCGTTGATTTCCAGTGCCTGCAAATAATATTTCAGTGCATTTTTGTTGTCTCTTTTTGCATAATAGGCGTAACCCATATTTTCGCAGTATAAAGCATAATGCTCGTTGTATCCGCCATTAATATCCTTAGTTAGTTCCGCAGCTTGGCTGTACAATTCAAGGGCTTTGGAATAGTTATTTTTGTCTGTATAGGCATCGCCGAGGTCGTTTAGCGAATCGGCCTTGTGGAAAATTGCTTTTTTATCTGTCTGTGCGAAAATAGTTCCGCACGATAGGAACATGAATAATATTGCGAAAATAGTTT
>JAGCDJ010000028.1 GCA_017651185.1 Bacteroidales bacterium | reverse complement strand
TAAAGATGTATGAACAGAACATCGCCAGAGCCAACAACAGCAATGCAAGCCAGCGCATGGTCGCATTGTCTCTCAATGTAAGTTTTTCTGACATAACTATTTTCTATTTAAAATTATTTGACCGCAAATTTACTAAAAAATTGGCAAGGCAATTATTTTTTTGAAAAATGTTGTTTGGAGCAAATTCAATACAAAAGCCCAAACATACACAGCGGGATGCGATTTATATTTTGAACTACAAAATTTTATTGGATTTTATATTTGCAACCTTAAAAATTAAATATTTTATAGTTAGAACTGCAAAAATAGATTTTTCAGAACAGCAATACCATAATCATCAACAACATAACTAATAACACAAACAAACATTCACCACAGAAAATTATTTTGAGACGTTGCACGCAACGTCTCTACTCAAAATTGTTGAAAACTTTTTGCCAATCATTCAACTAAAACATTAACTTTGCTCTCCGATAAAAAACACAGGAAACATGAACAACGCAAGAAAAATTGGCGAAGATTTGTACTGGATTGGTGCAAGCGACCGCAGAATAAACCTATTTGAAAACATAATGCCAGTTCCTGAAGGAGTATCTTACAACGCATACGTCCTGAAAGATGAAAAGAATGTGCTGATTGACACATCCGACAACTCCATTTCGGATCAATTCTTCGAGAACCTGTATTCGCTGATTGGCGACAACGAAAAACTCGACTATATAATTGTAAATCATGTAGAACCAGACCATAGTTCGTTGCTTTGTCGCGTAGCATACGAATATCCCGAAGCAAAAATCATCTGCAGCGCACAGGCACAGAAGATGATTCTGCAGTTCTTCGACTGTATTGCCGCAGAACGCTTCATTACCGTCAAGGAAGGCGACAAGATGAGCTTCGGAAAGCACGAGTTTACCTTCTGCACCGCTCCTATGGTTCACTGGCCGGAAGTAATTGTCAGCTATGACATTACAACCAAGACATTGTTCTCAGCCGATGCATTTGGAACTTTCAAGGCACTCAACGGCAACCTTTTCGCCGATGAAGTCAACTTCGACCGCGACTGGTTGGACGAGGCTCGTCGCTACTACACCAACATCGTAGGCAAATACGGAACACAAGTACAGAATCTTTTGAAAAAGGCATCAGCACTAGAAATCAACATGATATGTCCGCTTCACGGACCAATCTGGCGCGAAAACATCGGCTATTTCGTCGACAAGTACGACAAATGGAGTCGCTACGAAGCCGAAGACGACACCATATTAATTATATACGGCTCGCTGTACGGACACACCGAATCGGCAGCAAACGTAGTTGCCTCGCGCCTTGCCGAAGCAGGACAGAAGAACATCGCAATGTACGACGCATCGGTTACACATCCGTCATATCTGCTTTCCGAAGCATTCAGGTGCCGCAGGATAGTCATCCTCTCCTCCACCTACAATGCCGAGATTTACACGCCTGTAAAGATTTTCATTGACGAGATGAAATCGCACAACCTGCAGAACCGAGTTTTCGCCATCGCTGAAAACGGCACTTGGGCGCCGACCGCAGGCAAGCAGATGCGTGAAATGCTAGCATTCAACAACAATGTCATCACCGACAACACGCTGACAATCAAGTCGACACTGCGCGAAGACCAGTCGGACAGCGTTGACAAGTTTGTAAGTGAAATTCTGAGCAAATAGATTATTAACCAAAAACTTAAGTGATATGAAGAAGTATGTATGCACAATTTGCAAGCACGTTTACGACCCAGCAGTTGGTGATCCAGATCACGGAATAGCACCAGGAACCGCATTCGAAGATTTGCCAGATGACTGGACCTGCCCTCTCTGCGGAGTTGGAAAGGAAGACTTTGAAGAAGAATAGTCAGCAAGACTAAAAAAAAGACAAACAAGGCGTAATCGTGATGGTTATGCCTTGTTTTGTTGTGGGTAAATATCACTTGACTAAGAAATCACACAAAAAATTACTTGGTTATCATTTTGGCAGGACGAATACGGTCAACAACCACAACATCGTCTTCAATATGAAATATATACACCCATTTCTTATTGTGTGACACCATTCGACGTGCATTGGGATGATAGCATAGAACATCTGCGAAATGGCTTACGCGATAAAGCCCAGCAAAAACAGAAAGAGACTGTACCTCGGCTATAATCATATCAATATATTGATTTGCGCCAGTTTGAGATTTTACCTCTTTTAAGAAATTAAACAGGAACATAAGGTCTTCCCGTGCCGACGAATCTATTTCAACTTTGTAGATTTTCATAGTATTCGTCGACCATAGCACGAAGTTCCCCAAAATATTCTTCTACCGACATTCTGCCAGAACTGCCGACAGGTCTTGCCACCCTAGTAGCCTCAACATTTCCGTATGATACAGCAGGCTCAGCTACAACAGACTGTTTATCATTGGATTCTGTATCGTATGGCTTTTGCTTCATATTTCATCATTTTTATTTGACAAAATTACAAAAGAATTGCTTCGTGCCACAAAAGAGCATAAAAGTTATCCACAAAAATTCAGGCACTTACCGGTGTGTATTTTTTGAATAATGTTTAATTGTAATATTGAATATATGTGTAAGCATTGTATATAAATCCGTATTACTATTTCATATACCAATAATTCGTGCAATTGACATATTTTCATCAATAATTTCAGCAGAAACAATAGTCCCTGATTCATAAGGACAATTAGTTAGGTCTGTATTCTCGATATAATAAACTCTCCCAGAAAAATCCATTATTCCCAATCTACCATGTCTCCTATATATTATTTTCCCACGAATAAGTGTCATTTCACTTCATATAATTGTTTTAGTCTGTTAATAATCGTATCTATTTCAACCTTCTGATATATATTTCGTAACCATTTCATATCTTTTCCTGATTTACTTACTGGATAGAGTTTCGCTTCACAATATTTTTTGTAATGCTCAATTGTTTTGGCATTGTCTTTAGGATACACGAAATATTGTCCTTCTTTATTAACTTTTTGTTTCTTATCATAGTATGAGGCTTGATAATTGTCAATAAACCAATCTAAATCTTCTTTAACTTGAGATTGTACTTTTTTGTCTTCTAATATCAAATGCTGTATGTGGTACCATATATTTTTGTCATTACAGAAATATTTACCAAGAGGAAAATCTTTTTCTGTAAACAATTTGTTATCACTGTCCTTATATGTTGTTTTCCTATTTTTTGAACGCAATTCTTTTACGCATTTTTTCCATTCCGTGCTAGTGCAAATATGTTTTCTCCCATATTTAGGAAATTGAATCTCTTCAAGTTTCTCAAACAAAGTGTTATCGTCATCGTCATTTTTGTATATACTTAAGACCTTGGCTTTTGCAATTTTTTGCGCTTCTGGTGTTAATTTTGAAAATTTATCAGACTCAAATAAAGGTATTAATCTTGTGGGGATTTCAGATTCTTCACCAAATGTTGCTTTATTTATTTTGCTAGGATAATTTACAATCGTTTGTTCTTTATTCGATGTTGCTGGTTCTGAGATATTAGATTTTGATTCATTTGCTAATAATTTTGTGCTTTCATGTTCTCCTGGCAATTCTCCGTCTAATTCTATACAGTGTAACTGGTTAAAAATGAATTTATAAATACATTCTTTGTATTTTAAATCATTACATTCATAAAAATCGTTTGTCAGTGACTTTGGCATTTCTGCAAATCCAAAAATAACACCCCATAATGCATACGCAAGTCTGAAATCAGAAATATTATTGTCAACCAAATAGTCTTGTAAGTTTTCAATGTCTGGATCACCTTTTTGGCAGAAAGCGGCAAAAGACAGCAAAGTCGGATTGTCCATTGACATCAAATCAAAAGGTTTGTATTCGTTAAGGTTTTTTAGAAGAGAATTGATATATGTTTGGTATATGCTACCTTCCCATTTCGTTGAGAGCACCTCTTTAAATAGTTTTCCGCCAGCTTTTGCAAACTCATAGCGAGATTGTAAAAAATCATCTTTGTTATATGCTTCTTCTGAAAATTCGTTAAGTAACTTTACGACAAATCCTTTTTCATCATAAAAAGTTTTGTCTATTATTTTCAGATTTTGTAAGTGCGGAAGGTCTTTTACTTGGATTTTTGAAAGGCATACATTGCTTTCTAATAAATTGATATATTCTTGGATTTGGTCTAAATGCAAATCTAGTTTATTGATTGTATCTTTATTAGTTATGTCATCTTTATGTTTACGCCCAAAATCTTTATATGGTTTAATTGAACCTATATTTTGATTTTTTAAAATAGAATTGATTTGAACGTATATGTCGGCTAATTGCTTTTTTTGCAATGTTGTAGGAGTCGCAGAAGGACTATTTAATGCTGCGGACAATGTGTTTTTCAGTTGTTTAAACAACTTTTTTAATAGAATAAAATCTTTTGACATAGGTTTGTTTGCCGCAGATAGATAAGCATAAATAAGTCCTTTCATTTTATTTATGCGACGGTCTAGTGAAATATACATAGATGTATCAGAAGAATAATCCTCAATTAGATTTTTCTCGGTCCAATTAAATGATTCAATATTGGAGTTTGACTCCAAAAAGCAATTCCTATATAAGCAAACAAGCTTGCTTTCAATGCTTCGCTCGGATTTAGATATAGTTTCGTTTAATTCAGATGAATTTCTAAAAATAAAACGTGTGGAGAATGGTGATAAATATATTGTTTGGTCAGAATAAAAAACATCATTCTTTTCGTGAATAATATCATCCACAACCGATGATGTGTTAATTTCAATAACCAATGGATAATTCGCCAAATCAGAATCCTCAATATCAAAAATTGGATAGCGGGAGTACATTAGCAATCTATGTTGTAATGGATTTGCTCGAACAGTTTCAAAACGTTTGAACCCAAATCCACGTATTCCATAAAAAGATGCTGGAGAAATGGACTCGCTCGACATTATATTGTTGAAATTGAGCGTTGTTGTAGGAATATATAGTTTTGCTGGTAGATTCATAACTCCTCGGTTTCGTTAGTGGTTGATTCGTATAGATTGGTAGGAATGCCATCAAAAAATGTGGACAAGTTTCCTGAATGCATAATATAAAGAGACTGATACGAACGAGTTAGAGCAACGTATAGTGCGTTTCTGCTGTCTTCGTCTCCACAAGAACATTCTGGAAGAAAAACTGCTTCAAATTGAAGTCCTTTTGCATTATGGTAAGTCATAATTTTAGGATTGTCAGAATTGAAATTCAATGTATCTTCTTTATCTGTTTGCCTGTATTCATAATTCCCCTTTTGTCTCAAATAGTCGTATGCTGTTTGCACATCAGGATTTGAACGCAAAAGAATACCAACATCTTTAAATCCCCTTGCCTTTATAATAGAATCTATCGCATCTAATTGTTCTTCAAAGGAATAGTATTCAAAAATTTTAGGCATATCATTACCCTCATTTTGGCATCTCGCTTCTAAATTATCACTTGGATTGACATATTCTGCAATTCTAGCAATCTTTTTGGGCAAACGATAATTAAAATGTAAGAGTTCTGTATGATATTTTGTCACTCTTTCTATTTCCTCCATTGATATAGGAACATTATTCTTATCGAAATCATATAACTGCTGAGCAGAATCTCCAAAAATAAAAAATGCTTTTTTGAATTTACCCATTAATAACTGAATAGCCCCTTGTGTTAAATCTTGGGCTTCGTCTAGAAGAATAAAATCCACAAGTCCCATTTTCCAATCACCACGGATCCATTGATTGTCCCTTTTGCTCCAATTGAAACATTTGTTATATGTAACAACTCGGCTATCAGGAATTCCGTATTGAGATATTCCTTCCTTCATATAGCTTTTTAGAGAATTTGTTTTAACGATACAAAGAATAGATCCTGCCTTATTGGTTTGTATCTCTTTTGCTTTTAGTAGAGCCATAATTGATTTGCCACTTCCTGCACATCCTTTTACAATAAAAGAATGGTCTATTTTTTGGTTCAGAACCCTTAATTGGTATTCATCTACAATATCAGACTCCTTAATTGAAAAACTTTTTTTCGACATATTTTATGAATTTAATTGTTTCAAATAATTTTTTAGTGATATAGTTCTAATACCTAATCCTTTAGCTTTTACTTGCATTCCATTGTCAGAAGTCAATAATAGAGGATCTTCTTCAATATGTTTTAAAGCAACAGATAAGATTAGGCTATCTGAGTTTTCTCTTTTAAAATCTACTGGTAATAATTTCCAGTCAGAATCTTCCATTACAATATCTCTTTTGTCAAAACTTTCGTTAATAAATTTCAAGGCTTTTGCCACTCTCTTTTTCTTTATTGTAGGAAAGTTCTTCTTTACTTTTAAACCATCAAGTTCTTCCAATACTCTTGCAGATAATACAATATAATAGTCATCCGATATTTTTGAAATAATATCTGGACATTCAACAAAGGCATTTGTATCAATAACAACACATCCTTTATAATATTCATCGCCATCTTCATTATAATCATCTGTTTCTGAAGTGTCAGATGACATTTCTAATGATGGTAATACTTGTTCAACCTCCTTTGTTTCCGTTATCGTCTCAACTGGAATTGTTTGATTTAAAATGTTGCTATTTAGGTTTGTAAGAACAAATGCATCTGCTTCTGTTTCATATTGTTCACTATATGGGCAATATTTTTCATCTTGTACAAGCAATCTTCTATTGCAAGTATCTGAACATATTTTTTTTACAAATTCATTTCTTCCTAATATGCGATATGCAACTTTAGTTTTATCCGAACTATGTTGAGAATGTGTTACGTAAAAAGTTTTATTGAAAAAACAATCTACATTGCAATTCTTTTCAAAATAATGGCAAGACAAAGGTAGTAAAGTCGAGTATTCATTATTCTCTTTCAAAAAATTATTCAATTGACGATTCATCAATATAGGATTGAAAGTAGTATGCTCAGAACGAGTAGTAACATCCAAAACTAAGCACAAGCCGTCATTAGTTAAACAAGGTAAAAATTTATGGGCAAAGTCATAATAGGAGTTGTCCAAATTTCCTTTGCCAAATGAAACAAGTTCGCCAATCATTTTCGATGACAGAATGAAATCAAACGACTGGTCGGACTGAATGTCAAAACTTAAAATTGAGGCTGCTGTTTGGTGTTCTAATTCGAAATAGAATTGCTTTTGAATAACAGATTTGTATTTCTCTAAAATAGTTTTCAGTATTTCCAGTGCTGTTTTGTTTCCGTCAATGGCGAAAACCTTTATTGTTTGAACATTATGGAAATATTTCAATAAAGAAGTTAACAATCCAATAATATCTCCACCAGTACCACATCCTATTGAAAGAATGGATATTGAATTTTTTGCGTTAAGATTATCGAACAAATATTTATTATGGAACAGATTGTCGAATATGCAAAAAGTTTCAGCATAACTTCGAGGGAAATAAGAACCTAGATATTGTAGCAATTCGTGTTCTGACAAATGCAAGTTACTACCAAAACATTCATAGTCAGGAGAATATATTGCATTAAGATTCTTGAATATTAAGTTGTCTATCCATGCGGGAAGTCTAGTACTTGTTTTTAGTTTCGCAAGTCCTTTTTTCGGTTCATCGGCTTCTGTCTTATTGGCAATAAGATCGCCTTCAAACCAATATATATGATTTTCACATAGATGGACTTCTTTTCCTATGAATTGTTGAAGTCTCTCTTTTGCAGAACAATCGCTACAGCATACTATATATTCATGCGTCAATGATTGTTCTCTCAAATATGAAGGAATCGAATTGTCATTATAAGCATATAGTTCATAGGATGTTTCTATTTTTAGTGCTTTAAAAATTCTGTCAATATGTTTTGATAATGTATCTTTCACATTTTTTCTTTTTTCCGCTGATTCCCCAGAACGGTAACTACAAAAAAGAAAAACGTGGGAATCTTGTTACTCGCTCCCACGATTCAAGGTCTTCGCATTACCCACCATTGTAAGATTGAGCAACGCGAAGCCCACGCCGTGATATTATTGATTTTTACCAATATACACTAACGCAGACATTCACCGTTGCTTTTTCTTTGACAATGGTTATCAAAAGTTGCGAAGTTTTGAATCGTCAAAGGAAAACGTCAGTAAACGTCTTTCTATATGTCTGTCTTGCACTCTATGCCATACAAACGGCATCGAATATTCGACACTGCAAAAGTAAGATATTTTTGGATTGGGCGGAGAAAAATGTTGGAATTTTCTATTTCATTTCATCCATTTTTTGCTCGGCAAAACGCTCACGGGCAATTGCAATGGCGCACTATTGCTTTTCGGCAAGCTGTTTTATCCGATAACTAATGAAAATCTAAGCCCCAAGGCATTTGCAATGAGCATAAATGTAGAAAGCTGCATATCAGTCTGCCCTTTCTCAAGCGAAGATATGTATTCGCGTTTCTTGCCTATGCGCTCGCCAAGTTGCTGTTGTGTCAACTTTTGCCGCTTGCGCTCATCACGCAACAATTCGGCATAGTACCAAGCCTTGGCTTTTGCCTCGAACTCCTCGCGGCTTGGTGTGCCTTTCTCTCCGTATTGCTCCGCCAAATGCTGAGAACCGGTTTTAAGCTCTGCCAGTTTCTTTTCGTCTAGTTTTATCATTTCTCATTTCCTCCTTGTGTGTATCTATTTAAAATTTGTCTGGCGTTTTCTATCTCGCCTTTATATTGCTTGGTGCTCTTTTTCAAAAAAGAATTCAAAAAAAGCACCCGTTTGCTTTCCATAAACGAAACGGAATCAATAGAGAAAACTATCGTGCGGTGCTCGTTGTTTCCGACAGAAATCCGTGCTTCATAGAATTCTGTTCCTTCAAGAATCTTCACAAATTTTGTATTCACCACATACTGAGTCTTTATAATCGTTTCCACATAATCGTACTTTGCCTTTGTCTTCTCATCAAGACCAGCGTAGTACTTATCGTATTCCGCAGAGTGAAAAGTTTCTCTAACATCCTCGTTCATGCCGCAAAAGTAATATATTTATTACATAATGCAAAATATTTGTAAGAAAAATCTTCATTTACTTTTAAACTAGATACGCACTGCGTACCCAATTCCTGTCGTGCAATACCTATATATTTATATAGCAGTCCGAACATCCACAGCAAAGCAATAAAAAAAGTGTTTTCAAACACTAAATTTCACCACTTTTTAATGTTTCCAAATACTAAAATTCAAATACAACAATCATAATGGACAAAAAAAATGTTTCCAAACACTAAATTAGCATTAGACGTTGCACGCCACGACACAACAATTTGTACAGGCGCAAAATTTTGCGCCTCAACAAAAATTTCATTAAAAATTATTATTGCCTATTGAGAAATCTTGTGTATATTCGCAATCTTGTCAAGCAATCCATTATGGATGCTTGCGTAATGATTGTAACGAATTTAAAATATTGACACACAGTAGAAACAACAATGAGCGACGCATTATACAACATTGAATACGGCCTGTTCGTAATCACCGCCCGCGAAGGCGAAAAAGACAACGGTTGCATAAGCAATTCTGTAATACAAGTTTCTAGCGGAAGCCCGCAAACCATTGCGGTAAGCATGAACAAGAAGAACTACACACACGATATGATTGTGAGAACAAATCTGCTGAACGTTTCAATTCTTACAAAGGAAGTACCGATGAATGTAATAAGCCATTTCGGATTCCAGAGCGGTCGCGATGTGAACAAGTTCGAAAAATGCGATGCCGTACGCCGTAGCGAAAACGGTCTGTACTACATCCCCAAATACACCAACGCCTTCATTTCGGGCGTAGTAAAATCGGTAGTTGACTGTGGCACACACAGCATCTTTATTGCAGAAATCACCGAAAAGCAAGTTTTGTCGGATGTGGAATCGGTAACATATTCGTACTACCAGCAAAATATCAAGCCCAAGCCAGAACCATCGGTAAAGGTTGGTTGGAGATGCAAGGTTTGCGGTTATGTGTATGAAGGCGAGGAACTTCCTGCCGATTTCATCTGTCCGTGGTGCAAACATGGTGCAGCAGACTTTGAAAAGATAACAATAGAATAGTAACAATTTAAATAGAAAGGAAAATATCATGAACAAAAAAGTTTCAGAATTGATCAACACACAGATAAACAAGGAATTGTACTCAGGATACCTTTACCTTGACATGTCGAACTTCTTCGAATCAAAGGGCCTTGCTGGTTTCGCAAACTGGTACAAGGTTCAGGCTCAGGAAGAACGCGACCACGCAATGTTGTTCTACCAGTACCTCCACAACAACGGCGAAAAGGTTACATTGCTTGCAATCGACCAGCCGGACAAGAAGTACAAGACTTTCATGGATCCGCTGAAGGAAGCTTTGAAACACGAAAAGTATGTTACCTCGCTCATCGACAACATCTACGCTGAAGCTTCAAAGGCAAAGGACTACAGAACAATGGAACTTCTCCAGTGGTTCATCAAGGAACAGGGCGAAGAAGAAAAGAACGCTAACGACCTTATCAGCAAGATGGAACTCTTCGGCGGCGATGCTCGCGCATTGTATATGCTCGACCAGGAACTCGCTGGCAGAACCTACAACACTCCATCATTGGTACTCGACTAAAAACGCGACACGACATGATATTCAACATAGCAGTCCCCACACGCGAAGGCGACATGGTTGACGAACATTTCGGACACTGCGAATATTTCACCATATTCAAGGTTGACGAAGAAACCAAGACCATAATCAGCAAGGAAAAGTTGGATTCGCCCGAAGGTTGCGGATGCAAGTCAAACATCATACACACTTTCCTAGAAAAGGAAGTGGATGTAATGCTTGCCGGTGGAATTGGTGGCGGTGCTGTTGCAATGCTCGAATCGTGCGGAATAGGCGTTTTCAACGGATGTAGCGGACAGACCGACGAAGTCGTATTGAGATTCCTAAACGGCGAAGTATGCAACCAAGGCGCCTGCTGCAATCACGAAGGATGCGGAGAACACCACCATGAAGGTTGTGGACACCACAATTGTAATTAAATCAGTGAAATAACTTATAAAAAACGAATAGACGATGAAGAAAAAATTTGTATGCCCGGTTTGTGGTTACGTTTACGAAGGCGAAAGCATGCCTGAAGATTTCAAATGCCCAGTTTGCAAGGTTCCAGGAAGCAAATTCAAGGAAATGCAGGAAGATGCTCCTTTGGCAGCAGAACACGTATTTGGCGTGGGTATGAACCTTGACGCTTGCTCACCAGAAGACAAGCAATATATTATCGAACAGTTGAAGGCTAACTTCACAGGCGAATGCTCAGAAGTAGGTATGTACCTCTGCATGGCTAGAATAGCACACCGTGAAGGTTATCCAGAAATCGGTCTTTACTGGGAAAAGGCAGCTTTCGAAGAGGCTGAACATGCAGCTAAGTTTGCCGAACTCCTTGGTTCGGAATGCGATCCAAACATGACCGCTTCAACCGAAAAGAACCTGAAGTGGAGAATTGACTGCGAATTTGGTGCAACCGCAGGTAAGTTCGAACTCGCTAAGTGCGCAAAGAAGAACAACCTCGATGCAATCCACGACACAGTTCACGAAATGGCTCGCGACGAAGCTCGTCACGGTAAAGCATTCGAAGGTCTCTACAACAGATACTTCAAGAAATAAGCGATTATTCAAACAACAAAAACGCAGCAAATAGAATTTGCTGCGTTTTTTTATAATTAATTCATTCAAATTATTTTCCTTTTTCTCATCTCCCAGAAGCACTTGCAGGTTGCATCGACATCGGCGGCAGAATTGTGAGCATCGTCGAACTCGGTTCCGAATAGTTTCTTGTGAAGCTCTTGAAGTTTAGGCCATTTGTAATGACCATAAAGTCCTGGCAACTTGCAATATTCCGTTCCTGCAAGCATTGTGCAGTACGACTTCATACGCGAAAGTTGAACATCGATACCCCGCCTAACAAACTCAGCATCAACGACATGAATATCAAATGAAATATTATGCCCGACAATGTACTCGGCAGAATCGAGCGTCTGCACAAAGATCGCCAGTGCAGAATCCAAAGCCATACCTTCCCTCATCGCCCTTTCAGTAGAAATGCCATGAATGGAAGCCGCCTTTTCAGGAATCTCAAAGCCATCGGGACGAATAATGCAATCGTGAACTGAAAGCACATTGCCCTGATTGTCGGTAAGAATCCAACTTAACTGCACCATACGAGGCCAGTTCATTGTATCGCTTGCAGGTGCTTCGTAATCGTGTGGCAATCCTGTTGTTTCGGTATCGAAAAACAGATAGTTATGACCTGCGAAAGCAAGTACGCAAACAAACATTACCAACAGCGATACAAGAAATCTTTTCATATCTTTATTTTTTGCAAAGATAACAATAAAACGCGGAATCAGATGCTGCCCTTCGACAGGCTCGCTTCGGCATGGGCTCAGCGCATCGCAGGGAGCAGTTCAGCATGACTTTCCACGTTTTTGAAACTTCTCAAACATCTTTTCTTACATTTCCGCATACCTTGTCGCCCAACACATTGGCCCATTTCTCACAATAAAGCCAATAATACGACAAACCTTTTCTTCTGCGCAATCTTTCGAAATACGGCAACGACGCCCACAATAGCGATGGAATTGCAATCACAGGCACAAAAAGCGGTCCCAATATAATCGACTGCACCGTATGCCCATACTCGTGAACCAAAACATCGTGATTGATTTTCTCATTTTTATCGCTTGAATAATACGAAAATCCATGATCGCCCAGAAATATGAACATTCCACAGCCCATACTGTACGGAAGCTCCCAATGTGTAACTATAGCGCCCCTGAATATTGAATGCCTATTCCATACCAAGACAAGGAAAACCAATAGTCCAACAACATTCTGCACTATACCCCAAGTCCAGTGGCAAACGACATACAATATTCTCTTTACAGCACTCATTACAATAAAACCATGCACAATATTACACAAAAAACGAAAACGGAACGCTAAAATATATATTTTTGCGCCCATGAAAAAAGATTCGCCACTGATAATATATCCGTTGCTGGTAATAGCAATGATATTCTGGTCGTTTTCGTTCATCTGGGCGAAGCAAGCGCTCGTATGCTACAATCCAATAACAATAGTATACTTGCGAACAATTGTCGCCTCTGTAATACTTTTTCTCATACTGCTAGTCACAAGGAAAAGGATAAAGATTCGACTGAAAGACCTGCCAATCTTCATAATTCTTGCCTTTTTCGAACCCTTCCTCTACTTCCTTGGCGAAACCAACGGACTTACACGCGTTGATGCATCGACAGCAGGAATAATCATTGGCACAATACCGCTTTTCACGCCGATAGTTGCATATATTTTCCTGAAAGAAAAAATCACAAAGCTCAACATAGTCGGTATAGTGCTGTCGGTAGTCGGAGTGGCAATAATGACATTCGATGCCAACCTCAACATGCAGGTGTCGCCCGAAGGACTTATGCTTCTTGGCGTTGCAATACTTGCCACATTGGGTTACACAGTTGCTGTAAAGAAGATTCCCGAAGAATATTCAGTGTTCACCATCACTTTATACCAGAACATTATCGGATCGCTTTTGTTTTTGCCGCTAGTCATCATTTTCGAAAAGGACAACATAATGCAAACGGGCTTTGTATGGGACTCAATCCTGCCGATAATAGAACTTGGAATATTCGCATCGGCGGCCGCATTCGTATGCTACACATACACACTGCGTTACATCCCTATTGCCCGTGCGAACATTTTCACGAACCTTATTCCAGTGTTCACGCTTATCCTGTCTGCTTTGCTTCTTGGCGAAGAAATTAACATTCAGAAAATCATTGGTATAACAGTCGTACTTACTGGCGTTTTTGTAGCGCAGGCGAAGAAACGGAAATAAACAATCTACCATCGCAAAGCATTGCGATGCTACAAATTTTCATATTCTACATTCGTACAGCCGCAAAATATTGCGGCTCCTAACCCTTTAAAACACCTCAAACCATCTCAAACAACCTCAAAACCAAATGGTTAACAGGATTGAAGGATAAAAACCAACATAAAACACCCCCAAAACAATTTCAAAACTACCTCAAAACAACTTCAAACAACTTCAAACTACCTCAAACAACCTCAAACCACCAGAAACCAGAAACACAGGAACCAGAAAAAAAAACAGAATCCAATCAGATGCCGAAAAAAATTCAGAATGACTGCTATCAGAGAAATCGTAAATCGTAAATCATAAGTCGTAAATATATTATATCTTTGCGCTACGATTTTTTAATAAGTACGAACTATGGATTTTGATTTAATAGTATTGGGCAGCGGTCCCGGCGGATATGTCGCTGCAATAAGGGCTTCGCAGCTCGGAATGAAAGTTGCTGTTGTTGAACGCGCACAGCTTGGCGGAATCTGCCTCAACTGGGGTTGCATTCCTACAAAGGCTCTGTTGAAGTCGGCACAAGTTTACAACTACATGAAGCACAGCGAAAACTACGGCATCGAACTCGAAGGCACAGCAAAGCCTAACTTCGAAAAAGTTATCGCTCGTAGTCGCGAAGTTGCTGCAGGAATGAGCAAGGGCATCGAGTTCCTTTTCAAGAAGAACAACATCACCGTTATCAACGGAACAGGAAAACTCGTTGAAGCACACAAACTTGCAGTAACAAAGGAAGACGGAAGCGTTGAAAACCTCACCGCCAACCACATAATACTTGCTACAGGCGCTCGCTCGAAGGTTATGCCTAACATTCCGCAGGACGGCGTAAACATCATCGGATACCGCGAGGCTCTCACCTTGCCGGCACTTCCCGAATCGATGGTTGTTGTAGGTTCTGGCGCAATAGGATCCGAACTTGCATTCTTCTATCACTCAATGGGTTGCCAGGTTACATTGATTGAATTCCTTCCCGAAATAGTTCCGCTCGAGGACGAAGAAGTGTCGAAGCAACTGGCACGTTCGTTCAAGAAGATGGGCATAAAGGTTATGACAGGAACAGCCGTACAAAGCGTTGAAATTAAGGATGGTAAGTGCTTGGTAAAATACACAGACAAGAAGGGCGAAAATTCAATCGAATGCGAAAAGGTTCTTTCGGCTGTCGGCGTTGTTACAAACATCGAAAACCTTGGTCTCGAAGAACTTGGCATAGCAACAGAGCGTGGCAAGGTTGTAGTTGACGACTACTACCGCACATCATGCGAAGGTGTTTATGCTATCGGCGACATTGTTCACGGACCGGCACTTGCTCACGTTGCATCGGCAGAAGGTATCTGCTGCGTTGAAAAGATTGCAGGCCTTGACGTTGAAAAGATTGACTACGACTATATTCCATCATGCGTTTACACTACTCCAGAGGTTGCTTCTGTTGGATTCACCGAGAAGCAGTTGCAGGACAAGGGCATTGAATATAAAGTCGGCAAATTCCCGTTCACCGCATCGGGCAAGGCAATGGCAGCAGGCAACAGAGACGGTTTTGTAAAACTTCTCTTCGATGCTAACAGCGACGAACTGCTTGGCGCACACTTCATTGGCGACAACATTGCCGAAATGATTGCCGAAATGGCAGCTTTCAAGAAATTGAACGGCAAGGCAAAACAACTCATAAAGACCATTCACCCGCACCCGAGCCTATCGGAAGCCATCATGGAAGCCGCAGCCGCAGCACACAACGAAGTGATTCACATTTAGTTTAACAACTAACTACAATAAAAAAGGATGCTTTTCGCATCCTTTTTTTGTATCTCATTCAATCATGATTATTTCACAAAAATCAACTGCATACCAATCTCCAGCTTCATAAAGTCGTCATAAGTTCCAAAGTACGATGAATTCAACAAGTTTGAAATCCTCAATTTTGCGTAAACAGAAACAATGTCGTATGTAAACGCCATCTTTACGCCCCACTGCAACGGATTTATAAAGTCGTAATTCTTTCTAACTATTCTTTCCTTGGTATAATTATCATTAATATCATCAGTTTTCCAAAGCTGGACATAGCGATTTTCAAAATTCCACATTCCGAAAACACCCAAGTCCCATGTAAACCCATTGCTCATAAGTCCGCCATGCGCAAGCGTAACCCTCTGGAAAAGTTCTATATTCAGATTTGAAGTGCGGAATCTTTCTCGAAGCACTTGAGCAGCACCAGGGAAAGCTGGCGTAGCATAACTAATACCATCAAGGTAATTTCCCCTATAGTCGTCAAATCCCATTCCAATGCCAGCACCAAGATGATAGCGCTTGCAAGCATCCCACTGCACACCTACCAAAGCCGAGAAAGCCGTCTTCTGCTTGTTGGTCGTGCCTTCAAATGTCTTAACGCCAGCAAAACCCGCATTCATCTGTAATAGCAAATGATGTCTCGCTGGCTTGCCATATTCACGTTTGCTCTGGTTCTCATTTCTCGACATAATCTTCGTTGCATCTGTGAATTTGACAACTGGTGGACGTGAATATGCATCATATTTTTCCTCGTTGCCTTCGTTCTTGTACGATCCAACATATCCGTGATAATACACGTTTACTGTGAAATTTGAATACAAGTCCATATTGCTAATGGAAATCACAGATTCTCCCTTCGCATCAAGATGCTCGTACGAATGCAACCTGCCGTCTTCACGCATAAGATTGTAGAAAACTTCGGTATTTTCCTCAAACGGCTGGCATTTAATCTTCAATGTGTTGCCAACTTTTTCAAATTCGAAAGTAGGTTCTACATTCGCCTTTGGTCCTTCAACAAAATATCCTGCCTGCGGAACGCCATAACCCAAAGCATAGTCGAAATACGGATAAATATCGCCCGACTTTTCAATTTCCTCCATCATCTGCATTGCGGTAAGTTCGCGCTTAGTCTGCCATGCACAAGCAGCAAATCCTGCTACCAACGGACAGGAGAAGGATGTTCCATAAGCCATTGTCATTCCGCCCTTTGGGTTGGCAACGTATGCATGACCAAAAGCGACAACATTCGGTTTGCGACGACCATCGGCAGTAGGTCCATAGGATGAAAAATCAATGTGACGGTACTTGTCGAGCGAATCTTCTATTCCACCAACAGAAATTACACTGTCGGCATCGGCTGGTGTTATAAGCACTGTCCACGACCTGTCATCAGCTTCGTTACCCATCGAATTGCAAACCAGCATACCCTTGCGAGCCGCCATATTTGCTGCCTTAGCTACATGCGAAGTGCCGTCCATATCCTTTGTGTAGTACCTTTCCTTGCCATATCCGAGCGAACTACTGATTATGTCGGCACCATTCTGGTCTGCCCACTCCATTGCCTGTGTCCACCATATTTCCTCCTTGAAAGGTTCTGGATTTACCTCAGTACGCGCCAGCAAAAATTCGGCACCTGTAGCCAGACCGAGTTTTTGAACTTTGTATTTTGTCTGCCATACACCTGCAATACAACTCAAAGTCATTGTACCATGCGTACTCCAATTATAGACAAATTCCTTCTTGTTCGGGAAGTTCCAAGTCTTAATAATCTGGTTGTTGTCACGAAGGTGACTGAAAATCTCGTGTTTGTCAACGCTTGGAAATCCGCCGTCAAATACGGCAATCCTGACGCCTTTACCATCAATGTTGTTTTCGGCGAACTTTTCGCCCTGCATTCTCAACAACTGTGGAAGCAATTCGGGACTTAGCATGGAAACATCGAAGAATTCTTCCTCGTTCTCAACTACGTTGGCATACGAAGCAACAACCATCTCCCCTGCTATTTCCACAACGCGCGAAACAAACGGCAACTGCTTTATCTTTTCAATGTTTGCACTTTCGACCATAACGCCAAGTCCATTGAACCAGCGCGATTCGCCAACAACTTCCTCAGACAAAGACGAAACCGCATCTACATAATCGCTGTTGAGCGGATAATCGGTAATATCATATAGCGACAATCCTAATTTCTCACGGCGTTCAATTGCTTTTGAATCAAAGTATTCGTATGGATTAAAAGTTGTTCCTGCCTTATCACGGAAAAATACCCAATAGCATCCAGGTGTTGCTGCAGCATATTGAGTGGCAATTAGCAATACCGCTAATATCAACAGTATTTTCTTCATAAGCATTTTTTGTTATAAGTCAAGACGCAAAATTTTGCGTCTGTACAATTGATATATTTTATTTTTGTAGGCCCACAATGCATTGTGAGCCTACATTCACTTTTCAACTTTCAACTTTCAACTTCCTTACACTACCCTAAATCCCTTATTTGTAAAGTATTCGGCAATAGCATCTGTGCAATCGCCATCAATTATTAGGTGATGGTTGCCGAGCGGGAATTCTCGCAGCAAAAACAAACCCTTCGATGTCATCTTTACTTTCACCTGCGTTCTGCAAGCAAGCGGAGAATCGCAGTTGTCAACTATTTCGCCCAACGACAAGAAACAATATTCCAATTTTCTGTCAATTCTGAAAATTGTAACATTCTGCTTCTTCATTTCGCCCTTAACGGCCGCGTACTTACCTGTCTCGTAATGGGTTGTGATTTCCATCTTGTCGAGGAGATTCTTCTGCACCGTACAATGCGAGAAAATGGCCGCCTCCTTGTCGGCAAAACTCAAGTTTGCCATCCATGGAATCTTACCAGTCAGACGCTTGACAATCATCATGCCCGTAGCCGAACATAAGTCTCCTTCGCAAGCTGCAGGGAAACCATAGTCGTTCATTGCCGACACTGGCAGACAGATAGTGTTTCCTATCTTGCCTATCAGTCCGAAACAAGCCACAGTAACGGCATCAAGGTTGTTTTGGCGAATCAGTGTGTCAAACTTCTTTACCAACGACAATTCAGATGCAAAACTTTCGTGACCGAACCTACCGAAATTCTCTGCGAAGTTGCAGAAATCCTCGCCCTCAGGCAATGCCAAAAATTCGTCCCATGTAAAGTTAACAAGCTCAATGTCTAGCAAATCATCAAGTAAATCCTCATCTGGAATACTTGACACTAGCCAGTCGGAAATTCCGCCTATAACACCCAATCTTGCCTTTTTTTCGGATGCTGGGGGTGTGAGAAACCTTTCCAACTCACGGAGACTTTGCAACTTATCTACATCAAAAAGTTTTGTATTGATGCCCTTTTCGTTAAGATATGCCTTCACCTCGGTGGCAGCAGCCCACGAGTTGCCGTTGCGCGATGCGAGGAAACAATATCGGTTCTTTGATTCAATCCTGTCAAGCACCTTGTGCTCGGTTCCACCCGATAGGAACCATATTACATCAGGATTAGACTGCACAAAAACATCGGGCGTAAGGTTGAAACGCCCAATAAAATCGGTGACGACGGACGACGGAGGTATGTCGCTGTCGTCGCCCGATGATGCTAAAAATATTTTCAAAGCTGTAAATTTAAGTTCTACAATCGACTACTTTGCAGCAATCATTTCAATTTCTACAAGAGCCTTCTTGGGGAGTTCCTTTACAGCGAATGCTGCTCTTGCGGGAGGATTTGCTGTGAAATACTTTCCGTAAACAGCGTTCATGTCGGCAAAATAGCTCATGTCGGCGAGCAAACAGGTTGACTTAACAACATTGTCGAAAGTGCAGCCGGCAGCCTTCAGGATAGCCTCCAAGTTCTTCATGCTCTGTTCGGTCTGTGCCGTGATGCCCTCTGGCATTGTTCCCGTTGCTGGGTCGATTGGCAACTGACCTGAAATAAAAATCATACCGTTTGCCTCAACAGCCTGGCTATAAGGACCGATTGCTGCAGGCGCATTGTCTGAATGAATTATGTTCTTCATGTTCTTACTATTAAAATTAAAGGACAAAAATAATACGAATATTCATTATGTTGAGTTTTTTTATTGATTTTTTAGTTTGAACTAACAATCAAATAGCACCATCTCAATACTTTTTTCAAAAAAATCCTTTTTGGTATAAAATAAAACATTTAAAATTGCGTTGATTTATTGTGACTATCCACAATAAGAACTAATTAACTAGATAATTATGAGAAAGTTCAATTTTCACAAAAATCGACAAATTATGCATCGGTTATTCTTCATCTTATTGATGATTATTCCATTCGCTACATTCGCGCAGAAAAACGATGTAATAGAATTGCCATCAGGACTAAAAGTGGCGACTGCCGACGAATACGGAATATTCAAATGGGCGGAAGCAAAGAAAAAATGTGAAAACAAAGGCGACGGATGGTCATTGCCGACAAAGGAGGAACTTGCCGAAATTTACCAATACAGGGACACAATAAAAGGTTTCACAGACAGTTGGTACTGGAGTCTTTCTACAGACAAGTCATCGACGTTCTTCACTGATACCGATATAAATCCCGACTATGGAAATGCATGGAACTTGATTTTCAGCAATGGCGTATTAGTATCCAACTCAAAGACATATACCATAAAAGCACGTTGCGTGAGACATCAATGAAAACGGCAATCACATTTCAGCAAACAATATCGAAAAAAGTTGAAAATAATTTTGCACTATAAAATATTTGCTGTACTTTTGCAGTCCGTTTCCGAAAGGAACGAGGTCCCATAGCTCAGTTGGTTAGAGCACCTGACTCATAATCAGGGGGTCCTAGGTTCAAGCCCTAGTGGGACCACGCTGGAACGCAACCTCCACAGATTTCAAAGTGGGGGTTTTCTCTTTTTTATACCGTACATATAGAAACGTTATCTTTGCATATATATAACATAAAAACGCCAAACCTTTGACCAGAAGATATTATTATATTGCTTCACAAAGGAAAGTATTACTTTTGTTATTTGCTTATTGCAAAAAATATTTAGACAAGGCTTATTGAATTAGAAGAAAAATTTAAAACAATGTTACGCGAATTATTTAGTAAAAACAGGAACATCGTTATAAACACAGATATTGACGGATTTCTTTCTGGCATGATATTGCAAAAATACTATGGATGCAAAGTTGTTGGGTTCAGCAATAGTCGAGAAACTATCTGGGTTACTCCGGAAATAAAATCAATATATGATCCTATTTACATTGACTTATATGTTAATCGTCCAGATGTTATTTGCATTGAACAGCATATTATTGCATACAACAGGTCTCATCATGATAAAATAAAAGCTACTGGAACAAAAATTAACCCCAACCTTGAACGGCGTCGTACATTTATAGGAGACATTGATAGCGATTATTACCATAAGTATCCATTTGGTACTGTACATTATTTAGTGTCACTTATGGCAAAAGAAAGTATTAATGTGGATTTTGGGAATATAGGCACTGAACATACATATATCATAAATGGGGCAAAATTCACCACGTGTGCTGGGCAAGTTATACTTCGTGCCGACGACGCTCTGTATTCAACACTTAGTCCATATAGAGACAATGCATTAGACTGGTGGAGATGGCTTGACCCTCAAAAAAAATCGCCAGCAATCCAAAGTATGATAGAGTACATTAACACAATGGAAATAAAAAAAGCAAGCGAATACAAGAAGAATATAGGAGATTTCTTTAAAGCATTAGGATGCGATGACATAGATGGCGCTTTCAAAACAATAACTGATTCCTACGGAAACTTACTTCCAAAAGTGAACGAATATCTTACAACCATCATCGATCTTATGGGTATTAAATTGGAAATACCGACAAAGTACATAATACACAAAGGAAAATATCAAGTTAAATTATGTAAACCCGATTACGACATGAAAATCCTTGATGTTAGTAATTTGTTTTCATACGCTTTCATATATAGTCCACACTCCAATAATCCTAATTTTAGTTTCACACTCGACATGGAAGACTAAATTGCTATGCCATCTACCATTCAATGAAAACGTTAATTCGTAAACAACAAAAAAAAGGCGACCTTGTAGTCGCCTTTTATTTTGTCTTTAAATATCTTAAACTATTCGTTATCCTTTACACAACGGACGTAGAATGCCCATGCCTTATTCTTCAAAGAAATAGAAACTGTTGCCTGACCCTTTGCCAACTGAAGTCTCTGTGAAGAACTACCACTTATCGTTGACGACCAGAAAACGGCTTCATCGCTAATGGCAGTAAAACCAGTTGAGTTCTTATATCCGCCTGGCATACCATTAAACCCGGAAGCATTATTCTGCTCCAAATCATTTCCTACCGCACATGTTGTATTATCGGCATTCCAATATGAGACTGATGCCATTGCCTTACCAACATTAGCAGAGACACTATTACATGTATAATCGTCGTTTGATCCCAAGTATGCAACAAGGGTTTCCCATTCTACCCTGCTTGGCAAGTGCCAACCTGCAGGACATGATGACAATGCTGCAGGTAAGTTGTACATGGCACCATACCTACTGTAATTCGTGGTAATTTTTGCAGCAGCAGTAATTTCTCCGTCATACCCATATACATAATAATACGATGCTGAATTACTTGAGGTAGATATTCCCACAACCTGAGGCAAGTATCTCATATTCTCTGTTGTCCACACTTGATCACCATACTCCAATGTGTAATAGACGTTACCATCACGTGTATCGTAAACTATTTCATGATATACCAGATGAAGTGTTACAACACTGTCGCAACCATTAGCAGCAACAAATGTCTGCTGATAGTCTCCGCTTTTGGTGTATACACTATCGTTCCACATATACGGTCCCAAAGTATCAGGACGATTGTTCAAATATTGACTGCGGAATGTTGCGTATGCACTGCCATCACTTATATCATAAGGTCCCCAGGCAGTATCACTAAATTCATGTTCAACGCTATACTTAATCGTCAAATCCAGCGTAACAACACTATCACACCCAGCAACTGTATGCAACGTCTTGGTGAAAGAACCGCCCTGCGTATATATATCGCCTTCCCATTCGTACGAATCGCATGCCGTTTGAACATCATGGATATTAGAATAAACAGGATTTAGTGTCAGTCGTAATGTTACTACACTGTCGCAACCATAAATATTTCTATATGTATATGGATAGTTTCCACTTTCTGTATATGTACGACCATCCCATGTGTATGAACCGCAAGCGGTCTGCACAATTTCAGTTGCATCTTGAGAACCAATGAAAAGATGCATGGTCACAACGCTGTCGCAGTACAAAACAGGAGTTAAATGCCTAGTATAATTGCCAGTTGACGTATAAACCTCACCCTCCCATTCAAAAGACTCACAAGCATATTGCGTAAACTCAGTCTCAATGTCACCAAATATATTAATATGGTATGTCACTGTGCTGTCACAACCATTTGCTGCCGTGTATGTAATCACACGTGTACAAGATTCTGTTATACGTTCACCATTAAGGTCGTATGACCGGCAGGCATTTATAGTCTTGTCGTTTTCTACAGAATGCTTTATCGTAAGGTTCAAAGTAATTATACTGTCGCATCCCTGAGAATTCATAAGCGTATGGTGATAAGTACCCGATGAAGTGTATTCCTCACCAAACCATGTATACGAATCGCAAGCAGCAACATTCTGGGTTGAATATGTATGATGCGCTATTTCAAGATGCAAACGTACCACACTATCGCAATATGCATTTGGATGATAATGCAGATCGTAGGTATTGCTTTGCGTATATGTATTACCGTCAAAAGTGAACGATTCGCAAGCTCTCTCGTACATCTCGATGACTGTATCATGAAGTATCGTAAGGACTAAAGTAACAATGCTATCGCAACCATTTACTGTAGAAAGCGTCTGCTCAAACCTTCCGCTTTCTGTATATGTTACACCATGATAATTATAAAGTCCACAGGCAGTCCTGAAAATAATATTCTCATGCGACCTATTCAGGGTTAGATTGAGCCTTACAATGCTATCACAACCATAACGATTTACAAGATGTACGGTATCGGTATTATTACTTCCATAATAAGTGCGGCCATTAATCCATGTGAACTCGTCACAAGCAATCATATTAACGGTCACATCATCACTAAGTTTTGTAAAATGCAATGTCACAATGCTATCGCAACCGTACTGTGTTCTAAATGTCTGCTCGTAGTCGCCAGTTTCTGTATATTCCTCGCCATTCCATGTAATTGATTCGCAATCTGAACCGTAAACATCATGTAATATATTGTTTTGACGTGTAAAATGCAAGGTTACCGTACTGTCGCAACCTCCAATCGAAGTAAGATCGGCTACATAAGTTCCTGTTGTGGAACAATATTGTCCGTTCCAATTTATAGGCTGACAAGCAGTTATGCTTTCTTCCGTCTGAAAATGGTCGTCTATAGTCACGTCAAGAAGCACAAGACTATCGCAACCACCAGCCGAAGTCAGATTCATAAAGGCAGCATTGTGATTTGTTTCAGTATATGTCACACCATTAATCCAAGTATACGACATACAACCAAACCTATGGTCAACATTTGTAGAATATGAACAATAAGGTATGTTGAAATGTATGGTTATATCCTCGCTGCCATCCTGATGAGACCTTAGTTCAGATGCATCGAAAACAATATTGTTATATGTTGTATATGCCAAATACTCCATCTCATCTCCAAGATAGAACTCATTTGAGATAAGTCCCTTAGAATGGACTTCAACATCAGAACTTGACTTCAGCGCAATGCTGTTGATGCCACAGGTTCCAAGGTTCACCATCTTTACCGAATATTTGCCGGTGCTTGTTACCGTAGTCAACATATATGTCTGCGGTTTTGCAAGAGTAATCTCAAAAATATGTTCACCTGCCGACAGACGACCGTTGTACGACAGACATTCCTTTCCTACTGCGTCAAGCACCTGGACAAAAACATTATCTGCCTCATGAAGATTAAGCCGTGCCTCGGTAACGCAATCGAATGGGTTTGGAACATTCTGCTCCAACCCCGACTGCTTGATGCTGACCATCGGAACTGCCAAGGGTTCCATCATCACAACAGTATCTGGATAATAAATCATCTGGTGCCAGTGACGGGTAATGTTGCTCACCTGCATGCTGTCAATCTGCTGGTATATTTCCTCCGTTACAATTCCACCCCTGCCTCGTCCTGTAAAACTTAGCGTTACGGTCTGCGAATATACACTAGCGAACGCCAGCAAAAATATTAACAATATACTCGACTTCTTCATCCTTCTTTTTTTTTAATTAATAATAAACTCCGTCTTATCTGCTGCAACAAACATTCCATAAAAAACGCTTGCAGACTCAACAAATGCTCATCATTCGACAACAACTGCATTTGATAATCAGCAAATTAAACATACAATTACAAGTTTGTAAAAATACTGCTTATCATTTAACTACCAAAAATAAATCTAATTTTTTTTCAACACGCAAAAAAGCATCTTAGAATGCCAATAAAAAAAAACTTATTTTGATAGTTGAAATCACAAAAAATCCCTATCTTTGTTGACCTAAAAATATCGTTTATCAAAATTTAAAATAATAATATGAACAACACTCTTAATCTCGACTACATATTCGAAGTAAGTTGGGAAGTTTGCAACAAGGTAGGTGGTATTCACACCGTTATTTCAACAAAATCATTGGCACTGTCGGAACGCTGCGGCGACCTCATTTTCATCGGCCCCGACACATACGGAACAAACGAAAACTCCGAGTTCATCGAGGAGCCGGCATTGTTTGCCGAATGGAAGCAATACGCTGCATCAACTGGTCTGCGCGTACGTACGGGACGCTGGAACATCTGCGGAAGTCCAAAGGTCATTCTCATTAGCTTCACCGATTTCATCAGCGAAAAGGACAAGATTTTCGCCGATTTCTGGGAAGACTACAAACTCGACTCGCTTTCGGGACAATGGGACTACATTGAACCTGCACTTTTCGGTTACACTGCCGGTAAGGTTATCGAAAGCTTCTGCGACTTCAACTTGTCGGCAAACGACGCTATACTTGCTCAGTTCCACGAGTGGATGACAGGAACCGGTATCCTCTACCTTAAGAAGAATGCTCCGCACATCGCAACTGCCTTCACTACCCACGCAACTGCAATAGGTCGTTCGATAGCAGGAAACGGACTTCCTCTGTACAAGGACCTTGCAAACTACAACGGCGAAAATATGGCTCGCCACTTCAACATAATTTCGAAGCATAGCCTTGAAAAGATAAGCGCAATCAACGCAGATGTTTTCACAACGGTTAGCGACATTACACAGTCAGAGTGCGCACAACTGCTCACCAAACCTGCCGACGTTGTAACTCCAAACGGATTCGAAGACGACTTCATTCCAAAGGCAGAGGAAGCAGCCAAGATTCGCAGCAAGGCTCGCCAGAAAATGATAACTGTTGCAGAAAAGCTCACTTCTTGCAAATTCAAGGAAGATCCGCTGATTATCGCAACATCGGGACGCTACGAATACACCAACAAGGGTTACAACATCTTCGTTGATGCACTCGACAGACTAAACCGCAATGCAAATGTCAACCGTGAAATTCTTGCCTACATTCTCGTTCCGGGCAACAACTACGGTCCACAGAAGAGCCTTCTCGCTGCACTCAACGGTGAAAATGCAAACATCGAGAACAGAAACCTCACTCACGGACTTCACGATGCCGAATATGACCCGATTCTTAACCAGTTGAAACGTCTCGGACTTACAAACCGTCCAGAAAACAAGGTTAAAGTTGTGTTCGTTCCCTCCTACCTCAATGGCGACGACGGCGTATTCAATATGAAATACTACGATGTTCTGCAAGGCATCGACTTGACAGCATTCGTTTCGTATTACGAACCATGGGGCTACACTCCGCTCGAAAGTATTGCATTCGGCGTTCCAACAATAACGACTTCTTTGTCGGGATTTGGAATGTGGTCGAAGCAAAACATTGACAGGTTCGACAACTGCGTAACCGTAATCGACCGTAACGAAGACAACAACGATGAAGTTGTTGCCAACTTGGCAGACCGCATGGCTTACTTTGCAAACCTTGATGCCGAAAGCCGCAAGAAAATTTCGGAATCGGCAACAGCAGCATCGAAGAAGGCATTGTGGAGATCTTTGGTAGAAAAATACATCGAAGCATACGCCATAGCAAAAAGCAAGATTGCAGAACGCACCGAGGCAATAAACTACAGAATGCAGCACACCAAGATAGAGCGCACAATTATGCCGAAGGAAACTTCACCTATCTGGCGTCAGGCAGAAATAAAGTCCGACCTTCCAAAACAATTTGAAGGCCTACAGGAAATAGCAAACAACCTTTGGTGGACTTGGAACTACGAGGCATCGGCAATGTTCAAGCGCATCGATGTTGACCTGTGGCGTGAAAAGAGGTACAACCCAAGAGTGTTCCTTGAGGAAGTTTCCATCGACCGCATGAAGGAACTCGAGAACGACAATGAATTCTGCCAGCTCTACAACCGCGTTTACGGCAGCTTCAAGAAATATATGGATGCCAGCAAGGACAAGAAGGCTCCGCAGATTGCATACTTCAGTATGGAATACGGTCTGCACGACAACCTGAAGATTTTCTCGGGCGGTCTCGGAATCCTCGCAGGCGACTACCTGAAAGAAGCCAGCGACACCAACACCAACATGATTGGTATCGGCTTATTATATAGGTATGGTTATTTCAAGCAGACAATTACCCTCGAAGGTAAGCAGCAAGCCAACTATATCGCACAGGATTTCAACAAGATACCAGTTGTTCCCGAACTTGACGAAAACGGTGTACAGAAGCGCATCGTTGTACGCTTCCCCGGACGAAATGTTCATGTAAAGATTTGGAGAGCAAATGTTGGTCGTATTCCTCTGTACTTGCTTGATACCGATGACATTGACAACCAAGACCAGGACAAGCTGATAACCTCGCGCCTGTATGGTGGCGACTGGGAATTCCGTTTCAAACAGGAAATGATTCTCGGCATCGGCGGTACACGCGTACTTAAGGCTCTCGGCTTGAAACCGGACATCTACCACTGCAACGAAGGTCACGCTGCTTTCATCGGTTTCGAACGGCTCAACGACCTCATTTCGGCTCGCAACCTCAAGTTCGACGAAGCACTCGAAATTGTAAGGGCATCAACCTTGTTCACAACACATACGCCTGTTCCAGCAGGACACGATGCATTTGAGGAAAATATGCTGCGTACCTACATGTCGCACTACCCAGACCGCCTCAAGATAACTTGGGACAAGATGATGTCACTCGGTCGCCTCAATCCTAACGACAAGTTCTCGATGAGCTACCTGGCAGCAAACATCTCGCAGGAAGTAAACGGTGTTTCGTGGTTGCACGGAATCGTATCACAGAAGATGTTCGCTCCGCTGTGGAACGGCTACTTCCCAGAGGAAAACAATGTTGGATATGTCACCAACGGCGTTCACTTCCAGACTTGGACATCGAAGACATGGCAGAAACTTTACGAAACGACCTTCGGTGAAGGCTTCTTGTCAGACATGTCGAATCCGAAATACTGGGAAAAGATCAACAATGTTGACGATGCTGACATTTGGGACATCCGCAAGCAACAGTGTACACTCCTCATCAATTATGTGAAGAAGCGTGTTCGTGAAAACTGGATACGCAGCTACGAATCTCCGAGCAACATGGTTACCGTACTCGAAAAACTTGATGAAAAGGTACTTACAATCGGTTTCGCTCGTCGTTTTGCAACCTACAAACGTGGCGACCTGTTGTTCCGCAACCCAGAAAGACTTGCCGCTATCCTCAACAATCCGAAGATGCCGGTACAGATACTCTTTGCAGGAAAGGCTCACCCGAACGATGGTGCAGGACAAGACCTCATCAAGAGAATCGTTGAATTCTCGAAGCGTCCGGAATTCCTCGGCAAGATTTTGTTCATCGAGGACTACGACATAGGTTTGGCAAAGAAACTCGTACAGGGTGTAGATATTTGGATGAACACTCCTACCCGTCCGCTCGAAGCATCGGGAACCAGCGGTATGAAGGCCGTAATGAACGGTGCAGTGCATTTCAGCGTACTCGACGGCTGGTGGGTTGAAGGTTACCGCGAAGGTGCTGGCTGGGCTTTGCCACAGGAAAGAGTTTACGAAAACCAGGACTTCCAGAACGAACTCGACACGCAGACAATCTACAATATGCTCGAAAACGAAATCGTACCTATGTTCTACGACTGCAGCGAAGACGGTATTCCTCACCGCTGGGTTAAGTGCATAAAGAAGTCGATT
>JAGCDJ010000027.1 GCA_017651185.1 Bacteroidales bacterium | reverse complement strand
GTTAACAGCGTTTTCTTTTAATGTGGGGTATCGATCTGCAGTTGGCGCGTATATCATAAAATCGTTTGGACTAATGTCATACCATCTTGATACTTTCCCATTTGTAAGTTGCACACTATCCGCACGTAGCCAAAGCTGGAGATGATCCGTCGGAAATGGTTGAGCCGTTTGGGAGAAAGTTGAAAGTTGAAAGATGAAAGTTGAAAGCAATAAAAGTATAGAAAAGATGGTGTACTTCTTTCCTAATGCTTTTTGATTTTTGCAGTTTATATCTTGAATATTAATGTTCATGTTTTATGATATGATAAATAAAGTAGCAAATATAATAATTATAAGTATATGATGTTCCAAGATGCTGATTTTTTTATTATTGTTAGTGGATAGGTTGTTAATGTCAAGTATATGTCGCAGGAAAAGACTTGCATAAAAGAATTGAAAATCTTATTTTTGCGAATTGGATTTTTTTTGAATAACATGGAAGAAAAATACACCGAAATAACACCTAACAATAGGTTGCTGAATTTTAATTTCCGTGAGCTTTTTGCATACAAAGACCTGATTGCCATGTATGTAAAGCGCAATATTGTCACTATGTATAAGCAGACTATTCTTGGTCCGCTGTGGTTTGTGATTCAGCCGATACTCACAACCGTGATGTTTATGTTCGTGTTTGGGAACCTTGCTGGAATTTCCACCGATGGCATTCCTGGACCGCTTTTCTACTTCTCGGGAATTATATTATGGAATTATTTCGCATCTTGTTTGAATGCGACATCCAGTACTTTTACTGCCAATCAAGGAGTTTTTGGTAAAGTTTATTTCCCTCGTCTCGTGGTGCCTATTTCGGTTACAATCTCAAACCTTGTGAAATTTTTCATTCAGTTTGCAATATTTCTTGTGATATACATTGTATATGCATTCAAGGGTGCGGGCATAACGCCCAATTGGTATGCCTTCCTGTTCCCTTTGTTGGTTGTTATGAGTGCTGGTCTTGCTTTAGGGTTTGGAATTATTTTCTCATCGATGACAACCAAATATCGCGATCTTACATTCTTGCTGCAGTTTGGAGTGCAACTGTGGATGTACGCTACTCCTGTGATTTATCCGCTTAGCACTATGCCTGCCGACAAGCAGTGGATTTTTGAACTAAATCCAATGACTTCAATAATAGAGACTTTTAAGTATGGGTCTATAGGTAATGGAGTTTTCTCGTGGGAGTGGTTGGCATATAGCTTTGTGTTCATGCTGGTTGTGCTGTTGTTGGGAATTGTTATATTCAATAAGGTGGAAAAGGATTTTATGGACACAGTGTAAGGAAGTTGAAAGTTGAAAGTTGAAAGTTGAAAGTTTAAAGGTGATGAGCAAATTGGGAGTTGAAAATTGAGAGTTGAAAAGTGAAAGTTGGAAGTCGAAAAAGATATGGCAGAGAGTGTTATACATACGAAGAGTTTGGCGTTTGCAGTGAAGATTGTAAAATTTTGCAGGTACTTGTGCGACGAGAAGAAAGAGTATGTATTAGTCAAACAACTTTTGCGTAGTGGAACGAGTATTGGTGCCAATGTTCGTGAGAGTAAAAACGCTCAGAGTGATGCTGATTTTATTAATAAACTAAGTATTGCGTTAAAGGAGGCTGATGAAACTCAATATTGGTTGGAACTTTTGCAGATGTCCGAAATTATTACTAGGGATGAGTTCTGTGAGATTAATAATGATGTCAAAGAACTTATAGCTATGCTTACCACCATAGTAAAAAAGTTGAAAGTTAAAAAGTGAAAGTTGAAAGATAAAAAGTGAAAGTTGAAAGTTGAAAAGTGATAATTATATATTAACCATTAATCTTGTAGTGTCGCAATGCCTTGCGACCTTGATAAACGCAATGCATTGTGGATGTGTCCATTATCCATTGCCCATTATTAATTAATTTTGCCGTCTATGTCAACAGCAATAAAAATAGAAAACGTTTCGAAGCAATACCGTCTGGGGGTAATCTCGACGGGAACATTGAGCCACGACCTGAACAGGTGGTGGACAACCAAAATTCTCCGCAAGGAAGACCCGTATCTGAAAATTGGTTCTGTGAACGACCGTTCCCAAAAGGCCGACAGTGAATATGTGTGGGCTTTGAAGGACATAAACATGGAAATAGAGCAGGGCGATGTCGTCGGCATTATCGGCAAGAACGGAGCAGGCAAATCCACATTGCTGAAGTTGCTCTCGCGTGTTACCAAGCCCACCACAGGTAGCATAAAGTACAAAGGTCGAATAGCCTCCCTCCTTGAGGTTGGTACTGGTTTCCATCCAGAAATGACAGGTCGCGAAAACATCTATATGAACGGTGCAATTATGGGTATGACAAAGCAGGAAATCACTCGCAAGCTCGACGAGATTGTAGATTTCTCTGGTTGCGAACGCTACATAGATACTCCTGTAAAACGCTACTCCAGTGGTATGACCGTGCGCCTCGGCTTTGCCATTGCAGCCCACCTCGACCCCGAAATCCTTGTGGTTGATGAGGTGCTTGCCGTTGGCGATGCCGAATTCCAGAAGAAGGCTATAGGCAAGATGCAGGATGTAAGTAGGGGCGAAGGAAGGACTGTGCTGTTTGTGAGCCATAATATGGCTGCTGTTAGAAATCTTTGTAAAAATGGAGTGCTTCTTGAAAATGGTACGATAAAAAATGTTGGAAATGTAAACAATATTGTTGATGAGTATTTGAAAGATCAAATTTCTGTTATGGATGATGTTCCTGTCGTTGAAATGTTTAAAAGAAATTTGGAAAAAGAAGACTCAAAATTTATAAAAAGAGAGATTGAGTTTGTTAAAGTGGAAAGAAAAATGGCTTATGCAATAGATGCAGTTTCAGACTTGTTATTTTCTGTTAGAATAAAACGAAATGAGCAAATCCCTGCGTTTAATATGACCGTTATGATATCCGATGTGGCAACTAAGGCTCGTGTTGGAATGGCTTATGCTCTTGATATTAAATGGAATAACGATAATTGCTCTATTTTGGATTATGATATTAAAATCCCTAATCATCATTTGACAAAAGGTCAGTATTATTTGGATATATGGTTGCATTCGGGGAGTATGTTTTCTAAATATAAGTATTATGATGCAGTGTATGAAACAATAACCTTTGAGATTGAAAAAATTAATAATAATTATATTAACGATTGGTATAGTTATTGGGGCAAAATATGTTGTCCTCTTATTGTAAATGTAAATAATAATATATGAAAGTTGTTATTTTAGCAGGAGGTTTTGGGACTCGTATTTCAGAAGAGAGTCATCTGAAACCTAAACCTATGATAGAAATAGGAGGAATGCCTATATTGTGGCATATAATGAAATGGTATAGTCGTTACGGAATAAATGAATTTATTATATGTGCTGGATATAAGCAGGATGTAATAAAAGAATGGTTTGCTAATTATTTTATTCATACATCGGATATAACTTTTGATTTTACAAGCGGTAATGAAGTGATAGTCCATAGTAAACATGCTGAACCATGGAAGGTGACAGTCGTTGATACTGGTTTAAATACAATGACAGGAGGTCGGGTCAAACGGATTCGGGATTATATAAAAGGTGAAACTTTTATGCTTACGTATGGGGATGCTGTTGGAGATATAGATATAAATGAATTGTTGTTGTATCATAAAAAGCATTCAAAAGTTGGTACAGTATCTGTTTATAATTTTGGACAAAATAAAGGAGTCCTTGAGATTGATAATGGAGAAGTGAAGGCTTTTAGGGAGAAGTCTAATATGGATGGTGATTTGATTAATATTGGCTTTATGGTTTTTGAACCAGAATTTCTAGATTGTATCGAAGACGATGATACAATTTTAGAAAAAGAACCAATGGAAAAGTTGATTAAAATGAAACAACTTGTTGCATATACACATCATGGGTATTGGCAGTGTATGGACACTATGAGAGAGAAAGAAAAGTTAGAAAAAATGATTGCCGAAAAAACGGCACCATGGATATATTGGTAAGTAATATGGCAAAGAAAGAAGATTTAAAGAAACAAATATTAGAGTTAACTAGAGAATATTATAACGAAGTTCATTGGCAGAAGGATGTTTTTGCTCCAGGAGAGACTCGTGTAAATTATGGCGGTCGTTATTTTGATGCTGAAGAAATGATAAACCTAGTGGATTCATCACTTGATTTTTGGTTGACGGCTGGACCATGGGCGAGTAAATTTGAAGTTAACTTTGCAAAATGGTTAGGCGTAAAGTATTGTTCTTTAGTTAACTCTGGTAGTTCTGCAAATTTGTTGGCATTTTATGCATTGACGGCTTATGAGTTAGAAGATAAGCAGATAAAAAAAGGAGATGAGGTCATTACTGTTGCAGCAGGATTTCCAACAACGGTAGCTCCAATAGTTCAATATGGTGCGATTCCCGTTTTTGTTGATATGTCAATACCTGAGTATAATATTGATGTTTCTCAACTAGAATCTGCATTGTCTTCAAAAACAAAGGCTGTAATGTTGGCGCACACTCTTGGAAATCCGTTTAATTTGCAGCTTGTGGTGGATTTTTGTAGGAAGCACAATTTGTGGTTGGTTGAAGATAATTGCGATGCGTTAGGTTCTGAGTATTATATTGATGGCGAGTGGAAAAAGACAGGAACAATTGGTGATATAGGAACAAGTAGCTTTTATCCGCCACACCACATGACGATGGGCGAAGGTGGAGCTGTTTATACAAATAACTCGTTGTTGCATAAAATGGTAAACTCATTTAGAGACTGGGGTAGAGAGTGTTGGTGCGTAGGAGGAGTTGACAATACTTGTGGTTGTAGGTTTACAAAGCAGTTTGGACAATTGCCCTTGGGGTATGATCATAAATATGTTTATAGTCATTTGGGATTTAACCTAAAAGCAACTGATATGCAGGCTGCAATAGGCTGTGCTCAATTAAATAAGCTTGACAGTATTGTGGAACGAAGACGAGAAAATTTCCAGTTCTTATATGAAGGTCTTAATGGAATAAATGGGTTGATTCTTCCTGTTACTCAGAAAAATAGTAAGCCAAGCTGGTTTGGATTCTTGATCACGGTTGATGAGAATGCAAATTTTACAAGGACAGAATTGACAAAGTATCTTGAGAATAAAAAAATACAAACAAGAACTTTGTTCGCTGGCAATTTATTAAAGCATCCTGCGTTTGAACAATATGTTCAGGGCAAAGACTATCGTGTGATTGGGGATTTGTCTGTAACAAATCAGATAATGGATTCTACATTTTGGATTGGAGTATATCCAGGAATGACTAGAGAGAAACTGCAATATATGATTGATTGTATTAAGGAATTTTGTGTCAGATGATTGATTTGTATGATGGTTTCTATTCTGGTAAGCGTGTCCTTATAACAGGTCATACCGGTTTTAAAGGTTCTTGGCTTAGTATATGGCTTCATGAACTGGGTGCTGAAGTTATTGGGGTCGGATTGGATCCTTATTCTGATAAGGATAATTATGTTTTGTCGGAAATAGGAAAAAAGATAAAAGCAGATTTGCGTGCGGATATACGTGATGGAGAGAGAATGAAACAGATTTTTTCTGAATATCAGCCTGAAATCGTTTTCCATCTGGCAGCGCAACCATTGGTTAGGTTGAGTTATGAGGAACCTGTTGATACATGGCAGACCAATGTAATTGGTAGCATCAATATAATGGAGTCTGTAAGGCAAACTGATAGTGTAAAGGTTGCTGTTATGATTACTACGGATAAGTGTTATGAGAATAGGGAACAGAATCATGCATATAGGGAAGATGAACCTATGGGAGGTTTCGATCCATATTCTAGCAGTAAGGGTGCTGCGGAAATTGCAATAAGCAGTTGGCGCCGTAGTTTTATGAATCCTTGTGATTATGAAAAGCATCATAAATCAATTGCTAGTGTTAGGGCAGGAAATGTAATCGGTGGTGGCGACTGGGCAAAAGATAGGATAATTCCGGATTGTATTCGGGCAATAGAGGCAGGATGCCCAATTGCTATAAGAAATAGAAATGCTGTTAGACCATGGCAACATGTATTGGAACCTTTGAATGGATATTTGCTACTTGCAAAAAAAATGTGGAATGAACCGACAAAATATTGTGAAGGATGGAATTTCGGTCCGAAAATGGATTCTGTTGTTTCGGTATGGGATGTTGCCAGTAAATTGATATCAGAATATGGACAAGGAAGTCTAATAGATAAAAGTGATGACAATTCATTACATGAGGCCAATTTGTTAATGTTGGATATTACTAAATCTGAAATGCGGCTTGGATGGAAACCAAGATTGGATACGGGAGAATGTATTGTCATGACGGTTGATTGGTATAAGAGATACAATGAGGGTGATGTCTATGCATTGTGTGTTTCTGAATTAAATAAGTATTGTAATGAATAAAATATGTACAGAATTCGAGGGATTGTATATATTGGAAACTAATAATTTCCATGATGAACGAGGAAGTTTTCAAAAGTTATTTAATAAGTCTGCTTTTATTGATTTAGGTTTGGATTGTGACTTTTGTGAATTTTATTATTCGGTAAATAATAAAAATGTAGTCCGAGGAATGCATTTTCAAGCGCCACCATATGAACACTCAAAGGTCGTATATGTAAGCAAAGGTAAAATAATTGATGTCGTTGTTGATATTCGCAAGAATTCCAAGACATACGGAAAGTGTTTCTCTGTAGAGTTGGATGATATATCTGGTCGCTACATATATATGCCAAAAGGTTTCGCACATGGTTTTAAATCGTTAGAAAACAATAGTATAGTAAATTATGCGCAGACATCTTGTTATAATAGAGAGTGTGATTGTGGTATAGATAGTATGAAGATCGGTTATGATTGGAAAATAGAAAACCCAATTCGTTCTGTAAGAGACCAATCCTTTGTTAGTTTAGAAGAATTTAGATCACCTTTTTAAAATGAATATATTAATAACAGGAGGAACTGGTTTTATTGGTCGTAATCTTATTAAAGAATTAAGGTTGTCGCATAATATATTTTTGCTATTGCATAAAAGCATATGTAAGGAATATGTTGATTTGCCTACAGTAAACATTGATGATGGCATAGAACGATTGTCATCATTTATGTCAGAAAACAAAATAGATGGAATTGTACATTTGGCTTCATTATATTTGTCGAACCATAAGGGTGCGCAAATAAAAGGATTGATTGATTCCAATGTATATTTGGGAACTGCAGTGTTAGAAGCTGCTACTAGCGTTAATGTCAAATGGTTTCTTAATGTTGGTACAATTTGGCAAAATTATAAAGTAATAGAAGATGAGTATAATCCTGTGAATCTGTATGCTGCGACAAAGCAAGCGTTTGTTGATGTCGCACAATACTATGTAGATGCCTATGGAATAAAATTTTGTACATTGAAATTATGTGATACTTATGGTCCTTGTGATACAAGGAATAAGATAATAAATTTGTTTAAAACTAATTCTGAAAAAGGGGATCTCCTTAAAATGTCTCCAGGAAATCAGAAATTAGATTTGTTATATATTAGCGATGTTGTCTCTGGTTTTGTGCATCTAATTGATATGTTATCGTCTTGTGAATGCATTGCAAAAGAATATGTCTTAAGTAGTGGAAGATTGTTAACGTTAAGAGAAATAGCATCAATATTTGAGAATGTTACGTCCTTGAAATTAAATATTGAATGGGGAGGGCTACCATATCGCGAGAGAGAAGTAATGATGCCATGGCAGGGTAATGTTTTGCCACAATGGCAACCATTGGTAAATTTGGAAAAAGGGATACTCAATATAATGAAATAATAGATATTATGCTTGATGTTATTATAAAAAAAGATACTGACTTTTATAAATATGAAAATAGGTTTTCTAAAATAGAAAACATTAAGTCTGTATGTGTTTTTGCAGCAAGTACGCATGTTAAAGAAGATTTTACGATTGCGATACCTACTTATAATAGAGTAGATTTATTAAAAGAGGCATTAGAAAGTGCTATTAATCAAAACGGATATGTTGATTACAATATAATTGTTGTTGATAATAATCCGCAGCGTGATGATGAGACAGAAAGGTTCATGAAATTATATGAAGGAGGGCGAGTTTCATATTATAAAAATGAAGAAAATTTATATATGGGAGGGAATTGGAATCGGTGTGCAGAATTATGCAAAGGAACTTGGATGATACTTTTACACGATGATGATGTAATATCGCCAAATTTTATGTTAGAAGTGGCAGAAGCAATAAAGAGGTATCCCCAATCTGCAATTATGCAGACTCTTAAATGTAGAGATAATAATATGTTTGATGTCAATGTAACAAAAAATACAAGTGTTAGGAGGCTTTCTAAATTAGATTGTTGTTATGGCCCAGGTTTTATTGGTGTTCCTACTGGTATTGTATATAGGCGTGATATGATTTTTGAACTAGGAGGTTTTCCATACGATAAATATCAAGGTTATTCATATTGGTTTCATTGTCTATGCTTACGTAAATTTCCATGTTATATAATAGATAGAAAATTAACATATTATAGGACTGCAGAAACGAATGCTTCAAGCAGTAGTCAATTGCACGAAACATGGGTTTTTTATGAATATACATTGATTAAATATATTTTAAGGAAAAGATTGTTGCCATTGTTCGTTATAGAACCGTTTGTTCAGAAACATGCAGAAACATTGGCGAAAAGATTAGTCGCTTCTGTTTGGAAATCTTCTGTAGTATTTCCAGATAAATACATTGAGCGAAAGTCGTATTCGGAAAGAAGATACAAATTTTCTGGAATGGTAATAAAATTTTGTGTAAAAATTGAACGTCTAAAAACAAGAATTGTTGAGAAAATGAATAATTTATAAAAGTCGCAAATTGGAATGATTGTTATTCAAGATAAATATTATTGTTGTGGTTGTGGCGCTTGTGTTCAAAGCTGTCCCAATCATTGTGTCAAATTATTCGAAGATGCAGAAGGTTTTCTATATCCCCAAGTAGATGAAACAAAATGTGTTTCTTGTAATATATGTGAGATTGTATGCCCGTATTCACTTGAAAATAAAGGGCATAAACCTATTGCCGACTATGCTTTAATAAATAAAGATGATGCAATTAGAGCAAAAAGTAGTTCTGGGGGAGTTTTCTATTCTATTGCTAAAGCTGTTATTTCTCAAAATGGTGCCGTTTTTGGTGCGTCATTTGATAAAAATCTAGAAGTGTGTCATAATTATGGGGAAAACGAAAATGATATTTTAAAATTTTTATCCAGTAAATATGTTCAAAGTCGAATTGAAAGTTCATATATATATGCCGAATCTTTTTTGAAAGAAGGGCGGTATGTTTTATTCTCTGGTACACCATGTCAAATAGCAGGGTTGAGATCTTTTCTTAAAAAGGATTATGATAATCTATATACGGTAGATATTATTTGTCATGGAGTTCCAAGTCCTATGGTTTGGCGAAAATATTTATCAGAGATTGCCACTAAATCAAATGTTGCTGCTATTTCATTTCGTGATAAGTCAAGAGGATGGAGTCGATTTGGTCTTTGTTTTAAAGCTGAGAATGGAAAAAATCTATATAATGAAGACCATCACCAAGATCCGTATATGCAACTTTTTTTAAGGAATGTGATATTGAGACCTTCTTGTTATAAATGTAATTTTAGATGTGGTAAATCTGGCAGTGATATAACAATTGCAGACTTTTGGGGTATTCAAGAAATATTACCAGATTATAATGACGATAAAGGTGTTAGTTTTGTTCTGATAAATACCGAAAGAGGTCGAGAATTATTGAACAAAGAAGATTTTATAAGTAAAGAGATTTGCCATGATGATGTGATTCATTTTAATAAAGCATGGTATCAAAGTTATTCAATTCCAGAAAATAGAAATATATTTTTTAGGAAAATAAAAAGGAAGTCGGTGCATAGGATATATAGAGAATTGTATGAACCTGAAAGGCTGTTAAAGAATCGGATTAAACGAAAAATATTAAATTTGTGTAGATAAACAGATAAACAATGAAAATAGCGATAATGACGGTTCCGTTCAATAACAATTATGGTGGTTTCTTGCAGGCCTATGCATTGAAGCGAGTTTTGAATGACATGGGACATTCAACTATATTTATTATGCGGCGAAGAAATAGACCAGATAGATATATAAATTTGAAAAGTTGGATACTGAGGAGAGAAAAGCACCTATATTATTTGGATGATATTCATTTGTATAGGATAAGTAAATATACACGAAAGTTTCAAAAGAAATATTTATATCCGTACACAAAAGATTATTATGATTCTAAAAATTTGCAAGAGTGCCGTAATTTGGATGTAGATTGTTTTATTGCTGGTAGTGATCAGTGTTGGAGGTATCTTTTCGCATCTAAGAACATAGATGATTTTTTCTTTAACTTTTTAAAGGGTAGTGGAAAGAAAAGGATAAGTTATGCGGCATCGTTGGGAACTTCGGACTTGGAATATGATGAACATATGTTACAAAAGTGCAAGTCATTGTTGCGCGAATTTAGTGCAATATCGGTTCGTGAATCATCTGGAGTAGGTTTGCTCGTAAATTATTTCGGAGTTAAGTCGGACAATGTTAAAGTAACTTTAGACCCGACATTGTTATTGACTATAGATGCTTATAAGGAACTTTTCAGAGCCATTAAGAAGGAGAGAAAAGATTACATGTTCTCGTATATATTGGATGATGATAGCAATAAAACAGCTTTGTTAAATTCTGTATCACAAAAATTGAATCTTCCAATTGTATCGCAAAAGGCACAGGTGGGTAATGTGCGGTATTTAAAGACAATAGAACCAGTGGAGCTCTGGTTGTCAAGAATATATAATTCATCTTTTGTGATTACGGATTCTTTTCATGGGTGCGTATTTAGTATCTTGTTTAATAAACCATTTATTGTATATGGTAATCCGGATAGGGGTTTAGCGAGGTTCGATAGTTTGTTGCGGTTGTTTGGTTTGGAGACGAGATATTTAGATATAAATAGAGGTATTAGCATTGATACTTTTGGAGAAATAGATTGGATTGATGTAAATAGAAAATTAGATGGATTGCGAAATGAATCATTGTCGTTTTTAAAGGAGGCGTTGGACAAATGATTATTTACTTTCAATTAGATGATTAATAATAATGCATAGGCATGAAAAAGAAAATATTAATAGTAGGTCTATCTCCTTTTTATCCAGTATTAAATGGTTCGATGAAGGTGGTTTATGAGTATTGTAAGTTGCTTAAGGAACTAGGTAATGATGTGTATTATTGTAATAGTTATCATGCAAAATATGATGACGCATTTTGCGATTTTATGGAGGGAAAAGTCTTTTCCCCAGAGATGAAAGAGGAAACTTTTGTTAGTAGGCGTGTAAATAAATTAAAAAGGAGATTTATTGATCATCATAAATATAAAACTGGATTTAATTTTTTGGATGATCTATTCCCTAACGGTTTGGGAGAATATGTTGCTAAATTAAACACAGAGTATCATTTCGATGTGTGCATAGTAAATTATATTATAATTTCCAAACTATTGGATTATATTGATTGCCCTCGTAAGGTAATATTCACTCATGATGCGTTTACTAATAAGCATGAACTATTAAATTTAAATACTTTTTGGTTTTCTTTGACACCTGATGAGGAGGCGAAAGGAATAAGGCGAGCAACTGATATACTCTCGATACAAAATAATGAGTCAGTATTGTATCATTATTACAATCCGTTGGCGCGTATATATACGGTGTATTCTCCATTTCCAGTAACAAGGCAGGAAATGTCGGGGAATAATAATATTTTGTTTATAAGTGGTAATAATCAGTTGAACCAGAATGGTATAGATTACTTTTTGCAGCGTATATTCCCTATCATTGTTGAAAGAAATAGTGAAGTTAAATTGATTGTTGGCGGTAAGATTTGCGATTATTTAAGAGGTAAAAAAAATACTAAAAATATTGAATTATTGGGGATTATTGATGACGAGTCCTCGTTTTATTCTTATGGTGATATTGCAATTAATCCAATATATCAAGGAACAGGTTTGAAGGTAAAGACATTTGAAGCATTGTCTTTTGGGAAGGTTACCGTAGCGCATCCGCATAGTGTAGATGGTATTTTTGAACCCAGTAATGCACCAATACTTGTCGGACATACAGAGGAAGAGTTCGCTAGACAAATTTTGATGGCATTAGATGATGTAGGTTTAAGAAAACAAATTTCTGATAAGGCTATAAGATATATGCAAAATATGAATAATTATATTCGTATGGAATATGAACGGTTACTTGACTTTTAAATGATATTAGTTTCGGAAAGGGAAAAAATATAACTTTGCAAGTTGATTATAATTTTGAAAAAAGTAATGTGGATATTGTAAAACAGAAACAATGAATACACCCAAAATAATAGCAGAAATAGGTTGCAATCACAAAGGTGATATGGCAATCGCAAGGGAGATGATAATGACCGCTGCAACATATTGCAAGGCGGATATTGTGAAATTTCAGAAACGCTGTAATAGGGAGTTGTTGACGCCAGAAGAATATAATGCTCCGCATCCCAATCCTGCAAATTCGTATGGCGCAACATACGGAGAGCATAGGGAATTCCTTGAATTTACGCTTGAGCAGCATAGGCAGTTGAAAGCATGGTGCGAGGAATTCGGGATTACATATTCCACATCTGTTTGGGATGTTACATCGGCAAAGGAAATCACAAGTCTGAATCCTAACCTGATTAAAGTGCCGTCGGCATGTAATCTTAACAAGCCTATGCTGCAATACTTATGCGATAATTATGGCGGTGAAATACATTTGTCGTTTGGTATGACAACCAAGGAAGAAGAGGAAGAAATAGTTTCTTTCTTTGAAGCCAATGGTCGTGCAAAGGATCTTGTCCTGTATAACTGTACTTCTGGTTATCCGGTTCCTTTCGAGGATATATGTTTGCTTGAAATTACAAGAATGAGAAATCAATATGGCAATAGAGTGAAGACTATTGGGTTTTCTGGACATCATTTAGGTATAGCTGTAGATGCCGCAGCTGTTGCTCTAGGTGCAGAATTTATAGAACGTCATTATACTCTTGATCGTACATGGAAGGGAACCGACCATGCAGCGTCATTGGAACCAGATGGAGTAAGAAAGTTGGCTAGAGATTGTCGGGCAGTGGCAAAGGCTCTTACATATAAGAGCAAGGATATTCTCGATATTGAAGGTGTACAGCGTAATAAACTGAAAAAGAATCAAGTAAAATGGTAATAGCATTCATTCCAGTCCGTGGTGGTAGCAAGTCCATTCCGTTAAAAAATATTAAGCCGTTCTGTGGCAAGCCTTTGGTTTGCTGGAATATCGAAGCTCTTGAACAATGTCGTAAAATTGATATGATTATTGTTGCAACAGATTCTGCTGAAATTGAGAATGTGGTAAGAGAACATCATTATTCCAAGACTGAAATATACAGGCGTCTGCCCGAGAATGCTTCGGATACGGCGAGTACCGAAAGTGTAATGCTTGAATACATTGATGCAAAAAAATTGCAGGAAGAAACGGTGTTCGTATTGGTACAGGCAACTTCACCATTGACAAAGCCCGAACATTTTGATGGTGCGTTGGCGATGTATGAATCTGGTGTGTATGATTCGATTTTGACTTGTGTGCGAAACAAACGCTTTTTTTGGAATGCCGATGGTACATCGCACAACTATGATTATCGCAAAAGACCGCGACGCCAGGAGTTTGACGGGATGTTTATGGAAAATGGTGCATTCTACATAAATACTGTTGGCAATATAATTCGTGATAAGAATCGGTTGAGTGGAAAAATTGGAATCTATGAGATGCCAGAATACACATCAATTGAAATAGATGAGCCAGACGACTGGACAATATTGGAACAACTGATGAACCGTCATGTGCTTTCGATGCAAATGGGTCAGAAAAAAATAAAGCTATTTCTTTCTGATGTTGATGGCGTTCTTACGGATGGTGGAATGTACTATTCAGAGAAAGGTGATGAGTTGAAAAAATTCAATACACGCGATGGAATGGCATTCCAGATGCTTCGCGAAGCTGGCATAAAAATAGGAATAATAACATCGGAGGAAACTGCGATAGTGACCAATAGAGCAAGGAAATTAAAAATTGATTATCTTTGTCAGGGCAAACGTGATGGCGGTAAGTTGGCAGCAGCGGTTGAGATATGTCATAAGGAAGGAATATCATTGGATGAAGTTGCATACATAGGTGATGACATTAATTGTTATGAGTTGTTGTCGTCTGTTGGATTGGCGGCATGTCCTATCGATGCTTGTGATAAAGTGAAAAAGATACCTAATATTCATGTTTTATCCCGTAGGGGAGGAGATGCTTGCGTTAGGGAAATGGTAGAATATTTATTATAGTAAATTGCAATGACATTAAAAGATTTCATAAAATTATTTGTGCCGCCAGTCGCCTATAAACTAAGAGACAAGGCTCGTGGTAAAAATAGTAATAATGTTCAATTGCAATCAAGTCCACTGCCACAAATAGAGCATAATTCAGATAGAATGATTTTGATAGGCAATGGACCATCGTTAAATAAGTCTGTTGAATTATATCAAAAAGAAATAATAAGTTGCGATAGAGTAGTTGCGAATTTTTTTGCATCATCCTCATATTATGAATTGTTGCAACCTAACATTTATGTGTTTGCAGATCCTGCTTTTTTTGATGTCCCTGAAAATCAAAAAGAGTCAATAACGGCATTGTTTGATTCTATTGTAAAAAAAACAACATGGTCATTAAGAATGTTTGTGCCTTATGAGGCTAGAGAAGCATTATTATTAAATACACTAAAGTTAAATCCCAATATTAAAGTAGATTATTATTTTACTAAAAATCAAAATGTAGGATCTATGTCTAAGTTTGAAGCTTGGGATAGGAACTTGATAGGTCCGCCACGTCAGAATGTTATGAATGTAGCATTGTACTTGTCGTTATTTTGGGGGTATAAGGAAACTTATTTGATTGGTGTAGATATGTCTTCTTTGGAAGACATTAGGGTAGACCAGGAAACAAATGAGTTATTTTCAGTTGACACCCACTTTTATAATAATAAGGAGATATATTCTGATAAGAAGTTGTTTGATTCAAAACGTGGTAGAATAAGATCTGATTGGAAGTTGCATGAATATATATACGCGTTTGGACGAATGTTTGAATATTTCTATGATTTGAAGGAATATGCAGATTACAAGGGATTAAAAGTGTATAATGCAAGTGAATATTCATGGATTAATGTGTTTGAAAGGAAAAAACTAAAAAATTGATGTTGAAAAAAATAATAAAGAGAATTGTAAGGAAATTGGTTTATGCCAGTTGTCCAGAAGTTATATATGGCAAGAGACTTTATGGATTATATGGCGATTGTGAAAGTCAAAGTAACATAGAAGAAAATGTTAAGTTGTATTCGCCATATCATATATCAGAAAGCGAAATAGGAGATTATACTTATATTGCTCAAAATTCTTGGGTTTCAATGACAAAAATTGGTAGATTTTGTTCTATTGGTCCAAATTTGGTTTGCGGATGGGGAATCCATCCGTTAAATGGTATTAGTACCGCTCCAATGTTTTTTTCTACACGAAAGCAAAATGGCATGACTTTGTCATCTGTTGACAAAGTTGTAGAAAGGAAGGAAATAAATATTGGGAATGATGTTTTTATAGGAGCTAATGTGACAATTCTTGATGGCGTGACAATTGGAGATGGCGCAGTAATAGGGGCTGGGGCTGTTGTTTCTAAAGATATCCCGCCATACGCGGTAGCTATTGGTTGTCCGATAAAAATAATCCGATATAGGTTTGATTCCGACAAGATTAACGATTTGTTACGTATAAAGTGGTGGGAGTTTGATGATGAAAAATTGAAGGAAGTTGAGAGATATTTCTGGGATATTGACAAATTTATACAACAAAATAAATGCTAGCAAGATAATGAAAACCGCATTAATAACAGGAATAACAGGTCAAGATGGAAGTTATCTGTCGGAATTTCTTTTGGAAAAGGGATATGATGTACATGGTTTGATTCGTCGTTCATCTGTGGACTATAGGGAGCGAATTGCGCATCTTGAAGGACATAGGAATTTTCATCTTCATTATGGCGACCTTGGCGATTCGCTTGGCATTATACAGGTAATAAATAAGGTAAAACCTAATGAAATATACAATCTCGCGGCACAGAGCCATGTGCAGGTAAGTTTCGATTCTCCAGAATACACAGCCAATGTAGATGCAACAGGTGTATTGAGAATTTTGGAGGCAGTTCGTCTGTGTGGATTGGAAAAGACTTGCAGGATATATCAGGCAAGTACATCGGAATTGTATGGACGTGTGGAGGCTGTTCCCCAGAACGAGGATACCCCATTCCACCCCTATAGTCCGTATGCCGTGGCAAAGCAGTATGGCTACTGGATTGTAAAGGAGTACAGGGATGCATACAATATGTTTTGCTGCAATGGAATTCTTTTCAACCATGAGAGCGAACGTCGCGGCGAGACTTTTGTAACTCGCAAGATAACGCTTGCAGCTGCTCGTATAGCGCAGGGCAAGCAGGATAAGTTGTATCTCGGAAATCTGTCAAGTTTGCGAGACTGGGGTTATGCCAAGGACTATGTGGAATGTATGTGGCTGATGTTACAGAATGAGAAGCCCGATGATTTTGTAGTTGCTACAGGTGAACAGCATAGTGTCAGGGAATTTTGTCAGTTGGCTTTCCAAGAAGTTGGCATTGAATTGGAATTTCAGGGCTCAGGAATTGATGAGGTTGGTGTTGATAAGGCAACAGGTCGGGTATTGGTTGTGGTTAGCCCCGATTTCTATAGACCTACTGATGTCGTGAATTTGCTCGGTGACCCGTCCAAGGCTAAACGCCTATTGGGATGGAATCCAAATAAGACATCGTTTGAAGACCTTGTAAAGCTTATGGTAAAGTCTGATATGGCAAAGATAGCATCGGAAGGAGCTGCCGCAAAGGTGAAATTGAATCTGGAAGAATATTTGGAGAAGGGAATTGTGAAGTAAGTCTGGAGACGAAAGTTAATAGTTGAAAGACGAAAGAAGGATGTTGAAGATGGAAGTTTTCTCATATAAAAAGTTACAGGTATATACAAAGATTCAGGATTGGGTTTTGATGGTGTATGCTTTGATAAAAAAAATTCCGAAGGAAGAAACTTATGCTTTAGCTGATCAACTGCGCAGAGCATCGGTATCAGTACTGTCTAATATAGCAGAAGGTGCCAGTAGATCTTCTGGACGAGAATTTGGTCATTTTGTGGAGATTAGCTATGGTTCATTGATGGAAGCTCAATGCCAATTGGAATTGGCCAATTTATTAAATTATATATCAAATAGTGAATTAGAAGAAACAAATAAATATACGATAGAAATTGCAAAAATGCTCTCAGGATTGAAAAAATCATTAAAAACAAATAGTGTGTCAAACTCTCAACTCTAGACTTTAAACTCTCGTCTATATGAAACAGAATTCAAAAATATACGTCGCAGGTCATCGTGGAATGGTAGGTAGCGCAATAGTTCGCGAGCTTCAACGTCTTGGATATACAAATATAGTAACCCGTAGCCATAATGAATTAGACCTATGCCGTCAGGAAGATGTGGAAAAGTTTTTCGCGCAGGAAAAGCCAGAATATGTTTTCCTCGCTGCGGCTAAGGTCGGTGGTATTATGGCAAACCAGAATGCATTGGCGGATTTTATGTACGAGAACATGATTCTCGAAATGAATGTTATTCATTCGGCATGGAAGAATGGTTGCAAGAAACTGGAATTTCTTGGTTCAAGTTGCATTTATCCCCGTATGGCACCGCAGCCAATGCCCGAAAGTTGCCTGCTGACATCAGAATTGGAGAAAACCAATGAAGCGTATGCACTGGCAAAGATTAGCGGGCTTAAGTATTGTGAATTTCTCAATCGTCAATATGGTACTGATTTTATAAGTGTAATGCCAACTAATCTTTATGGACCAAACGACAATTACCATCCCGAACATAGCCATGTGTTGCCGGCTTTGATAAGGCGGTTTCATGAAGCTAAGGAAGCCAATCTACCAGAGGTTGTCTGTTGGGGAGATGGAAGTCCGTTAAGGGAATTCCTGTATGTTGACGATTTGGCAAACTTGTGCGTATTCCTGATGAACAACTATAGTGGAAATGAAACGGTAAATGCTGGAACAGGAAAGGAACTGACGATAAGGCAGCTTGCAGAACTTGTCGCTCGGGTTGTCGGTTATAAAGGTGAAATAAAGTGGGACGCAACCAAGCCCAATGGCACACCCCGTAAGTTGTTGGATGTAAGTAAGGCAACAAAGTTAGGATGGACATACAAGACGGAACTTGAAGATGGAATAAGGTTGGCCTATGAAGACTTTTTGAATAATCCTATAAAGGTGGAAAGGTAGAAGAATGAAGTTGTCAATAATAATACCGACATTTAATAGTTCGAAGGTTATTGGAAGGGCTTTGGATAGCATTGTCGCGCAGACCTTTGGCGATTGGGAAGTGTTGGTTATGGATGGGGCTTCTAAGGATAATACAGGTGAAATTGTAAAGTCATATAACGATGAGCGCATAAAGTTCTATTCCGAACCAGACAAAGGCATATACGATGCAATGAACAAGGGCATTAAAAAGGCACAGGGGGAATGGCTGTACTTTTTGGGAAGTGATGATTGGTTGCTAAATAATGGTGTTCTAAAAAATGTATTTGAACAAAACATTAGCTCTTTTGATGTGGTATATGGTGAAGCTGAATATGAACATTTGCCAGAATCATTTCATGGAGAATGGTCAAAACAAAATATTGGCACGAACAGATGTCATCAGGCAATATTTTATACAAGGAATATTTTGATTCGTTTGGGTGGTTATAATTTAAAGTATGCATCGTGGGCAGATTATGATGTTAATTTGAAGTGGTTCCTGAACAGAAAAATAAAAAAATCATACATAGGAACTTATATTGCTCATTTTTCATTCGGTGGATTTAGTGACGGACAACCTGATGTTATATTTGAGAAGGATCGGGAAAAATTGTATTTGAGATATGGTTTCTATTTCTGGACATTGGCGCAGAGGGTGAATTTTACAATGAAGGCATTGGCGAAAGAAGATTCATCGCTTGTTCGTGCTGGCTTGAGATTTTTGTCGTATTATTTGAGATTAGAATATAAGTTTGCAAGATTATTTAGGATTGCTTGAACAATAATATGAAAGTTTTTTCATTTGACATATTTGATACTTGTTTAGTCCGTAAATGTGGTACTCCGGAAAATTTTCTTGATGTATTGTCTTATATGGTGTTTTCTGGAGATGTCTCGGAGGATGTCCGACAAAAATTTATAGTTGAAAGGCGAAAAGCAGCGAGTAGGGCTTATGCTGATGATAAGGCGAAACTTTCCGATATATACAATAATTTAGAATACACGCATCCGTTACTTTTCCCGAAAGAGAAACTTATAGATATAGAACTTGAATGTGAAAGATTGATGTTGGTCCCGGTTTTGTGCATTAAGAATAAAATAGACGACATTCGCAGTAAGGGACACCGCATAATATTTATTTCTGATATGTATCTTTCACTTGACTTTATAAAATCCATTCTCGAAAAGTATGGCATTTGCAAGGAAGGTGATGCAATATATGTTTCGTGTGAGATTGGAAAAACAAAGTCTTCAGGTGAACTTTTTCGTTATATAAAGGAAAAGGAGCATTTGGAATATTCCAGTTGGGAACACTATGGCGACAATATAAAGAATGATTTTCAGATACCAAAGTCGCTTGGGATAAAGGTACATAGAGTGGAACACATATATGCTCCGTATCAAAAAAAGTGGATAAATAATGATTTTTCAAGAGGATATAAGTTCCCAAGTATATTGGCAGGGATCTCAAGGTCGGTGCGGTATTCTAATGAAGATAATCAGCACAAGGACTTTGTACTTGACATTATTGCTCCTTTTTATTGCTCTTTTGTATATAAGGTTCTTAAAAGTGCTGCAGATAAGAAAATTACAAAATTGTTTTTCTGTGCAAGGGATGCATATCAGATGTATAGGATTGCGCAAAGAATGCAACCGCTATTTCCAAGCATAGAAATCAATTACCTCTATATATCCAGAGATGCCTTGTATAATGGCGAAGAAGATGTAAAAATGGGATATTTTAAGCAGATAGGCTTGACCTCTGAAACTGAACAGATAGCCCTTGTTGATACGACAACATCTGGAAAAACGCTTCGTTATATAAATGATTTGTTACATAGGCAGGGGTACAGAAAATTATACGGTTTTTATTTTCTGTTATGGGATGATAAGAGGAATATAGATGTAGATTATGATAACTCTCATTTTGAGTTGAGCCAGGCGTATATACGCGATAACCATTTATATTCTCCGTTTTTGTCACATATATGGATATTTGAGAATTTCTTCGGATTGAATGACCAGCCAAAAACAATTGGTTATGAATTGAAGGATGACAATTACATTCCAATATTTTCGGAAGAAATAGGCAATGAAGATTGTGTTTCTGATAATCAGGCTTATTGGAGTAAGGTTCATGAAGATTTGCTTTGTAAGTATGCAGAAGCATATATGCAAACAGAGATTTATCGCTATTCCGATGCTATTTTTTCTAATATTGCATTGCCAACATTGTTATCGTTCTTTACGGTTCCTGAGAAGTTGTATTTAAGTGCATTGCTTGAATACAGAAGAGGGGCGAGTGTTGACCCTTATGTAAGAAAGGAATCTTTGTTCAGGTTATTGCGTAGCAGAGGCCGTGATTCTAAATGGAGTAGAGGAACTTTAATTTATAACTTGCCGCAGTGGGTTGTAGATTTGAAATTTGGTAAAAATCATAAATTATGAAACAATACGATTATCTTATTGTCGGTTCCGGCCTTTATGGTGCGACCTTTGCCTATTTTGCAAAGCAATCGGGCAAGCGCTGTCTTGTTATAGATAAGCGGTCGCATAAGGGAGGAAACCTTTATTGCGAGAATGTTGAAGGCATAAATGTGCATAAGTATGGAGCGCATATTTTCCATACATCGAATAAAAAAGTGTGGGATTTTGTGAATGGCTTTGTTCCGTTCAACAGATATACTAATTCTCCGGTTGCCAATTACAAAGGAGAACTATACAATCTGCCATTCAATATGAATACATTTAACAGGATGTGGGGTGTTGTAACTCCGCAGGAGGCCAAAGCCGTTATAGATGAGCAGATTCGCGAGGCGCAGTCGAGGATAAATGGTGAGCCAAGGAGTTTGGAGGAACAGGCGTTGTGTCTGGTTGGCAAAGACATATACGAAAAGCTTATCAAGGGTTATACGGAGAAGCAGTGGGGGCGCAAATGCTCCGAGTTGCCTGCTTTCATAATAAGGCGTCTTCCCGTCAGGTTGGTGTTTGACAATAATTACTTCAATGACAGTTATCAGGGAATTCCTATTGGTGGTTACAATAGGCTGATAGATGGACTGCTTGATGGTATTGAAGTTAAGACTGGGGAGAATTTTTTCGATGATAGGGAATCTTGGGAATCTATTGCTGAAAACATTGTGTTTACGGGGAAAATTGATGAGTTTTATGATAATAAGTATGGTAAGTTAGAATATCGTACTGTAAGGTTTGAGCAAGAGACTATGAATATGCCCAATTATCAGGGCTGTGCTGTCATCAATTATACAGATGTAGAAATTCCATACACGAGAATAATAGAGCATAAGCATTTTGAGATGTTTGGCGATGCTGTTTACAAGTGTCCGCAAACAATTATATCCAAGGAATATAGTTCCGAATGGAATGATGGCATGGAGCCATATTATCCTGTAAACGATGAGAAAAACAATGCCTTATATGCTCAATACAGGAAACTTGCTGAGACAGAACATAATGTGCATTTTGGGGGCAGACTTGCTGAATATAAGTATTACGATATGGCTCCGATAGTGGAAAAGGTTATGGGCTTGTGGAGCGCATTGTAAATGTCGGTTTGTTGTTTTTGTAATATTTTGTAATTTTGTGCTATTATAAATATGCAGTATGAATGTAGATGTTGTAATAGTAACATATAACCGTCTGGAAAAACTGAAGAAAGCTATTGCTTGCTATGAAAACCAGACGATGACTTTTCGCAATATTATTATAGTCAACAATCATAGTAACGATGGAACCTTTGAATATTTGGAAAATTGGAAGAATATGGAGGCTCCGTTTGCCAAGCATGTGATTAACACAGAAGAAAACCTAGGTGGTTCCGGTGGTTTTTATACAGGGCAGAAATATGCGATGGCTCTAAATCCAGACTGGATATATTTGGCAGATGATGACGCATACGCAGAACCAGATATGATGGAGCAGTTCTATAAGTTTTGTGATACTCATGATGTTAATAAGGTGTCGGCAATATGTGGTGCGGTATATAATATGGAAGGAAAAATTTCTATAATACATCGAGGAACACATAAGGTTGAAAATAATAAATATATAAGAACCAGTTGCCCAGAAGATTGTTACGATAAGGAATTCTTCAAAATAGATTGTTTGTCTTATGTGTGTTCATTTTTAAAAGCAGATGCAATTGAGAAAGTTGGATGCGTTAACCCAAAGTATTTCATATATTCTGATGACACTGAGCATAGTGTAAGATTGAGTAAGGTAGGAGATATCATTTGTGTTCCGCATATAGTTGTTTGTCATGAGGATGTGGTGGTTGCGGATGTAAATAACCATGTTGGGTGTTCCTGGAAAGAATTTTATGCGATTAGGAATAATTGTCATATGCTAAAAAAGCACTATTTCAAATCAGCAGTTGATAGAACTTTGTATATGTTGAAACAATGTAAAAAAGCAGGATACACAACTACTCATAAAAAACTTATTAAGACGGCTTTGCGTGATGCTTGGTTGGGTATATTGGGAAAGCACAAAATATATAAACCAGGGTGGTCGGAAAAGTTGTAATCCTAATTAATAGATAGAAATGAAACTTTCAGTCTTTGTCGTAACATATAATCAGGAAAATTATATTCGTCAGTGTTTGGATAGCATACTGATGCAAGAAGTTGACTTTGACTATGAAGTAGTAATTGGAGAAGATCATGGGTCAGACAATACAAGGTATATTTGCGAGGAATATGCAGCAAAATATCCGCAAGTGAGATTGTTGCCGTTAAAAGAAAGATTGGGTATTGCTGGAAATTGGAAGCGGGTTTTGTCTGAGTGCAAGGGTGAATATATTGCATTATGTGAAGGAGATGACTATTGGATATCTTCACAAAAACTGCAAAAACAAGTGGATATCTTGGATTCTAATCAAGAAATCGGATATGTGTTTTCTAATTGTTATGGCGAAAAATTAACAGGAGAAAGATTCGATTGGTGGAATACTAATAAACATTATGACCCACCAATTTTACCATTGTCCGATTTGCATTATATATTGGGACATGGTATTATGCCGACAACGCAGACTGTGTGTATACGTTCATCTTGTTTGCCGAGTACATTGCCTGATTTTATGAAGGGGCATCTGTATGCTGATTTGATATTTTTGGTTGCCGTTACATGGAAAGGGTGTAAGATTGCATATATAGATGAACCGCTTGCTGTTTATAGATTAGGAGGAATCACTTCAAAATATGATTCATATAAAGGCGTGAAAGAATGTGTTGCGATTCGTAAGAAACTTAATAAATATACTAATTATAAATATGATTACACATTAGGGGATAAAAGTTCAAAATATAAGATGCTATATAAAATATGGCGTCCATATAAAAAATATTATTTGATGGCGTATTATTGTTATGTTAAATGGCATATACTGAAATATGGATTTAATTGGGGAACAATAAAGAATATAACGCGAGACACAATAAAAAAGTTCTTTAAATTTATTTAATATGGATGAAAGAATTATTGATTTGCCTAAAATTATTGATGTTAGAGGTAATCTTTCCTTTATAGAAGAAAATAATCATATCCCGTTCAAAATAAAACGAGTATATTGGATATACGATGTCCCTGGAGGTGAGAAACGTGGTGGTCATGCATATAAGGAAAATAAGGAATTTATTGTGGCTTTATCAGGAAGTTTCGATGTAATTCTTGACAATGGGAAAGAACGTAAGACATACTCTTTGAATCGTTCTTATTATGGATTATATGTTCCTAATGGAATATGGAGAGAAATGGGTAATTTCTCTACTAATTCACTGGCTTTAGTATTATCATCTACAAGGTATGATAAAAGTGATTATGTGTATGATTATCGGTGCTTTCTTGAATTTGTAAAATGAAATTTATGAGAACCCTTTTTTATATTAATTGTAAAGAGATATGAGAAGAAGTGTGTATGATTGTTCAATAATAGAACTTCCCAAAATTTCAGATCGAAGAGGGAATATTACGCCTGTATATTCAAACGAGAATATTCCATTTGATATAAAACGGGTTTTTTATCTTTATGATATACCTGGCGGAGAGGCAAGAGGTACGCATGCTCATAAGCAATGCCATCAGTTTCTTATTGCTGTAAGTGGTGCGTTTGAGGTAGTGTTGGATGATGGACTCAATAAGCGAACAGTGATTTTAAATCGTCCATATTATGGGTTGCACATACCTCCTGGAATATGGGCTGCTGAACAAGGCTTTTCGTCTGGTTCTGTCTGTTTAGTTTTGGCTTCAGAGAAATACGATGAAGATGATTATATTAGAGAATATAACGACTTTATAGAGTATAAAAAGTAGTGGATATGCAAGAAGTTTCATTTCAAGAATATAGAGATTTGTTCCCTTCTCCCAAAGTTGCTTTTGATACTGTCGCTTTTGCGGAACTGAATAAGAAAAAATGTCAAATTGTGCACTATTTGATCTATCGTGATACAAAAATCCGTTTGGGACTTATAGTGGGAGAGAGAGAGAATTTGTTGTGTTGCCCATATTCAGCTCCATTTTCTATATTTGAGAGTAATAAGGAAGAACGACTTGAACATTATGAGCAATTTGTGCAAGAATTAAAAGATTTTGCTATAATGAAAGGAAAGAAATTACGACTTGTTCTTCCCCCTTCAATATATGGATCTGTTGTTTCAAAAATGTTCTCTTCTCTTATGCGTTCCAATGCACGTATTGTATATACAGATTTGAATTATCATTATCCACTTTACAAGTTCGCACATTATTGTGTTTTTTTAGAAAGAGGCACTCGTAATAAGTTTTATAATTCACAGAAAAATAATTTCCAATTTGTCAAACTGGATACGAATATTGATTGTGATGTTGAGAGGGCATATTGTGTGATAAAACAGAATCGCGAGGAACGCGGTTTTCCATTACGTATGACATTGAAGGATGTTCTTGCTACTCGAAAGATAATTAAGGCTGATTTTTTTGTGATGTCGCATGATGGAATAGATGTTGCAGCTGCACAAGTATTCCATGTTGCGAAAGATATGGCGCAAGTAATATATTGGGGCGATTTGCCACATTATTCGCATTTGCGAACAATGAATTTTTTCACGTATAAGGTTTTTGAATATTATTCTCAAACAAATATTCAGATTTTGGATATAGGTCCCTCAACCGAAGATGGCATTCCTAATTATGGACTATGCGAGTTTAAAGAAAATATCGGCTGCGAAGTAACACTTAAACATACAATAGAATTATGAATCAAGAATTATGTAAATATAAAAGAATAATCTTGTTCGGTGATGGATGGGGGGCAATTGCTGTGTATAAGGGATTGTCAGATTTCTTTTTGCCAGTATTTGTGCAAACCAATGACGATGAACTACGATCAATGGCAAAAAGGGAGATTGCGCATTCGTTGTCGCAATATAGTGGCGAGTTGCTTTTGTTCGCCGGATATAAACCACTTGTTCCAGAAGAAGTTTTGAGAAAAAATACATGTATAAATATTCATTATTCCTTATTGCCTGCATATCGGGGAATGCATTCCACCGTGTGGGCAATTCTCAATGATGAGCCATATTTGGGCGCAACGATTCACCTAATGTCTCCGTATATTGATGACGGACCTATTATATATCAATATAAGGTAGAAAATGACTTTGTTTCAACTTCTTGTGATTATATGAATATGTTTAATAAGAAGATGACAGAAGTTGTTTCTGGTGTTTTGTCGGACTATATAAATGGAGATATTATTCCTACAGAACAGGATAAAAGTAAAGCTTCATGGGTTGGTAAACGAAATGAAAAAGATTGTCAGATTGATTTCACAAAACCGATCTCATATCAGAAGGCGTTTTTCCGTGCTTTGGTTTCACCGTATCCAATGCCATATATTGTTTATAAAAGGACTAAATATATTGTAACCAAGGTCGCTTTCCATCCATCAAATGTAGTTACTCATTTAGGACGAATACTTAATATTGACGCAGATGGATTATGGGTGAAAGTGCCTGGAGGATATATGATTATAAAGGAGCTTATTGATGAATCAGGAAATAAGATTGATGTTAGTGATAAATTTAGAATAGGACAATATTTGAACGATAGATTATGATACCATTCCTCTCATTAAAAGATGTTACGGCAAAATATGCTTCAGAAATTCATGAGGCAGTAATGCGAGTGGTTGACTCTGGTTGGTATTTGTTAGGAAAGGAACTTGGTTCTTTTGAAACAAATTATGCCAATTATATTGGCACAAAATATTGTATTGGCGTTGCCAATGGTTTAGATGCTTTGACGTTGATATTTCAGGCATATAAAGAATGTGGTATTTTGAAAGATGGTGACGAGGTGATTGTCCCTGCCAATACTTATATTGCGTCAATTCTTGCAATAACAGAGAACGGACTAGTTCCCGTATTGGTAGAACCAAAGTTCGATACTCTTGAAATTGACGATGAGGTAATCGAATCAAAAATTACACCAAGGACTAAGGCCATAATGATTGTTCATCTGTATGGTCGCTGTGCATATACTGAAAAAATAGGAGAATTGTGCAAAAGGTATAATCTTAAATTAGTGGAAGATAATGCACAAGCACACGGATGTAGGTTCGGAGAAAAAAGAACTGGTTCGATTGGTGATGTGGCTGGACATAGCTTTTATCCAGGGAAAAACCTTGGGGCTTTAGGTGATGCGGGAGCAGTGACTACAAATGATGAAGTCTTGGCACAAACTATTCGTTCTTTGGCAAATTATGGTTCGTCAAAGAAATATGTGTTTGAGTACTGCGGTCGTAATAGTAGGTTAGATGAAATACAAGCAGCGGTGCTGAATGTGAAATTGAAATATTTGGATGAAGATAATTCGTGTCGCCAACAGGTTGCCGCCTATTATTATGATAATATACGAAATCCATTTATTACATTGCCAACACGAATGCTAGACGAAAATAATGTATATCATTTGTTTCCTATTTTTTGCGAAAGACGTGATGAACTCCAACAATATCTTACAGAACAAGGTGTGCAGACTATTATCCATTATCCCATTCCACCGCATAAGCAAAATTGCTATAATGAGTGGAATGCAATTCCGTTACCAATTACAGAAAAAATTGCGCGAGAAGAATTAAGTTTGCCGATAAGTCCTGTAATGGAGAAAAATATGGTTGAATACGTCGTTGAGACAATAAATAAATTTCAATGAGATTTAATATCAATAGAAGTAGATTTTGGTTGTATTATCCAATAGTCCTAAAACAGCAGAAGTTGTTTGAGGATAAATTGAATGATATAAAAAAAGTCACGGATATTAATGAAGGACTATCTTTGGTTAAAGATGCTGTAAAATTCGCAGTAAAAAATGGAACTGGATATTATGCATCAGAAATAATAGAGAATGCTTGTTTAAAAATTGCTTCAACTATAAAGTGTGATTGTGAAGAAAATCCAGAGCCAAAATCTTTTTTGCATGTAATGACAACTGCATACTCCGTTGGCGGTCATTCTCGTGTGGTTGAGAGATGGATAAATTTGAGCCCGAAAGAACAAAAACATTCTATAGTGGTAACAAATCAGGGAGATGAATTGTTGCCGCAATGGTTGGTTGATGTATGTGAAAAAAAATCAGGAAAATTATTAAGCCTAAATGAAAAGGATGATATTGAGCGGGCTAAGAAATTGAGAGCCGTTGCAATGAAATATGAGTATGTTATACTGCATGTTCACATGGATGACATAACTCCTATTTTGGCATTTGGTGTACAAGATTTTAAAAGACCAGTCGTTTTGTTTAATCATGCGGATCATTTGTTTTGGGTGGGTATTTCAATAGCGGATGTTGTCGTTGATTATAGAAGCGTATGCAATTTTACAAAGGAACGTAGATTAGCCTCAAATGTGTATTGTTTGGGAATTCCTCCTGAAACTAATAATGAGATTTCTGGCGTGTGTGATAAGAATAAAATACGTAGCGAATTGGGTATTCCTTTGTCAAGTTTTGTTATTCTTACAACCGGAGCTGCTTATAAATATGCGCCAATAGGTAGATATGATTTTCCGAAAATTCTACAAAAAGTTGTTGGTAAGGATGGAAAAGATATTGTTTGTTATGCGATTGGGCCTTCTGAAAAATGGACAAACTGGAAATGTGCAAAAGAAAATACTCAAAGAATAATTCCTTTAGGAATTGTTTCTGATAGGGATTTGTATGAAAAATACCTTATGGCGGCAGATTTATATGTTGATTCATTTCCAATGTCAGGAGGAACCTCAATAAGAGATGCTGTTTCTCATAGTTTGCCAGTATTATCGCTTCATATAAGTTGCCAAGAAAATAATTTGTTTACCCAAAATCCATTTCTTAATGGCACACAATGTCATTGTAAGGATGCACGAGAATTTGTTAAGAAATGTATCTTGGCATATGAAGATAAGGATTTTAGAACTTTGTTGAAAAGTGAGGCTGCTGATAGGTTCCGGGTATTGCAACTTGATTCGTGGCAGTTGCGTTTAGAAAAAATGATAAATAGCATTCCAAAACAACATTCGATTCATTCGTTTAAAAATGTTAAAGGGAAAGATGTTGTTATTGATGATAATTCAGTTTTGCTGTATCATTTCTATAAAGAAGGGTTAATGAGTATTCTTGGCGAAATAAAAAAAAGATTGTGATTTTATGGATTCAGCATATAAAATATTAATATCTCTCGTTAACTGGTGTCGTTATGATGATACTATAAGATGTGTCAAAGAATTACAGGAGTTCTTGGGTAAAGATGTAAGCATTTCTATCGTTGATAATGCTTCTCCAAATGATTCTATGGAGCAATTATTAAATTCTCTTTCAGATGTTAGGATTTTAAAGTCAGAAACCAACCTTGGATATGCAGCGGGACATCTTTTAAATGTTAACTATGCATTGGATAATGATTATGATGCTGTATGGATTTTAAATAGTGATGTTTCGTTAAGAAATAATAGTCTGTCCGCCTTGGTTGATGCATGGCGTAAGTATGGTGACAATATATATGGCAGCATAACTTTGTCTAGTGAAAATCCTGATATTGTCGATTATGGAGGAGGAGTAGTTCCTAAAGATTCAATAGATAAGTTTGTTTATAATAGTTATGAAGGAGTCGCATTGGATAGTCTTCCTGCCGATTTTGTCAGAGAGGTTCAGTCTGTAGAAGGTAGTTCTATGTTCATACCTTTGAATATTATAAAGAAATATGGCTTTATGAAAACAGACTTCTTTATGTATGCAGAAGAAAATGACTTTTGTTATAGAATGAGAAACTTTGGCATAAAGAGTTATGTCGTGCGAGATTCGATAATAGTTCATAATAGTGCTGCCTCTTTTAAATTAGATGTGGATATTAGTTGGATAATGTCCTATTATAGACGGAGAAATTTTTTAAGGTTTATGCATGAGCACTATGGATGGTCTAGGTTTAAAATGTTGAACAATTCCGATAATTTGGGTTCCAGGTTAAAATTTTTATGTTTGTATGCATTAAAAAAAGCTTTTAGGCAAAAACATATTAAGGATTATTGGTTGTTAAAGGCAGTTTATCATTCTGTTTTAGGGAAGTCTGGTAGAATGGTAAATCCTAATGACTATGTATGTTTTGATAATGATTAATTTCACGGAAAGCAATCTAAACAAGGAGTATATGCAGTTCTCTATTATCATACCAACCTATAATCGAGCCGTTTTTCTTCCGAAGGCGATAGAATCGGTATTGGCGCAGACATATCTAGATTGGGAACTGATTGTGGTCGATGATGGCAGTACCGACAATACCAAGGACGTTGTCGCTAAATATTCGGATTCAAGAATCCGATATATATACCAAGAGAATGCCGAACGCAGTGCGGCACGCAACAACGGCATAGCACATGCAAGTGGTGAATATGTATGCTTTATGGATAGCGACAACTATATGTTGCCAGATAGATTAGAGAAATTATCATCGTATATTGAAAAAGAAAGAAAACAGGTTTGCTATTATACTGGTATTGAATACTTGGATGAAAAAAATGGGTGCACTAAATTAAAAGAAGGCAAATCATACAACTTTCCGATAGATGTTAATGTATTAATACAGGATATTATTGCCACACCTCAGATTTGCTGTGCTACGAAAATACTTCGTAAGCATCAGTTCAATCCGCATTTGTCTATTGGCGAGGATATGGAATTGTTGTTTAGGATAACTAGTGAGTTTCCATTGATTTATATACAGAATCAAGCTACTGTGGTTGAGGTGGAGCATGAAGGAAGGTCGGTGGCGAATCATTCTAAATCGAGTGAAAAACAATTAAAAACCTTGAAAGTGATGTTTTCAAAGGGGCATCCTGCAAATGGTGTGTCTAGAAGACAAAAAAGATGGTTATTGTCGGCGGTACTATTCAATGCTTCGCGGGATTATTTAATGGATAGAGAGTCGGTTGGTGTAAAGTATCTGCTGAAGTCATTGGTTGCTAAACCGATGCAGAAAAATACAAAATACAAGTTGAATATTTTATTTTCGTTTTTTTGTAGGAAACATAAGTTAAAAGAATTGCTTTCAAATGAATAAGTACAGATTGTTATTATCAAAAATATACCGTTTCTTTTTCCCGATTGATGAGGTTACAAAATTTAGGAAAATGGGAGTCAAGATTGGTGATGGGTGTAAGATACAGTCGGAAGTAATTATTGACTATGCTCATTATTGGCTTGTTTCTATTGGAAATAATGTCACGTTAGCTCCGCGAGTTCATATTTTGGCACATGATGCAAGTTGTAAACGAGAATTGAATTATACTAAATTAGGGTTGACTCGCATCGAGGATAATGTATTCGTCGGCGCTGGAAGTATTATCTTGCCAGGTGTCAATGTCGGTAAAGGCGCTATTATAGGTGCGGGTAGTGTTGTTACAAAAGATGTTCCTGCCAATATGATAGTTGCTGGTAATCCTGCGCGGATTATATGCTCAGCCCAAGACTATTACGAAAAAGTCCGTTCTATGATGAATTCTCAAAATACATTTGATGAATCATATACTATACGAAAAAATGTTTCTGAAGAAAAGAAACAGGAAATGATAGATGCTATTCAGGAATATGGGTGTGGTTTTGTTGAATAACAAAATTATAAATATTTAGTTCCATTATTTTTCAAATATATTTTTTGTAAGCAAATAAATTATATCTTTGCGAAAAATAACCGCCGTTATTTTAGCGGGGGATAAATTTGGAAAATTATGAAGTTTTATGACAGACAGAAAGAGTTGGAAACGCTTGAAAATGTGAGAAATGTCGCATTTGATGTCAATTCTCAGATGACTGTGGTTACAGGAAGGCGGAGAATCGGCAAGACCAAGTTAATCCTAAAAAGCTGTGAGAATACCCCTGCGGTTTATCTGTTTGTGTCGCGTACAAACGAGGCGGATTTGTGCCGACAGTTCGCAAGCATAATAAGACAGTCGTTGGAGGTGTTTGTGCCTGAAGGTGTGAATTCTCTTAGCGATTTGTTCCGCTTGTGCATGGAAATAGGAAGAACCAAGAAGTACAATCTTGTCATTGATGAATTTCAGGAATTGTATCAAATCAATGCATCTATTTTCAGCGATATACAGAATATATGGGATAGTACCAAGGATTCGACCAATGTCAATCTCATAGTCAGCGGGTCGGTATATACATTGATGCACAAGATTTTTCAAGACTACAAGGAACCCTTATATGGTCGTGCAAATAGTATAATGCGGATAAAACCTTTTGACGTTGATGTGCTGAAACAGATTATAAAAGACTATAATCCCCAATATACAAACGATGATTTGCTGGCCCTGTATGCTTTTACGGGTGGCGTTCCCAAATATGTCGAGTTGCTGATGGACAGGAAGTCTGTTTCAGTGAAAAAAATGATAAAACAGTTGACCGAAGAAAACTCAATATTTATTGAGGAGGGAAACATAATGCTTGTGCAGGAATTTGGTAAGAAATACGGAATTTATTATTCTGTTCTATCTGCAATTGCATCGGGTATTAACGAACCTTCTAGAATTTTGCAGGTTACAGGTCTGAAAACTTTGGGCGGAATATTGTTGCGGCTGGAAGATGACTATGATGTTATAGTGAAAAAAAGGCCTGTTCTTGCAAAGGACGGTTCGCAGACCGTAAGGTACGAGATAAAGGACCATTTCCTTAGATTCTGGTTCCGGTATATAGTAAGAAATCAAAATCTTGTTCAGACTGGTCAGTATGAACGACTGCGTGAGATTGTTGCAAACGATTATGAAACTTTTTCGGGCAAGGAATTGGAAGATTATTTTAAGGATAAGATAGTACTTACAGAACCTGTGGAAAGTATTGGCTCGTGGTGGGACACCTCGCGTAAAGCCAATAGGGATAACGAGCAGAACGAAGTGGATATAGTCGCCACTTATTATGATGAGAAAAAGGTTTTGATTGCCGAGGTAAAAAGGCAGCGTAAGAATTTCCGTCCCGAAAAATTTCTGGAAAAGGTTGAGAAGTTGCGGACTCGTTTATTTTATGGTTATGCGGTTGAAACAAGGTGTCTTACGCTGGAAGATATGTAATATTGAAATACCATGCGTATGTTTCTATTGCCCCAATTACGAAATAATTTTGCAGGATGAAAATCTGCATTAAATAAGAATATATTTTATGGACAATATAAGATTTGAGTGTTTAAGCGAATCCAATTTAGGTAAATTGCGGGATTGTTTCAATAGGTGCAGAAAAAGAAACTTGTCTCTAAATTTTTTCAAGAAAAAATATAGTACGAAGTGGTCTGAAATGCCTTTGCTTGGTATAATTGCAATGGACGGAGATATTCCTATAGCGTTAAGGTGTACTACTATGTATAAGTTTAATAGTGCTTCTTGCAATTATAAAGTGGCTCAGTGTGGAGATTTGGTAGTTGACGAGAAATATAGGAATAAGGGATTGGCAACTGAAATGATTATGGAAATAGAAAAACAGGCAATTAGAAATAATATTGATGCGATAGTTGTATTCCCTAATAAAAAAGCCCGTAAGATATATGAAAAGTTGGACGAGTGGAAGTTAATCGGCAATTTCTGTCGCTTTAAAATAAAAGTCAGTACTATTCCAGTTTTGAAGATATTTAACAGGTTGCATTTAAATGAGTTGTATTTTAAGTTGATAAGGGATAAAGTCAGTAATAAATTCTTGTCAAGAATTAAAAATAAAGAAATTCTAGAAAATGATAGGATAGGAGTTTTAGTGGATTATAGTTATCTGGATTACAAAAGTTATGGAAAGTATTCTTGTTATATGTATGATGACAAAGCTGTTATATGGACATTCTCTGACGGACTTGTAGTTTTGTTTTCTGAGGTTTCAACAGAAGAAGAATTGGAGCAAGAAATACAGCATCTCAAGGTTTTTTGTCGTAATAGGGGAATCCACGAATTTTCATATTATTGTTTTTCTGGATTAAAGTTATTTTCTTTGCTTGGCAAGAGTCATGAAGCAATTCCGACATTGCCTGTATATGCGTACCAAATTAATTCTGATATGGATTGCTCGCGAATGGTTTTCAATGGAATAGATAGAAACGCATTTGATTTATGAAGATATTACAAGTTGTTCAAAGTTTAGGTAAAGGCGGTGCCGAGAGACTTGTCTTGGAAGTGTCTCGGGCGATAAGGAAGTATTATCCTGATGTGCAAAATAGAATAGTCGCATTAAAGAGGTTAAACGAATATCCGGACTTGTCAAGAGATCTTGATATTGTGTATTGTGATTCGAACATCAGCTTGTCATTATCTGGAAAATCATATATTGATGTTGAAGAGTTTGAAAAGATTGTTAAGGATTATTGCCCTGATGTAATTCATTCGCACACATACAAGTCAGAATTGATTAGTCGAGAGCATTTGGAACCCAATGTGAAGTATTTTACTCATGCTCATAACAATATGCCTGAATTCAGAAATTTTTCCATTGGAACAATTTTTAAAAAGGATAAATTAACCAAGTTTTGGGAAAAGTGCAGAATTGTTGCAAAATACAAGGAATGTCATAATAATATTATTGCAATCTCAAAAGATACAGAAAGATATTACAAAAGTGTTATGCCTAAAGTTTTGGCTAAAAATATATACACTTTGCCTAATGCGATAGATTATCATAAATTTTATTGCGAAAGAAACTTTGATTTTTCTGGTCCTTTAAATTTGATAATGGTGGCACACATGTCTGATTATAAGAACCAAACATTTCTGATTGATGTGTTGAAAAATCTTACAGATAAAGGCGTCGATGTAGACCTTACATTAATAGGTGATTGGCGAAATAATGGAGAGTCGATTAAATTGAAGGCGGAGCGACTTGGTGTTTTGTCGCATTTAAAAATGCCAGGCCTTGTTGAAGATGTTGAGAATGTGTATAAAAGAAACCATATTTATGTTCATTCTTCTTTAACAGAATCATTTGGATTGACTTTACTCGAAGCAATGGCATCAGGACTGCCTGTTGTTACTCTCGATGGTCGTGGCAATCGCGACCTGATTGTGCAGGGCAAAAATGGTTATATGGTATATGAGCAGAATGCCGAGCAGTTTGCCGACCGCATTCTTGAGATTTGGAACGACCAGCAGAAATATAAGGAAATGTCTGTTTTTGCGCAGGAGTTTGCTCAAAAATATGATATAAAAGAATATGCGGACAAATTGTTGTCTATATATAAAGAATGCAAAGAATCATGAAAAATCATATAAAGAATCTGGATACGTTTCGCGCTATCGCAGCATTGGTTGTTGCTGTAGGGCATATAGAATTGTTTAGGCAGAATAATTTCGGTAGCAAGGCGTTCAATTATATGCCTAGTGGGCATATGGGTGTAATTCTATTTTTTGTAATATCAGGATTCCTAATTACTTTCTTGTTTATTAAAGAAAGGGAGTCTTATGGACGAATTTCGATAAAGGATTTTTGGTTTCGCAGGATTTTTAGAATATGGCCGGTGTATTATTTAGTATTGTTAATCTCTGCATTCTTTTTCGAAACATTTCCGTCTGGACAGACTATCGCATATGCGTTGGCAATTATGCCAAATTTTTCGCATGCACTCGAATGTGGATGGAGTACAAGTCCGCAGATTTGGTCGATAGGGGTTGAGAACCAGTTTTACTTATTTTTCCCGATTATTGTTATGCTTATTCCTAAAAAACATTTGCATTGGGTTCTTATTTTTTAATTGTTGGATTTGCCCTTTTGCCGCATGCAATTGATTTTTGCTATTGTGATATTGAATGTATGTACAAATCCGAATTTAAACATTAATATAGAGAATGCCGTGACTAAATTCCTTGGAAAGATTTCATATGGCATATACATGTATCATTGGATAGTGTTGCTGATAGCTTTCAAGTTGTTGCCTTTGTCGGAAAACTGGTATTCTACGGTAATTTTATATTTGTTTGTTCTTGGCGGCGCAGTTCTGGTAGCATGGTTGTCTTTCATATCGTATGAGAAGATTTTCCTTAACATTAAGAAACGATTCGAGAAGTAAATTTAATTATGATGTGCTGAGAATAAATATCTATGCACTGGTGGTTATAGAAATTTAATTTCCAAAATTGGCGTAATTTATCACATGTCATGTGAGATTTTACGCCAAAATTTTACATAGTATGTGAAATTTTACGCCATAATTTATTATGGAATTATTAAAACAATTATATTTGCAGAAAATTTGGGAACGATGGATAAGGCTCGAAAGATATTGCAGGTTATCGGTCAGCTGAAGGATAAAAAAATAGGAAGAATACTTGTGTTGACAGGGGCAAGACAAGTAGGAAAAACTATGTTGGTGCAGCAATGTTTGCCCGAGTACCGCTATTTGTCGATAGAAGATCCTGTAAAGGTTGGGCAGTTTTTGAACATTACTGCCGAGCAGTGGCATTCGCTATATCCGAAAGCTGCTCTTGATGAGATTCAGAAAGAACCTTCGTTGGTCGAGAGCATAAAGGCCACTTACGATCAGTTTCCTGATGTACGTTATCTTCTATTGGGATCAAGTCAAATCCTTTTGCTCAAAAAGGTCAATGAGAGTCTAGCTGGGCGATGTGTGATAATTGATATGTATCCTTTGACATTGAGAGAGATGCAGACTTCATCAATGGACGATGAGGTTACAGATTCTCTTTGGCAGACCATCTTGCGTAACCCAACACAAAACTGCGATTTCTTACCTTCATTTCTCTTTCATCCACAGATGGCCGAGATTTCCAAATGGTGGACCTATTATCTGCAATTCGGCGGGTATCCCGCATTGGTTGATGAGTCAATGAGCAACGAGCAACGCTATTTGTGGCTTCATAACTATATACGTACATATCTCGAGAGGGATATTCAAGATTTGGCAATGCTACGCGACTTGGAACCTTTCACAAAGTTACAAAAAGCATTGGCGGCTCAGACTGCACAATTGGTTAATTATGCTTCTTTAGCAAGTGGTATTGCAGTGTCTGTAAATACAGTTCAACGGTATATTGAATATCTTAATGTTAGTTATCAAACTATTACCTTGCCTGCATGGGCGCATAACTTGAATAAGCGTTTGGTAAAAGCTTCTAAAATCCATTATGTCGACTGGGGTGTGGTGCAAGCCGTACTTGGTAAGCGTGGCGGTATGACTGGCAATGAGTTTGAGAGTCTTGTCGTATCTGAAATCTACAAGCAAACCAAGAATCTACTGAAGCAGGCATCGTTTTACCATCTTCGCACTCACGATGGCAGGGAAGTCGATTTGCTGGTGGAACTGCCAGAGGGTTATTACGCTTTCGAGATTAAGATGGCTGAGCACGTTTCACCAACCGATGCGCGTCATTTGCGCAATTTGCAGGAGTTTCTCGACAAACCACTTTTACATTCTTTTTTGCTATCTAATGACAATCAGACACATCAATTCTCGGATTCAATAACTGCTGTTAGCGCGGCATATTTTTTAGGTTGATATGAAACGTAAAACCCTCATGCTTCTTTGCGATAGTTATCCGCTTTCGGCTGGTGAGTTTTTCATCGATGACGAAATGCGCGTTATTGCACCTAAATTTGACAAGGTTCTGGTATGTACTGCATCTGCCGATACTGGTAAAAATCTGAACCGCTTTGTTCCCGATAATGCCGAGGTTATTTCTTTCTCTCGGCAAAAAAATGAAGTAGGCAAGCTTAAATCAATATTCCGGATATTTAAGCCTATGTTTATATCCGAGTTTTTCTTTGCTTTGAAAAAACTGCCATTGAAATATTGGTTAAGTGCATTCAAGATTATGTATGTGGATGTTCATCGGGCAACAAACCTGAAAAAGGAACTTGTCAGCATGTGCAAAGAAAAAAATATTGATATGGCAAACTGCGTGTTCTATTCCTATTGGCACGACTACAAGGCGTTGGCATTGGCTATGTTGAGGAGGGAGAACTCGAATTTGAAATGTGTTGCAAGAGCGCACAGGTGGGATGTGTTCGCTGATAAGAATATAATTCCCTATTTGCCGTTCAAGAAGTTCATACTTGACAATTTGTCAAATACAATTTCAATATCCGAAGCAGGTAAGAAATATTTTTATGAATATGTAAAACCCGCATCAAATAGTAAGATTTCGGTTTCGTATCTGGGCAAAATAAATGATAGGAAACCATTGTTTGAAAAAGCGAACAATGAAATCTTGATTTGTTCTTGCAGTACATTAACTCCAGTAAAACAGGTTGATAGAATAATAAATGTTCTGTCGGAACTTAAAGTTAAGGGGTTGAGGTGGATACATTTCGGCGATGGTAAGCTTCGTTCCGAAATATATGCCTTGGCTGAAAGTAAATTGCCAGATGTAGATTTTGAATTTAAGGGTATTGTGCCGAATAATGAAATATTGGATTTCTATGCCAATAATTATGTCGATTTATTCATAAATTTAAGTTCATCGGAAGGAATTCCTGTAAGCATAATGGAGGCCTTGTCGGCGGGAATACCAGTTGTAGCTACAGATGTTGGAGGAACAGCGGAAGCAGTGAACAATGAAAATGGATTCCTTGTGCCTGCTGATTTTAATGACTATGAGGTCGTGCAAAAGGTTGAAGCGTATATAAATCTTGATGAAGCTAAGAGACAAGCGTATAGGCGCAGGGCATACGATTTTTGGAGAGAGAACTACGAAGCTGTTAAGAATTATGGGGAGTTTGCATATTTGCTGATAAGGTAATTTTCTTTTTCCTTTTTTGTTCTAAATAAAACGCGTACTTTTGCACATATTAAACGAAATCAGATGCTTTTTAATTCAATAGAATTCCTCATTTTTTTGCCAGTCGTATTTCTGTTATACTGGTTTGTTTTTGACAAATTTCTTGGCAAGTATAAGCATAAGTTGATATTGCAGAATGCCTTTGTTGTGGTGGCAAGCTATGTTTTCTATGGATGGTGGGACTGGCGATTTTTGTTGCTAATAGCGCTTACAACATTGTGTTCATGGTTAAGTGGCATTTTGATGCGTAAGGTAGAACAATTAAAAGTTGCGGATGAATATGATGTTGGTTTACAAATTGTAAGAAAGCGGAAATTAATAGCAGCAATCAATATTGCCATAAACCTTGCTATTCTGGCAACATTCAAGTATTACGATTTTTTTGTAACAGAATTTGCAAGACTTTTCGGTTTGGCTTCTGATGGAATCTTGTTAAATATTATACTTCCAGTTGGCATATCGTTCTATACATTTCAGGCATTAAGTTATTCGATTGATGTATATAGACATAAAATAGAACCAACCAAGGATATTGTAGCGTTCTTTGCTTTCATATCGTTTTTTCCGCAGTTAGTTGCTGGTCCAATTGAAAGGGCGACCAACTTGTTGCCGCAGTTCCTGAAGAAACGTGAGTTTGACTATAATTTAGCAATAGATGGAAGCAGGCAGATATTGTGGGGGCTTTTCAAGAAGGTCGTTATTGCTGATAATTGTGCAATAGTGGTTGACCAAGTTTTTTCCGACTATGCTAATATGCCGGCGAGTTCGCTTCTGGTAGGCGCTCTGTTTTTCACGTTCCAGATTTATGGTGATTTTTCTGGCTACAGTGATATTGCCATTGGTACAGCCAATTTGTTCGGGATAAAGTTAATGCGCAATTTCAATGTTCCATATTTTAGCCGAGACATAGCAGAGTTCTGGCGTAGGTGGCACATCTCGCTCAACACATGGTTCCGCGATTATGTTTACATTCCGCTTGGGGGCAGTCGTACTACAAAGATAAAGATTATTCGCAACACCTTTGTTATATTCTTGTTGAGTGGATTGTGGCATGGCGCAAATTGGACTTTTATAGCGTGGGGAGCCTTTCATGCATTACTATTTTGTCCTTTGATACTTTTGGGCAAGAACCGTAGATACACTAATGTGGTTGCTGAAGATAGACTGTTGCCAAGTGTTAAGGAAGGATGTATGATGCTGATAACTTTTATGTTGGTAGTAGTGGGATGGATTATATTTCGTGCTGGAACCATAACTGATGCATGGTATTATATTTGTGGATTATTCGATTCTAGTTTGTTTACAATTCCGTCTATATCTAAACGGGATTTGATAGTAGTTCCATTTATCGTAATATTAATAGTTGTAGAATGGTTAAATCGACAAGAATCACATGGATTGTTTAGGGTTGGAAAATTACCATATATATATCGTTATCTTGTATATACATTAATAATATTGATTATATTTTTTATGAGAACGGCACCAAAAGCATTCATTTATTTCCAGTTCTGACATGAAAAGGTTTTTGATTGAAATATTATTAGAGTTAATGATTTCGTTTATTGCGCTATCGTTAATATACATTACTTGTAATGCGTACATTGATCCTTATTATAATAAATTTATAACAGGAGAGCAGGCATCTATGATCCTTGGAACATCAAGGGCAAATATTGGTATAAGACCTGATGTAATAAATAGTCGATTAAAAGGTGTAAATATCTATAATTATGCATTCAATGGACACCAAAGCAGGTGGGGGTTAACATATTATAATAGTATAGATAATAAATTGGACAAAAGAAGTTCGGATGGTTTATTTATACTTGCAGTTGATCCGACTAGCATAAATTCTGTATTTGATGAGAATGGAAATGAGTCATTTGTCAGAGAAAAATTATTAAAGGAAGTAACTGATGTGTCTGCTCCGATTATTAATTATCAGTATATTTTCAATGAGATAAATAATCCGATATATCATATTTTTACATCAAAAGTCCATAGTGATGGCTTTTTGGAATTATATGCACCATACGATTCCATAGGATCCGAAAATAATAAAAAGACAATGATTGCTACTTTTAATAATTCGCAGGCTAAAGAAAAAATATCGCCGCATAGACTAGAATATTTAAATAAAACCATTGATTTATTAAAAAAACATGGGAACGTTTATATGGTAAGATTGCCAACCGCTGATTATATAAGAGAGTTGGAGGATTCCGCATTCCCCGAATTTGATGATCGAATGGAAACTATTGCAGAACGACATGGAATTTCATACATAAATTGTAAGGGCAATAGCGATATATATAAATATACAATAGATGGAAATCATTTTGTCACAGAAGATTCATATAGTTTTACAAATGACTTATGTGATTCTATAATGAAAATAAGGGAGAGTGTTAACACAATAAAGGCGGATATTGTATAAAACAAAGAAATGACTTTTTCCCATTCTTTGTAGTATTGTTTTGATTTTATAACTTTGCGTTGTCGTAATTTGTGATGAAATCAGATGACGATATTTTCTGTTTTTTTAAGAAGTAATATATGCATATAACACTTATAGCAGGCGCGAGACCAAATTTTATAAAGATAAGTCCGATAATTAATGCGATAAAGAAAAAGCAGTCGGAAGGTGCTGACATTCAGTATAGTCTTGTACATACAGGTCAGCATTATGACAAGCTTATGAGCGGACTATTTTTCGAGGAACTGAATATTCCGGAGCCAGATGTCAATCTTGCTGCAGGTAGCGGTACGCAGGCAGAACAGACGGCTTCAATAATGGTCGCCTTTGAAAAATATTTGATGGACCATCCAACGGATTTGGTTCTTGTTGTTGGCGATGTGACATCGACAATGGCTTGTTCTATCGTAGCAAAGAAAATGGGTATCCAGTTGGCTCATGTCGAGGCGGGAATCCGTTCCTTTGACATGTCTATGCCTGAGGAAATAAATAGGATAGTTACTGATAGTCTTGCCGACTATTTTTTCATTACATCCGACTTCGCAAAAGAAAACCTGAAGAAAAACGGAGTCCCTGACGAGAAGGTATTTTTTGTCGGCAATGTAATGATTGATAGTTTGCTGGCAAATCAGCCAAGGTTGCGCCGTCCAGAAATCTTTGATGAACTAAACTTGCAGGATAGTAAGTATATAATACTGACATTGCATCGTCCCAACAATGTGGATGATACTAATAATCTTGTTGATGTATTGTCAACTATTGATAGCAATGTTAATGGAGTTCCAGTTGTATTCCCTATTCATCCGCGAACAGAACAGCGCCTGAAAGGTGCCGATTATAATTTTGCAAATATAAGGTTTGTAAAACCTCTTGGTTATCTGGAATTTATATATTCAATAAAGCATTCCATGGCTGTAATTACCGATTCTGGCGGCATCACTGAGGAAACGACCATAATGCATATTCCATGCATGACATTACGCGACAATACAGAGAGAATGGAAACATGCACGGTTGGTAGCAATGAACTTATAGGAACCAATCCTCGAAATTTAATTCCTGCATTGAAAAATTTGTTTGATGGCAAATGGAAGCAAGGTGGAATTCCAAAAATGTGGGATGGTAAGACGGCAGAAAGAATTGTTGATGTAATATTGAAAGAATTCAGCCGATAAATTATGAAGATTCTGGTAATAACCCAGCATATTTTCCCAATTCAGACACCTCGTTCTATACGCAGCACTGAGCTTGTAAAAGAATTGGCTCGTCGTGGACACGAAGTTACAGTATATGCAGTCCTTGGAAAATATGATTACTCTAATTTTGAGTACGAGTATGGAATAAAGGTTAAAAATATTCCTATACACTGGGAGTTGTCACCAACATGTAGCGATGGTCCTGCTAAAAGAAATTTCATTGACAAGATAAGTGGAAGATTGTTTAGGAAATTTGAATTTCCGTTGTTTGAATTTTATCACAGGATTCCTAAGATAATTGCTACCGAAATCCAATACGATGCTTTGATATCGATAGCTGTACCGCATCATATTCACTGGGGTTGTGCGAATGCCAAAAAGAAGTATCCAGAGAAATTTCCAAAATGTTGGGTGGCTGATTGCGGTGATCCTTTCATGAAAAATGGAAAGACAAAGGAACATTTGCCACGATATGCAAAATATGAACGTTTTTTTTGCGAGGAATGTGATTATATAACTGTCCCTATAGAAAATGCCAAGGATGCTTATTATCCAGAATATAGGAATAAAATAAGGGTAATTCCACAGGGATTTGATTTCGATTTGGATGCTATCGGGCAAAAAAAGGTGACTAATGAAGTACCTACTTTCGCTTTTGCAGGAATGTTTTATCCCGACATAAGAAATCCGAAGTTGTTTTTGGATTATCTTTGTAGTATAAATCGAGATTTCCGTTTTTATGTATATACGAGGTTTGATAATCTGTTGGTTGATTATAAAGATAGATTAATGGGCAAGTTGATAATAAAGAACCCTGTCCCGCGAAAAGATTTGATTGATATAATGAGCGGGATGGATTTCCTTGTGAATATAAGTAATGTTAATAGCCCCAATCAATTGCCGAGCAAACTTATAGATTATGGTATTGCTGGCAGACCTATTATGGATGTCAATCCTCAGAATCCAGACAAAAAGCAGATAGATGCCTTTATGAATGGTGATTATTCGTCTGCTCTTAAAATAGAGAATCTAGAGGATTATCATATTAGGAATGTTGTAAGTAAATTCGAGGAACTGTTTAATAGTTAATTATAGTGGCGCAATGCTTTGCGCCCTCAATGTCTTGCGCCTCAATGTTTTGCGCTAATTGAAAATTGAAACCCTACGCGAATTTAAATGTTGTGGTGTTACACAAAATTATCCTTCAAAAAGATTCTTGCCTAGAATATTGTGACAAACAAAAAAGCCACCCTTTCGAGTGGCTTTTATATTGAAATTGTTTTGAATTACATCTTTACAACTTCATTCTTACCCTTTTCGATAGCTTCCATGTTCAATGGAATAAGCTTGTGGGCGCGTTCTGGAAGTGAGTGCCTCAAACCTTCTTCAACATACTTGTTGTCTACGATAGGTCTTACCTTGAGGAAAGCACCGAGAACTATCATGTTGAAAACCTTCTGGTTGCCCATGTCGGATGCCAACTGTGCAGCTTCAATCTTGTAGATGTTGATATCCTTGCGGGTCGGCATCTTAGTGATTCCGTTCGGGTCGAAAATCAATGTTCCGCCGGGCTTTACAGTGCTTTCAAACTTGTCCATCGACTGCTGGTTAAGAACGATAACCGTGTCGTACTGGGTGAGGATAGGAGAGCTTACTCTTTCGTCGCTGATGATGACGGTAACGTTTGATGTTCCGCCTCTCATTTCTGGTCCGTAGGAAGGCATCCATGCGATTTCCTGTCCCTGCATAAGTCCAGAGTATGCCAAAATCTTACCCATCGAGAGGACTCCTTGTCCACCAAATCCTGCTATAATTATTTCTTCTGTCATGATCTTTGAATTTTTAGTAGTCCAACTTCCTGTTTCTTAAACTGATCTTGCCTTCCTGAATTTCCCAGTCGATCTTAATGTCGCCGAGTGGGTACTCCTTGAAGGTGTTTTCTTCCATCCACTTGTTTGCATCAACAGCGGTCATCTTCCAGTTTGAGTTGCAGTTCGAAACTATTTCTACGAAAGAAAGTCCGCCCTTGCCGTCCTTCTGGTTTTCGAAAGCTCTGCGGATAGCAGCTTTAGCCTTGCGAACGTTTGCAGGAGTGTGAACCGACTGACGTGTTACGAAGCGAACATTCGGCAACTGAGCGATGAGTTCGGTGATATGCAGTGGGTAACCCATTGTGTTTACATCACGACCGCGTGGGCAGGTAACAGCCTTCATTCCAGCAAGTGTAGTAGGAGCCATCTGACCGCCAGTCATACCGTAGATACCATTGTTTACGAATATGATGGTGATGTTTTCGCCTCTGTTGCAGCTGTGGATTGTTTCGGCAGTACCGATAGCAGCCAAGTCGCCGTCGCCCTGATAGGTGAATACGAACTTGTCGGGCATAACCCTCTTGATAGCGGTTGCAATGGCAGGTGCACGACCGTGAGCTGCCTCCTGCATGTCGATGTCGAGGTAGTTGTACATCAAAACCGAGCATCCTACTGGAGTAACACCGATGGTTTTGTCCTGAATTCCTAATTCTTCGATAACTTCAGCAACAAGGCGGTGGGTAGTTCCGTGTCCACAACCAGGGCAGTAGTGCATCACGTTATCGGTCATTACCTTTGTTTTCTTGTAAACAAGGTTTTCTTCTTTGATTATATCGTTAATTGTTAATTCTGCCATGACTTATTCTCCTTTCATAAAATTCTTCATTGCGTCAACGATTTCTTCCGGAGTCGGAACAACGCCGCCAACACGACCGTAGTGCTTAACTGGGCGCTTGCCGTTTACTGCGAGCATTACGTCTTCTACCATCTGTCCGGTGCTCATTTCGATTGTGAGGAATCCCTTTACTCTCTCAGCGAGACCAGCGATAATCTTTGATGGATATGGGAACAAAGTGATAGGACGAACCAAACCAACCTTGTATCCTTCCTTGCGAAGAAGGTCCATAGACTTCATGCAAAGACGTGATGATGTTCCGTATGCTACGAATACATAGTCAGCATCGTCGCAGTTGATGCATTCGCATCTAACTTCCTTTTCGCGGATAGTGTCGTACTTCTTAACGAGCTTGCGGTTGAATTCTTCCTGACGTGATGCTACGAGGTCGAGTGAAGTTATGATGTTGCGTTCGCGGTTTGCGGTCTTGCCTGTGGTAGCCCATGGGCACTGCTTGATAACTTCATCCATAGTTCTTCTTACTCTCTGAGGTCCAATTTCAACTTTTTCCATCATCTGACCGATGATACCGTCGGAAAGAATCAATACTGGGTTGCGGTACTTGAAAGCAAGGTCGAAACCTATCTGTACGAAGTCGTACATTTCCTGAACCGATGCAGGTGCAAGAACGATAAGTCTGTAGTCACCGTGTCCACCACCCTTGGTTGACTGGAAATAGTCTGATTGTGACGGCTGGATAGTACCAAGACCTGGTCCACCTCTAACAACGTTAAGTACCAAGCAGGGCAATTCAGCACCAGCAATGTACGAAAGACCTTCCTGCTTCAAACTGAAGCCCGGGCTTGACGAAGATGTCATTGCAGCCATACCACATGCTGCGGCACCATATACCATATTGATTGCAGCGACTTCGCTTTCTGCCTGCAATACAACCATACCAGTTCTCTCAATTGGGTTCTGCTCCATGAAATATTCGATTACTTCCGACTGCGGAGTAATAGGATATCCGAAATAAGCGTCTGCCCCGTAACGAATAGCAGCTTCTGCTATAGCTTCGTTACCTTTCATTAACTTTAATTCCTTTTCCATTTAGCTAATTTTTTTGAGATTAATTAGTCCACCTTTACCTTATAAACGGAAATTACTCCATCGGGACATACAATCGCACAGCTTGCACAGCCAATGCACTTTTCGGGGTCTTTCATGTAGCAGTAGTTGTACCCCTTTCCATTCACTTCTTTTGCCAGATCAAGGACACCCATTGGACAAGCACCCAAGCAAACGCTGCAGCCCTTGCATTTTTCGGTGTCAACTTTGACGGCTCCTCTGATTTTTGCCATAATATTATTAAGTTTGTTTTGTTAAAAATTTTCCCAAAGGTACGACTTTTATTTTTAAAGCGCAAATGTTTAAAAGCACTTTTTTTGAACAAATGAACAATCTTTCCGTAAGTCGTTGTAATTGGTGATGTTTGCGCAATTTTCGCAGTTTAAAATGTGTGGGTATTATATTATAAGGTGTTTGGGGAAAGAAATGGGTTTTAATTGCCAGAGGGGGTGTTGCGCGCAACGACTCCCACAAATTGGACATTGTATAATGGTTTGAAATGGTTTATGATAGTTTGAGATTGTTGAGATGCAAGGCCTTGCATCTCTTTTTTTGTTTCTAAGTTTAAGATTGTTTGAGATAGTAACTATTCCTTTCCAATCAGTTGTGCTATTCTTTTTAGGAAACTTTCTACGATGGGCATCTTTGCATCTACGTCGTCGGCTGTGATATTGTAATAGCAGTCGTAGTCGGCTTTTTCTCTCATTGTTTCCATTTGCGAGAAGGCTCGGCCTTCGTCTGGCGTGATTAAGCCTTTGTTTACATAGTCGTTGCCGAGCAATGCTTTCATTCCGTGGTGGGTGGAAACCTCTTTCTTGTCTTGAATGAACAATGCTTTTACTGCGTGAAACATTGCATAGTAAAGTCTGTTGGCAGCACTGCTCCACATTTGCATTTCGTAATTGGCTTTCGCTTCTTTCATCGTGGCTTTCGATTTTTCCCAGTACAAGTTAATCAAAGCGTCGCGTTCGTTGTCGGTAAGACTCATATTATTAGGATTTTATCGTGTTCAACATTTTTATAGAATGGAGTTATATGGCGAATTTCCCATTCCTTGTACGAGTAGGTGAGTGGCGATACACTGTAGCCATAATTCCATCCAAGTTCTATAAATGGGTAGCAGTAGTCGTCGAAGTCGGAAGACATATTTGTAGTTTCCTTGTCGAGCAGTATCAGCATATCCCAGTCGGAGTCGGTGTGTGCGTCTCCTCGTGCTCTTGATCCGTACAGGTATGCGTGTCCGCCTTGCGGTATCACTTTCGCTGCAAGTTCCTTTAGTTTCGAGAAGAAAACATCGTCCATTTCCATACTTTTCTGCAAAGGTACAAAATTTTTCAGAAATTAGAGGTTTTTTGAGGTTGAGTTTCTTTTTTGAGGGTGTTTTGGATTGGTTTGATGTTGTTTATGATTGTTTCAAATGGTTTGAAATTGTTTTCCGATTTCAATGGTTTTATGAATCGATTTTGTTCCTTGTTTTGACCTCGTCAGAAAGTCTGTTTTTTGGAGTTTTTCTCGATTTTGCGAATTTTTTGCCTTTCTACGACAAATTATGTCGTAAGTTTTTGGCTGTTTTTGCCCCAAAAAGTGCTCAAAAATGCCTGTTTTTGCCATCCTTGAAAAATATTATACGCTATTAGGTAAAAATTGGTAGAAATAATATAAATTTGTATGCCATTGTTCTAGATTATGTTTAATGGACTTCGCATAGTTTAGGGTGAAGACATAATAAAAAAAATAGAGGTCCCTAAAAAGTAGAATATATGACTTATTATTATCCTTTTGGCGAAGAACTTCGCCCAGTTGTACAAAAGGACAGAAGACCAAAGAAGGTCTTTGTACTTGGCGTGTATGCCAGTGCCGTTCATGCTCGATGGATAATGGACAATAAGATTATTTGTCAGGCATTAGCCGTGGCCAGTGAACCAAGGATATTTTGGGACGGTAATAGAGAAGAGGCAATAGAGATCATTAGCAGAATAAAGATACCGAAAGAACTAGGTACATTAGAACCCGCTGGAGCTCATCTTAACGGTCCGTCTGCAAAGACTTTAGACGAGCACATACTTGCTCCATTGGGATTTACACGGAAAGATGCATGGTTGTGTGATTTACTTCCCGAAACCAGATTAAATACAAGTCAAATTAAGGTGTTGAAAGAAAAATACGAACCCAGAATAAAACAATATGGCTTGAATGCTGTAACAATTCCAAATCGTCCGACTGTCTTTTGTGATAAGAAACGTAGTGAAGAAATACTTGCAGAATTGGAAGAGTCACAAGCAGAACTATTAGTGCTACTTGGTGATATTCCTATCAAGCAGTTCTTGAATAGAGTCACCGATGTTAATTACAATAGCCTAAGTGAATATGCTGATTTATATGGTTATGGAAGCAAAACGCAAGTGATAATCAATGGTAAAAATATAACGGTTCTTCCATTTGCTCATCCTCGGCAGATAGGTGGTTTAGGTGCATATAGTAAGAAATGGAATCAGTTGCATTCTATCTGGGAGAATAAATAAGTAAATGAAACTCCTTCACCTCTCTGATACTCACGGTCTTCACCGAAAGATAAAAGACTTGCCAAGTGCTGATGTCATCGTTCATAGCGGTGACATCAGCAATAGTGGCACCGAGGAAGAGGTGCTCGACTTTCTAAACTGGCTTATAGAACTGCCATATCCGCATAAGATTTTCGTAACTGGCAACCACGACCTTTGCCTTTGGGATGCGGAAAATATAGAGGATCTGCCCGATAATGTTCATTTCCTACAAGACAGCGGTGTTACCATTGATGGCGTTAAGTTCTTCGGACTGGGATATAACCATTCGGAAGAACTGATTCCCGATGATTCCGATGTGGTCGTCACTCACGAACCGCCTATTATGATACTTGATGAGGCGGCTGGCATACATTGGGGAAATCTAATGCTACGAAATAGAATTTTGCAGATTAAACCGCGCTATCATCTATTCGGACACGCACACAATGCTTACGGTATAGTAAAACAAGACGGTATTGTTTTCTCCAATTCCGCTTTGCTCGATGATATGAATCGGTTGGCAAGGAATGCTAAGGTATTCTCCTGGGAATAATATCCAATGGAATTTTATTTTCAATAATTGCTTGTATTTTTCAAAAAGCAATATTACTTTTGCTGCTGATTTGCAAGGTAAATCCGAAGTACTACTGCGAATTTGCAAGGTAAATTCGAAGTGCCACTGCGAATTTGCAAGATTATTTTTTACAAAGTGACAAAACTAAAGGCGTATGATAACTCGTAAGTATTTGATAAACAAAAACGAAGGAATAAGTATATTTTTGTTTGGAGCAAGGCAAACTGGAAAAACAACTTTATTGCACCAGCAGTTCCCCGATGCAATATATATCGACCTGCTCGATACCGATACTTTGGCAAGATATTCCCGCCGTCCAGGTCTGCTGTATGACAAACTAAAAAATGTCCCAAATGGCACAACGGTAATAATAGACGAAATACAACAAGTCCCATTGCTGCTTAACGAAGTTCACAGGTTGATTTCGCAAAATGGTATTCGATTTATATTGTGTGGTTCTAGTGCAAGAAAATTGCGTCGCAAAGGATACAACACCTTGGGAGGACGCGCCTTGCCGTGTTACCTTTATCCGCTAGTAAGTGCTGAAATTCCAGATTTCAATATTGACAAGGCTGTAACAAACGGAATGATGCCTGCCTTTTATCTCGCCGATGATGCCAGTTCGGAATTGTCGGCATACATTGATGTGTATTTGCGTGAAGAAGTTAAGGCGGAAGCCCTTGTCAGGAATTTGAATAGTTTTCAGAAGTTTTTGGATGTGGCTGCAATTACTGACGGCGAAATTGTTAACTATAGCAACATAGCATCCGACTGTTGGGTTAGCGCAAATACTATAAAGGAATATTTTTCGATACTCGAAGATACGCTTATAGGTTATATGGTTCCTGCATATACAAAGAAGATAAGGCGAAGACTGGTCGGTGCTCCAAAATTTTACTTTTTCGACATTGGCGTAGTCAACCACTTGCTCCACCGCAAAGAAATTGTGCGCGGCACAAATGAATACGGTCACGCTTTTGAACATATTGTTATACAAGAACTTGTTGCCTACATTGGTTACACCCGGAACGAAAACAAGTTGTCGTACTGGCGAACAAGCACAGGAATAGAAGTCGATGCAATTTTGGGCGACAAAGTGGCAATTGAAATCAAATCGACGGATGACATTCAGAACAAACACCTGAAGGGGCTTCGTGCATTCCGTGAGGAGCACCCTGATTTTCGCCTTATCGTTGTTTCTCTCGATAATATAACTCGACAGACAGACGATAACATTGATGTCATTTATATTTACGATTTCCTTAAAATGCTGTGGAATGGTGAAGTAATCTAAATGCATTATTTTCCATACAATTCGGAAAATTGATTGTTGGTATTCCTATTGCAGAACCCTTCGTCCCAAATAACACCGCTTTGTTATTAACTTTATGATATGCCGATGCTTGATGTTTTATTTTGGTCTAATTTTGTAAAATTAATTGGAATTTATATATAGGTGGGTTCTATAAATTCACCGTTTTAAATGGTTGGCAATGATATTAAATAATAAAAACTTTTCAGCGTTTTTGGCTTTATTTGGGCATCTTGCTGATTGTAAGTCGGTCTCAATGCCCGCATTGTTCCCTTCTTCCGCACAACAATCTGCTCCGAATAAAACACAAAACCACTTGAAATCAATTTATAGAAGCCACCTAAAATTTTCTGTTCTGGCGGTAATGTTTGCGGCACTTGTGATTTCTTCGTGCGGAAATGCTGGTGCGCTCGAGAACCAAACCGTTGATGTTCCAACCGAAAAACCAGATAGGGTGGAGGCATTGCCAATCTTCCCGGGAATATACAATGTTGACCTATATTTGCCTATGCTTGAGGAAAAAAGAGTGGCAATTGTCGCCAATCAGGCAAGCATCATCGATACGCTTCATCTGGCAGATCTGCTTTTGAAGGAAGGCGTGAATGTGGTAAAGGCATTTTGTCCCGAACATGGTTTCCGCGGTACTGCCGATGCTGGTCAGAAAGTAGATAGCGGAAAGGACGAAAAGACAGGTCTTGATGTGGTTTCGCTATACGGAAACAACAAGAAACCGTCCAAGGAGCAACTGAAAGATGTTGACATGGTGGTTTTCGACCTACAAGATGTTGGCGTTAGGTTCTACACTTACCTTTCTACCTTGCATTATGTTATGGAGGCTTGTGCCGAATCGGATATCCCGGTAATTGTGCTTGACCGTCCTAATCCAAATGCGTCGTATGTTGATGGACCTGTGCTTGACACGGCAAATTATCGTTCGTTTGTCGGAATGCACCCAGTTCCAATTGTTTACGGCATGACAATCGGCGAATACGCCCAGATGATCAACGGCGAGGGTTGGCTTAAGGGTGGAATCGAATGCAATCTTACCGTTGTGCCCTGCATGAATTATACCCACTATCGCAAGTACAAACTACCGATAAAACCATCACCAAATTTGCCCAACGCCCGAAGCATAGAACTTTATCCTACGCTTTGCATTTTCGAGGCGACCTGCATAAGCGTTGGTCGCGGAACCGACATGCAGTTTCAAGTGTTGGGACATCCGCTATACAAGGACGTGGTTGAAAATCCGTTCACTTTTACTCCAAAACCAAATGCAGGTGCGTCAAATCCTTTGCTAAATGGAAAAGAGTGCTATGGATTCAATCTTGCCGATGGCGATGCAATATTTGATTGGAGTGTTGGCAAATTCAATGTGTCATTGATAATCAAGATGTACGAACTTTTCCCCGACAAACCCAATTTCTTCAACAAGAACAATATGCTAGAAAAACTTGTTGGCACCAAGGAGTTTCGCAAGCAGATTGAAGATGGTGTGCCAGAAGAAGAAATAAGGCAATCGTGGAAAGATGGTCTTGAAAATTTTAAGAAAATTAGAAGTAAGTATCTTATATATAGTTAATTATGGAATTGGGCATTTGCGAATATGCATATCTTCCGTTGCGTGCAGGAATGTCGCACAGGTCTGAAATGGTAAGTCAGGTGCTTTTCGGCGAGGTGTTCGAGATTGTTGCAAGGCATTCCGACTGGACAAAAATCCGTTTGCTTCACGACAACTATTCGGGTTGGATAGAGACGGTGACGGTTTCTCCTTATTTCGGAGAAAGTCTTGATGCTTCGTATGTTAAGAACCGATATGTTGTTTGCGACAGTCCCACCATGCTTATAAAGAACGAAAAACTTCAGATTTTTATTCCCAAGGGGTCGCTACTGCCCGAATCTGCTTCTATTGACCGTAGTTTCAATATTGGTTCGAACAATTATTACATATTGAGCGATTTTTCGGAGCGCAGAGACACGGATGTTCGCAGTCGTATCATTGCCGATGCGGAGAATCTTATCGAAACTCCCTACCTTTGGGGCGGTCGTTCGCAGTGGGGAATAGATTGCAGCGGTTTTGTGCAGTTGGTTTACAGGATGTCGGGACTACTTATGCCTCGTGATGCTTCGGAGCAGGTCAAGGAAGGAAAGACTATGAGTTTCGTAATGGAAGCAAGACCTGGTGACCTTGCATTTTTCGACAACGATGAGGGCAATATCGTGCATGTCGGCATCGTGTATTCGCCAACCGAGATAATTCATGCATCAAAGAAGGTTCGCATCGACCGCATTGACCATAACGGCATCTACAACGATGAACTAAAAAAATATACCCACAAATTGAGGACTATGAAGAATGTGATAGGGGGATAAATGACTTATTGTCTTGCAGAAGACCAGTCTGAAAGACAATTGGGAGCAAGATTGTTAGACAAAAATTTAGAAACAGGCGAAGCCATAAAAACGCCGTAGGCATTGAAACAAAGAAACGGCGCAGCCATAAAACTCATAAACGCCGCAGGCATTGAAACAGCGCAGCGAGAAACCAACAACCTTAAAAATACCCGCACCAATCGTACATTACATATCCAGCCACCTCGTGCAGAAGCATATTCCATGTAGCAAAGGCAGATGGCGCAGGAATCAGCCATGTTTCTGGGTTGGCGCATAGTTTTCGACTGCAATAGTCGACAGGGTAGGAGTCAAAGGCAAATCCTTCGTTTTCGAAGCATTTGGCTGCACGGCGGAAGTGGGAGGCACTAGTTATTAATAAATAAGTATGCGAATTCTCGGTAGCTTGGAGCATTTTTGCTGCTTCCACCGCATTTTCGTGCGTGTTGCGCGACTCGGTTTCGATAACAATGTCTTCTTCCGGAACATTTATGCTCACGAGGTAATCTTTTAGCAACTGCGATTCCTTGTGTGTCTGGTCGAGCAATAGTCCTGAACCTCCCGAAATGAAAATCTTGTCGATTTTTCCAGCGTAGTATAACCGAACAGTTTCAATAATCCTGTCGGTGGATTGTCCAAACTCTATCTTGTTGTTTTCGGTGTCGTAGAAAATCATTCCAGTAAGCACAATGCCGTAATCGTAGCGTTCTGCAAGTTCGGTTTCAGGCGTGCGATCTTGTTCCCAAGCATCGAGGCAAACATTTACTAGCAGTGGATTTGTGAAAATAAGCAACAATGCAAAAACGGTAATTCTTAATCCTTTTTTCGCCTTTTCACTCTTGAAGCAGAACGAAAGTATGAATATTATGACAATCCAAGTAAGCGGAGAAATCAAGTATTGCAGTATTTTTGACAACCAGAAAAACATGTTATAAAACTATCTTTTAATAAGTTGCAAAGTGAGTAAATATAATTAACTTCGCCAAAAAATTTTTTGAATTTATTTTGAATAAGAAATAGAAATGGAAAAGAAGAATTTTGATTTAAGTCCTAACCTTCTTGAAAGGTATTTGCAGAAGCCGTGTGAGGAGTTTACAAAGGCTGACATCATTAAATATATTGTAGAGAATAACATCGAGATGCTTAACTTCCGCTATGTCGGTGGTGATGGTCGTCTTAAGACCTTGAATTTTGTAATTAACAGTGCCGAATATCTTGACCAGATTCTTACCACTGGCGAGCGCGTTGACGGTTCTAGTTTGTTCTCGTTCATAGGTGCTGGTTCCAGCGACTTGTATGTAATTCCAAAGTACAGAACGGCTTTCGTAAATCCTTTTGAGGAAATTCCGAGCATCGACATCCTTTGCTCGTACTACGACAATAGCGGTAAGCCACTTGCTTCATCGCCCGAGAACATTTTGAAGAAAGCACACCAGAAGTTGAAAGATACAACTGGCTACACTTTCAAGGCATTGGGCGAACTCGAATACTACATTATCGCCGACAAGAGCGAAAATGTAATGTTCCCAGCTGTTGACCAGCGCGGCTACCATGAGTCGGCACCGTTTGCTAACTACGAGTTCATTCGCAAAGAAGCAATGCACTTGATAGCACAATGCGGTGGTAAGATTAAGTACGGACACTCGGAGGTTGGTAACTTCACCGATGGCGACTTCTACTACGAGCAGCAGGAAATTGAGTTCCTTCCATGCGAGGCAGAATCGGCTGTAGAACAGTTGATTATAGCTAAGTGGATTCTCCGCAAACTTTGCAGCGACTATGGTGTAAACTTGAGTTTTGCTCCGAAGATTACTGTTGGTAAGGCAGGTAGCGGTCTGCACATTCACATGATGCTGTCTAAGGATGGCAAGAACAGGATGGTTGACAAGGGTGTTCTCAGCGATGATGCTCGCAAGATGATTGCTGGTATCCTCGACCTTGCTGATGCTTTGACAGCTTTCGGAAACACAATCCCGACATCATACCTGCGTCTTGTCCCTCATCAGGAAGCACCGACAAACATTTGCTGGGGCGACCGCAACAGAAGCGTTTTGGTACGCGTTCCGCTGGGTTGGACTGGTGACATCAACATGTTCCACGATGCAAATCCGCATGAAAAGAGCAAGGCAGGTGATTACGACAGCAAGCAGACCGTTGAAATTCGTAGCGGTGATGGTTCGGCAGATTTGTACTTGTATATGGCTGCTCTTATCGTTGCAGCACAGCACGGACTTACAATGCGCGGTTCGCTCAAGATGGCTAAGGATTTGTATGTCAATGTCAATATTTTCAGCGAGGAATTCAAGGATAAGTTGGCTAAGTTAAAGGCATTGCCGGATTGCTGCTGGGATTCAGCAGAGGCACTTGATGCAAAGCGTAAGTTCTTCGAAAAGGACAAGATTTTCCAGCCGGGACTTATCGATGCTGTTATTCGTGGCTTGAAGGCATACAACGACAAGGGTTTGAGCGAAAAACTCTACGGCAAGACCGAAGAAATTCGCGGACTTGTCAACAAGTACATACATTGCATGTAATGGGTAATTCATCCCATTGTCATGCTGAACTTGTTTCAGCATCTGAAAAAGGGATGATTGTCTAAACTGAATCATAAAAAAGGCTGCCAGATGGTGGCCTTTTTTGTGAATTTTGATTAACTTTGTAATCTTAAACGATTGCAACATAATTTTACAAAAATGTCAAATAAAATCTTTTTCCTCGATGCCTACGCTTTGATATTCAGGGCATACTACGCATTCATTAAAAATCCAAGAATAAATTCCAAGAAGATAAACACCTCGGCGATATTCGGTTTCGTAAATACGCTCGAAGATGTACTAAAGCGCGAAAAACCAACGCATATAGCTGTTGCATTCGACCCGTCAGGACCCAATTTCCGCCACGAGATGTTTCCCGAATATAAGGCAAACCGCGAGGCAACGCCCGAGGATATAAAGGTTGCTGTGCCGTACATTAAGCAGATACTTGAGGCATATCGTATTCCAATAATACAAATTGCTGGTTATGAGGCTGATGATGTCATTGGTACGCTAGCAAAGAAGTTTGCAAATGCAGATAATCAAGTCTTTATGATGACTCCCGATAAGGACTATGGGCAGTTAGTTGATGAAAATACTTTCATGTACCGCCCACCACATTCAGGCAATGTGCCTGAAATTCTTGGCGTAAAGGAGGTTAACGAAAAATTCAATATCGACAGTCCGCTAAAGGTAATTGATATTCTGGCGCTTTGGGGCGACAAGGTTGATAACATTCCTGGTGTGCCGGGCATTGGCGAGAAAACTGCTGCGTCCTTGATTGAAAAGTATGGAAATATTGAAAACATTATCAATAATATTCCACAGTTGAAAGGCAAGCAGCAGGAGTCGTTTAGGAATAATATTGAGCAATTGCGCCTATCATACAAGCTGGCAACCATAAAGACCGATGTTCCTTTGGATGTTACTCTCGATGAAATGAAACTCGAGGAACCTGACTTTGATGCTCTTGCTAAAGTCTTCGATGAACTGGAATTCTTTACCTTGAAACAAAGGATAATCGGCTCAAAAGCATACGCAGAACCTGTTGCCGAAAAGAAGCAGCCAGCAAAGGCTGCCCAACCTCAGTTGCAACTCGATTTGTTCAGCCAGCCAGTGCAAACGGAACCGCAGGAGACGAAAGTTTTTGCTGATATTAAGAGCTTTACCAAAGAAAATGTGTCATATACTCTTGTAGAAACTCCTTTCGAGGCTAAGCAACTTGCCGAAAAACTTGCCACTCTTGATGAATATTGCTTCGATACCGAAACCACTGGCACCGATGCACTTACAGCCGAACTTGTCGGAATGGCGTTTGCGTTGGAAAAAGGTGTTGCATATTATGTGGTTTGCCCAGCCGACAAAAACGAAACGACAGAAATCTTGAAGCAGTTTTTGCCAATTTTCTCCGACAAAAACAAAACAATGGTCGGGCAGAACCTGAAATACGATTTGGAAATACTTGGAAATTACGATGTTGAGGTAGAAAACAAGCTTTTCGACACTATGCTTGCCCATTACATTCTTGAACCAGAGGAAAAGCATAACCTTGATTTCCTTGCAAACAAGTATTTGGGTTACAAGATGATACCGATAGAGGAACTCATTGGCGAGAAAGGCAAAAACCAGAGGTCGATGCGCAGTGTCGATTCGCACGTGGTATGCAACTATTCTTGCGAAGATGCCGACATTACCTTGCAGTTGAAGAATATTCTGCTTGCAAAAATCAAGGAACAAGGCATCGAAAAACTTCTGTACGATATTGAAATTCCGCTAATTAAGGTTCTGATGTCGATGGAAAGGACTGGCGTAAGAATTGATTCGGCAAGGATGAAGGAATATTCCGCTGAACTACAAAAGGAACTTGTTGGAATAGAGGAAAGTATCTACGAACATGCTGGAGAAAAATTCAATATTTCTTCGCCAAAGCAATTAGGTGTCATTCTTTTCGAGAAACTGAAAGTTGACCCGAAACCCAAGATGACCAAGACCAAGCAGTATAGCACAAGCGAGGAAGAACTTGCAAAACTTGTCGATAAGCATCCAATTGTGAATGAAATATTGGAGTGGCGTTCTATTAACAAGCTGATAAGCACTTACGTTGATGTTTTGCCTACGCTTGTAAATCAAAAGACTGGAATGTTGCACACAAGTTTTAATCAGGCGATTACGGCTACTGGACGTCTAAGTTCTGCCAATCCGAACCTGCAAAACATTCCAATCCGTGAGGAACGTGGCAAGGTTATCCGCAGCGCCTTTGTCGCATCCGATGACGATCATATATTTTTCTCTGCCGACTATTCGCAGATTGAGTTGCGCGTGATGGCGCACCTTAGCCAGGACCCTGCAATGCTTGATGCTTTCAACAAATATAGTCTTGATATTCATACGGCTACCGCTGCCAAGATTTTCAAGGTGGATGAAAGCGAGGTAACACGCGAAATGCGTTCAAAGGCCAAGACTGCCAATTTCGGTATTATATATGGTATATCGGCATTTGGCTTGGGACAGCGTTTGCAGATTAGTCCGAAGGAAGGCAAGGCGTTAATTGACAGCTATTTCGAGACTTTCCACGGTGTGAAGGAGTTTATTGAACGCAGTATTGCCGATGCTCGCGAAAAGGAATATGTTGAAACTATGTTTGGTCGTCGGCGTTATCTGCTCGACATCAATAGCCGTAATGCAATAGTTCGCGGATTTGCCGAGCGCAATGCAGTAAATGCACCAATACAAGGTTCTGCCGCCGACATTGTGAAGATTGCCATGATTAACATCTTCCGCCGCTTCAACGAAAACAATTTGAAAGCCAAGATGATACTTCAGGTTCACGATGAATTGAACTTCAATGTTCCTGTGCCGGAAATGGAAATTGTAAAGCAGATTGTTGTTGAAGAAATGCAGAATTGCGTGAAGTTAAGCGTTCCGTTGATTGTAGATGCTCGCTTTGGCAAAAATTGGTTGGAAGCACATTAAAAGAATACGGTTTCTATAGCGAAGATTTAATGAGTTTCTGATTTGAGATGAATAATCCCAAACCTCGTTAATACTTCATCTTGTATGCCCCTGAGAAGTAGAAGTGTCCTTGAACACCAATAACTTGGTAATATTTGTTGAAACTGCCGAACAAGGAAACGCCAATTCCCATATCGTATAGGAACTTGAATGTAGTCTGTACTTCAATATGTCCGCCTATGGTATTCTTTATTATAGAGCCAGTTGGAATATCTGGATTTTGTACCCAGGCGATTGCCCATGCTGGTCCAATGAAAAAGGCAAAGTTGTACCATCTGTCCTCGAAACGTAGTCCTGCTCCAGCATGGAAGTCGTTGAGCTGACGCATCGACCTAAGTCCTCTCAGGTCTGGATTGTACCAGCTTTCAAAGAAGAAATTTTCGCCAGAGAAGTGCCATCCGACATTGAAATACACTGCTTTGTATCTGAAATGGTAGGCGAGTGCCATTGTGCGGTTAAGTCCTTTTTCGTAGGTTGGTTCGTAATTTATCTTGTAGCTTACGCCCATGCCTAAAGTGAGCCAGTTGCTGCCCTGCTTGTATATTTTGTCACCGTACTGCACTTCGCTAAACATCTTGTCGTATTTCGACCTTTCCTTGGTTGCACGAGGATTTGTATTGTCGGTCTGTGCGACAAGCACTAGCGATGCAATAGCAAATAATATGGTGAGCAGCAGCTTCTTATTCATTAGGCAAAAATCCTTGTTGTTTCAGCACTTTTAGCAGGCAAGCGGAAGCTTGTTCGTTTCCTGCCTTGGTGTATCTTACATCGGTAAAAACTTGAGCAAGTGTTTCCTTATTGTTCTCGGCAACAAATTTTTTGTTCGATTCGAGGTTTTCTGTCTCGGAGTATATCCTGTCGATGTCGGCAGAACTGAAATCGTGGTAGGTTTCGCGATGTATGATGGCATCGAGCGGGAGGCGTTCGGTAAGTTGCTGCTTGTTCTTGGGATATCCCATTGTGACAGTTACTACGGGAACAACACCTTTCGGAAGTTTAAGTATATCAATGATTTTGTCGGCATTGTAGATAACCGTTCCAAGATAGCAGATGCCAAGTCCGTTGCTTTCGGCTTCGAGGCAGGCGTTTTGTGCTGCGATTGTTGCATCGGTGGCGGCTGTCATGAAAGTTAGGAAATTGTCAAAACCTGCTTCGGCATTCCTGTTTTTGCACCATATTTTAAAGCGGTTTATGTCTGCGCAGAATGTGAGTACTGCCTTTGCGTTTGTTATTGCCGGCTGGCAGAAATGTGTTGGAGCCAACTTTGCTATCATTTCCTTGTCGGTGTTCACAATGATGCTGTAAATCTGCATATTGCCAGTGTTGGATGCTCTTGATGCTGCTTCGAGAACTTTGTTGAGAACATCTTCTGGAATTTCCTTGTCGGCGTATTCCCTTACCGATACATGGTCGAAAATTTCCTTTACCATATTATTTCAGCTTTGATTCTATTACTTTTGTTAAAATATCGGTCATATTCAATCCCATAGTGCGTACTTGCTTAGGAACAATGCTTTCTGCACTCATTCCAGGTATTGAATTAACTTCGATGAAATAAGGCGTTCCTTCCTTGATAATGAAGTCGATACGAACGATTCCGCTGCAACCTATAATATCGTATATGCGCGAGGTTGCTTCCTGTACCAAGCGAGTTTCTTCTTCGCTAATGCGGGCGGGTGTGATTTCGTTGGTAAGTCCAGGCGTATATTTTGCTTCTGTGTCGAAGTAGTCGTTTTTGGTGGAGATTTCAGTTATCGGGAAAACCTGTTCGTAATCAGGAGTTTTCAGTATGCCGCACGAAACTTCTACACCCTTTATGAACTCTTCAACAATTATTGTTGTGTCTTCGGTACGAGCCAAATTTATAGCATCAATGAATTTTTCTTTTTCGTAAACCTTTGTTACTCCGAAACTTGAACCTGCGGTTGCTGGTTTTACGAAACATGGCAATCCGACTTTTTCAACGATTTCGTCAACATCAAACGGATTTTCGCCACGAATAATAGCCATTTTTGCCATTGCAATACCTTCGTCGATAAGTAACTTCTTGGCTGATATCTTGTTAAGAGTAACCATTGAAGAGTAAGCATCGCAGGCGGAATAGGGGATGCCGAGAATATCAAGCAATGCCTGAACTTTTCCGTCTTCGCCTGGAGAACCGTGGAGAGCAAGGTATGCGTAATCGAATTTTGTTGGCACTCCTTCTATGTCTACCGAGAAACTATTGAGGTCAACTTTGTATTCCTTGCCGTCTAACATGCAGAAAAATCCTTCCTTTCTTACGTCTACGAGGTATGGATTGTAAAGATTCCTGTCGAGATTTTGGTAAATCTGGTTTCCAGAGTTGAGACTAATTTGTCGTTCCGAGGTGTAACCTCCTGCCAATACTGCAATGTTTTTCATATCTTTTATTTTTTCCTAATCTTTAATTTTTGTCCTACTCTTAATTTTGACGGGTCTATTCCGTTGAGGTTGACTATGTCGCTGGCGGAAACGCCGTTGTATTTTGCTGCTATCTTTGCAGGCGTGTCGCCCTGCTGCACTGTATAGTATTCGTATGCGGGGTCGAGTTTCTGCGGAGCAGTGCTAGTTGGGGCGCTAGAGGTATTTGTAGTCGTCGTTGGCGCACTGCCGCGAGTATATATTTTAAGTTTCTGGCCTATTTGCAACCTGTCGCTATATAGTCCGTTCCAACTCTTGATGTTTGCTACCGTAACACCATATCTTTTTGCTATGCTTCCAAGCACGTCACCCGACTTTACTGTATAGATAACTGCATTTGTGCCAGCTGGTTGTCCCGATGGTACTCCATACTTGCTGTCGGCAATTGCTTTTGTGATTTTCTGCTTGTTGAACATTGCCGAATCCTGGAAATGGTAAATCGAGTCTTCGAGTTCCATAAACTTGCTTATGTACTTGCGCTGCATCTTGAGCGGATAGTATTTTGTTTGTGCAGGTACAATGTCGAGTTTGTACTGTGGGTTTAGTTCACGACTTTCCTCTACTGGTATTCCTAGTACCGAGTCGAGTTGTGCGAAATGAAGTTGCTGTTTTACCATTACGGTGTCCACATCTTCGTAGAAATCAATCTTTTCTGGCTTAAAATTGTGCAACTGGTGGTATTCAAACATGTACATCATGGCGATAAAACCAGGCACATAGTTACGAGTTTCTTCGGGCAGGTATGGGTAAATCTCCCAGTATGTCGATTTGCCGGAACGTTTCATGGCACCATTGATTCTTCCCGGTCCTGCATTATAGGCGGCGAGAGCCAAAGTCCAGTCGTTGTACGTTGTGTATAATAATTTAAGGTAACGGCAGGCGGCATCTGTTGACTTTTCCGGATCCATTCTCTCGTCTATGTACGATGTGATTTCAAGTCCCATGTTAAGTCCTGTCTTGTACATGAACTGCCATAGTCCGACAGCACCGGCAGGTGATTTTGCCTTAGGGTTGAGCGCAGATTCTATTACTGCCAAGTATTTTAGTTCCAGCGGAATGCCGTATGCATCAAGTTTCTCCTCAAACATCGGGAAATATTGGTGCGAAAGACCAAGCAGTTTTGGCGCTAACCTGTGCCCGCGCTTTACGTACTTGTCGATGTATTTCTGGACATTTGCGTTGTATACTACATTTATAGGTGTCGAAATTTTTTCAACGCGTTCCTTGAATATTGAATCGGGCAGGTCGGTGTCGAAGTAATGCCTGTCATCGTCTTCCAAATAGCAAACGGTATCGCGTCCGGTGTAGTAGTACCACTGTTTTAAGAAAACTTCGAGACTGTCGACCATGTCGAAGGTTTTTCTCCTTTCGTTGGTAGCGGACGTGTCGGCATTTTGTGCGCGAAGAAGTCCGAATGACGGCAATATAATTATCAGCAGGATTAACTTTCTCATTGCTTGAAATTTATTGTGCATCCTATTCCGAACGCAGGTGTCCTTGTATAGATTGGAGTAAAGGTTTGTGGGTAAAAATGAGCCGAAAGGTTATCGCCGACGTCAAAGTGGAATAGGTGAGCATCTACGTTTGCATCAACGATTTGAAGTGCGTATATAAGGACTGCTCCTGCAAGCGTGTAGTCGCGTATCTTGCGGTTTCTGTCCATATTGTTCAGTATTGCTTCCTGCGAGAGTATTCCGTAGAATTCATCATGTTCTCCCTTGTCGCGCTGCATGTATGCGTTCTTGAACCGTTTGAACTGCTTCTGGTTGCTGATGGAAAAATATATGCATGTGCCCATTGTTGCATATACAATCGGCATTTTCCAGTATTTGCGGTTGTACGCCTGTCCTGCGCCTGGCACTAATGCAAGCAACGTTGCCTTTTTCGGAGAATGAGTTTTTTCATTCTCCTTGACCTGATGCTTGCTCAGTGTGTCAATCTGTGCGCTTGCACTTGCGGAGGCGAGAACCATGATTATAATCAGCAATATTTTTCCAGCACGATTCAATTCGGTAGCTTATGAGTTTAATTTGTCAAGAATTGCTATGATGCGTTCAAAATCGCCGTCGTTTTTAAACGGGATTACAATCTTTCCCTTGCCCTTGGCGTTTCGTTTCAGTTCGACTTCGGTTGCGAAGCAACTCGACAAACTTTTCTGCAGCACAGCGTAGTCCTCGCTGGTGGCAAGCACTTTTTTCTTTGCTTTCTTTTCTGTAGTGGAACCATTGTATTCCTTTATGATTTCCTCGACCTTGCGTACCGAGAAGTCGTACTTCAGAATCTGGTCGTAAATCATAAGCATTGTTTCCTCGTCCTTTGCGCTAAGAAGAGCACGTGCGTGTCCCATCGAAATCTTTTCGTCGCGGATACCAGTCTGGATTTTTGGCGGAAGGTTGAGCAGACGGAGGAAGTTTGCTATTGCCGAGCGCGATTTACCGACGCGTGTGCTTAGTTGTTCCTGTGTCATCTTGCACTCGTCGATAAGTTGCTGGTAGGTCTGTGCCACCTCGATTGCGTTGAGGTCTTCGCGCTGAATGTTCTCTACCAGTGCCATTTCGAGCATCGACTGGTCGGTGACATCGGTTCTGATGTATGCTGGAATTTTTTTCAATCCTGCCATCTTGGACGCACGCAGACGGCGTTCGCCAGAAATGAGCTGGTATTTTCCATCGCCCATATCTTTTACAGAAATAGCTTGGATTACACCGAGTTCCTTAATAGAATCGGCCAGTTCCTGCAAGGCGGTTTCGTCAAAGTCCTTTCGCGGCTGGAACGGATTCTCTTCTATTGCATCAACGGGAATGTCGTTCTGCTGTGTGGTTTTGTTCTTGGTTGGTATTACTGCTTCAATACCTAGGCCGCGTCCGAGACCGCTTTTTTTCTTTTTGTTGTCGTTTTTCTTGTCTGTCATTTTACTTGGTCATATTGTTTCTTTGCAGAAGTTCCTTTGCTAGGTTCATGTAGTTAATTGCACCAGTAGAACTAATGTCGTATCCTATAATTGATTGCCCAAAACTAGGAGCTTCGCTGAGTTTTACATTTCTGTGTATTATAGTGTCGAAAACCATGTCGTCGAAATGGTGCCTTACTTCATCAAGCACTTGCTCCGAAATCTTTACGCGCTTGTCGTACATGGTCATTACAAATCCTTCGATGTCGAGGTTGGGGTTCAAGTTCGCCTGTACAAGTCTTACGCTGTTGAGAAGTTTCCCTAACCCTTCAAGTGCGAAGTATTCGCATTGCACTGGAATAAGTACTGAATCGGATGCTGTAAGCGCATTGACGACGATAATGCCGAGCGAAGGAGAGCAGTCGATAAGAATAAAGTCGTACTTGTCGCGAACCTTGTCGAGTACGTTCTTTAATATGTATTCGCGGTTTGGCATGTCAAGCATCTCTATTTCGGCGCCGACAAGGTCAATGTTGGTTGGGAGTACCGACAGACCGTCAAGTTCCTCTGACGTAAGGATTACTTTTTCCGGGTCTTCGTCCTTTACAAGACAATCGTAAAGACCTGTTCTGATGTTATTTACGTCGAAATTCAATCCCGATGTCGCGTTTGCCTGCGGGTCGGCATCAACGAGCAGAACCTTGTATTCCAATGCTGCAAGACTTGCTGCAAGGTTTATTGCTGTGGTCGTTTTCCCTACGCCACCTTTCTGGTTGGCTAATGTTATTATCTTACCCATTTTCTTTCGTTATAAATTGAAATGTCAAAAATAATACATATTGACGGAATAGCCGTCCTTTTGACGGCTTGTTTTTCAAAGTTGTTCATAACTTTTTTGTATCTTGCTAATAATCAGCAATGGGGTTTTTGAACCTGTGAAATCGTTTAGTTCGATTTTTCCCCGATTTAACTACTTGTCGTTGTTGTCGGGAATGTCGTTTGGAACTTCAATTTCCGTTTTGTCCTTTTGTGTATCGGTCTTGTCGTTGTTGAGGAAGGCGAAGAATACTGCTAATACTATAAGTGCGAATGCTACTATATGGTTCCACTTTATCGGTTCCCCCTTGAAAACCAGAGCCACTATTCCTGTGAACACAATTAGCGAAATGGCTTCCTGAATTATCTTGAGTTGCATCAGGGAGAACGGTCCACCATTTATTTGCGAACCAATTCGGTTGGCTGGAATCATGGCGCAGTACTCGAAGAATGCAAGCCCCCACGAGCATAATATTATCAATATCAGTGGCCACGATGTAGAAATGTTCATCTGCTGAAGTTTCAGGTTGCCGTACCACGCAAATGTCATAAAGACGTTTGATACGAGCAATAATAAGATCGTACAGATTCCTGCTGTCATATTTCGTTTCTTTTGTGTCATCATTAAAATGAAAAATTGCGCAAAGATAATTCAAATTTAGATTTACGATTTTGGATTTGCGATTTTGGATTTTTTGAATGTCAATATTTTGGTTACTTTTGCGTATTGTTTTAACAAGATAATGATATGAGAAAATTAATGTTGATGCTTGTCGCAGTGCTTTGCCTTTCAATGACAGCAGTAGCCGACCAATTGGAGTATATTTCGGAGGAAGATGCTCAGGAAGCCGTAAAACTTTTAAAGAAGCAGAAGTATGTTCTTTTGTATTGCGGTTGCTGTGCCGATGGTTATGATAGTAAGCAATATGTAAAAATCAAAACGGTTTCGTGTCGCTATACCAATTATATGAATTACTACGAGGTTTTGGTTGAAGGTGTAGATGCCAACGGAAACATGGTTTCTGAGACTATCGACCTTGCTTATTCGCACGTCAAAAAAGGTAAGAACGCTCTTTGTATCGGGAAGGCACTCAATCTGGATTGCGACCCTTGTGTCGAAAACCTGAAATGGGAATGCCCGAAGTTCTAAAATGTTAGGGTGATTTTTATCAATGTCTGACGAAAAATTTCAGGAAAAATATCGGATTGCGACAACACGCGCGTCGTGGCATGATTATCGTTGCGGAACATATTTCGTGACGATATGCACAAAGGATAAGGAACATTATTTTGGTGAAATCGCAGATTGTAAAATGTTTTTGACGGATATTGGAAAATATGCCAATGAGCAATTTGAAAATATTACGGAACATTATCCGTATGCAGAAATTCCTTTATGGGTCGTTATGCCCAATCATATTCATGCGATAGTAATTGTCAGTGATAATGTTGGCGATGTTTTGTGCAATAGTAGAGATGTTGCGCGCAACATCTCTACAGAATTTAACGAAAAAATGTCAAAAATTTCACCGAAACGGAACACATTGTCTGTTGTAATTCGTGGGGTTAAATCGGCAATTACAAAATTTGCCAACGAATATTCAATTCCGTTTGCATGGCAGCGTTTGTATTACGACCGCATCATTCGCGATTCCGATGAAATGAACCATATTGCTGAATACATTGAAGATAATGTGGCAAAATGGGATGTTGACGAAAATGATTGATAATAATTCTCCAATTTTATCTTTCTTTCCAGTCGCCGTTGTCGGCGATTACTTTCTTCAGCATTTCTACTGCGTTGTCCTGCGGAACATCGCGGATAATAGGTGTTTGTCCCTTGTAAATTATGACATGGTCCTTGGTGCTGCCAACGCAACCATAGTCGGCATCTGCCATTTCGCCAGGACCGTTCACTACGCATCCCATTGTTGCTATTTTCAGACCTTTGAGGTGAGCGAACTCCCGTTTCACGGCTTCGGAAATTCGTTCAAGGTCGTAGTTGGTGCGTCCACAACCAGGACAGGAAATAAATTCTGCCTTGCTAATGCAAATATCGGCTGCTTGCATGATGTCGGCAGCAAAATCACGGTTGTCAATTCCTGAAATGTTGCCATTTATGTTCAGGTTGGTTATTTCCTTGTCGATGAGGTTGTTGCTTAGTGCTATGCAGGTTTCTGCTATGGCCGTTTCGGCATCTTGCGATTTTGGCGTATAATCAACAGTTCCTGTCAGTTCGGGGTAGGGTGGGTTTGTTGGATATGCCTTCTTTTCTCCGATTTCAGCAACGAACTTTTGTGCGAAAGTTATCTCGTTTACAGGATTTTCAGTAAGCGAAACCCTTATTGTGTCGCCAATTCCCTTGTTTAGCAGGTAGGCAATGCCTAGGCACGACTTTATTCTGGCATCGTTGCCCGAACCCGCTTCTGTAACTCCCAGATGCTGAGGATAAATGTTGCCGTTTTCTGCCATGCGGCGGTTTAGAAGTCCGCACGATTCGGTCATAACCTTAACATTGCTTGCCTTCATCGAAATGACAAGATTATGGAAATTTTCGGCTTCGAATATGCTTATGAATTCCATAGCGGCCTCGACCATTCCCTTTGCGGTGTTGCCGTATCTCGACAAAATCCTGTCTGACAGCGAACCGTGGTTCGAACCGATTCTTATTGCCGTGCCATATTCGTTGCAGACTTTTATCAACGGCAACAGTCGGTCGTGCATTTTTTCTAGTTCAAGATTATATTCAAATTCGCTGAGATTCAGTTCCTTGAAGTTGGCGCGCTTGTCGATATAGTTTCCGGGATTTATTCTAACCTTTTCTACTATTCTAGCACATTCTTCGGCAATTTGCGAACTGAAATGCACATCGGCGACGAGCGGTTTTGTGTAGCCATCTGCAACGAGTATTTTCTTTACTTCGTGCAAACTTTCAATATCGGGCATACGCGGAACTGAAAGCCGAACCAGGTCGGCACCAGCATCAAAAAGTTGCTTGCATTGGTTCACAGATGCTTGAATGTCGCCAACGGGAACATTTGTCATGCTTTGTATAGCAATCCTTTGTTGACCGCCAATGCGTAAGTCACCAATTTTTACTTCTTTAGCGAATTTTGCTTCCATTTATATCATCTTTAATGCAGAGAGAAGTGTGTTTACAATTTCCTCATTGTTGGTAGGAAGGTTGCCGTTAAGTCCGAAGCCAAGTTTTATGTCCTTCTTGACTTCTGGCCCGTGAAAGTCGCTTCCGCACGAAATCATCAGTCCAAGTTGTTCTGCCATATTCTTGTATGCTTCGCATTGCTTTTGCGAGTGACTGCTGTGATATGCCTCAATGCCTGCAAGTCCATATCCTTTCAGTTCTTTTATCTTCGCTAAGGTTTTGTCGTTCGGAAGTTTCAATGATTTTGGGTGGGCGATAAATGCTAATCCGCCAGCCCTTTCGATGAGTTCTATACAGCTTCGCGGTGGCAACTTTTTCCTGTCAATGCCATCCAGTTTCTTGCTACCTAAGAACTTACGGAATGCGTATTCGATGTCGTTGCAATAACCCTTTTCGACTATTGCTGCTGCGATGTGTGGTTTTCCAATAGTTTCGCCCTTTGCAAATTCCCGTACATCTTCGATTTGTATGTCCATGTGGAACAGTTGGTTGAGCGCAGCGATTATGTTGTTGTTCCTGACTTCCCTTGCATCGCGAAGCATCTTCATTACTGCGTTGAACTCTGCATTGTCGGGGTCGATTCCATATCCAAGAATGTGCATCTTGCCAGTGTCGACTTCTGCGCTAAATTCAACGCCAGGGATTACGCGGATGCCGTTTTTTTTGCCTTCTGCCATGCATTCCTTAAGGTTCCCGATAGTATCGTGGTCGGTTATTGCTATAGTTGTCAGTCCGATTTGCTTTGCTTCTGCAATTATCTGCTTGGCGTTTCTGCTTCCATCGGATGCAGTAGTATGTACATGCAAGTCGAATTTTGGCGTTATGTTATGATTTTCTTCCATCTGTTTTTCCTTCAAATACTTTTATGGCAGGCCCTTCGAGCCATATATTTTTATATTCACAATTTTCCTTTTCAAAATAGACCTTCAGCAAACCGCCTTTTGCTTGTATGGATATTGGCGATGGAATGCTGTGCTTTGCATTGATACACAATGCTGTTGCAACGGTGCCAGTTCCGCAGGCAAGTGTTTCGTCCTCAACACCGCGTTCGTAGGTGGCGATTCGGTAGCCATTGGCATTGTCGGTAAAGTTGACATTGGTTCTGTCTGGTGCAAAACGTTTGTCGTCAGCAAGTTTTCTGCCTTCGATTTTGACATTTGCATTATCGATGTTGTCGACAAATTTTACAAAATGCGGAACGCCTGTATTTGTCCACATTCCGTCATCGAAAACGGTAATGCCGTTTACATCAATCATCTTTATTTTCACGCTTTCATCGTTGATGATGCTTGCTTCGTGTATGCCGTCATCTGCTGAAAATATCATGTTTTTGCCAGCAATTTTATGGTCGAAAGCGTATTTCGCAATGCATCTTCCACCATTTCCGCACATGCTTGCTGTTTTTCCGTCGGAATTGTAGAATTTCATGGCAAAATCGGCAATGTCGCTTTTCTCGACAAGTATAAGTCCGTCGGCGCCGATGCCGAAACGCCTGTCGCATAGTGTGCTAATCTCTTGGCACGACAGGTTCTGCTTTCCATCCCTGTTGTCGATTATGATGAAGTCGTTTCCTGCTCCTTGATATTTGTCGAAAGTCAATGTCATGCTTCTTGGTTTTGAGTTTTGTTTTTGTGCCTAAATGCGGTTATTATTTGCATTATTATGCTGATAATTATTATGATAGCCAATGCAATGTTGCTTGCAATGGAAATTGTCGCTCCTGTCTTTGCCGATTTTGGTTCGTAGCGGAACACGATTTCGTGCTTTCCTTGTGGAATTATCATTCCTCGCAGAATATAGTTGCATCTGAAAAATGATGCTTTGTTGTTGTCAATCATAACTTTCCATCCTTTTGGGTAGAAGGTTTCGGAGAAGATTGCTAGCCGGTTGCCGTTACACGAAGATTCGTATCGTACTATGTCGCCGTCGTTTGCTACCAGTTTTATATAGTCGGTGCTGTCGATTCCAAATTCTATGTCGGCAAATTCGGATTTGTACTTATTGTTTACAATGGCGGTCTTGCGCGTGTCGATGTTTTTGAGTTGTGCAAGTTCAAGTTGCTCTGAGTTTGCCCATCTGATACTGTCGGCAAGCCACGCGTTGCCAGACGAGTGCGTGTTGACAAGCGGATCTGCATTCTCCGAAAGAATTATGTATTTGACATTCAGCATGTCCAATGCGGGCGATTTGAATTTCTGTGAGAATACTTCCTGTATTTCATCGCTTGTCATTCCGTCCCTTTGTGCCCACGATAGAATATTGTAGCGAGTGAGTGCAAGTTCTTTGTTTAGAATGGAATCGCAGAATGTACGATAGCGTTTAGTGCAATATCCGTTGTCGCCACTTATAGAGTTGAATTTCTGATATGTTGTGTTGTCGCTTAATGCGTTGCTGTAGCGTATGTCAATGACTCTAAACGAGTTGTTGTCTTTTCCTATTTGTGAAATGGCAAAGTCGGATGTGCTTTCATTAGCGTTTTTCTCGTCTTTTTGTTGAAGGTTTGCAATTGTTAGGTCGGCGATTGAGAGTACTGATAATGTTGCGACTACTATCCAACCGTTGATATTTTTCTTGCGTGCGAAAAATATTGCAGTTGCGCCTAGTAGAACGAAAAGTAGCGACTTTGCTGCGTCGCGCCTGATGAGAGAAATCCTGTCGTTGCGAATGGCGGTTATGTAGTCGGTTTTGAATTCTTCCACAGCATCGGCGTATTCTGCGTCCTGTGGCATGTAGGAGGCAAGTCCTTCTGCCACTTCAACTTCTGTTTGGTTGTTAATATCAATGCTCCTGTCGCCTGCAATTGATGGGAATGCAACGAAAATTAGCAGAATAACGGATATTATTCCTGTCGAAATGTAAAGTGGGATTCGTTCTTTGCGTTCTGCGTTCTGAGCAATGATTTCATCCGTTCCTAATGCTGCCAGCACTGAGATTCCGATTGCCGATATTATTAAAATATTTGAAAAATGACTAAAATTATAGAATAATAGAATGTTTTTTGTGACGAAATATTCAATATTACCACACGAAAGTATTATTGCTATGACGCTTACAATTATTGCCCACCATTTGACCCTTTTTTTGCTTGTTATGCTTCCGAAAAGAGCGAGCAGTATGGCTATGGCCCCGATGTACAAACTTCCGTTGCTGAAGTGTTTTTTGCCGAAGTACATCGGTGACTTTTCGCATATCTTTTTGGCGTTTTCACTTCCAAAAAATGGTTCAAGCAAATTATATGTTTCGGAGTTTGTTGAAAGTTTGTTGCTTGATTTCCCGCCTTTTATGTTTGGGATGAGCAAGGAAAGTGTTTCTCCGCCATCATCGAAGTATGCTGTTTCGGTATTGTAGTCTGGATGTTGTTCCGATGCGTATTTTGTGAATTCGTATTCTTGAAAAATCGCTTCGCTATTGGTAAAAAATGCCACCGCGAATATGACTGTGGCGATTGCTGTCGGAAGGAGTTTTTTTGCGTTGCTTTTGCCCTTTTCAAAAAGTTCCACGATTATGAATACAATGGCAATGAAGATTGTGTAGGTCAGGAGTTGATAATGACGGGTCGCTGTGAGCAATGCAATGGAAATTAATGATATTGTTGTCCCTGCTGCCATTCTCTCGTTGAACAAGCACGCGATTCCTGTCAGTATGTATGGTATTAAGCAGATGGCTGCCATTTCCGAGTATTCTCCAGTCAGTATTTCGCTAATCCCATAACTGAAAAGACCAAATGTGAGTGAACCGATTATAGAGCATAATGGGTTTATTTTTAATGAGTTTAGGAAAATGTAGAAACCAATTAAACTTGCAAGTATCAGTATGAACGGAGTGAAATTCCCTTGCTGAGTGATGCCTGATATGACTTTTGTAAATGGGTTCCGACTGTCTATTTGTCCTTGCGAAATTGCTGGACAACCGGAATATGAATTTTCGTTCCAGAGATTATTCGAAATGGCGTTTTGGGAATTTTCTACAAATTTCGTATTTGTTTCTACAAATAGCGTTTTTGTGTAAGCGGCAGATATGGATACGAAGATAATCAACGCCAATATGTGAATGAGCGTTTTCCCTTGTAAATATCTGCTTCGCTTCAAATCCATAGATGTGAAAATAAGTCGAAAAATGAGTTGGCGAAAATAATAAAATCATCAATAATTTTTGTTTTGTTGTGTTTAAATGATGTTAATGAAATCTTGTTGTAGGATTTTTGGAGAAAAAAATGACTTTTGTTTTGATTGTATTGCGTTGATAATAAGTATATTATGGGATTTTCTTTAGAAATTTTATATGCAGCAGGCATCCCTGTCAAAAAAAAGTCGTTAAATAAGGTGTAGATTGAAAATAAAAATGTAATTTTACGCGGTTTAAATTAAAGGTAAAAATTTTTTATGAATAAGGTAATTGTCAGCGTAATGCTCGTGTTGATGGCGGTCGGTTCTGCGTTCTCGCAGGAGCGGTCGAGCGAAAACCAGTCGCAGGTGACCAGTTTGAGTTCTGCTGTGAATACGCTTACTGCTTTTGACGAAAATTTTGTTTATGACGAAAGCAAGATGGTCGCCATTCCAGGAACGAACATCATGATTCAACCACCGGAGTATTTCCAGTATTCCGATTCCGTCCCTGGTTTTTTGCATGTTGCCACTATGAGTAGCATTCAGGTCGAGGAAGTGGTCGGAACGTCGTATGTTATGATTTCGATGGCTATGGATTCTGCCTATTTCGCATCGCAGGGTATGACGCTGTTGTCCGTTGAACCCGTTGTTATGCACGATGGCAGCGACGGTATGCTTTTTACTGCAGAGATGAAACTGAAAGGTTTTGTTTTCGAACGCATGGTGCTTATGTCTGGCGACTACCATTACACGATTTGGATAAACGCAGGATACATAAAGTTGATGCGAGACAAACTGAGACCTGTAATCCTGCAAAGTATGTTGACTTCTAAAATTTACGAATAATCGGTTATGAGAAAATTATATATAGCATTTGCCGTTCTGATTGTCTTGTTTGTCGCCCGTAATGCGGTGGCTCAGGACAATACGAACGTACTTCGGCATAGCATAAACTATCATGTCGATTCTGTTGATATGTGGGGAGGAGGAGATGCAACCTTCCTTGACTTCGATTACTCCCTTATAGACCTGTGCCTTGGTAATGGTTGTGAGACTGACCCGAGCATACATGAGGTGTTCGGCAGCGACCTTGTAGGAATACATTTCGATTTCGATATGTTCATGTATCTGAATTCAACATTCAGCATGCATGGTTTCTCAAGCGGTTACGTTGGTGTCGACTATCCTGTGCAGATAACTTTGGATTTCCCCGACCATTATGGATTCGATCATGGCGAAACAACCCCGATACATTCAACTTATACAGTACAAAATGGATGGGCGTTGGATACGCACTTCCCGACTGCCGGAACACTGGCTCTTGACCTGGAGTACGGATTCGGATTCGAGATGTCTGTGTCTGTTGAGGCGCTAGGTTCGGATATTGTCAGTATGCCTCTTGTTGGCCCGATATCTTATCCTACCAACCCGCAATATTCAACACCTGTGCCACATGACTCTATCGCCATTCTGTACCTTAATGCGGCAACTGGCGAATACGCTTATCCGTGGATGGATGAGAATACTGGTATGCCATATATCAACACAGGATTCCTTGGAACTGGAGATTCTCTTGTAATACATATCCCCGATTATTTTGGAATCGGTATTACCGCCGATGTCACTATTCCTTATGTTGAAACCGAGGATAGAATTGAAGGGCAGTGCTTATATGCCGAAGGTCAGGACGACTGGTTCTATATGAACTGGAACATCTTGCAGTTCATCAGTTTCATCGGAAACGCTGTTGGACAACCGGAAATAGGAGAGATTGTTGATATTCTCGAGGGACGGACAATCACATATCCAATATACGATGATTATGTGATAACAATTGAGTATTATATATTGCGCCTGTCCTTGGAAATGACAATGGCTTTGGTGCAGGATTTTTCTTTCTGTCCAGATATAATGGCGACGCTGAGGTTTGCGACTGCTTTGCCTTTCTCCGAACGTGAACCGGGAGGTAATGTGGTGCAGGAAGGAGAATCAGATATAATCACCTTTAAGGTAAATAACGACTTGTATATAACTTATCCTTGCTACGGTTGGGATTCGTTGCAGGTATACGATGTGACCTATAATATACAAAGCGGATTTAGGAACCACACCTATAATAATCTTCGTTTTGCTTTGAACCTGCAAGTGCTTCATTTCCATATTTCTGTGCCAGGACTTGACAATATCTTCAGTTTTGCAACGATGCCAGAATTCAGACTTCCAGAAATTGAGGGTGGATACGAAAATGAAGACGATGCTTTGGCAAATTCTTATGAAATCGCAGGAATTGATTTGAATCGCTATTCCGAAACACCTGTAACAAGAGCGGGAGAAACGCGTGATATTGATTTGTGTATTCCTACCGACTGTGGCGCGTTGATTGATCAGTCGATACCATTAGGCGATTTGGATTTGGGATTTCTTGGCGTTGACTTGGAGTGGGATTTGCGTTTCCCCGACAATCAGTACAATGTCACATTCCCAGGAACATGGTTGCATCCACGTCCAGAACTTGACATAGAGGTGAATTCTTCTAACGTAATCTGCTACGGTGATGACTCAGGTGTGATCTCGGTTACTGCAATCAATAGTTCTCCTGACTACACTTGGACATATTCTGAAGGTACAATAAATACTCATGCAGGACCTACTGATGAAATCAACGTACATTCAGGATATTATTATATCACGTTAACCGACACTTACGGCTGTACTGTTAGCGGTGAGGCAAATATTCTCGAAGCAAATTCGCCTTTGGAAAGCATAACACGTGTCGATGATGTGCTATGTCATGGAGAGGAGACAGGTAATCTTTATGTTACGGTATACGGTGGTGTGCCACCATATTCTTTCTTGTGGTCAAATGGAAGTACCCAACAGAATCCTAGTGGTGTTCCTGCTGGTTTGTATACTGTAACTATTACTGATGCCGTTGGTTGCGAGCATGAAGACCAGGCATTTGTTGATGAACCTGATGCTCCGCTTGAGATAACTGACGTTTATATAATGAACATATCTTGCTATGGTCTGAGAGATGGTTCTATCAACATAACGGTCGAAGGAGGAACGCCTTCGTATACATACTATTGGTCTAACGGATATACAGTCCAGGATTTGCATAATGTAGGAGCAGGTACATATACGGTTACGATTACTGATGCCAATGGCTGTTTCGTAATTTCAACCTATGTCATAGAGCAGCCGGAACCACTTGTGCTTACGCTTGATGTACGCGATGTAAGGTGTTATGCCGAAAATACAGGAAGCATTGACCTTACTGTAACTGGTGGTACTGAACCGTATTCGTACCAGTGGAGCAATGACGAAGTTACCGAAGACTTGTCGGAATTGTATGCAGGTTTCTACATAGTGACGGTTACAGATGCTCATGGTTGCGTGGAATATGCAATGGCAGAAATTCACCAGCCGGCATTACCGTTGCATGGCGATATTACTGCTACCGATGTAAGATGTTATGGTGAAGGTAATGGTGTGTGCGACCTTAATGTGTTTGGAGGAACACCACCTTATTATTATACATGGAATACAGGAGCAATTTCCGAGGACATCGATAATCTTGTGCCGGGATTTTATGCTGTAACAATAACCGATGAAAACGGCTGTCTCGCTTATGATACTGCACGCATCTACCAGTCTGAATTCCCATTGTCAGGTCAGATTTCAGGAACTGATGCAACATGCAACGGCCTGAGTGACGGAAATGTTATGTTCACTGCCGATGGCGGTTACGAACCATATCATTACGAATGGTCCAATGGATTGTGGCAGCAGAATCTTGTTGGTGTTCCTGCTGGAACGTATACTGTGACAGTAACCGATGCTAATTTCTGCCATCGTGAGTTCACGTATGTTGTCAATGAACCCGAACCATTCTACATACAGATGATGGACGACTTTACAATATGTAACGGTATGCCTACTCAGATAGGTATAGGAATTGTATCTGGTGGTGTGCCGCCATATACAATATTGTGGAGTAATGGAGAAAGCGGTATGTCGACTGAGGTTGCTCCAACGCAGACAACGACATATTATGCTTCGGTGGTTGATGCTGCAAACTGCTCGAGCGCCGAAATGGATGTAACAGTTTCAGTCCTTGAACCGATAACCTTGGACGTTACATTGTTGTCCGATACTTTGGTTTGTCCTGGCGACAAGGCAGAATTCGATGTCAGGGTTACGGGCGGTGGAATTACGGTTGAGGACTTGTATGTAAATGGCGAACCCTTTAAGATGCCGTTTGCACCGATAATTAATGGTGATACAGTGTTTAACTTTGTCGCTTACGATAGTTGTCGTTACGACAGTGTTGTAATACCTATTATTGTACGTACACATGAGGAAGTGCCGATTAATATTTCTGCTGATGTTGTAGAAGGTTGTGCACCTCTGCATGTTTCGTTTACCGAAAATACTCCTGATATGGGTCAGTCGTACCTGTGGGATTTCGCTGACGGTGATTTCGAGAATATGTCGTTTGCAAAGAATCCTAACCATACGTTCTACAATTCAGGATTTTATAATGTACGTCTTGAAGTTGCTTCGTATCAGGGATGTCGTCGCGATACAACAATTGCGATTACAGTATTCTCGATTCCTGAAGCAGACTTCCGTGTTGACAGAGCGAACATATCAATGTCAAGTCCAATTGTCAACTTCACCAACTATTCGCACGGTGGATTCTGGAACATGTGGAATTTTGGTGATAACACTACATCTTCGTCGTCAAGTCCTGTTCACACCTATACGATGCCAGGTACCTACCATGTGGTATTGACAACAACCTCTCTCTACGGTTGTACCGATACCGCTGGTGTTGATATTCAGGTAAGCAACGAGCATAACATATTCGCTCCAACAGCATTTACGCCGAATAACGACGAGATAAATGAGACATTCCGTATATTTGGAAGTTCAATCGACCCGAATACATTTGCCATAGTGATATACGATCGTTGGGGCGCTATCCAGTTCAAGTCGACCAACTTTGAGGAAGAGTGGGATGGAACCGACGGTACACGTCCTTGTCCGGAAGGTGTTTACACATGGCGAATATATTATAAGGACTTGTTTGGAATAGACTACGAGAAGACAGGCACGGTGATGCTGCTTCGATAACTAAAAAAAGCGATGCAAAATTTTTTGTATCGCTTTTTTGTTTATATTTATGCCTTCAAACTTTAAAACAAATTATATATGGATAACAGACTCCCTTTGATTCAAGAAGCCGACCTTAAAGGCAAGATTGTACTTGTCAGGGTTGACCACAACGTAGTAAAATCGGGCGTAATACACGACCCGTACAGAATTGATGCTACATTCGGAACATTGTTCTACATACTTTCCAAAGGCGGAAAGATAATACTTATGACACACGTTGGTCGTCCTAAGGACAAGAAGACGGGCAAGATTACGATTGATGCCAAGACATCCGTACAGCCGATTGTCGATTATTTGGAGGACAAATTGCATATTAAGATAGAAGTTCCTGATTTCTATTCGCACGAAGATAATGGCTATCTCAGCATCGAGACCAATGTAAATCACAGCATACGTCGTTTGCGTAACCACGATGTGGATATGATTTATTTGCCGAATACACGTTGGTTTACGGGCGAAGAGGCAAAAGGAGAGGAGCAGGACAGATTTGCAAACCAGCTTGCTGGTCTTGCCGACATTTATGTTAATGATGCATTCGGTAGCTGGCAGGCTCACGCATCAACGGTTGGCGTAACGAAGTATTTGCCGTCGTATGCAGGTTTCCTTATGCAGAGGGAAATAGAGAACCTGAACCGTATTTTCGAGGCAGAAAGCCCGTTTGTCGCTGTTGTGGCTGGTAGTAAGTTCGACACCAAGATTGATTCCTTGTATGCACTGCTGAAGAAGGCAGACAAGCTTGTTCTTGGTGGTGTCATTTACAATGCATACCTATGTGCAAAATATGGTTTTAAGATTAAGGGCGTAGAGGATGACGATGTGAAACTTGCAAAGGAATTTGTTGATTTTGCAAAGCAATATCCCGGTAAGGTTGTTGAAATGCCTATTATCTGCGAATCGGATGTGTTTGGTGAGAGGGTAGAGGGCAAGTACAGAATCCATGATATCCGCAAGGTTGCTCCAGGTACGGAATTCAACTGGGTAATGGACGTAGACCCGCGTTGCTACGATGAACCGGAAATCATTGACGTATTCCACTCGGCAAAGACGATATTCGTAAATGCAGTTATGGGCTTCGTTCCGCATTTCAACGAGGGAACAATAGCTCTCGATACTATTATCGACCAGAATCCGCAGGCAGTAAAATTGTATGGCGGTGGTGATACGATGCAGGAACTTAAGAGATTGTTGCCAGGTTTGTATATTATGGCACTCGACAGCAAGGACTACTACATCTTTACTGGCGGTGGTGCTGTTTTGAAGGCAATCGAACAAAGTTCGCATCTCGGTATTGCTCCGATAAAGGCTTTGATTGAGTCTGCAAAAGGGAAGGAATAATTAATAGATTCACAAATAGAAAATGCCCGACTTTCAAGCCGGGCATTTCTTTTTATTGTTTATAACAGGTATTATTTCAAACCTCTATTCTTCAGTAGCGGTTCAATTGACGGTTCCTGACCGCGGAAACGCTTGTAGAGAACCATTGCGTCTTCGGTATTGCCGTTCTGCAGTACATTGTAGCGGAAGGCATCAGCGGTTTTCTTGTCGAAAACGCCATTTTCCTTGAATGCCTCGAAGGCATCGTTGTCGAGGACTGCTGCCCAAGTGTAGCCGTAGTATCCTGCGCTATAACCGCCCGAGAAAACATGCTGGAAGTAGGTGCTTCTGTAGCGAGAGATAATTTCGGGAATCAAACCGATTTTCTGCATTTCGGCATCCTCGAAGTCTGGGTACTTGATTTCGGTTGGTTCGCTAATGTTGGCGTATGCCATATCTAGTAATGATGCTGCAATGAGTTCGGTGTTGATGAAGCCCTGTCCGTAAGTTGCTGCTGCTTCAATCTTGTTGATGAGCGAATCTGGAATAACTTCGCCAGTCTTGTAGTGCTTAGCATACATCTTCATAACTTCTGGATAGCCAGCCCATTGCTCCATAACCTGAGATGGCAATTCTACAAAGTCGCGCGAAACATTTGTTCCCGACAGCGATTCGTAACGGCAGTCGGAGAGGATGCTATGCAGCGAGTGTCCGAACTCGTGGAATAGGGTAGTGGTTTCATCGAAGTTGAGCAGTGACGGTTTGTCACCCGATGGCTTTGTGAAGTTGAGTACCAATGATACAAGAGGTATGATTTTCTTGCCGTCCTTGGTATATGACTGTTCGCGGAAGTTGGTCATCCATGCACCGCTGCGCTTGCTTTCGCGTGGGAAGAAGTCCATGTAAAGGATTGCGATTACATTATTGTTTTCAACAACTTCGTAAACAACTGCATCTGGATGGTAAACAGGGATATTCTTGTTTTCGCGGAACTCGATGCCATAAAGTTTGTTTGCAACCATGAACATTCCTTCGCGTACATTGTCGAGCGAGAAGTACGGGCGAATAACATCGTCGTCGAGGTCATATTTCTGCTTGCGGAGTGTTTCGCTGTAGTAACGCCAGTCGCAAGGCTCGAGTTTGAAGTTTCCGCCTTCAGCATCAATCATCTTCTGATATTCTGCGGCTTCTTCCTTTGCCTTTGCAAGTGCTGGATTCCAAACTTGCATCAAAAGTTCGTCAACGGCTTCCGGAGTCTTTGCCATGTTGTCATCAAGAACGTATGCTGCGTGCGACTTGTAACCAAGGATGTTAGCCTTTTCCAAACGGAGGTTTACAATCTCGTTTATTATTTGAGTATTGTCTGTTTCGCCAGATGTGCAACGAGTTGAGTATGCTGTCCACAGTTCCTTGCGAAGTTCACGGTCCTTGCAGTTCATAAGGAATGGCTCCATACTTGGCAGATGTATTGTGAATACATATTTGCCCTTGGTTTCTTCCGATTCGTTGCCGAGTTCCAATGCTGCAGCAAGTTGACCTTCGGTGCAACCTTCAAGGCGGGCAACATCGTCAACAACAAGTTTGTAGTCGTTGGTGGCTTTCAATACATTGTTGCCGAACTTCATTGTGAGGAGCGACAACTTTTCGTTGATTTCGCGGAAGCGTGCCTGCTTGTCGGCTGGAACGTTTGCACCGCCACGAACAAAACCCTTGTAGGTTTCCTCAAGCAGACGCATCTGCACTGGCTCAAGGTTGAGCGATTCGCGCTGGTCGTAAACTGCCTTTATGCGTTCAAACAACTTGGCATTGAGGCTAATATCATCGCCATGTTGTGAAAGTTTCGGAAGAATTTCTTCGGAAATCTGTTCCATTTCTGGCGAATTTACACATTCTGCAAGGTTGAAGAATATGCCTTCTACTCTTCTAAGTAACGAACCGCTTTTTTCGAGTGCTTCGATAGTGTTTTCGAAAGTCGGTGCATCGGGATTATTCACGATAGCATCAATTTCTTCCTTGTTTATCTTCATTGCTTCCTCGAAAGCGGGGATGTAGTGCTCGGTCTTGATTTTGTCGAACGGCGGAACACCGTATTCAGTTGTCCATTCCTGAAGCAGCGGATTATCTTGCTCCTTGTTTTCTGTTTTCTTGTTGCACGAACTTACCATAATCAATAGTGTTAATGCTGTTAAAACTGATATGTACTTTTTCATCTGATAAAAAATTTGAATTAGATGTTATTTATTGTTGTATTAGTCTCTTCTAAGGTACGATAGCAACCTTAATATTTCAATGTATAGCCATACAAGGGTTACCATTAGACCGAATCCTGCATACCATTCCATGTATTTTGGCGCTCCCGAGTTTGCCGAACTTTCTATGGTATTGAAGTCGAGGATTAGGTTCAAAGCGGCGACTATTACTATTACCACGCTGATTGCTATTCCAATGAGTGGATTGGCGAAAAGGTATTCGTTGAATGCTGGTGTAAATAGACCTACGATGAAGCTTACAAGGTAGAAAATTCCTATTGCACCAGTTGCGATGACTACGCCTTTCATGAATTTACCTGATGCTTTCAGTATGCCGGTCTTATACATGAACAACATAAGTCCGAAAACAAGCAGGGTTAATGCTACTGCCTGAAATACGATTCCGCTGTATGCTGCTTCGAACAAAGAGGAGATTGCCCCGAGAAGGAAACCTTCGAGTGCCGCGTATATGGGTGCGGTAATAGGGGCTGACTTCTTGAAAAAACTTGCAATCATGCCAACAATGAAAGCACCTATTGATGCGCCAATAAGTAAGGCAGGTCCTGCAATGCTACCAGACATTGTAAGTTTCCACGAAACAACTGCCGTGAGCAAAAGTATTGCAAATAGGATTATTGTCTTGTTGATTGCGCCTTTCAGTGTCATTACATTGCCATCGGTGGCAACAGGTTCGCTGGCGAATGCGTTTTTGCCCAAAGTTGGGTTTGATGTCCTTGTTATATTCATTTTGTATATGGTTTAAAACAATGCAAATTTATTGATTTTTATCTAATCTTCAAATCTTCGAATTTTCAAATCTTCAAATCTTCAAATCATCAAATCTTTGAATTCTAGATTATTTCCACAAATGTTGATATTATCGTATATATACCCAGCAGTATGATTATTGTTCCGCCTACTCGGTTGATAACCACGAAGTGGCGTGGCCTGATTTTCTTGCGGAAGAAACTCAACGACATGGTGAGGAAAGTCCACCAAGCAAAGGAACCAAGCACAAAGCCAAGCATTATCAGTATGCCTTTAATCAATTCATTATTGTCGGCAACACCATCGCCTGCGCCGACATTGAACATGGCAAAGAATGCGAAAATGTATGTCATTGCACCAATGAAGTTAGATAGCGTAAGTCCTACCACAGAAATGAAGTCCTGCCATAGCGAGTTGCGGTTGTCCTTGCTTTGTCGTATGTCCTTGACGGCATTGCGCTTGAACATGAACACACCGAATATTATCACGATGATGCCACCAATGACGCCAAGAATTGGTTTGTATTCTTGTATTTTGTTGAAAATCAGAGAGTATAAAAAGTACGACAAAGCAGCCATCAGTGTGTCGGCGAATACAACGCCAAGCCCGGAAATGAATGATGATATTCGCGGTCGAGTGAGTGCGCGTTGTATGCATAATACAGCAACAGGACCCACAGTTATGGATGCCGTAAGACCTACCGATGCTCCGTCACATATCTCAGAAAACATACTGCAAAGTAACAAACTTTTTTTCAAAGAATGTTTCAAAAATCCTTATTTTTGGACAAATTTTTAATAATGGACTTTCAGACTACAAAAGACTTGCTAGATGAGCGGTACGAAAAGTTTGCCGTAAGCAGTTTTATTGATAACGATCCAATACAGATTCCCCATACGTTTTCGCGTAAGGAGGATATTGAAATTAGCGGATTTTTCGCATCGATGATTGCCTGGGGCAACCGTAAGATGATAATAAACAATGCAAAACGCTTCATGCGGCTTATGGACAATGCCCCTTACGATTTCGTGATGAATTTCGAGGCAAAGGATTTGAAACCTCTTGATGCTGCGGTTCATCGTACCTTCAATGGCGACGACATGCGTTTCTTTGTGCGTTCGCTGGCAAATATTTACCGTAATCATGGTGGTCTCGAATCCGTATTTTCCAAGCATAAGGAAATGGATAAAAACCTGATGAATGTCCATTCTGTACTGTTTGAGATTCCGCATGAACCGCGCAATATGCGTCATATTTCCGATATTACCAAAGGTTCGGCAGCCAAGCGACTGAATATGTTCCTGCGCTGGATGGTGCGCGACGATGGTCGTGGAGTAGATTTCGGTTTGTGGAAGTGCATTAGTCCCGCCGACTTGCTTATTCCTCTCGATGTTCACTGTGGACGTTGCGCCCGCGATTTAAACCTGCTTACTCGTAAGCAGAACGACTGGAAATCGGTGCTTGAACTTACCAGCAACCTTCGCAAATTCGACCCCGCCGACCCAATTAAGTACGACTTTGCACTTTTTGGTTCTGGCGTTAACCAAAATCCCGTTGCCTGATGCGTGACGACTTCTTCACATTCAAGCAATTCCGTGTGATGCATCGCAAGTCGATAATGAAAGTCGGCACCGATGGTGTGTTGCTTGGTGCTTATGTGGATTGCAAAAACGCGAAACGTATCCTTGACATTGGTACAGGCACAGGTCTGCTCTGTCTTATGCTTGCCCAGAAGTGCAGTGCCATGATTCATGGTGTCGAAATAAACGCCGAAGCGGTAGAGGTGGCAAAATTCAATGTAGAGCAGAGCAATTGGCGCGAGAGGATAGACGTCTTTCATTCCTCAGTGCAGGATTTTTTGCCAGAAGAAAAGTACGACCTGATAGTGTCAAATCCGCCGTTCTATACCACCGATGTGGTTGCTCCGGAGAAGGGAAGGGCTATTGCTCGTCACGATTTAAACTTGAACATAAAGGATTTGGCGCTTGCGATTAATCGTTTATTGTCGCCTGATGGTCGCTGTTATGTAATTTATCCCACCGAGCAATGCCAGCAATTCGAGGAAGTTTCCTCAGAATTAGGTTTGTATGCTGTTTCAAGATTATATGTCTCGTCGCATCCCGACACGTTGCCTATACGCACTATTGTGGAATTAAGTAGGAAAATGTGTGAACCAATTTGCGACACTTTGTTTATCGAAAATGGTGCGCGTCACGATTTCAGCGAGAAATACAAGTCGCTGACAAAGGATTATTACCTTAAATTTTAGAAAAGTCCGAGTGTAAGTGCAAGGTAAATACCTGGTGCGTTAAGAACCGACTGCTTGTATAGTTCTGGCGTTTTTACTTTTATGTGGAACTGGTAGTTTATTCCGAGTGAGATTTTCAGAATGTCGGTTATTGAATATTCAACTGCCGCCGATGGAACTATGGCTACAAATCCCGCCTTGTCGAATCCTTTGCGAGTTACTGCGTTTATTAGCGCCGATGAACCATAACCAACTTTAATGTCGGTTAGAAGGTGGAAGTTGTGGTCGTTGAAGAATGGATAACCAAAATATATACCGCCGTGGCTTTGTCTTAAACTATATGGGTTTGTGTCTTTTCCAGTTATCTTGGCGGCTTTGCTCATTCCGTCGAAGTATGCGCCTATTCGGAAATCCTTGATGATGAATCCACAGGTGCCACCGAGAGTTATCGACATCCCTTTTTCTACTGGGTAGAATTGTCCGTTGAAAGAACAGAATCCTCCTTGCTGGTATTCATCGGGTTGAACCTGAGAGAATCCGGCAATGCTTAGTATCGACAGGATTAATATTACGGCAATCTTCTTCATCATATATCAAACCTAATAGTTGAAAATTTATTGTGCTTGATTTAAAAAAACAGCGGAACGTTGTCCGCTGTTCTTATTCTAGTTTGTGAGTATCTGTTAATTGAATCCGCCCAACTTGATGATGTCGATGCGCTTGTTGACGCACATTGCTGGAATCTTGGCAGCCATCTCTTCGTTTTCAGGATTCTTGATGTCCTTTATATACGACTTGTACTGGTCGGTCATGAAGATAACAAGGTCACATTCTGCTTCGTTGGCGTACTTGTACATCTCGTCCGAGAAATTCTTCTTGCTTTCGAGGTACTTTATGTCGTAGTCGATGAGGCAGTCGTTGAACATGTTTTCAGCAAAAGTGATGGTGTTTTGTATTGCCTTTCTGCTGAATCCGTCGCTGTCCTTATATGAAATAATGTAAACCTTGCTTTCGAACAAAGTGTTCAGGTATTTTACCCACTGAACTCTGATTCTCGATGACTTGTCGGCGTCAATCGGGATGAGGATACGGTCGTATTCGCCGTAGATTGGTGGGTTCTGAACTAGGATGAACGGAATGGTGACGAACTTTTCAACAATCTTGATTGCCTTCTTGAGGTTCTTTATTCCGTGTGTTCCCATTACGGCGAGGTGTGCGTTAACTTCTGTTCCGTACTTGTATATTTCCTTGTCGAGGTCGCCTTTCCTTACTTCTGCGGTAATTTCTACATTCCCCTTTTGCTTCTTGAAATCATCGGCAATAGCTTGCAGTTTTGCTTTTGCGGGTTCGATTTCATCAGTCTTCGATACGATGTGAATCAAACTGATAGGGTTGTTGTGTGTCTTGCCAATCATATAGGCGTGTTCGAGAGCGTAGGCGCCTACCTCTGTAAAGTCGTGCGGTACTAATATTGGTCTCATACTGTCTTTATTATGAACTATATTAAATTAAAAAAACAATTCTCATTGTCGGCAAATATAATATATATATTCGTACCGACAAAAGATTTTCGTATTTTTTTTATCGAGTAACTTATTCCGATTACTATGTAGTATTCGGTTGTATTTGGGTCAATTCGAATTACTTGATATCCAGCAGTTGAATTTGCAATGTGGTCTGGTTCATGAAGTTATTTTCTGCGATGTGGTAGCAGATGTCGAATGGCTTGTAGTCTGAGATTTTCTCATAACGGTTGCCGAATCCGAATCCCACACCATCTATGCAGTTGTTGTCGCCTACCTGCTGAACGATTTTCAGTTTCAGGTGTTCGAGGTTCTTGCCTATTTGTCTGCCCATGCCGTTGTCGTATATTTGTCTGGAAGCGAATATTGGCGACATGTTTCCTGGTCCGAAAGGTGCGAACTGCTTTAGTATGCGGTATGTTTTCGGGGTTATCTCCTTGATCATTATTTCGGTGTCGATGCGGATTACAGGATGGCGCTGTTCCTCGGTGATATTGTTGCGAACATATTCCTCGAATCTTTGCTTGAACGGTTCAAGATTTTCCATCTTCATTGTAAGTCCTGCTGCGTATGTATGTCCGCCAAAACTTTCTAGCAGGTCACCACAGGCGGTTACCGCACTGTACAGGTCAAAACCTTCGACAGAACGCGCTGAACCTACGACCAGTCCATTGTTTTCGGTAAGCACGATAGTGGGTCTGTAGTACGATTCTGTAAGTCGCGATGCCACGATTCCGACAACGCCTTTGTGCCAGTTTGGTGAGAAGACAACGGTTGAATAGGCATTTTTCAGAGTTTCATCTGCTTCAATTTGGGCAATGGCTTCCTCGGTTATGTTGCGGTCTATTTCCTTGCGGTAACTGTTCATGCCGTCGATGGAATTGCCGATTTGCAATGCGAAGTCACGGTCTGTTGTGGTAAGCAGTTCTACTGCGGTCTTGCCAGTGTCTATACGTCCTGCTGCATTTATCCTCGGTCCAATCTTAAATACGATATCGTTGATTTGTATTTCCTTGTTGCTCAGGTCGGTAAGGTCGATGATGCTTTCGAGACCAGTGCAGGGTGATGTGTTCAGCTTCTGCAGTCCGTAGAAGGCAAGAATTCTATTTTCGCCAATTATCGGCACAATGTCAGAACCGATGCTGACGGCAACAAGGTCGAGGTAGCATGTTATGTCCTCGATGTCGAGGTTATGTTTCTGAATATATCCTTGCAACAGCTTGAATGCAACACCGCATCCCGAAAGTTCGTTGAACGGATAGTCGCAGTCGGGGCGTTTGGGGTCGAGTACGGCGTATGCATTTGGCAGTTCGTCGCCAACGGTATGGTGGTCGCAAACAATTACCTCTATGCCTTTGCTGTTTGCGTAGTCAATCTTTTCGTTTCCCTTTATTCCGCAGTCAACTGTAATGAGCAATGTTACTCCGTTTTGTACTGCATAGTCAATTCCTTGTTGAGAAAGTCCGTATCCTTCAAGGTAGCGGTCGGGAATGTAGAAATCGACATTTGCATTCTTTTTTTTCAGGTAGCGCAGCATAAGTGCAGTTGCTGTGGTGCCATCGACATCGTAGTCGCCGAAAATCAATATTTTTTCGTGATTGTCGATTGCGCGTGTAAGACGGTCAACTGCCTTGTCCATGTCCTTCATCAGGAAAGGGTCGTAAAGGTCGTCGAGCTGTGGACGGAAAAACCGTTTTGCTTCATCGTAGTCGTGTACTCCGCGCTGGACAAGCAAGGTAGCTATCAGTTTGTCCACTCCAACATCCTTCATCAACCGTTCAACAGACCGGCTGTCGTTACATTCCTTAACTGTCCAAAGCTTTTCCGTCATCGTCTTCAATTTTGGGGTGGTAAAAATAATATTAAAAAGAAAAAAGTCGGCAATAAATCCGACTTTTTTGTGAACAACCATATAAATAGTTTCTAAGTTTCTGTGTTTCTAGGTTGCACAACCAGAAATTATAAATTATAAACCAGAAACACTATTTTAAATCTTGTCAAATCCTGTATATTTCCTCAGCACTTCAGGAACTATAATTCCGTCTTCGGTCTGGTAGTTTTCGATTATTGCAGCCATGATTCTTGGCAATGCAAGTGCGCTACCGTTGAGAGTGTGGCAAAGCTGGGTTTTCTTGTCGGCGGTGCGGTATCTGAGTTTCAGGCGGTTTGCCTGGAAGTCTTCAAAGTTAGAAACAGAGCTTACTTCGAGCCACTTTTCCTGTGCTGCCGAGAATACTTCGAAGTCGAATGTGAGCGAAGAGGTGAAGCTTATGTCGCCACCGCAGAGACGCAATACGCGGTAGGGAAGTCCCAACTTAATGAGCAGACCTTCTACGTGAGTCTTCATTTCTTCCAATGCTTGGTATGAATCTTCTGGCTTGCGAATCTGTACGATTTCCACCTTGTCGAATTCGTGCAGACGGTTGAGTCCGCGCACATTTGCTCCCCACGAACCTGCTTCGCGACGGAAACATGCTGAGTATGCAACATTCTTTATCGGGAAATCCTTTTCGTTGAGGATAACATCGCGGTATAGGTTTGTTACAGGAACTTCTGCAGTTGGGATAAGATAGTAATTGTCCAAGGTTGCATGGTACATTTGACCTTCCTTGTCGGGAAGCTGACCTGTTCCGTAACCGCTGTCCTCGTTGACCATCAGTGGGGGAAGAACTTCGGCATAACCTGCCTTTTCTGCCTCGTCGAGGAAGAAGGTGATGAGTGCGCGCTGAAGTTTTGCACCCTTGCCGAGATATACTGGGAATCCTGCGCCGGTAATCTTTGTGCCAAGGTCGAAGTTGATGATATTCAAATCCTTTATGATTTCCCAGTGCGGTTTCTTGAACTTGAGTTCGGGAATAGTTCCGCCCATCTTTTCAACGACATTGTCGTCTTCGCCCTTGCCGCATGGAACCGATTCGTGCGGAGTGTTGGGGAGAAGCAGCATATAGCCGTTGAGTTCTTTTTCTGCTTCGGCTTGCTTTGCTTCAAGTTCCTTTACTTGTTCCTTCATTTCGGCAGTCTTCGACTTTGCCTGTTCTGCTTCGTCCTTCTTGCCTTGCGCGAAAAGTTGACCAACTTGCTTGGCTATGGTGTTTAATTCCTTCAGTATGTTGTCTTTTGCAAACTGACATTCCTTGCGGCGGTCGTCGCAGTTTATTATCTTTTCTACTAGTTCTGTTGCGTCGAAATTTTTGATTTTCAGACGGTTGATGACGAAATCCTTGTCGTCGCGTATTAACTTTAATGTAAGCATTTTCTGAAAAATTTAATCGGGTGCAAATTTATGCAACTTCCATAAATCTTGTTGAAAAAATAATTACAATTTTCAAAATTGTGCATTTTTTTGCCGCAAGCATCGTTGCAATCTTGTTATCAACCGCATGATGATAACTTTACGAAAATGCGTTTCGCCCGAAACGATAATTTTCATACATTTGCGACAATACATGTAAATTTATTCAAATGAAAAGACTATCGCTAATTTTAGCATTGATTATCACTTGCTTGGCAAGTGTATATGGACAGTCGTCTGTCGTTTTCGACTATGAGCAGGTTCTTCCGTCCGATACAGTAACCTGTGTTGCGCAGGATGCTGATGGCAATATCATAATAGGTACTAGAAATGGTCTCGTTTCGTATGATGGTGCTGATTTCGATGTGATTACAGCCGCCGATGGACTTGCAGGCAATTCCATAAACGACATTTGTATTGCATCTGATGGAAAAATTTATGTGGCAACAACTATGGGTTTGTCAATAAGGAACGGCAATGTATGGCAAAACGATTTCACAGGTAGCAACATAAGAAAAATTTCCGCCCTTGCCGATGGAAGATTTTTTTACTCAACTGCAAATAACTCCTTGATGGAGTTCAATTCGGGAACGACGACGGTCATTTCCGACGACTATGGATTTTCAAATGGTATAACGGCTATTTATACTGACCGTGGGCAGAACGTTTGGGTAAGTTGCAATGGAAATTTGGTGGAATTTTGCGCCAACGGAAAAGTAAAGTCGTTTTCCGACATATTTTCTGGCAAAGTTGTATATGGTATGTACCAGCGGTTCAATGGTGACCTGCTTGCTGCAACTAGCGTGGGTGTAATGTCGTACGATTACAATGTGTGGACATCTGTCGATGGCATATCGGTTGGAGCGTCGGCAGTATGCGAAGATTTTGCCCAGAATATCATTTATGGTAATTTAAACGGAATTTACAAGTACGATGGTTCATCTAGCGTTTTGCTGAACGACAGGTTTTCTGTTGAAAAACTAATTGCAAGCAGTCTGCCAAGCAAAAGGATTTGGTGTGTTGATTCGCAGAATGGTATCGTTGTATTAGATTTTGATGGCAATGCCGAAACCTACCACACAAACCGCACGTTGATTAACCATACGCCGAATTTCATTTGGGGTGATAATGCTGGTACTGTGTGCATTGCAGGAAGCGGTGGTATAAATGTCGTGTCCGATTTCACTTGGCTGTCGTACAAACGCAATTTGCAGAATCTTACAGTTAATGCAATGTGCATGCACAACGATACACTTTGGATTGGAACTGGCAATTCGCTGGTGCGGAAGGTTGGTCGCAATGTAGTTGTAGTAGCGGAAACAAATGTAAATGCTATCGCAGATGATACACATTTTGTTTATGTTGCCACAAATTCAGGAATATTGCAGATACGCGATGGCGCAATAGTTGATACTATTGAAAGTGCATCGGCAGTAAAGGATGTGATAAGCAACTTTGGCGTTTACGCAATAGCGGGTAATTCATTGTATAGGGTAGAGGACAATGCTTTGGAGCAAATGACTGCAGGAATTAGCATTAGTGATAATTCCCGTTTTGTAATGACTGCTTCCGGAAGTATGTTTATTACTGTTGGCAGCGGAATCGCAAGGTTTAATCCGTCGGGGTCGCCGGTTGCTGAACTTATAGAACCAGGGTTGCCACAGGACATAGTTTCGTCGGCAGCATGCGACGAAAATGTATATGTGCTTCTTTCCAATGGTAAAATTTATGAATATTCAACAATATGGCGCGAAGTTGCAGAAGGAAACTATCAGAGCATTGCATCGGCAGGAAACGGAGTACTTTGGGCAATATGTAGTAATGGCACTGTTGCAAGAATATGCATAGGTTGCAACACAACATTTACAATTTCATCGCAACCCGAAACCTGCGATGGCGGCAGCAATGCAAGCATGACAATTTCGGCAAGCGGAGCATCGTCATATTCGATTGACAACGGCGAAAACTGGCAGGCAAGCGGAACGTTTGCTAACCTATCGGGTGGTTACAAGCATCTTCTTGCAAAAAATTCGGAAGGAAAAATAATCGCAGATTCGGTTTTCTTTGTAGAATATGGCACAGCACTTAAAAATCAAAATCTTACCTATGTTCAGCCAGATTGCTTCGGGGAGACAGGAAGTCTTTTGCTTTCAAATCTTGGAGCATCGACTTTCGCATGGGAAAATGGCAATAGATCGGCAATCGAACGCACAAATCTTGGTGCTGGAAACTATTCTGTGACAATAACATTGGGAACCTGCACTAGAATATTAGCGACTACTATTGTTGCGAAAGAGCAAATCCTCACCAATGCAGCAGCGGACAATCTTTTGTGCAATGGCGACAATTCTGGAAGAATCACGCTCAATGTTACAGGAGGAACTTCGCCATACACATACGTATGGAACAACAATGCCGAAACGGCAAATCTCGTAAATCTTGCAGCTGGCGAATATTCATGCACAGTAACCGATAGAAATTCCTGCACTATTTCGCAGTCGTTTACAATAACGCAACCAGAGTTGTTGACAGTACAAGCAGAACCCACAAACATAACTTGTTATGGTGCAGAAAACGGTTCTATTTCCGTTTCAGTGACAGGGGGAACGCCTGCATATAACTATTCATGGAACGATGGCATTACAACCGAGGACAGGACAAATCTTTCCTCGGGCGACTATTTGCTGACTGTTACCGATGCAAATGCTTGTATGACAACTGTTTCGCGTAGCATTTCACAGCCATCGGCACTTAGTGTTACGGCAAGTCCAACAAATATAACTTGCTATGGGGCAAACAACGGGGCCATTTCCACAACGGTAGCGGGAGGAACAGAACCATATACATACTCATGGTCTGATGGTGCAAGCACATCGCCAAGGACCAACCTTTCCGCAGGAGATTATATACTTACTGTTACCGATGCCAATTCGTGTGTAGCGACTTTGTCTGCTAATGTTACAGAACCAGATGAACTTGTAGCGGTAGCCAATGTTTCTCCAATAATATGTGCTGGTGATGTGGCGCAACTATCAGCATCGGCAACAGGGGGAACAGGAGTTTATGCGCAATATTTCTGGTTCAGGGAAGGAAATACAACTTCGCCGGTATGTGTACAACCTAACTATCAGAATGTTGCCCCGGGAACATATTACTTGGTAGCAAAGGACAGCCATAACTGCACAGATACTATCCAAGTGGTCGTTGAGGATGCAGAACCACACAATTTTGATGTTTCTGTTACCGATGCTACTTGCAATGGTGCAAGCAATGGTACAATCTCCATAACGCCCGATAGCGGTTTCACTTTTGCATGGAGCAATGGTATATCCAATAGCGGCAATGCAAGTTCGCTAGTTGCTGGAAATTATTCGGTTACTATAACCGATGCAAATGATTGTACAACTGTGATTGACACTGTCGTAACCGAACCAGAAATGCAGTTGATTGGAAGTTTTGAGGATATGGTTCTTTGCGAGGGACAAACCTATACGCTCGATGCAGGCAGTTATGCATCGTACCAGTGGAGCAATGATGCTACTACGCAGACTATAGTTGTGGATGCTGAAGGCGATTATTCAGTAACGGTGACCGACAATATGGGATGCCGTCTGTACGATGAGGCAAACATAAGTTTCCGCCGTCCGTACGCTGGTGACAAACTTGCGCTCGCAAGTGTTACCGAATCGAATTCGGTAATTTTGCGTTGGAACAAGACGGATAATCAAGGTACGGCATCATATAGGATTTACCGCGATTCCGGTGATGGTTTCTCGCAAATTGCTACTGTAGGATTCAATAACGAACCGATGTACGAGGATACTGCTGTGAATGTTGCGGAGCAATACTATAAATATAAGGTAACAGCAGTAAGCAATTGTGGCGACGAGAGCGAGGTAAACGATTTCCACCGCACGATTGTCCTCGCTGCCATTTGCGACAACAACAATGTCTGCAACCTCAACTGGAGTCCTTACATGGGCATTGCCGAAACTTTCACTTATCTCCTAGCAGGCGATTCGCCCGAAACATTGGCTGTGGTAGATTCTGTGCTATTCAGCACCTACAATTACATTCAGATGAATCAGTACGAAGGCGGAACTTACTATCGCATAATGATAAAGATGAGCCATCCATTGGTATTGGGCGATGAGGGGTACGATAGGATTTACTCAAATATTGTTCGTTGTGGAGGAAACGATGAACCGCCAATCGACCCGCCAGTAGCGATAAGTATTGACAAAATAGGTGACATTTCTGCATATCCGAATCCATTTGGTGATGAAGTCACGGTTGAGTTCAGCGTAAATGGCGTAGAAACAGTCGATTACGAGGTTATAAATGCTCTTGGGCAAATTGTAATTGAAGGCAAGGATGTTGAGAGTCCGATTAATTTCGGATCAGAACTTAATGCAGGAATATATTTTGCTAGACTTCGTGTCGGCGATGAGGTTCACACAATTAAGATAAGCAAGCAATAACGGATATGCGCTACAGAATCGACTTATCGTATGTTGGGACGCGCTACCATGGCTGGCAGTCGCAGCCCAATGCCGTATCGGTACAGGAAACGCTTGAAGATGCCTTGAGCAAGGTGCTTCGCGAAAAGATAGCGGTAACTGGTTGTGGACGTACCGATACTGGTGTTCATGCCGAATACTATGTGGCGCATTTCGATGCCAATGCAGAAATTGATGCCAAAATCATAGAACGGCTCAATGGTTTGTTGCCCGATGACATTTCAATTTTTTCAATTGTTAAGGCAGATGAAAGTTTCCATGCTCGCTTCGATGCTAAGAAACGTTCATACAAATATGTAATAACGCAGCGAAAGAATCCATTTTTAAAGGGTTTTTCGTGGCATGTCCGTTATCCTCTAAATGTGGCCAAAATGCAGGAAGCGGCGGATAGGTTGTTCAATTATACCGACTTTACAAGTTTCAGCAAGTTGCATACGGATGTAAAGACCAACAACTGTAAAATATATCGTGCAGAGTTTGAAAAGAATGGTGACCAGATTGTATTTCACATTTCTGCTGACCGGTTTCTCCGCAATATGGTAAGAGCGATTGTGGGTACGTTGGTCGAGGTTGGCAAGGACAAACTTTCGGTAGATGGTTTTTGCCGTATCATTGAAAGCAAAAACCGTTGCGAAGCAGGTCAGTCAGTGCCTGCAGATGGATTGTTTTTAACCGAGGTAGAATATTGATAATTAAAGTTTCCTGACGGTTCCTGTTCCATCCATTATACCTTCTTCCTCGTCGAAGTAGGAGTATCTTATCTTGAACATATCCTTTTGTCCTTTTACTGGAGTGATGATAGGTTCGCCAGATTCTTCCAGTTCTTCCATCAGGTTGCAGTGAACGGAAAACGGTTCTACAAAGTATTCCCATTCGCCGTTTACAAGCGTATATATATAGAAGGTATGCCAGCAACTTGTCCACCACCATGGCCAAATGCCAATTTCAATGGTGCCATTACCATCCAAATCACCATAAATTTTGGGTTTTCCTCCAATGCAGGTTTCAACCTCGATAGGTGGGATGTTGTTGTCGGAGAACATAATAAGGCAGTTGCATTCGCCTTCGCATTCCATGAAATGGTCTTCGTCGTTGTATTTCTTAGGTTCTAGCAGGTAGCACGATTCCTTTTTGCCGTCACCGTTGAAATCGTAAGTGCCAGGGACATCGTGTCTGTCTCCCATTTCCTGTTTTTGGTTTTTCTTTTCGGCATGTTTTGCAAGGTTCTCATCGGTTACAAGGTCGCTTTCGACCGAAATTTTCCAGTTGTCGCCTGATTTGCGGAAATGCAGGTAGGAGGGATAGTCGGTGGTTTTGCCGTCGACGGTAACTCTTTTGTTGAAACTGCATTTTACCTCATTGGTACTGATATTTTCGATTGCAATTTCGCCAGTTACTTCCTGCCTGAAATCGGGTTTCTTCTTGAAAAACGCCAGTTTGTTTTCGATGCATTCGTTTTTGTCCATAGGCGAGCCATAGAACATGACATTTTGGTCGTATATATTCGACAGTCCAGCCACATCTTTGGTGTTGTGAGCATCGCACCATTGGCCGACAAGTGCTGGGAAATCGGTTTCGCTTACGATTTCTGTTTCGAATGTAGTTTCCGTGACGGTGCTTTCGGTTGCTTCGGGTGCATTTGGAGTACTGCAGCTCCATGCTAACGCAAGAACCACTGTGGCTATGGCGAAAAATTTGGTTTTCATTTTCATTAGTTTTGTTTAATTGGTTTAGATACCCACTGAGCGTAGTCGAAACGGAGTTGAAATCCTTCCCTTCGGCTCCGCTCAGGGGGCGGATTAGTTTTATTCTTCCTCTATTTTTATTTCTTCAATCTTGCATCCCTGACGAATCTTGTCGAGCACGTCCAATCCTTCTACAACTCTGCCGAAGCAAGTGTGCTGGCGGTCGAGGTGCTTGGTGTATTCGCGGGTAAGGCAGATGAAAAACTGAGAACCGCCAGTGTCACGTCCTGCGTGTGCCATAGAGAGAACTCCGCGGTCGTGGTACTGATTGCCACCGTTGAGTTCGCATTTGATTTTGTAGCCCGGTCCACCTGTGCCGACTCGTGGGTCGCCAAGGTTGCGCGAGAACGGGCATCCGCCTTGAACTACGAATTCAGGGATTACGCGATGAAAGCGCAATCCGTTATAAAAGCCTTCTTCGGCCAGTTTAATGAAATTTGCCACCGTATTTGGTGCATCGTTGAAATAGAAGTTCACCTTCATGGTGCCAACTTCGGTTTTGATTTTTGCTATCTTCATGGTTTTGTTTGTTTTTCTAATTGAGACGCAAAACCTTGCGTCTATACTGTCTATACTATTTCGAAGTTTATCATTCTTGTAATTTTTTTGACATACAAATATATTTAAATTTCGTAAAAAATCAGCAAAATTTCAATTTTTTTGCAATAGCATTTAAAGAGATAAATATCAAGGATTTATTTGTCAAGGAATGGCGCTATTTCCGACAATCATATCGTTTCTTAAACAAATATATGATTCTAATAAAAAATGATTTGGCATAACGATTTGTCAGCAATATTTTTTGTAATTTTGCGCCCAATTTTTAACAAAGACTAAATGGCTAATTTTCAAATAAAAGACATTTTCTATCCTAAGTTTTTCAGTGTTCTGAGAAAGGGATATACGAAGAAACAGTTCACAAAGGACTTGTTTTCGGGCATAATCGTTGGTATAGTTGCTCTGCCTTTGGCAATCGCTTTTGCCGTGGCATCTGGCGTTTCGCCCGACAAAGGTATTGTAACTGCAGTAATTGCCGGCTTTTTGATTTCATTTCTTGGCGGTAGCCGTGTACAGATAGGCGGTCCTACTGGCGCGTTTGTAATCATAATTTCGGGCATAGTTGCACAATACGGTCTTGATGGACTGATGATTTCCACCATTCTGGCAGGTATCTTTATGATATTGTTCGGCTTGCTGAAATTGGGTTCGCTTCTGCGTTTTATTCCACATCCTTTGGTAGTCGGATTTACGAGCGGTATTGCACTGACGATTTTCTCAACTCAGATAAAGGACGCTCTTGGACTTGAAGTATCGGATGTGCCCACAGTATTCGTTGACAAGTGGTCGGTTTACATTGACAATATTGGAACAACTAACTACTGGGCATTGGGAATTACGGTTGCTACAATTCTTATAAGCGTAATCATCAATAAGTTGACGAACAAAATTCCTGGTTCGTTTGTGGCGATTATCCTGATGACGCTTGCCGTTTCAATTTTCGACATTCCCGTAACGACCATTGAAAGCATGTTCGGCGAAATAAAGGGCAGTCTTGCGATAAGCATTCCTGAAATTCATTGGGAAAACTTTGGAAATTATCTGCAACCTGCAATAACAATCGCCCTGCTCGGTTCTATCGAATCGCTTTTGTCGGCAGTCGTTGCCGATGGTATGATTGGTAGCAACCACCGCAGTAACACCGAACTTATCGGTCAAGGTATTGCAAATGTCATTTCGCCTTTGTTTGGCGGTATTCCTGCAACCGGCGCAATTGCCCGTACTGCAACAAATATCAAGAACGGCGGTCGTACTCCAATCGCAGGTATCGTACATGCTATAACATTGTTGCTCATAATGTTATGCTTAGGTAATTATGCAAAGTTGATTCCAATGTCGTGCTTGGCTGGTATCCTTATCGTGGTTGCCTACAATATGAGTGAATGGCGCAGTTTTACATCAATTCTTCGCGGTTCGCCATACGACATTATAATTTTGCTTGTTACCTTCTTCCTCACTGTGCTTGTTGACTTGACGGTTGCTATCGAAATAGGTATTGTGCTTGCTTCGCTAATGTTCATGAAGCGTATGGCCGACAACGGCGAGGCAATATTGAAGAACGACCTCGACACCAATACAATGGAAAACTACGATGACATTCCCGAGGGAATTGAAATATATGAAATTAGCGGACCGTTCTTCTTCGGTGCAGCAAAGCAGTTTAGCGAGGTGCTGAAAGGCCGTCCCGATTCAACCAAGATTCTAATAATCCGAATGCGACATGTACCATTTATGGACGAAACAGGCGAGCGAAATTTCCGCGAGGCAATAAAGTCGCTAAAGACCAGCAACAAGAAAATTTTCCTTTCGGGAGTACAGCCGAATGTTCGCAAGTCGTTGGATAAGTGCCGAATATCTTTCCTTATAGGCAAAGGCAACATCCACGACAACTTTGATGCAGCATTGGCTCACGCAAAGGAAGCACTGGCGGAGGATACAAAGGAATAGTAGATTGTTTGAAATTGTTTGAGGTTGTTTAAAATTGTTTGAAATACTGATAACAAACAACCTTAAACTTATAAACTCATAAACAACATTAAACTTTAGAACAATTTACCGGCAACTTAAACTTCATCGTTTCCATTGTGGCAAGATCAATCATAAACAAGGTATCTTTCAGAACCTTGCCTACGCCTGTAATCATCTTCACCACTTCGTTGACTTCCATCGAGGCAATCACCGACGGCAAAACACCCATCACACCACGGTTTACATTTCCGAGCGCAACAAGTTCCTTCTCGTTTGGATATAAGGTACGATAGTTGGCACATGGCGGCTGATAGTTGAACACAGCCAACTGGCCTTTTGTGTCGCCGATAGTTCCATAGACAAACGGCTTGCCGAGTGCCACGCAGGTGTCGTTTATAAGGTAACGCGCCGTGTAGTTGTCGGTGCAGTCGATTACAATGTCATAATCTGCAACGACAGATTTCGCATTTTCGGTAGTCAGAAATGTATCGTATGGGACAAGTTTCACTCCGCTGTTCAAACGATGAAGTGTCTTAACTGCAAGTTCGAGCTTCGACTGCCCGATTTCATCTTCGCGATACAGCACCTGACGCTGAAGGTTATGCAACGAAACCACATCTTTTTCCATTAGACCGACTGTGCCAATTCCTGCAGCCGTAAGGTACAACGAAGCAACACTTCCCAAACCGCCAACGCCTACAACCAAAACTTTGGCATTTCTCAGTTTTTCCTGCCCTTCTGCGCCAAAGTTCGGAAGAACAATCTGACGCTGGTATCTTTCTAGTTCGTAATCGGTAAGCATACTATCTCAATGTTTTGTCCCAGTCCTTGTAAATAACATCGTAGCCCTGCGCACGAATCATCTTTTCCATTTCGGCAGCCGAACGACCGTCGTTGATGTGGAACTGCTCAAGTTCCCTGTCGGGATGGGCATATCCGCCCGGGTCGGTGTGCGAACCTGCACTAACCGATGTTACGCCAAGAGTGATAAAATGGTTGCGCATATTGCTTGTTTCCCTCGTTGACATCGACATTTCAACATCGTTGTCGAAGATGCGGAATGCCCACAAGGTCTGTGCAAACTGCTTCTCGCTCATCAGGAAATTGGGCTGGAAACCGCCGGCAGCAGGACGCATACGCGGGAACGAAAGGCTGTACTTGGTGCGCCAGTAGTTCTTCGTCATAAAACGCAGGTGAGATGCAAGGAAGAACATTTCGGTACGCCACTCCTCAAGTCCGATAAGTGCGCCAAGACCAACGCGGTGTATTCCTGCCTGCGCAATCCTTTCGGGAGTGCCGAGACGCCACTTGTAGTTGCTCTTCATCCCCTTGGGATGGTAAATCTTGTAGCGGCCTTCGTTGTAGGTCTCCTGATATATGTAAACGCTGTTGCAGCCAGCCTGTTCCATGCGCTTGTACTCCTCGACCTTCATCGGGAACACTTCGAGGTTGATGGCGGCAAAATGGTCGCGGCACAACTTTATTGCATGTTCGATGTAGTCAACACCTGCAATGCTAGGGCATTCGCCAGTAAGCAGTAGCACATTGTCATAACCCATCGACTTTATGACCTTTATTTCCTCCATAATCTCGTCATCTGTCAAGGTTTTGCGGGCAATGTCGTTGTTGTGGTTGAAACCGCAGTAGATGCAGTGGTTGCTGCACTCGTTCGACAGGTACATCGGGATGTAGAGCAAAATCACCTTTCCGAAACGCTTCTGGGTAAGGTTTCGCGACATCAACGCCATCTGCTCAAGATATTTCTCGGCAGCGGGCGAAATCAACGCCTTGAAGTCCTCCAAAGTCAATGTTTCCTTGCCCAAGGCACGACGCACATCAGCATCTGTCTTTGCATAAATGCTTTTTGTAACTTCCTCCCAGTTAAGGTCTTTTATCGTATCATAAAATTCCATTGTACAAAAATTTTGTTGTGCAAAGATAAATCAAATTACGATTTACGATGTAGGATTTTTGATTGAAGATTTGAAAAATAAGTCGTACATAATTTTCAAGAAAGAGTGTGGGAGAAAATTATGATTGTTGCTGATTTGTGCAAGTGCCTATGCAGACCAATGAAAAACTATGCGATAGCACGGCGGCAACTACATTTTTTTACCACTTACCGCCATCGTATCGGGCAGTTTTATAACTGAGAGAACAAGTCTTTTTGAGTAACAACACTCTGTATTGTCGAACTGTATTTACCTTTTGCAATGCCATACGGCGACACAAAAGTAATACGCAAAGTCTTATTTGTCTGGGTATCTGCTTTGAATATGTCGCGACGCTCCTTTATCCACTCCACATAATCCTTGGTCAGTTCGTATGGACGATCACCGTACTTCATTTCACATAAATTGACAACATTATCGTCACGGTCAATCAGCAAGTCTATCTGCGCTCCCTTGCCGTTTCCTTTTTTACTCCAAGTGCAAAAATTACTTGCAATTCCCGAAATGCCCAATGCTTTCTTTATCTGGTTGATATGCAATATACAGACCTGTTCGAATGCATAACCCGACCAAGCATTACGCTGCCCCTCCTTCATTGTACTCCACGCTTGTTCGTTTGTGCCACTGCTGTTCTTTACAAAGCGAAGATAGAAAAGCGTAAACATATCCGTCAACTGATAAAGCATATCTCGTTGCCTTTTGCCAAATGCACGATATGTCCGTAGGAAATCGCATTTTTCAAGATTATCAAGTATTTCAGATAGATTTCCGTTGTCAACGGCTTTCAAGTCGGCTATGATTTCTGTTCGTGTCAGTCCTTTAAGTTTCGAAGAAAGCAATTCTACCACTTTGCGATAAATGCCAGCCTCACTGAACAATGAGTTGAAAAGAAATTCATATTCAGGCTTCAGTATCGCCTCTGGAGCAAAAAACAATTCATCTACATTTTGCCTCAGACTTAATTCGGGAGCAAGCAGAGAAAGGTAATACGGTATGCCCCCAAAAATCATATAAGCCTCCATTGTCTCGCTTTCACTCCAATCAAATCCCATACTTTCAAGATATAGTTTCGTTTCTGCCAAAGTAAAAGGAGAAAGCCTAATCGGTCTTGTTACCCTATTGTGAAGTCCGCCTTTGTCGCCCAACAACTTGTTCGTCATCCATGTCGTAGCACTTCCGCATACTATCAGTTTGAAAGATTTCTGGGTTGACGCCCATGTATTCCAAAACACCTCGACAGCACGAATAAAGTTAGACTTAGGCGTATCAAACCACGGAAGTTCATCAATAAAGACGACAACCTTATCTCTGTCGGTCAATGTCTGCAAGTATTCCTGCAATTGGTCAAAAGCCTCGAACCAATCTTTGGGTCTAGTAAATTTACGCCCGCTATACTTCTTCAACTGTACTTGCCAACGCTTTAACTGTTCTGCACGCGACACCTGATAAACCCCCGATGCATAAAAATCGAACTTGTCTTCAAAAAACTGCTTGACAAGATAAGTTTTCCCTACTCGTCTGCGACCATATACTGCTATAAATTCAGGCCTTTCCGAACCAATGCACTTCTGCAGGATTTCCTGTTCCTTCTGTCTTCCAACGATTGACTTCTTATATTCCATAACCTATTTTTGCATTGTAATCGCAGGCAAATATAATACAAAAACTTATCTCAACAATAAAAAACTATGCGATAGCACGGCGGTAAGTGCTTTTTTTTGCCACTTACCGCCATCGTATCTGGCAGTTTTGTTTCCACTCAACATAAGACTTGCAAGCCAAATGCCTGACATAAAGCAAATTGCCCCACAAGATATAGAACATATTAAAATAGGCGACCTATTTTAGGCATTGAAAAATGAGGAACCATAATTTTCAAAAAAGAGATGGGAAAGAAATTAATTATACACTGATTATAAACAAAACAGCAGCCAACTATTGCCGACTGCTGTAAATTGCCTTACTTTGCGTATTACAAATGCTAATATTCAAATACGAAAGGACATGATAAAACAGTATCCTCAAACATCTGCTATCGAATCGTACTCCATTCTCCTTCCAATGCTTCTGCTTTTACATCCAATGTGCTTAATATTTCATCAAGTTGCTGCATATACTTGTCGCTTTCTGCTTGAGTAACTATTGTTACATAATAATTTACATAAACACCAACAAAAGTGTATCCCTTGACAGTTTCCGAAAATGCTTTTGCAGTAAAATCGCAAAAATACCCTTTACAATTGCCTACTGCCTTTTTAGATATTGTAGAGAATTTAATGTCGTAGTATATCGAAGTTAAAGTACTATTAATAGTATTTATTGTTTCTATGCTCATTTCTTTTATCTCTTGTTCGTAAGCGTATGCCAAACCTGCATCTTCACCGCTAGCTATAGTTATACAAGAAAGGTTATCTCCTTTTATCTCACAATTAAAACTAATTTCTCCATTTTCATCCTTTTCTACATCTGTTATTTTGTAATTCCATGGATATTTGAAAGATATGTACTCATTAGAATAAGTATTACTTAAGTTACTATTACTTGAATAGCCATAATCATTCCCCGAGTAGTAATTCGACTGACTATCAGAGTTTGACGATAAAGATACTGCAATAATTGTAATCACTATTACTACAAGAACAGCAATTGCTGCGATTATTATTACCTTATCTGACTTTTTCCGACCTTTTGCATTTTCTGTAGAAGTGGCATCAGATACTGATTCTGAAGTAGTTCCAATAGGAACTTCTTGTTCGCATACTGCTAGCGGTGTTGTAGGAACTTCAATGCCACTGACAATTTTTGTTCCACATACTGGACAAAATTTAGCACCATCCTTAATTGCAGTTCCACACTTCGGGCACTTACATTCCTTTTCTATCTTGCACCCACATTTCGCACAGAACTTTGCTCCGTCCTTTAGCACTTCTCCACAATTTGGACAAATCTTTACAGGTTCTTCCTTTTCTACTTTTGCACCGCATACAGGGCAGAACTTTGCGTTATCCGCTATTTCTGCATTACATTCTGAACATTTCATATATTATTGATTTTTAACTTTCTACTGTTGATTCTTGCGATTTCAAAGATGTTCCACAAAAAGGACATTCTTCAAATTTAACGTTTACTTCTTTCCCACATGTTTTGTTTGGACAAACAATTGTTTTTGTTTTGTCTTCATTTTCTGTGTTTTCTTTAGAAACTTCCAGTTCTGCTGCTTCTTTTATCCTTTTCCAACCTATAAATGTCATAATCATAGAACCGAGAAGAATAAGCACTGCTACATAAAGGACTGCTATTCCAATATAACTACCGAAAAAAGACAAAACAAGTGTGCTAGCAAGTATTATCGTGGCAATAAACAATGTATTTGCACCTTGTCTGCCAGAAAAAGTTATAGAGTTCTTTAGTTTCCAAAAACTTATAATTCTTAATGTAATCGAAGAAATTATAATACAAAGAAATGTTATAACGAAAATGGCCGCAATTGTATTTAAAAGAGAAAAATCGTATATGCTTACAGATGATAATACCAACTGATAAATTATTGCAACAATAGGTAGCGAAGCAAATATAATGGACGAAAGCCTCAACTTCTTTATTGTTGGAACATCATTTTCGTGTAGCACTTTTATCAAACGACCAAGACAAACAATGTAATAGATATAGAATCCAAACCAAACCAGTCCTAGTAGCCCCGTCAAAATGTTTCCGATATATGGTATAAATGAAAAAACTACAGAAATTCCCCATAGCACAAAAATCACACAAATGGCATTTTTATAAATATTTGATATTACTGGTTCGTATGCCTTAGCGTCAAATGAATCCGATTTGTTAGTTGATTTCAGTGTATTGTCTGGAGTTTCATTTAGTTGCGAAACAATGACCTTTGTATTTGTTTCATCCTTGGTGATGTCCTTGTTTTCAACATTTGCAATTTGTGACGGCATGGTAGAAACATGTGTGTGTTGTGCTTCTACTTGCTTGTCAATTTTATTGTCAACTTCTACAAGAGGGATGTTGTTATCGTCCCTGTCAGCATCAATCTTGGCTCCACAATTTGTGCAAAATATGCCTCCATCATTGATTTTGGAACCGCACTTGGAGCATTTCCGCTCTCTTTCTATCTTACACCCACATTCAGTACAAAATATAGCATCTTTGCTTATGGATGCACCACAATTCGGGCATTTGCTTTCTGGTTCTACTTTTGCACCACATACAGGACAGAACTTCGCATCATCTGCTATTTCCGCATTACATACATTACATTTCATTTCAAAATCTGTTTTTATAAGTAACTATTTGTAAAAAGTTTTCGATTGCTCGTTTATTGAATAAAGAATAACCAAATATTGTAATATTAAAAATCTTTAAACCATTTTCGTGAACTTAGGTTAATTGACAAAGAAGCAAGTCCGATGATTATTCCTATTACCCATCCTGCAGCAGTACTAAACAATGCGCCAATAACATACCCAATGTATCCATAAAACAGAGAAAGCAATACACAAACGACAACACCTATACGTGGCAGCATAATTAGTATGAAAAATCCAAAAAATGTTCCAAGGCCGACCCACCACGACTTGAATATTATTCCCATTACTATGGCAATAATTCCTGCTTGAATTGGTAATGCTCCTGAATTGGACTCGTTCCATTGAGCTTCTTCTATTGCGCTGCGCATACTATTCTGCTGTTGTTGCAGCGCATCAATACTTTCTTCAGAACATTCTTGTTCTTCTCGCTCCAACCACTCTCCACAATGCTTGCATTTCTTTGCTGTCGCTAAAATTTCTTCACCGCAATATGGACATGTAGTTTTTCCTTTGGTTGTCACATCTGCTTTACCACCCGATGAAATTTGTTTTGTAATTTGAGGTAAATCTATTTTTGTTCCACAATTAGGGCAAAACATAGCGCCGTTTTCCAATTTGAATCCACATTCTGGACAAAATCTTGCAGCTTTTACAATTTCCGATTTTGAATTTTTCATTTTCCTTTATCTAATTTAATAATAGTTCCGATTAATAATACTATGTAGGCACCAAATGCGTATCCCATTTTTGCGTTTAAAAATCGACCATAAGCAAGCAAACTCCAAATTCCCATAGCAATAATGGCTAACGCGCCTACTATGATAATGGCGATTGCAATTTTATTTGACTTGCTTCGTTTCGAATTACAAGTATTCATGCAAAAATCAATAATCTGCGCCCATTCATCATCATTGAGCATAAAAGGAATTTCAAAAAATTTGATTTTTTTGTCACCATATCTGACTGTTATTCCCATCCTATTGTATTTGTCTGCATCGTCATAATAAAAACGGCAGTCTTTAATAGGTGCTTTGAGCTCTTTTCCATTCATTACTGATATGTAAATATTGCCGTTGCTTACTTTAAATTCCTTTAGCCTCCATGCTTTAGGCTGTAGCCAATACAACTGTAATATTTTCTGAAAAACAGTTGGTTCGTGTGTAACGAAGTGCAAATCAAAGTCATCAAATCCTTTTTCGTCTTCGTTTTTTTCATTTACACCTTCTCCACTTAGTATATGTGAATTTAAAGGCGTCCCACAAAATGGACATTCTGTAAATTCTACACTAACTTCTTTTCCACAAGTTTTATTTGGACATATAATAGTATCTGTTGCCAACATATCGTCTCCGTGTATATGACATTCTTTCTTTTTCTGTATATCATTGATTGGACTTCCCACTTTCTCTCCACAATTACTACAGTATGTTGCGCCATCCACCAGTTTTTCTCCACAGTTAGCACAAAAAGCAGTTTTCTCTATCTTGCTCCCACATTCGGGGCAGAATATTGCATTATCGTCAATTTCCGCATTACACTTTGAACATTTCATATTTACAAATCTGAATTATTTTGCAAAGAAAAAGTATATGATTGCCAAAGTATGGCAATTTCGTTTTTTGTAAGACTGAATTATAAAATCCCATCTTTTTCTTTTCCCTGCCCACCAGCACCAAACAGGCAATTTTTACACAAAAGAAGCGTGGCACTGATATACCACTTCTTTGTCTGATGGTCCTGAGATTTACCGTGTAGGAAGATGCAGTCATAACAGCCCACGCTATACGCGCGAACTCTTACACTCTCTTGCCTACGAAAATTTCTCAGGTTTTCAGACACAAGACGAGCATAAACGCTTCGTTAATCAATATGTACGGCTTGGTTCATCGCCAAACCGAGGACAAAAATAGGAAAAGGGAATGGAATGGCAAAATTTATTTTGAGAAGATACTATAGAGCTAATTCAAGAATCAAATATTTAACGAATTAAGAATTTAATTTGTCTTCAATCTGTTTTATTTTTGCAATATTCCTAAAGTTAAATATTCCATTGGCAGAATCATAATCATTGTCCTCGCCATCATATATTACCTGTGTAGATATTAGATTGTTGCCAAAAAGTTCCTTCAAGTATTTCAGGTTCTTGAAAAAAAACGAATCGAACCTTTGCGCCGATTTTACTTCGTATGCTTTCATTTGAAGTCCATCAACCTGTAAAATGTCAACTTCTCTTTTCGATTTGTCCCTATAGAAATACAAATTGCTGGGTTTTCCTGTATTGAAACGATGCTTCAACATTTCAGCAACTACCATATTCTCAAATATCGCACCTCTAAGCGGATGAACTTCAAGTTGCTTGGTATCCGTGATTCCCAACAACTGACAAACAAGTCCCACATCGTAGAAATATATCTTTGGCATTTTGGAAAGTCGTTTGCCTATGTTGGCATAATACGGGGAAAGTTGGAATGCAACGTATGATGTTTCCAGAATCCGGAGCCACTCCTTTATTGTTACACTGCTTACGCCAATCTCACTGCTCAATGACGAAGCATTAAATTCGCTCCCTACACGTCCTGCACACAACACAAGAAAATGCTGGAACAATTGCAAGTCTTTAACATTAACAATTTGACGAACATCACGTTGCAAGTATGTAGCGATATAATTCTCGTATATGTCACAGGGTTTTTTCATATCACCCCAAACTCCAGGGAAAAAGCCACGAATCATCAACTCATCAGTTGAAAACCCTCCAATATCTTCTTTCAGTTCGGAAATCGACAATGGCAGCAGTCGCACAACGGCCACCCTTCCTGCAAGCGACTGTGTAATATTCTGCATCATCAGGAAATCACAGCTCCCCGACAAAACAAAACGCCGTGACTTGTCGTTATCCGCCCACACTTGAATGTAAGAAAAAAGTTCTGGCAAATACTGGGCTTCATCAAAGATAATACCTTTTGAATGCTTTCTGATAAAAGAATCCATATCATCAGCAACACGATTCCTTGTCGGTAAATGTTCAAGATTAACATATTCATAATCAGGAAATGTCATCTTGCATAACGTAGTTTTTCCCGACTGTCGCGGTCCTGTTACCGAAATTACCGTCCATTGTTTCGACAATCGTGCTAATTCCTTTTGTAAATCCCTGTTGTACATTTATTTATAATATTTTTGTCCAAATTTAAAGTTATACTTTAAATTTGGACAAAAATACAAAATTGTTTTTAAACAAAAATACAAATATGATTTTTTGAAGAAGGGTTGATTCCTTTTCTTGGTTTGCACAAAAAAATGCCGTGCAAGATAACTCACACGGCATTTTCCTTAGTCGATTTTTGTTTATTCTGTAATCTTTCCTTTCGATGAAACTTCTCTCGAAATGCGCATTGCACAGAAGTTAGGTCCGCACATTGTGCAGTATGGTGTGTGCTTAATTCTTTCCACTCCGTAGAATTCTCTTGCCTTGTCGGGGTCGAGCGACAGGTTGAACTGGTCAATCCAGCGGAACTCGAAACGGGCCTTGCTGAGTGCGTCGTCCCTTTCGCTTGCCATCGGGTGATGCTTTGCAAGGTCGGCAGCGTGGGCTGCAATCTTGTAGGTGATAATGCCTTCGCGTACATCGTCCTTGTTGGGCAACGAAAGATGTTCCTTAGGTGTAACATAGCAAAGCATTGCAGTGCCGACCCATCCGATAATTGCAGCGCCAATTGCCGATGTTATGTGGTCGTAGGCCGGTGCAATGTCGGTAGTAAGCGGGCCGAGGGTGTAGAACGGAGCAGAATGGCACCATTCAATCTGCTTTTCCATGTTTTCCTTGATTTTGTCCATAGGAACATGGCCAGGACCTTCGATTAGCACCTGAACATTTTTCTCCCAAGCACGCTGGCAAAGTTCGCCCATAACCTTGAGTTCACCAAACTGAGCCTCGTCGTTGGCATCGTGGGTGCAACCCGGACGCATACCGTCGCCAATGCTAACAGCCACATCGTAGTCGGCAAGAATGTCGCAAATCTCGTCCCAGTGGGTATAAAGGAAGTTTTCCTCGTTGTGGTCGCGCATCCATTTTGCCATAATGCTTCCGCCACGCGATACGCAGCCCGTGAGTCGCCTATCCAATGCAGGCAACAAATGCTTGAGCAATCCGGCGTGGATGGTAAAGTAGTCAACGCCCTGTTCGCACTGCTCGATAAGGGTGTCGCGATACATATCCCAAGTGAGTTCGTAAGCCTTGCCGTTTACCTTTTCAAGTGCCTGATACATAGGAACAGTTCCCATTGGAACGGGGCAGTTGCGGATAATCCATTCGCGTGTCTGGTGGATGTGCTTTCCTGTTGACAGGTCCATGAGCGTGTCACCGCCAAGGCGAGCACTGTAAACGCTCTTTTCCACTTCTTCCTCAATGGACGAACCAAGTGCGGAATTACCGATGTTGGTGTTAATCTTAACGAAGAACTTGCTACCGATAATCATTGGCTCTGCTTCTGGATGGTTTGGATTTGACGGAATTACAGCCCTACCAGCAGCTACTTCATCGCGGACAAATTCTGGCGTAATGTAGCTGTCCTTGTTCTCTTTACCAAGGTTTTCCCTTATAGCAATGTATTCCATTTCGGGAGTGATGATACCCTGACGTGCCAATGCCATTTGGGTGAAAGTCTTGCCTTTCTTTGCTTTCTTGGGCAAATAGGTAATCGGGAAGGCGATTTTTTTCAACTCTGCATCAGCAAGTTGCTCCTGTGTGTAATGCGAAGTGAACTTATCCAACTGCTCAAAGTTATCGTCATCCTTGTGCCAAGCTTCGCGAAGGCGCGGAATACCTTTTTTTACATCGTGCTTATAGTCGGGATCGGTAAAAACACCGCCTGTATCGTAAATGTTTATGCTTCCGTTTGGAATTCTTTCTCCTTCGACTACGGTGTCAGTCAAAAGCACTTGCTTCATTCCAACTTCCACTGGGAATCTTTTCCCTTTGACATATATTTTCTTTACTCTGTCGTCGCTATAACAATTTTCTTGTGTGTTCATATATCTATAAGTTTCTAATTTCTAAGTTTCAATGCCTACGGCGTTTCTATGTTTCTATGGGCTGCTTCGACTACGCTTACTTCGACTATCGTTCTGTACATCGCAGCACAAGTGCGCCCGTCTCTAAGTTTTTATGCTTGTGAATGAGAAAAAAGATAGGAATTTGAATCCCGAATCTGCATTACCAGACTGGTCAACGGGTTTAATCTCAGCCTACTTTTTTCAGCACCCCTATTTCTTGTCCGACATGTTTGTCACGACGTTGCAAAGGTAATAATAATTTTGATTCAAAAATTCAAAATTTCTTAAATCATTGTATTACCTTTGCCAATCAAATTAACAAATAGTGCTTTGACATGAACGCCAATAAATCTGTACTTTATGTTTCGTACGACGGCATGACAGATAGTCTCGGACAGTCGCAAGTTATTCCTTATCTTACGGTTCTTTCTAAAAACGGCTACGACATCCATATACTTTCTGCAGAAAAACCAGAAGCATACGCGAAACGCAAGGATTTTATAGCGAAACTTTTGTCTGACAACAATATACAGTGGCATCCGATTCCATATACCAAGAAACCGCCAATAGTTTCCACTATAAAGGATGTCTTTCGCATGAAACGCGAAGCTAGGCGTCTGCACAAGAAATATAGTTTTAGCATAGTACATTGCCGTTCATACATTTCGGCGTTCACTGGCGTTTACATGAAGCGCAAGTTCGGCACAAAGTTCATTTTCGATATGCGTGGTTTCTATGCCGACGAGCGCGTTGACGGAAAACTCTGGAACCGCAGCAATGCAATATACAATGCCGTTTACAAGTATTTCAAGCGCAAGGAAAAACTTTTCTTCATCGAAGCCGACCACACCATAAGTCTCACCTACGCAGGTCGCGACATAATACATACCTTTGAAGGAATGGAAAACATACCTATAGAAGTAATACCTTGCTGCGCCGATACTGAACTATTTGACTTCCATAAAATTGACTCTGCAAAAGTTGAACAAAAGCGCAATGAACTCGGAATTGCAGAAAATGAATTTGTCGTTACATACCTAGGTTCCATCGGCACATGGTACATGGCAGAGGAAATGATGCATTTCTTCACGCTGCTGAAAGCAAGCAAACCCGATGCAAAATTTCTTTTCATTTCGCGCGACAATCCGCAGATAATACACTCACTTTGCGACAAATACGGCATCAGTCATAGCGATGCAATAGTGCATCCCGCCGACCGCGAAAATGTGCCGACAATGATTGCCGTTGGAAATGTATCATTGTTCTTCATAAAGCCGGTTTTCTCCAAGAAGGCATCATCGCCAACCAAACTTGCCGAACTGCTTGGCATGGGTATGCCAGTAATCTGCAACGGCGATGTCGGCGACCTCGACAAATTTATGCAAGATACACCATTCGGTCTTATTACAACCAAGTTTGATGACGAAACACTTAAAGGACTTGTCTCTCAGATTGACGACCTCCAAAATCTCGACCGCGAATACCTGCGCAAAATCTCCCTTGATCTCTTCTCACTGAAAATTGGTGCAGAACGGTATTTGAAAGTGTATGAAGGGCTTGAAGGCTAACGGAGGATTAGTCTAACAGAAGAACTGTCTAACGGTCTTGACATCTGCTACGAAACAAAAAAGGGAGAAACTATCCGTTCCTCCCTTATAAATCGTAAATATAAATTTTACAGTTTGTGGATTACAAGACCCGAACGGAGTTTCGGTTCGAACCATGTAGTCTTCGGAGGCATAATGCTTCCCGAATCAGCGATGTTGATGAGCTGATCCATTGATACTGGATACAAAGCAAATGCAACAACCATTTCGCCTGAATCAACACGACGCTTCAGTTCGCCAAGACCGCGGATACCGCCTACAAAGTCGATGCGGTTGCTGGTGCGGAGGTCTGCAATACCAAGGATGTCGTTGAGAACATGCTTCGAAAGGATGTTTACATCGAGAACACCAAGTGGAGTGTTGTCGTAAGTTCCCTGCTTTGCGTTCATCTTATACCAGTGACCATCGAGATACATGCTGAATTCGTGCAATGAAGCCGGTTTGTAGATTTCTGTACCCATATCTTGAACTACAAAGTTCTGTACGAGCTTGTTCATGAAATCTTCCTTGCTAAGTCCGTTCAAATCCTTTACAACGCGGTTGTAGTCGATAATCTTGAGCTGAGTATCGGGGAAGTGAACTGCCATGAAGAAGTTGTATTCTTCCTTGCCTGTGTGGTTAGGATTCTTTCCTGCATATTCCTTACCAATACGGCTAGCAGCTGCAGTACGATGGTGACCATCGGCAACGTATGTATAAGGAACCTTGGTTGCGAACAATTCTTCGATGCGCTTATTTGTTGCATCATCGTTGATTACCCAGAAGTGATGTCCGAAACCGTCTTCTGCTACGAAATCGTATTCAGCTGGCTGGTTCTTTACGATATTATCAACTATAGCATCAATTTCGGGAACTGCCTTGTATGAGAAGAACACCGGCTCGATGTTGGCGTTGGTGTAACGGGTGAGAACCATACGGTCTTCTTCCTTCTCGATACGGGTAAGCTCGTGCTTCTTGATGATGCCGTTGAAATAGTCTTCTGATGAAGCGCAACCTACGATACCATACTGTGTACGACCGTCCATTGTCTGGGCGTAGATGTAGAATTTTGGTTTGTCGTCCTCAACGAGCCAACCTTCGCTTTGCATCTTCTTGAAATTCTCAACTGCCTTGTTGTAAACTACTTCGCTGTGAAGATCGGTACCCTTTGGAAGGTCGATTTCAGCACGGGTAACATGAAGGAGCGATTCCTTCTTGCCTTCTGCCATCTGTGCAGCTTCTTCCGAGTTCATAACATCGTAAGGCAGACACGAAACTTTCTCTACCAAATTCTTAGGAGGACGTAATCCTCTGAAAGGTTTTACTATTGCCATTTCTTTATGCTTTTTTAAATAAGTTATTACATTAAAATTTTTCGCAAAGATAACTTTTTTATCAGTTGGAAAAACTTTATTGCATTTTTATTCATCATCAAAAAAAACTTTTCAAGTTTTGCAAAAAAAGTCTTACCTTCGCACCTTAAAATTAATACATAAATTCTATGGCTACAAATAGTAAAATCATCATGGACGGTCTTACATTCGACGATGTACTCCTGATCCCAGCATATTCGGAAATAATCCCGGCACAGGTAACGCTTGGTTCTTGGTTTTCCAGAAACATAAAAATCAATACGCCAATAGTTTCGGCGGCAATGGACACAGTTACCGACAGCCGTATGGCAATAGCTATGGCTCGCGAAGGCGGCATAGGTGTAATCCACAAAAACATGCCTATCGACATTCAGGCACGTCATGTAAGCCAGGTGAAGAGGGCTGAAAATGCAATGATTCTAAATCCCGTTACCATAGATATTGCAAGCACGGTTGGTGATGCAAGGAAAATCATGAACGAATACAATATCGGCGGTTTGCCAGTGGTTGACTCTGAAAAACGACTCTGCGGTATTCTTACCAGCCGCGACATGCGTTTCCAAGACGATGCAAGCAAACCAATCCGCGAGATCATGACACCAGCGGAAAAACTTGTCACCGCCGACCAGAACACAAAAATCGAAGCGGCAAAGGACATTTTTAAGAAATATCGCATCGAAAAATTGCCAGTCGTTGACAAGGACAACAAGCTCGTAGGTCTTATCACCTATAAGGACATCACAAAGGCAAGCGTAAGTCCAAACTCGTGCAAGGATTCACACGGTCGTCTGCGCGTTGCTGCAGCTGTAGGTATTACTGGCGATTCTATCGAACGCATGGAAGCTTTGGTAAATGCTGGCGTTGATGCACTTGTAATCGACACCGCACACGGACATACCAAGAGTGTAAACGAAGTGCTGAAGTCTGCCCGTAGCAAATTCACCGACATTGATATAGTAGTAGGAAACGTAGCAACTGCCGAAGCTGCAAAGTTGCTTGTTAAAAATGGTGCCGATGGAGTAAAGGTAGGCATAGGTCCTGGTTCGATTTGTACAACTAGAATCGTGGCAGGTATCGGCGTTCCGCAACTTACTGCAATCATGAATGTATGCGAAGGCATCAAGGGTTCTGGCGTGCCAGTAATAGCCGACGGTGGTATCCGCTATTCGGGCGACATAGTTAAGGCAATAGCAGCAGGCGCATCTTCAATCATGGCAGGTGGACTTTTTGCTGGTACAGAAGAAGCTCCAGGTTCAACCATTATATATAATGGTCGTAAGTTCAAGGAATACCGCGGTATGGGGTCGCTCGAGGCAATGCAACTCGGTTCAAAGGACCGCTATTTCCAAGATATGGAAGACGATGTAAAGAAACTTGTTCCTGAAGGAATTTCGGGTCGCGTACCTTATAAGGGAACCCTCAACGAGGTTATCTATCAGCTTATCGGTGGTTTGAAGGCAGGTATGGGTTATTGTGGTGCAAAGAACATCGAAGAACTTCACGAAAAGGCACAGTTTGTTCGTATCACCGCAAACGGCGTAGTAGAAAACCATCCGCACGACATAACCATAACAAGGGAAGCTCCTAACTATTCTCGAAACCAATAAAGGAATTTTACAATGAAAAAGACAATATTTGTTATTGCAACATTGCTTTTTGCAACAATATTGTGCGCACAAGACAGGACTCTGCTCGAAATCGATAACGAAAAGATTGATGCAGATGAATTCATGCACATTTTCAGGAAAAATGCAGGTCACACAGGCAATGTTACGCGCAAGGATGTTGACGAATACATGGAACTTTTTGTCAACTTCAAGTTGAAAGTCCACGAGGGACAAATGCAGGGTCTTGACACTTCGCGCAGTTTCAGGCAGGAAATTGCTGGTTATCGCAAGCAACTCGCTCAACCATACCTAAGCGACAAGAGCGTAGAGGACGAACTTGTGAAGGAAGCGTACGAAAGGATGAAATACGATGTAAACGTAAGTCACATACTTATAACCGTAAGCAATAACGATTCTCCTGAGGATACTCTAAAGGCATGGAACAAAATCAACGACATTTATAAGCGTGCAGTCAAGGGCGAAGATTTCAATAAACTTGCTGACCAATATTCGCAGGATCCGTCGGCAGCCAAAAATCATGGTGACCTCGGCTATTGCACGGTATTCGGTTTGGTTTACGACTTTGAGACGGCAATGTACAACACAAAACCGGGTGAAATTTCAAAACCATTCCGCACACGCTACGGTTACCATATAGTAAAGGTAAACGACAAGCGTCCGTCGAAAGGTCGTTACAAAATTGCGCACATAATGGTAGTTTCTCCGCAGGACGCAACCGATGCCCAGAAGCGCGAGGCAAGGGAAACCATCGAAAATGTCTATGCACAACTTAAAGCAGGTGCTGACTTTGCGGAAATGGCCGACAAGTATAGCGCCGACAGACGTACAGCCGTCAAGGGTGGCGAACTAGGATGGATAAATGTTGGTGGCAGGATGATTCGTGAGTTCGAAGATGCTGCATTCAAACTGAACAATATCGGTGATATTTCCGAAATTGTTTCCACTGGCTATGGGTACCATATTATCAAGTTGTTGGAAAAGGAACCTATAAAATCGTTTGACGAATGCAAGGCAGACTTGAAGTCGAAAGTTAGTGGGAACATGAGGTCGTACAAGGGGCGCGATGTTGTAATTGCAAATTTGCGCAAGGAATATGGCATAAAGGATATGTCGAAGAAAGTTTCGCCATTCTACAAGAAGTATGTTAACGATTCCATTTTCAGAGGAACGTGGAAAATAGATTCGACACTGAAACTTGACAAGATAATTTTCGAGGTAAAGGACGAGAAATACAAAGAAAAGGACTTCGCCAATTATCTTCTCAAGTACAACACAAAGCAAACACCTGTTGACATAAAAATGTTGGTGCTGAATGGATACAAGCAGTTCTGCGACAAGTGCATTATAGAGTATGAGGAAAAGCACCTCGAGGAAAAATATCCATCATTCAAGTATTTGATGAAAGAATATCACGATGGCATTTTGCTTTTCGCTCTTACCAACGATGCCGTATGGAACAAGGCCATTGCCGACAGCGCAGGACTTGAGGCCTACTACGAGACAGTAAAGGACAACTACAAGTGGGGCGATCGCTACGATGTACGCACCTACAAGTGCAAAGATGAAAAGACAGCAATTGCTTTTTCGAAAGCTTTAGCATTTAATCCACCCAATGCGGGCGATGAAGAAGTTATCAGCCATTTTAATGAAAAGGATTCCACAGCAGTAGTTGTCGGTGAATCGGCATTGGAAGAAAAAGGACACAGCTTGCTTGTTGACAATGCTATTCGTGAATACGAAGTTCGTCATCCGGATACAATGTGCTGGAACAAGGACAACATTGTTACTTGGATAAAACATGTCGCTCCGACAACGAAGAAACTCAGCGAAATCAGAGGCATTGTTACTGCTGCATATCAGGACCAACTTGAAAAGCAATGGACAGAAAGTTTGCGCAAGAAATACAATGTGAAGATTCATGAGGAAATGCTCGACCAGATTGTAAAGGAACTTTCCGAAAACAAGCAGTAATGTCAGGTAGAATATTCACGATAATATTGCTTATAGTTGCACTTTGCTCGTGCAGCACCAAAAAGGAAGAACAGGTGCAGGAAAAATATGTTGTCTGTTTCGGAAACGAAAAAATGACCGAAGCAGAACTTGTGCGTGCAATAATGCCGTTCGCCAGCAAAACCGATAGTGCAAAACTTGCCGACAAGTACATCGACGATTGGCTTTCCGAACGAATAATGTACAGCGAAGCAACAAAACTTCTGTACGACACTGCCGAAATAAACCGCAAGGCAATGCAGTACCGCCGGCAGTTGTATGTACACGAATACTGCAACAAGTACATCTACAGCAACGTAAACATGAACATAACCGAGAAGGAAATAACCGATTATTATGACAAACACCTGAACGATTATGTTATAAGCACGACGTATGTCAAGGCGCACTATATGACAATCTCGCCCAAAATTGTAAGATACTACGAAATTTTCGAGAAACTCAGAAAAAGCGAACTCGACAGCGAACAGGAACTCGGCGACTACTGCGACGGACCCGACAAGAACGTATACTTCGTAAAGGACTGGGTGGAACTCAACGATTTCATAAAACTGATAAACTATAGCGGAAACATCGAATCTTACGAACTAAAATACAAGAACACTCTCGACTTCGTACACGACACATTGCACTACCTAGTCAAGATTGACGACTACCTAATACCTGGCGACCTTCTGCCTATCGAACTTGCCAAACCGCAAATCATACAGATAATAATGAACAAGCGCAGGCACGACAAGTACATACAAGGCAAGCAGGAACTAATGAACAAATACAAGTCAGACGGAACTATTACTTTTGGCAATTAACTTATGAAAAAGAAGATTTTAATCAGCATAATAGGACTGCTAGCATGCACAGTTGCATACCCGCAAGGAATCATCGACAAGATTGTCGGAATAGTTGGCAACGAAATTATCATGATGTCCGACATCGAGAACCAGTACATACAGATGGCAAGCCAGCAGATGGATGTAAATAGCAATACCCGCTGCGAAATCCTTGAGGACATGATGTTCCAGAAATTGCTCTATGTCCAAGCACAAAAAGATAGTATCGAAGTAACTCCCAAAGAAGTTGAAACAGAATTAGACCGCCGACTGAGCGTATTTATAAACCAGATTGGTTCTGAACAAAAACTGGAAGAATATTTCGGCAAGACTATCAAAGCAATTAAGGATGACTTGAGGAGCACAATCGAGGAACAACTGATGTCGCAGAAGGTACAGCAGAAAATTATCGGCGACACCAAGGTTACGCCATCGGAAGTAAAGAGGTATTTTGACAATTTGCCTGCCGACAGCATTCCCACAATCGAGGCATACTACGAACTTTCCGAAATAGTTATCAAGCCCGAAGTAAGCAAAGAGGACAAGGAAAAGGTTATTGCCGAACTCAACAAGATTCGCGAGCGCATACTCAACGGCGAAAGTTTTTCGACAATGGCAGTGCTGTATTCAGAAGACCCAGGTTCGGCAATGAAGGGTGGCGAACTTGGATTTGTCAGCAAGACCGACCTAGTGCCCGAATTTTCGCAGGTGGCATTCAACCTGACAAGTCCATTGGATGTGTCGCAGGTGGTTGAGACGGAATATGGATTTCATATTATTCAGATGATTGAAAAGAAAGGCAACATGATGAATTTCCGTCATATCCTTATGAAACCGAAAGTAAGTATGGAGGCGTTGGAGGCAGCCGACAAGAAAGCTAACGAAGTCTACAACATTCTAAAGTCCGACACAATCAGTTTTGTCGATGCGGTAAAGAAATACAGCAACGGCGACAGCAAAGGTTCAGATGGAAAAGTCATGAACCCATACTATGGTGACGCGCATATGACGTCAGACTTTTTAGACCCATACACAAAGATGGCAATTTCACCGTTGAAGGAAGGCGAATTCTCGAAACCATTCCTCTCGAGCGACAACAGAGGTATCCGAGTAATAAAGATTGTACGCCTCGACCTAGATGTAAAGGAGCACAAGGCAAACATGAAGGACGACTACCTGACATTGCAAAGATACGCCTTGGAGGATAAGAACAGCAAACTCATCGACGAGTGGGTTAAGGATAAGGTCAAAGGCGTGTACATCAAGGTTGATGACGAATACAAGGACTGCAAGTTCAATGTAGATTGCTGGATAAAATAGTTGACGCTTAATTTGTCAATTGCTGCGCTTGACCAATAAATAAAATAAATTCTCAAATCTCAATTTAGTCGCCTATCTTTATATTTGTCGCACAAATGCTACTTTATATGACCTCATATCTGAGGTTGTTATTTATTATGAATATATTATAATTTAATTTTGAAAAATTGATTTATCTTTGTCTTTTACTAATTGTAATTTGTAATGAAAAGATTATTGTTAATTGTCGCAATGTTAGCGACTGCAATGCTGGTCAACTCACAGTCAGTGGTAGTCATTGACAATCAGAAACCACAGAACTCATCGGTTCAAATAATTGAAGAAAATAACAGCGGAATAACATTAAAGCTGAACGTAAATTCATATTCGCTAAGCGAGGTGCAAACTCCAAATGGTACCGAAGTTATTGTAGGTTCGTCCGATGGCATCAACTATATGGAAAAGGGTATTCCTGATGTTCCATACTTTGCTGCTTCGGTACGCATTCCTGCAAAGGGAAAGGCCGTTGCCGAAATCGTTGATGCAAACTACATCACGGTAAACAATATTAGCATCGCACCGTCGAAAGGTTCAATCAGTCGTAAAATCGATCCGGCAACAGTTCCTTACGAATACGGCAAATGCTACAATGTTGATGCTTTTGTTCCATCGGTAGAAGCAGTAAACAGCGAGGCCTTCTGCATTAGGGACGTGCGCGGAACAACGGTTCATTTCTTCCCGTTCCAGTACAATCCAGTACAGAAACAGTTGAAAGTTTTCACCGAAATAACTGTAAAGGTAAAGTTTACCCAGCAGCCAAGTGAGAACGAAATTACAGCATCTTACGAAAAGATTGACGAGTTTGAGAACATTAACAACCGTCTTTTCATCAACTACGGCAGCAAGACCCGCTACACACAGTTGCAGGACGGACATCCAGGCAGAATGCTGATAATCTGCAAGGACACATATCAATCTGCAATGACAGATTTCGTAGCATGGAAGCGCGAAAAAGGTATCGAAACAGAAATGGTACTTATGAGTGCAGTAGGTACAACCGCATCTAATGTACAGACATACATTACAAATTACTTCAACAACCATAGCGACCTTGCATACATACTTCTTGTTGGTGATGCTGCTGATGTGCCGACCAGCGGCACAAGTTCGGCAAATTCCGACAACAAATATGCTTATCTTGTTGGAAACGACCACTATGCAGATGTTTTCATCGGTCGTTTTTCGGGACAATCGGTTGCCGACATCCAGAATATGGTTCGCAAGGTAGTTCTATACGAAAAGGAACTTACAACGAGCGACACTTGGCTTTCAAATGCCTATGGTAGCGCATCAAACGAAGGCGCAGGACAAGGACACAACCAAGGTAATGGTGCTGAAAGCGATATGCAACACATGGGCTTCATACAGAGCGACCTTGAAAACTATGGTTACACAGTATCACGAGTAAATCAAACATCATCATACGGTACTTTATCTGATGTTTCTGCAACATCCGCTGCTTTCAATGCAGGTGTTGGACTTGGTTGCTACATCGGTCACGGAGATGTTCAGGAATGGGCAAGTACAGGATACACAAACTCTCATGTCAATGCTCTTACCAATGCGAATAAATTACCTTTTATAATAAGTGTCGCCTGCGTAAATGGTGATTTCAATGGAAACACATGCTTCGCAGAGGCATGGCTTCGTGCAAGCAAGAACGGTAACCCAACCGGTGCTCTTGCTTTCCTCGGATCAACAATCAACCAAGACTGGACTCCACCTATGACTGCACAAGACGAAATGGTTGACATCATTGTAGAGTCCTTGAATGGTAACATAAAGAGAACCATCGGTGGTATTTCTTTCAACGGATATTTCCGTATGATTCAAGACCATACAGGAAATTCGAGTTCAGGTAATGATGGCGCAGGTATGGCTGATACATGGACAATTTTCGGCGACCCGTCAACAATGTTCCGCAGCAAAACTCCACAGGAAATGACAATTTCTCATCCAAGTGTGCTTACTGTAGGACAGAGCGAAATAGAAGTAAATAGCAATGCAGACGAAACTCTTGTTGCTATTACAAGAGTGATTGACGGAGAAGTTGTAATTCTCGGAGCTGGTTATGTCAACAACGGTACTGCAACTATTGACATTACAGGATTAGATGAACCTTGCACTGTAAAAATTACAGCAACAGCATACAATAAGGTAACATATCAGCAGGAAATAATGGTAATTGTTCCTGAAGGTCCGTATGTAGTTAATGGCGGTTATGCAATCAACGATAGTGAAGGCAACAACAACGGCGCAGCCGATTATAACGAAACAATAAAACTCAACTACACATTAAATAATGTAGGTGTTGAAGCCGCAAACAATGTAAGTTTGGCAATATCATCATCAAGCAACGACATTACTATCACCGACAACAGCGAATCGTTTGGTGTCATTGCAGCAAACGGAAGCGTAACCAAGAACGATGCTTTCACAATGTCAATCCGCAACGGCGTTGCCGACCAAACCAATATCGAAGTCGCATACACAATCACAGCAAGCAACTGTGACACAAGGAATGGTTCTTTCATGATGACCGCCAACGCTCCTGCTCCAGCAATGTCGTTTGTAAGAATCGATGATTCAGAAAGCGGAAACAACAACAATATGTTAGACGCTGGCGAAACAGCAAAAATCATCTTCAGCATTGCTAATAACGGACATGCACAACTTGCTGCAGGAACAGCAACCTTGACCGCAGAAGGTATTACATTGATTTCCGATGAGGCACAATACAATGCAATTAATGCAGGAAGTTCGCAAAATGTAGAGTTTGAAATTGCTGTGGCAGACGATGTCGCTTCGGGAACAAGTATATGCTTAACTGCACAGACAGATGGCACATATAATGCAAGCGCAAATACCTGCCTTTCTGTAGGTCTTCAGATTGAAGACTGGGAAAGTAACAGTTTCGATTCTTACGCATGGCAAAACAGCAGTTCTGTGCCTTGGACAATAGTTTCGACAGGTGCATACGAAGGCCAGTATTGTGCAAGATCTGGCAATATTGGCAACAATGCAACTAGTGACCTTACAATCACATTGGATGTTCTCAATGCCGACAATGTTGAGTTCTACAAGAAGGTTTCGTGCGAAAACCAGCCTTGGTATAGCACTTCTTCCTTCTACGACTATCTAGCATTCTACATCGATGGCAACAAGAAAGGACAATGGGCTGGTACAAGCGACAACTGGAGTTTGCAGACATATCCTGTATCTGCAGGTTCTCACACATTGAAATGGTCTTATGTTAAAGACCAGTCAGAAACAGGCGGTAGCGACTGTGCATGGATTGACGATATAAAGTTACCTGCACACGCAAACTCAACGGTAAGCATACATACCGACATCGAAGTGTCAGAAAATTCAATGGATATCTATCCAAATCCGGCAAATGACAACGCATACATCAACCTTAACCTTACCGATAACAGTGAAGTTTCAATCAACATTTACAATGCTATTGGCCAGTTGGTAAAGACAATCGACAGATTGAACTTGCAATCGGGTGAAAACTACATTTCACTAGAAACTTCTTCTTTTGCAGAAGGAATGTATATTGTCAGGGTTAATATCGGTGGCGAAACTATCACAAAGAATATGTCAATAGTAAGATAATTAAAGATTTTTCGGAAGGGCATTGTGCGAAAGTGCGATGCCTTTCCGTTTTTAAAGGAGTCGAATTATGAAGAGGTTTGTTATTGCTGCAGCATTTCTGTTCTGTGCATCGGTAATTTTTTCGCAGGAAATACCGCGCGAGCAGCAGGGAAAATACCATGCTTTGCGTTGGGAAGAACTTTCGGCAAAAGGAAATACACGCGACCTTATCGTTACCGACCCGCCAGAGAATCCACGAAGCATAGCCGAATTTGAACCGAATCAGGGTGTAATTGTAGCTGCTCCGTCAAGTTATTGGGGTAGTGGCGTAAGTTTTGGTGTTCCATATTCGCTGATTGCAGAATTGTCGCAGGAAGATACAGTTTACCTAATTTGCGCTTCGAGTAACCAGTCGTCAGTAAGAACCACCCTGCAAAACAACGGAGTGAATATGAACCATCTCAAATTTGTAAGTCATAGCATCGACTCATACTGGTGTCGCGACTACAGTCCGTGGTTCATAGAATATGGCGACAAGCAGGTTGGTATGATCGACTATGTTTACAATCGTCCACGCCCAAACGACGATGAAATTACAAATTACTTCGGCACCTATTTCAACAAGCCTGTTTTTGGTATGAATGTCGTACATACCGGAGGAAACTATATGACAGATGGACTTGGCGTTGCTGCTTCTTGTTCCGCATCTCTTGATGTCGAAAATTCAGAGGACGGTTACACTTATACTCCAGCACAACTCGACACCATTTTCAAGAATTATCTTGGAATTACAAACTACATGCATTTGGATGACCCGCTAAACGATTACATTGCACATATCGACTGCTGGGGCAAGTTCATTGATGTTGACAAAGTTATAATTACACAAGTACCAACATCCAACGCGCAATACGCCGCATACGAGGCAATGGCCGATTACTGGGCTAACCAGACTAGTTCATACGGCAACAAGTACAAGGTTTACCGCACTTATAGCCCTAGCAGTCAGCCATACTCCAACTCGTTGATATTAAACAAAAAGGTTTACCTCGCATTTCCCAACAACAACGCTACTAACAACGCCAATGCAAAAGCCGTTTACGAAGAGGCAATGCCTGGTTACGAAGTCATTGGCTTCAATCCTATAAGCAGCGCCCCATGGGAAGGAACAGATGCACTGCACTGCCGTACCCATGAGGTTCCCCGTTTCGATATGCTTAGAATTGCTCACTATCCGCTTCTGGATACCGTTGGATATGCCGAAACATATACAATCACTGCAAATATCTACACTCTCGGCAATGGCGGTGCAATTACTAGAGCAGAAATTTTCTTCAAGATAGATGATGGAGAATATATTTCGGAGGAAATGACAAATGTGTCGGATGATGAATATTCGTTTACGTTTGAAGGATTGCAGCGTGGCGAGAAAGTTGCATACTACATTAAGGCGGAAACCGAAAACGGACAGGTACAGACGCATCCATATATCGGAGAACCTGACCCGCATATTTTTATCGTTGAATCAGATGGGGGCCCGACCTCTGCGGAAGGTTTTGCAATCGACAACGGTTATATAAAATGTTTCCCGAATCCTGCTACCGAAGTTCTGTACTTTATTTCAAATAATGTTGATGAAGGAAGCTACAGCGTTGAAATCATCAACCAGCAGGGCGCAGTAGTTAAGTCGCTTGCTACGGATGCGTCGTCAAGATGGGAGGGCGCTTGCATAGATATATCCGACATGGCAGCAGGACTTTACTTCGTCAGAATGTACAGCGGAAAGAAGTCGTACACATGCAAGTTCTCAAAGCAATAAGCATCTCAATTCCTTGCATTGACAAACTTTCAACTCTCAACTTTCAACTTTCCAAATGATACTTCAGTAACTCGGGCAATACCTCGTTGATTATCAGTATGTCTTTCCTTGAATAACCGATTTTTTCAAGTTCATCGAACAGAATTTCGCTGAAATGGTAGGCAATACTTCCGCAAAAACCAATCCTGTATTTCAGATAGTCGGGGTAAACGAACAGATAATTGCCAAAGAAATCACGGAACGATTGCTGCATAAGTTCCTGCATCTGCGGGTGTTCGATATGCTTGTTGATGGTCTTGGTGAAATTTGCCAGATAGCGGTTGGGGTGTTCTCCCTTGTAGACAGAATTTAGGACTGTACTTATGTTTTCGCCAGTTTCTTCATGTATTTGTCGAGTAAGTTCAGGGTCGAATTTACCTTCCAGATAGCGTTTAATAAAGTTTTTGCCGATAGTAGCACCGCTACCTTCGTCACCGAGGATGTAACCTAGCGAAACAGGGCATTGAGTAATCTCATTTCCATCGAAGAAGCATGAATTTGAACCGGTTCCGAGTATTGCGGCAACACCCGCTTCGCGTTTAAGTACGGCACGCGCAGTACCAAGCATGTCGGAATATATGTTGATGCTTGCATTTGCAAAGAAATTCTGTAGTGCGTCCTGCAGATGCGCGAAGTTGTCGCAGTTTGAACATCCTGAACCATAAAAGTACACGTTTGAAATTTCGGCAGGGTTCAGTTCGGCGGGAAATGCCTTCCTGATACATTCTAATACTTCATCTCTTGTCACAAAATACGGATTAAAACCTATTGTCTTGAATTCGTATTCCTTGTTTCCGTCCGAAATCAACCATGATGTTTTGGTCGAACCGCTGTCTGCTATTGCTATCATTGTATGTCAGTTTTTCAATTGATATTTTCTTTTTCCTATGCGCTGCAAAGTTAGAAAAAAATGATGTTTTTTGTGCGAATATGTAAAGTTTTGTCTTGTCCGTTTGTTAGAATACATTAACTTTGCACCTTTGAGTTTTGTAAATTAGGTTAAATTAAAATTTAAAACATGAGAGAATTATACTTGAATGTTTCTCAGCATTTCAGTGCTGGAAAACTTGCGGAAGGCCTTAGACGGCATTCGCAGAAATTAAGGGCTGTAGTCGTGGCTATGGCTATGATTTTTATTACTGCTCCGTTTTACGGACAGTCGTGGAATTTGGTAACTGCTGCTGCCGATTTGGCAGTTGGAGATTCTGTTATAATTGTTTCTGGAGAATATGCTCTTGGAACAACGCAGAACACTAGCAATAGAGCTGCTGTTGACATAACAAACAACGGAGCTTCAGTTGAATTTGATGACGAAGCAGGCGTTCAGGGCATAAAGTTAGTTGAAGGAACAGTTGACAACACCTTTGGCTTCTTTGTTGGCAATGGATATTTGTATGCTTCAAGTTCAAGTTCAAACCAACTGAAAACCCAAGATGATTTGAATGATAATGGTTCGTGGCTTGTGACAATCTCTGAAGGTGTTACAACAGTTGTAGCACAGGGGACAAATACTCGCAATAACATTAGAAAAAATTCAAGCAGTGCGATTTTCTCTTGTTATGGTTCTGGTCAAGATGCAGTTTCCATATACAAGTATGAAGAAGGAGGATCTTCTAATCCTACGATTTCGTTAACTCAGTCTCTTGTAGATTTTTCATACAATCTTAATAACGGACCTTCGGCAGCACAGAGTTTCTCTGTTGAAGGAAGCTACCTTACTGCAGATCTTACTGTAAGCGTTCCCGAAGATGCTGATTTTGAATTGTGCATCACCGAAGACGGAACCTATGCATCTTCTGTGACCATTGCACCTAGCGAAGGAACTGTGGCATCTACAGATGTATTCGTTCGTATGAAGGCAGGTCTTGATGCAGGCGCATACAATGCTACCGTTACAATTGCTTCGACTGGCGCAACTAGCAAGACAATAAGCCTTACAGGTTCTGTTGCCGATCCCGATGCTGTTTACTATACAGTTGTTACAGAAGCTCCTGCAACTGACTGGACAGGTGAATACCTTATAACTTATACAAACGGAAGTGTTGTAAAGGCATTAGCAGGAAGCAGTGGAACTTCGACCAATTATGGTACTGAGGAAGATGTTTCAGAATACCTTATTGGAAATAGGATTACAGCAAACGCAACAACCGATGCAAAAAAGGTTACAGCAAGAAGCACAAGCAATGGTTATACTCTTTACCTTGAAAATGTCGGATATCTTGGTTGGAATTCTGGTAATTCTCTCGCATTTGACGAGACCGTTACCGAAGGTCGCAACGAGTGGACAATTTCTGTTTCTGACGAAGTTGTAAGCATTACAAATGTAGGAACAGATACCCGTTCGATTAAGTATAATAGTGGAGCCACTCGTTTTGCATGTTATACTAGTGGACAGGCTGCAATAACTTTGTACAAGTCGCCACGTGAGGTTCAGGAACTTATTGCCACCCCAACATTCAATCCTGCAGGAGGAACATTCTTCAACAGCGTTGATGTTACCCTTGCATGCGAAACCGATGGCGCAACCATATACTACACTCTCGATGGTACAAACCCGACAGATGCTTCAACCGCATATTCCGAAGCTATTCATATTACCGAAACAACCACGGTAAAGGCTATTGCAATAAAGAATGCTCTTTCGAGCGAAATAGTTTCGGCAACCTACACCATTTCAAATATTGAAACTGTTGCTACTCCTGTTATCAGTCCCGAAGCTGGCAACTATAACGCACCGCAGCTGATTACTATCACTTGCGAAACTGCAGAAGCTGTAATTCACTACACAACCGATGGCTCCGACCCGACTGCTGAATCAACTTCCTACACCGAACCTTTCACTCTTAGTGCTTCGGCTACAGTAAAGGCTATCGCAGTAAAGGAAGGAATGAACAACAGCCAGATTGCATCGGCTGCCTACACAATGCCGGTATTCCTCGAAAACCTTGCAGCAGTATATTCAACTGCCAACAACGATCAGTACAAGATTACAGGTGATGTTGTTTTCGTTTTCAGAGATCATAGATATATGTTTGTAAAGGATGCAACTGCAGGTATGATGATATTTGATAATAACGATTCGATTATTACTACAGAATATAACGAAGGTGATGTTATCAGCGGTGGAATTATGGGTAAGACTTCAATCTTTAGGGGGCTTTACGAAGTAGTTCCTACTGCAAACCTTGCCGTATCAACCGAAAATAATGGTCCTGTTGAACCTATAGTTGTAACCATCCCGCAGATGTCTAACGAAAACGACTTTATGTCACAGCTTGTAACAGTTCAGAATTTGACAGTAACAGGAATAGACGGACAAAACATTATTGTTTCGGATGGAGAAAACACGATGAAAATCTTTGATAGATTCAATTTGATAACCGAAAGTGACTATACCGTTGACGATGTTATAACATCTGTAACAGGTTTAGTTTCGAAATATAATTCAGACTACCAGATTTTCCCGCGTACCGCAGCCGACATTGTTAAGCGTGAAGTTCCTGCCAACCCGACATTCACTCCCGAAGCTGGCTCATATACAACAAGTGTAACCGTTACTTTGGCTTGTGAAACCGAAGGTGCAACAATATATTATACTCTTAACGATACCGATACAGAGGTTGTATATACTGCTCCGTTGACATTCACCGAAACAACTACAATTTATGCATTCGCAGAAAAGAACAGTGTTCGTAGCCAAACAGTTTCAGCAATCTACACAATCACCGATATGGAAATTGTTGCAACTCCGACAATAACTCCTAATGGTGGTGAATTTGAAACATCCGTTGAGGTAACTTTGGCTTGTGAAACTGCCGATGCTACCATTTACTACACACTTGATGGCAACGACCCGACAGCAGAATCAACATTGTACGAAAATCCATTCCAACTTGATGCAACAACAACCGTTAGGGCAATTGCAATGAAGGAAAGTATGCAGAACAGTGCAATCGCAGAAGCTACCTTCACAAAGACAGAATCTGTTGTTGCTGTAAACTACACCCGTATCACTTCGCTCAACCAGTTGCAAGATGGCGATAAGGTAATCATCGCTGCTCGTCGTTACGATAGCATTCCAAGCACCTACTATGTTGCTCCTACAAGAATTGCAAACAACAGATTTAATGGCGTTGAAGTAACAGCAGAAAATGAAATCATTACAACAGAAGTTGATTCAGTTGTATGGACAGTAAAAGAAACAGACGGTGTGTATAAGTTTGTAAATGCTTCTAACGACACGCTCGGTTATGGTACCAGCGGCACAACTTTCACTAGTACCACCAATAAAGAATGGACTATTGTAGAATATACAAATGTTTCAACTGCATTAATCCCAGGATATACTGGTTATAAGATTACAAATGTTGCAAACACAGGACGCTCTGTCGCTTTAAGCGCAAGCAACAACAATGTATTTGGTGCGTATGCAAATAGCAATGCAGAAAATAATAATGCAGCACAATACAATTTCGCACTTGATTTCTTCGTTGACCTTGGCGACCACGCTCCTCTTGTTGCAACCCCGACATTCTCGCTTCCAGCAGGAAACTACACTACAGTACAAACTGTAGAAATCCTTTGTGCAACCGAAGGTGCAACAATCCGTTACACTCTCGATGGTACTGACCCAACAGAAGAATCGGCAGAATACACCGCAGCTCTCACAATTACAGAACCTACAAGAGTAAAGGCAAAGGCATACAAGCAGGATTGTATAGCTAGCGGTATTGCCGAAGCATTCTACAACGTTGTTACAACTCCTGCTATCATTGTTAGCGCAGAAACATTGAACTTCGAAAATGTAAACGAAACAAAGACCTTGAATGTTTCGAGTCTTAACCTTACAGAGGACATTACTGTTGCTGTAACAGAAAACTTCACGGTTGATGCAGAAACCATAACAATGAACACCGAAGCAACCTTGACGGTAACATTTACCGGTGATGCTGTAACAAATGGTACTCTTACTCTCACAAGCGGTGAAACAGTAACAACCGTTGCTCTCGTTGCTAATCCTCCTGTAGCATCGGAAGGTTGCTACTATCCAGTAGCAGATGCACAGACCGATTGGACTGGCGACTACCTGATTACTTTCACAGACCTCACAGCAGAAACCATCAATGCTCTTAATGGTGTTGAAAATAATATTGGTACTTATACAAATATCTATGAACATTATGCTGACGGAGTTATTGCTTCAAATATGGCAACCGAAGTATGCAAGGTTACAGTTGAACCTACAGAAAACGGGTATTACTCAATGTATTTGAATCGTAACGGTTATCTTGGACTTAACAGCGATGGTAATAAACTCTATTCTTATAATACATTCACAGCAGTAAGAGACGAATGGGATATTGCATTCAATGATAATGGTATTGTTACGATAACAAGTGTAAAATCAATCACCGATACTTCTTATCATAATCCTCGTCAGATTCAATGGAATGTTACGACTCCGCGTTTTGCTTGTTATATAGGTACACAAACTCCTGTTACCCTCTATAAGTTAGGTGCTATTCCAGCTGTTGCAACTCCTGTATTCACTCCTGTTGCTGGCTACTACGAAGACGCACAGAATGTAACAATTACTTGCTCTACCGAAGGTGCAGCTATTTACTACACAACCGATGGAACAAACCCAACAGCAGAATCTACTCTGTACACCGAACCACTCGCTGTTAGCGAGAACAAGACAATAAAAGCAATCGCAGTACTTGGTGATGATGCAAGTTTCATAGCAACTGCAAGATACACATTCCCGACATTCGTCGAGAACATTGCAGCACTCTACGCACTCGAGAACACCGATGGCAACTACAAGCTCACAGGTGATGTAACCTTTGTATTCCGCAAGGATAGAAATATGTATGTTAAGGATGCTACCGGCGGATTGCTTATCTACGACCAGAACAACAAGATTACAAACGAATACGAAGAAGGCGATGTAATTTCTGGTGGAATCTCTGGAACAATCAGCATGTATCACGGACTTCTTGAGTATGTTCCGTTGTTCAATACGGCTGAAGCTACTGAGAATACTGGTGCTGTTGCTCCTATAGTAATCACAGTTGAACAGCTTCTCACTAACGCATATGTTTCACAGCTTGTAAAGGTTGAAAATGTTGCCGTAGCAACTGGTGCAACTTACACAACAGGTGAGACCGGAAACAATGTAACATTCTCACAGAATGGCAACGAAGCAGTTCTTAGAAATGGTTTCAAGACTTTGGATATGCAAATCGGCGACAACACCAACTGGGATATTACTGGTTTCGCAGTATTCTACGACGAGGCTATCCAGATTTATCCTCGTAGCAACGACGATGTTACTATCGTAACTTTGGTTGAAGAACTTGCATCAGAAATTGCAATCTATCCTAACCCGACAAGCGACATCGTTAACATTGTTACAAACGGCAATGCTCAGCGTGTTGAAATAGCAAATGTTGACGGGCAGGTTGTTTCTAACGAAGCAGTTTCTTCTGATGTTGTGACGATTTCACTCGAAGCTCAGCCGGCTGGCATGTACTTCGTAAGAATCTACACTGCAAACGAAGTTATTGTAAGAAAGGTTACGAAGTTCTAATTTGTATTGTTTAATAATGAAAAAAGGTCGGGCGTTGTCCGACCTTTTTTCATTTCTGTTTCAAACAATTTCAAACAACCTCAAACCATCCCCGAAACAAACCATCTAATTCTTGAATTTTTAAATTATTAAATCTTTGAATCATTAAAACCCTTATCTTTGCACTGTCGATGCGGGAGTAGTTCAGTGGTAGAACATCAGCTTCCCAAGCTGAGGGTCGCGGGTTCGATCCCCGTTTCCCGCTCGCTCCTTGAAAGGAAACACACAAAAATTATCCTGTAATATTTTGCATTGCCCGTAGGGCATATATATCAATAAAAATAATATCCATGTATATACCCCGTAGGGGTTTCATCAGACTTAAAATCATCTAATATTGCCTTTTAGAATAAGAATATTTCTAATAGTCAGTCTTTTATTTGTCGAATGTCAAAAAAAATGCAAATGAAACTCGCTGTATCAAGTTTTAGATTACATTTGCATTCTTAAAATGACTTGTAGTATATAGGAATGAGAAAGCAAGTGGATTTTTTAGTGATAGGTAGCGGAATCGCAGGCCTATTTTATGCGACCAAGGTTAGCAAGTACGGTCGTGTGGCAATAATCTGCAAGAATAAGATAGACGACACATCCACCGTTAAGGCGCAGGGAGGAATCGCTTCTGTCATGAACAGTTACGACTCTTTCGAAAAGCATATTGAAGATACGATGATTGCCGGTTGTGGCATAAACAACAGAAAAATTGTGGAAATAGTTGTACGCGAGGCACCCGAGCGCATTCGTGACCTTGTGGAAATAGGTACAAATTTCGATACCGACTCTACTGGTCAGTACGACATGAACCGCGAAGGTGGGCACTCCGAAAAGCGAATTCTGCATTTCAAGGATAAGACTGGTGCCGAAATACAACGTGCGCTGGTTGAGGATGTTAGGAATAATCCCAATATTGACATCTACGAAGACCATTTTGCAATAGAACTCATAACCCAGCACCATCTTGGCGTTGAGGTTACGCGTGCTACACCCGACATAAAGTGTTATGGTGCATACGTCTACGATGTTAATAATAAGAAAGTTTTCAATTTTTACGCCAAGAAAACGCTGATTGCGACTGGCGGATGTGGAAATGCTTACATGAGTACTACCAATCCAGTTCATATTACTGGCGACGGTATTGCAATGGTTTACAGGGCAAAAGGTGCGGTCGAAAACATGGAGTTCGTGCAGTTCCATCCTACAACGCTCTACAATCCGAACGAGCGGCCTGCATTTCTCATTACAGAGGCAATGCGTGGGGCAGGGGCAATACTTCGCAACCGCAAAGGCGAGGATTTCTGCGTGAAGTACGACAAGCGCGGGTCGCTTGCTCCTCGTGATGTTGTTACACGAGCCATCGACTCCGAAATGAAACTTTCGGGTGACGAGCATGTTTACCTCGATGCAAGGCATATCGACAAGGATGTGCTTATGACGCATTTCCCGACCATTTATGCAAAGTGCCTCGAAATAGGAATCAACATCAAGAACGACCTTATTCCTGTAGTCCCTGCAGCACATTATATGTGCGGCGGTATAAAGACCGATGAATATGCACGCACATCTATACAGAATTTATATGCAGTAGGTGAAGCCGCTTGTACTGGTTTGCATGGTGCTAATAGGTTGGCATCCAATTCGTTGCTTGAGGCGGTAGTTTTTGCTCATAGGGCTTTTGAGGATTCAAAGGATGCCGTTATGACCGATGAGGCAACATTAAACAGAATTCCATTGTGGAACGAAGAAGGCACAATCACCAACGATGAATTGATTCTTGTTTCGCATTCACTCAAGGAGTTGCAGCAGATTATGAGCAACTATGTTGGCATAGTGCGCACCGATTTGCGTTTGAAACGCGCCTTCGACCGGTTGGAAATTTTGTACCGCGAAACCGAGGATTTGTTCAAGGCATCGAAGGTAACGGTAAGTTTATGCGAATTGCGAAACCTTATTAATATAGGTTATCTCATAATTCGCCAGGCGATGGCACGTCGTGAGTCTATTGGCTTGCATTTTAACTCAGACTTAATAAAAAAATAGTTATATTTGCACTTTTACAAATTTTGAAATTTAAAAACTGACGATAATGAAAAGATTAACAGTTATTATGGCAATGTTGGCGATAGTTTTCGCTGCAAATGCCGAACGCGTATCTTACAAGGATGCCGAGAAGGTCGCCAGAGCGTATTACTATCAGACGGTCAATGCATTCCGTGCAACCGAATGGAGTGACATAAGTCTGACCTGCGTTGTAAATCCAAACGATGCAAACCCCAAGTACAACTTATACATTTTCGATGTTAACGATGATGGATATATTATTGTTTCTTCCGACGACCAGATTGTTCCTGTGCTTGCATATTCGTTTGAATGTTCGTTCAATATGAACAATATGTCGCCTGGACAGGCAGCATACCTTAAATATTATAGCGAATCGAACGACCGTGCAGATAAGACCGATGCGGAACTTGTTGAAGCCAATCGTGCCGAGTGGAATTACCTTTTGACTTACGATCCGCTAGCAAAGGCAACCCGTGATGTTGTAACATCACCTGTCCTGATGGAAGGTATTGTTTGGGAGCAGGGGTGGCCTTTCAATGCAATGTGTCCAGAGAAAACAAATAGTTATCATAATCATGCACCTGTAGGTTGTGTTGCTACAGCAACATGCCATGTTATGAAATACTGGAACTGGCCGGCAACAGGAAATGGTTCTTATACTCATATAAGTTCCTATAATGGTGGAAACGGAAACATTACCGTAAATTTCGGCAATCAGACATACAATTGGTATTCAATGCCCGATGACCCATCATCGGCAGAAAATGCAGAGGTAGCAAAGATTTGTTTCCATGTAGGTGTAGCGGTAAAAATGTATTGGGAAGCAGATGGTTCTGGTTCGCAGACATGGAATATTCCAACAGCATTGAAGAATTATTTCAGATATGCTAGCGAAGTTGAATATAAGTCTAAGAGATCTTATTCTGATGCAAACTGGAACTCAATGTTGAAATCGCAGATTGACCAGAAATATCCTATGGTATACAGCGGAACATCAACAACTACAGGTCATGCATGGAATTGTGATGGTTATCAGATAAATGGCAGCGAAGAAAAATTCCATATGAAATGGGGTTGGGGTCTTGGTGACGGATCAGGATTCTATACGCTCGACAATCTTAATTCTTCCGCTACCATTAATGGTCCTGAAAACAATTTTGTTGATGGTCAGGAGGTTGTTATTAATATTCATCCAAATCAGACGTTCTCTGGATGTGAAAATGTAACAGTGACGGGTGTTGAAGGTACTTTCGATGATGGAAGCCGCATTTACGATTATTCCAATAATAAGGATTGTTCGTACGTTATTAATCCAGAATGCGGAGCATACACAACCTTGAAATTCCCGAAGTTTGACCTTGCAAATGGCGATTATGTGAACATTTATAAAGGTTCGGGAACAACAGGTGAACTTATAGCAACATACGATGCCGACAATTTGCCACCTACATCTTTGTCTTCTCTTGCAACTCCTGTAACGGTAAGGTTCGTTACCGATGGTTCTGCTGTTTCTGATGGATGGAAAATCAACTATTCTACAATTTATTGCAGTATGAATACAATTGAAGTTACAGAAGCAAGCGGAACATTTGGCGATGGCAGTAAGGCATGTCAGTACAAGAAGTTGACAACTTGCTCGTGGAAGGTTGCTCCTGCTGGTGCTTCCAGCATTACATTCAGGTTTACTGACTTTAACGTGTCGTCAGATGGAAAGGATTATGTGGCATTTTTCCATGATGCGATACATACCGATAACCTGATTGTAAAGTATTCTTCGGAGAATGTTCCAAGAGACCCTGTTACATTCCCATACGGAACCGTTTATGTGAAGTTCTATTCTAACAATAACGATGATTTAGGTGATGGTTGGACGCTGACATATAGTTCAAGTGCAAATTCTGTGGAAGATATTGAAATTATGTCAAATCTGTCAGTTGTTCCAAATCCGGCGAATGGCGATGCTAGGATTGCATTTACTTTGACTGATGCATCGAATACAACCATAACAATTACAAATATGCTTGGTCAAGTTGTTGGACAGAAGCAATTTAGTTTAGAATCTGGCTATCATGAAATTTCTTTTGAAAATTTTTCAAATTTATCATTGCAGAATCAAATGTATTTTGTAACTTTGCAGAACGAAAATCAAATAAAGACTTGTAAGTTTTTATTTACTAAATAGGTTTTTTCATAATGCTCACTAAATACGGAAAAGTTGGATCTCCCCGGTTCAACTTTTCTTTTTGTATTGTTCGCAATATTTTTGAACAAAATGATGACTAATCCAATTAAAAGGAATATTTTTGCATTATGGACATGACTTGGGAATTCATATTGAGAATCTTTGTGGCAGCAATGCTTGGCGGTGCTATTGGTCTTGAACGCGAGTACCGAGCAAAGGAGGCGGGTTTGCGCACTCATTTCCTTGTGGCATTGGGTTCTGCTCTTTTTATGGTGGTGTCGGCATACGGATTCGATGGCATTAAGCTTGCAGAGGAACAGCGTTGGGACATAGCCCGAATTGCTGCTCAGGTTGTGACTGGCATAGGTTTCATAGGTGCTGGTACTATCATATTTCATAAGGCAGAAAATGTTATTCGCGGATTGACGACAGCTGCAGGCGTATGGGTTACCGCTGCTATCGGACTTGCGTGCGGAGGCGGAATGTATGTACTTGCAATCGTGTCCACCGCTCTCGTATTGCTTGGCTTGGAAGTGTTCAATATACTGATAAAGTGGATGACAAACCGCAGAAGGAAAAGACTGGCGGAATATAGGGAGTCGTTAAAGACGGAAAAAGAAAAATCAGAATCTAAATAGCAGAAAAACAAAATGCTATCAATCGACAACATAACTATTCGGTTCGGAGGATTCGAGTTGTTCTCGAATATCAGTTTTATGATAAACAAGCGCGACCGTATCGGTCTTGTTGGAAAGAACGGTGCAGGAAAATCGACGCTGCTGAAGGTTATATGCGGACTTGTTGCCCCCGCCGAAGGAAGTGTTTCGAAACCATCGGGTATAAGTGTTGGTTATTTGCCACAGCAGATGACCCTAGAGTCGACTCGTAATACAGTTTTGGAGGAGACAAAGAAGGCATTTGATTCAATAGTCGAAATTCAGAGCGAAATAGACCGCCTTGCTGCCGAACTTGAAACACGAACCGATTATACGTCTGATTCTTACATAAAAGCTGCCGAAAACCTGGCTCATCTCAACGAGCATTTGCAGATTGTTGGCGTGAACAATATGGAACCCGAAATCGAAAGGATTCTGAAAGGTCTCGGTTTCCTGCGTAGCGACTTCAACCGCAAGATTGCTGAGTTTAGCGGTGGCTGGCGCATGAGGGTGGAACTTGCAAAGATACTGCTTCAAAGTCCAGATTTGATACTTCTCGATGAACCTACCAACCACCTAGATATAGAGTCGATCCAATGGCTTGAGGACTTTATGCAGTCGTATCGTGGAGCGGTGTTGCTTATATCGCACGACCGTGCTTTCCTTGACAATGTTACTACGCGCACCATTGAGATAAACATGGGCAAATTGTACGACTACAAGGTGCCGTATTCGAAGTTCAAGGTGTTGCAGCAGGAGAGGGTAAAGCAGCAAATGGCAGCATACGAGAACCAGCAGAAACTTATTAAGGATACCGAGGATTTTATTGAACGTTTCCGTTACAAACCGACAAAGTCCAATCAGGTGCAGTCGCGCATAAAGCAACTCGAGAAGATGGACATCATCGAAGTGGATGACCTTGACAACGCTGCAATGCACATAAAGTTTGCTCCTGCACCGCGTTCGGGCGATATAGTGGTCGAAACAAAGGAACTTAGCAAAAGTTATGGCGACAACCTTATCCTTGATAGGATTGACCTTGTGATAGAGCGTGGCGAGAAGGTTGCTTTTGTCGGACGAAATGGCGAGGGTAAGACCACATTGTCGAAAATTATCGTCGGAGAAACCGAATATACAGGCGAATTGAAAATCGGACATAACATAAATATCGGTTATTTCGCTCAAAATCAGGATGAATTGCTTGATCCAGAACTGACAGTATTTGATACCCTCGACCGCATAGCGGTTGGTGATATCCGCACGAGGATAAGGGATATTCTTGGTGCATTCCTGTTTTCGGGCGAGGACATTGACAAGAAGGTAAAGGTTTTGTCGGGTGGTGAACATTCGCGTTTGTCGTTGGCTAAACTACTTCTGCAGCCATACAATCTTCTTGTACTCGATGAACCAACAAACCACCTTGACATTCGCTCCAAGGACATTCTAAAGCAGGCACTCCAGAACTATGACGGTACGCTGATAATAGTTTCGCACGACCGTTATTTCCTCGATGGACTTGTATCGAAGGTTTACGAGTTCAAGAACAAGAAGATACGCTTGCATGTAGGTGGCATATACGATTTTCTGCGCAATAAGAAAATTGAGGATATGCGCGAGATTGAGATTAAAGACCGCAAACTTGCCGAGGTGAAATCGGAAATGCCAATGTCAGACAACAAGCAGCGTTACTTAGAAAACAAGGAACTCAATAAGCGTCGTCGTGCCATACAAAACCGAATCGACAAGGCAGAAGCAGAAATTGAACGGCTTGAGACGGAAATCGCAGGTCTCAACGATCTTATGTCGAATCCTGCAATCGAACAGCAAAAACTAGAGACCGCCTACAAGATGTCGGCAAAGTTGAACGAGGAACTTGAGCAGCAGATGTCGTTGTGGGAAGAAGCAAGCATGGAGATGGAGGAATTTTTAAATTCGTGATTTAATTGTAGCGTCGCAATGCATTGCGGCACTACAAGTTTTTTTCTCTTTTTCTCCTTTGTCATCAATTTTTTATGTAAGTTTGCACTATGAAGACACAGAAGCCAAAGTTGGAATATATTCCGAATGTCAATTTTCAGATAGTTGGCATATCATCGTCGGAAATGGACTACAAATTGGCGTTTGGTCTTGTCCGTGGCTTTGGAATGGACTTTTATCTGCTTCCGGAAATAGAAGTGCAACGAGAACAGCAGCAAGCAATTTCACTATTTGATAATGTCGCAAATGCTGAACCTAACAAGTATTCGGTTTATGGAAATTCCATCGATAGTTTCCGCAAGTCCGACCTTATGCTAATATCCAATAGGCACAACGGCATTTGCCTTATTGACGAATTAAATAAATTCGACTACCTTTTCATTGTTCGCGACTATAGTTCGTTCGGATTGGAAAGGTCTATGGCAACTTTGCGTTCAATTGATTGCATTTCGGGTGCTTACCTACTGCCGTTTGAAAACATTAAGTCGAAAAAAAGTATTTACGATTTATGGGACTCATTGCAAAACAGACAATAAAAGGTTCGATTTATTCCTACCTCGGAGCGTTCATAGGTTTTGTGAATGTAGCCCTGCTCATGCCGCAGATTTTCACAACCGACGAAATCGGTCTTACCAACCTGCTTATTGCGTTGTCGTCAATTGTGGGACAGTTTGGTTGTTTCGGCTTTACCAATGTGATTGTCAGATTTTTCCCATATTTCCGTGACCCCGAACACAAGCACAACGGTTTTCCATTCTTGCTGGTAGCGGTGGGAATTGTCGGTTCGTTGGTTTGCACTGCTGGTTATTTTGGTGCACGCGACTACCTTGTAACTCAGAACATTGAGAAGTCAAAATTGTTCGCCGACTATGTTTTCCTACTTCTGCCACTCATTTACATAACGATATTCTACCTGCTGAGCGATGTATACAACAGAATGTTCTACAATTCGTCGTTCGGGTTGTTCGTAAAGGAGTTCCTTTTGCGCATACTTAACCTCATAGGCATCGGGTTGTTCTATTTCGGGGTACTCGACTTCAACGGATTTATAATCTACTATGTCGCGGCATACGGAGTTCCGACGGTTTTGTTGCTGATATTGCTTATTGTTCAGGGAAACATGTCGTTGAAACCATCAAAGAAACTGCTAACGCGCGAATTTGTGAGAGCGATGTGTTCGGTTGCGTTTTACGGAGTGATTTCCAGTTTCAGCGGAGTGTTTGTCAACCAGATTGACCGCTATTTCATCAACCATTACTGCGACCTTGGTGCGACTGGCGTGTATTCCATTGCTTTTTATTTTGGTTCGATGATATTGCTTCCGGGGCGTTCCATAGTAAGGATTTCGAGCACTGTGATTACCGAGTCGTTCAAGAGCGGCGACGACGACATGGTACTGAAAGTATATCGCAAATGTACTACCAACATGCTGATAATTGGCGTAATACTCTTCGTCTTGGTATGGGGCAATATCGGCAACATTCTAAAAATGCTTCCGCCCGAATATGCCGATGGTCGGCTTGTCATCCTATTCATTGCTATTTCGCATCTGATACAGATGGCGGCGAGTGTAAGCGGTGAAATTATACAGTACAGCAAATATTACCGATACCATACGCTTATCATGGTTATTCTCATTGGGTTGATATTTGGTTTCAATGTGTGGCTGCTGCCGATATATGGCATTACGGGTGCGGCCGTAGCATCAATGCTTTCGTTCCTTGTTTATTCGTTGGTAAGAATAGCATTTGTGAAACTGAAATTTGGATTTAATCCGTTCTGCCTTAAGCATTTGCTTGTGTTGCTTTTCGGTGCTGTGGCTTATCTGTTGTCGTGGCTGATGCCGGATTTGGGCAATCTCATACTCGATCTGGCAGTGCGGTCGGCTGTGATATGCATTGTGTTTGTCGTTCCAACCTTGTATTTCGACCTCTCGGAAGATATGACGGCAATGTACAAGAGGGTAATCGGTAAAGTTTTCAGGAAGAAATAATGAAGAACTTTCTGTCGGGCATATTGTTTTGTGTATTGGCTTTGACTGGCTTTGCACAGGACGAGTATGTGGATAGTTTGAGGAGAGAAGTAGCGACGAGTAATGATATTGGTAAAAAAATAGAACTTTATGGTAATATTTTTGATTATTATTTGAATTTGGATAATATAATCGCAGATCAATATGCAGATACAATTTTAATATATTCCCAATATTGCAATATTAATTCTTATGCAGCCGCAAATGTTTGCAAAGGGACAGTAAAGTATGAGATTGGAGATTATGCAGAATCAGTAAAATATTATGGCAAGGCAGAAAAAATAGCGAGAATTTTATGCGATACAGTTTTGTTGTGTCACATATATAGTGAACTTGGAAATATTTATGACAAATTTGAGAATTTGAATCTGTCAAAAAAACATTTAACTCTTGCTGTAATCAATGCAAAGTTGCTTGGTGATAATGACATATATGCAGCAACTCTAGTTAATATTGCTGACCTTTATTATTATAAAAAACAGGAATATGATACCGTATTAATGTTATATGAAAGGGCATTGAACCTTACAACAATACTAGATACTAAAATTGCAATATATTGTGGAATTGCCAAACTACAATATTCTCTAGGGGAAATTGAAGATGCTCAAAAGACATATTTAAATGTGTTGTCAATATTAGACGAAAGTGTTGATATGCATATATACTTGTCTGCACTTAATAATGTGTCGAAAATGTATATACGAGAAAATGATATTTTTGAGGCGGAAAAGTTACTTGCAAAGGTTGATAGTATAAGCAGTAAGGTTGGATTTAATGAAGTACGGCTAACTTTATATAATAATTATCACGACCTATATAAGAAAAAAGGAGACTTTAAAAAGGCAAATTATTATCTTGAACATTATATATGGCTAAGGGATAGTATATATTCTGCAGAACTTTCGGCTCAACTAAAAATATTAGAAAACCGTAGCGAACGCGAAAAATCCCTACTAGAACTAAGACTCCGCGATGAAGAAATCTCCCATCAAAAAAACCTCAACACAATCCTCTTCTCCATAATCGCTATCGTACTAACTTTCATCGCTGTCATTGCATTTTTGCTTGTGAAGAAAAGTCGCATGAACAAGATGCTAGGAAAGTTGAATGCCGACCTCAAGCAGCGTGATGCCGAAATATCTTCCAATCTTGAATATGCACGCGAAATTCAACTTGGCTGTATGAGCAATAGTTTGACGGAAAGCAACTTGCAGATGTTTGTCCTCGACCGGCCGAAGAGCGTTGTGGGTGGCGACTTTTACATTTCGCAAACCAAAGGCGATGCCTCGTATGTGGTTGTGGGCGACTGCACCGGGCATGGCATTTCAGGTGGTTTCTTGTCGGTGCTTGGCATAAAGTCGGTGTACGAGGCAATCGAGAAGTACGACACATTGCCCGAAATAGCCTCTTTCATAAACAATGAGTTCTGCGAAATTGTTTCATCTGCCGAAAATCTCAAGGGCGAGTCGCTCTGCCTGTCGATGCTTCGCATTTGTGGAAGCGAGGTGCGCTTTCTGGGTTCAAAGCAGAAAATGTGGTTGGTTTCGGATGGTGAAATTCATGAGTACAAGTCCACTAATGCAATAATGGGAAGTGTTGGCGATGAGGTGTTTATGGAAGAAATTATAAATGTCAAGTCTGGCGATGTCGTTTTCCTTTCATCCGACGGTTATCCCGATCAGTTTGGTGCAGATGGAAAACTGAAATATTCGCGCTTCCGCAATTTTTTGCAGGAATGCTCACAAATGGCACCCGATAAGGCAAAGGAATTTCTGTCAGCGAAACTTGATTTGTGGCGTGGCGACTTGGAGCAGACAGATGATGTGATGGTGGTAGGAATGTTTTTCTAGGATCTCCATTAAAATCGTAAATCTAAAATCGTAAATCGCAAATAAAATTGTATTTTTGCAAAAAATTGAATATTATGCAGACAATGCGCAGATTCACAGCAGGAATACAATTGTTCGACAACATACGCGAACGAGAATTGATATATGTTGACAAGACCGATCTCGTTTATCAGTTGGCTCACGAATCACAGTTTGTTTTTCTGAGCCGTCCACGCAGGTTTGGTAAAACATTGTTGTGTTCCACGCTCAAATGCTATTTCGAAGGGCGCAAGGAATTGTTCGAAGGGCTTGCAATGGAAAAACTGGAAACAGAATGGAAAAAATATCCTGTATTTCACTTCAATTTGAGCCTATGCAAGAATCAGTATAACCTGCAAGGAATAACAAGGGAACTTGAACGTCAGCTAAGACCGTACGAGGAAGAATATGGCAGGGATTTGAATGACGAGACACCTGGCGCTCGGTTTGCAAGTCTTATGGGTAGGGCATACAAACAGACAGACCTCAAATGTGTTGTTATCCTCGATGAATATGATGCGCCATTGCTTGATGCGCTTGACGAACCAGAGAAACTTGCTGAAGTGCGCAAGATTATGCAGGAATTCTACCAGCCATTGAAGGCTTGCGAAGAGTTCGAACATTTTGTTTTCATCACTGGCATAACAAAGTTCTCTCAACTTTCCATATTTTCCACGCTCAACAACATTACCAATGTCACAATGTTGCCACAATATTCGGCAATCTGCGGAATCACCGTGGACGAGGCATTGGATGTATTCAAACCTGACATACAGGAGCTTGCGGATAGATACAAGTGTTCTTACGATGAGATGGTGGACAAACTGAAAGCAAAATACGATGGGTATAATTTTTCAATGGAATCGCCAGATGTGTTTAATCCCTTCAGCTTGACAATGGTATTGAAGAATAAAATGATTGATTCTTACTGGTTTGGGACAGGAACGCCGACATATCTTTTTGAGCAGATGAAACGTTTCGGCACCAATGTGCTATCATTGGAAAACATTACTGCTTCGGCATCTGAATTTGATGCGCCGACAGAAAATATGGAAACAATATTGCCGTTATTGTACCAGTCTGGATATTTGACAATTAAGGACTATAATTTTGATACAAACCAATATGTTCTTGACTTCCCGAATGCCGAGGTTCGCGTTGGATTTATGAGAAATTTGTTGCCAGTAGTCGCAGCAAAAGCAAGTACCTTGCTTGCAACCAACACTGTAGCAAATATATATGCCTCATTATTAAAGCAGGACATAGATTCCGCATTGCAGTATATTAAGGCGTTCCTTGCTTCCATTCCGTATCTTGAACATGGCAATTCCCAACTTGAAAACCTTACAACTTTTGAAGCATTTTATGAAACCATAATGTATGTAATTTTCAGTATGATGAACAATTATGTACGAACTCAAGTGAAATCGGCAAACGGGCGTTCTGACATTGTCATGTTTGTGAAAGATACGGTCTATGTATTTGAACTGAAGATAAACGGCACGGCACAGGAAGCCCTCGACCAGATAAACAGCAAAGGTTATTTGGTGCCTTACGAAGCAGGAAATAAGAAAGTTGTCAAAGTCGGTGTCGCGTTCTCGAAAGAAACAAAAACTATCGAAGATTGGATTGTGGAATAGTTTTTTTGAAAAAAAACCTTGTATTCGAATAATACTTCTTATTGCTTAGTCCCTGTCCCCTTGTTCAGATAAACATCGCCAGAAGTAGTGTACACAATAGTGTTTCCTTCGAATTTACCATTACCATCGGCATAGTATGGACCATCTACTTGTTGCGAAGGGATTGAAAAGTTACTTCCTGCCATTATGGCGACAAATTCGCTGCCTCTGTTCCATAAGTTTTTAAGAAATAATGTGTCTCCCTTCGAAGATCCAATCGTTACCTGTAATGTATATGTCTTAACTTCGTAAAAATCTCCCATCATAAACGTGCTGTCTGTAACAAGATAATTTCCTGTGTACTGGTCGCGTGGATCGGGTTCAGGATCGGGTTCGGGCGTGAGATAAACGCATGTCCCATTATCCTTCTTTGCATCAGGGTCGTAGTTCGTTGCTTTTGAATCTGTACAACCTTCCTTTTGGCAGCCAATCATTGCAAACATTGTTGCAATAACAATTATGATAATCAAATTTGTTCTCATGAGATTTATTTTTCGGCAAATATAATATTTTATTTATACCGACAAAAATTAATTTTTAAGAAATATTTGTAACATAGAAAATTGACAATTTGATGAAAATGGCTTATGAATAGAAATTTTGGTTACTTTTGCAATTTGTTAAATGTTAGACTAATGTATTTCAAGATATTTGCATTTGCGATTTTACTTTTCTCGGTATCGCTGGCTAACGCCCAGGTCAACGGTGGCTTTACCGACGATTTTTCGGATGGCGATTTCACCGCAAATCCGCAATGGACTGGCGAAACCACTAAGTTTCAAGTCAATGGCGGAGAGCTCCAACTCAACGATTCTGAGGCTTCCACAGCAATGCTATCAACCGAATGCCATGCAATCGATGGCGCCGAGTGGATTTTCACAGTAAGATATGCCTTCAATCCTTCCTCCAACAACTTCTGCGATGTCTATATAGTTTCCGACAATGCCAATCCGTTTTCGTGTACTGCCGGCTATTTCGTCAGGGTGTGCGGGGTTTCTACTACCGACAATGTATGCCTGTATCGCAAAAATGCCTCATCGTCAAACAAAATCATTGATGGTCGCGCACTTACGCTTGGCACATCCAACACTTTCAAAATCAAGGTTACACGCACTGCTGATGGCGAGTGGAAACTTTATACCGACATAAACAACGAGGGAACATACACCCTCGAAGGCGAAACTACCGATTTGACATACTCGGCATCAAGGTATTTTGGCCTTGCCTGCAAATATACGGTCACGAATGCTGCAAAAATGTGGTTCGACGATATTTCCGTTTCGGGAACATATATGGTTGACACAGAGCCCCCTGCATTGGTTTCAGCTCGCTTCACCAGCGAAAACAGCATTCTGCTCTCGTTCGATGAGGAAATCGACGAGGAAAGCATAAGTGCATCAAATTTCAGCATGGATAATGGCATTGGACAGGCAACCTCGGTTGCTTTGCAGGAAGGCGACGCTAGAAAGATAGTTCTGAACTTCGCCAATAGTTTCACAAGCGGAACAACTTACACATTGACATACAGTGGTTTGTCCGACAGCGAAGGAAATACAATGGCAACTTCCACCACGCAGATGACATTTGTGGCTGCTGGAACTGGTTCCGTGGTAATCAACGAGATTATGGCCGACCCGACACCAGTCGTCGGTCTGCCCGAAAGCGAATACATTGAACTTTACAACAATTCGCCCGATGCAATAAACCTTGAAGGTTGGACTTTGAAAATAGGAAGCACTTCGAAACTTCTCGACGCTTATACGTTGTATCCTTCGGAATATGTTGTTATTTGTCGTGCAGGAAACGATACATTGTTCTACGACATTAGCAATATTTTGACATTGAGTTTGGCGACAACAGCACTTACCAATGGTGGGACAACCATTACTCTATACAATGAGTATATGACTGAAGTTGACAAGATTACATATTCTTCTGCATGGTACAAAAATGCAAGTAAGAAAGATGGCGGCTGGTCGTTGGAACGTATCGACCCAAACAACCGTTGCGAACAATCGACCAACTGGCGTGCATCCGAAAACGAGAACGGTGGAACTCCCGGCTTCCAGAATTCCATTTATGGTCAAAATGTTGACGAAACAGCGCCAACGATTATGGATATAAGCATAAATTCGGCAAACGAATTGCACTTGACATTTTCAGAAACCATTGATACTGCGACGATTTCGCTTGACAATTTTTTGCTCGACAACGATTACGGAAATCCAGTTTACGCAGGAATGGATCCTGATAATTCCAATTTGCTAGTGCTTATGTTTGGCGTGTCGTTCGAGCAGAATCGCATATACAACCTTACCGTTGAAAACATCGCAGACCTTTGCGGAAACGTGATGGAAAGACAAACCTTGCAGTTCTCGACCGTGCCAGTTGCATTCAATACAATAGTTGTGAGCGAGATAATGTCGAAGCCGTCGCCAGTTGTTGGTTTGCCCGATGCTAAGTATGTGGAGATTTACAACCGCAGCGACAATGCAGTAAGTTTGTCGGGATGGAAAATCGCGCTAGGTTCTACAACCAAGCCATTGCCATCGGTAATCATAAATGCGCAATCGTATCTATTGCTAACAAGTTCCGACAATGCCTTCCTTTTCGAAGGTTATGAAAATGTTGTTGGGGTGGATGCTTTCCCAGCATTTGCACAAGGAGGTACAACAATTTCGCTGTACGACAAGAACGAAAATATAATCCACACACTTACATTCTCGTCATCGTGGCACGATGACAATTTCAAGGCGCAAGGCGGTTATTCGCTCGAAATGGTTGACCTAAGTAATCCTTGTGGTGGAGCAGAAAACTGGCGTTCCACTCTCGATAGTCGCGGAGGTACTCCAGGAACGCAAAACTCTGTCAATGCAACAAATCCAGATAGAATATTGCCGTATCCAACTGATGCAGAGATTGTAAATGATACACTGATTGTATATTTCAGCGAAGTTCTGCCGCCCGAAATGGTAAAGGTTGAGAATTTCAGTGTTGAGGAATTTGGAAATCCAACATTTGTAAAGATTGTAGAGCCGCAACTTACTATTGTAAAAATAAAATTTAATGCCGAATTCCAGATTGGCAATGTTTATATGCTAAATGTCAGCGAAAATATTGCCGATTGCAGTGGAAACAACGTAGAAGTCAATACTCAAATAAGGTTTGGAATAGGGGAGAAACCGGTGCGTGACGACTTGGCTATAAATGAACTGCTTTTCAATCCATATTCTGGCGGAAGTGATTTCGTTGAGTTGTACAATCGTTCAAACAAGGTTATTGACTTGAAGGATTTGTGGATTTCGAACACCAACGATGATGGTTCTGTTAAGGATTCGTACCAGATTACCAATATTAGCCGTTTGATGCTCCCAAAGGAATATTGTGCGTTTAGCACCGACATTGACGACCTTTACAACCACTATACAATCGAGATTCCTGAAAATCTTTACAAGATTTCGAAGATGCCGTCGATGCCCGATGATAAGGGAACTATTATAATTACTGGACGTTCGTTCGATACAATAGATATTGTTAGTTACAATAAGTATCAACATTTTAAGTTGCTAAGTTCGCAGGACGGTGTTTCGCTTGAACGTATAAACTACGACGTACCTGCTTCAGAGGAAAGCAACTGGCATTCGGCTGCGCAGGATGCAGGTTTTGCAACGCCGGGTTATATTAATTCGCAATATCACGATGTTATTGAAGCAGAATCGCAGATAACCTTGAGCAGTGAGGTGTTCTCGCCCGACAACGACGGCTATGACGATTATCTTGAGATTCTTTACAATCTTGACGTTGCAGGTTATAGCGGTACAATTGTTGTTTTCTCGTCAAACGGGCGCCTTGTGAGGTCGCTTGTAAATAATAGGTCGCTTGGTTCTACTGGAAATATCGTGTGGGACGGTCTTGATGACAAGAATCGTCTTTGTCCTCCAGGCATATATGTGGTGTATGTGGAACTTTTCAACTTGGAAGGCAAGAAAATAGTCGAGAAGCATGTTGTATCAATCAATTCGCGTATAGATTAGGTAATGCGGAATTTGTATGTCCTTATATTGACCCTCATTTTTGCTATGTCTGTCCAGTCTTGTGGCAATGGATGTTCGTTCAGTAGCAAAATAAAGCTAATTGCTAGTAGTACATGGAAACTTGAAAGTTATGTCGATTATTCAATAAACCGAGAGTTTGATATTATCCCAGAAATATGTGACTTCAAAGACGATGGTACTTTTATTAAAGTAAAAGATGGAGACACAATTTGCGGAAAATGGGCATTAGATGATTGTGACTATTTGAAGATTAATTCCAATACTTTCAAGATTGCAGACCTTTCGCGCAAGATGATGGTGCTAAGGTACGGGGACTTGGATTTCATTTATAGGTCTTTGCCCTGATTTTAAGAATACAGCAATACGATATAAAAAAGGCCCGCATAAAAGCGAGCCTTTATAATTTGAGTTGGATTATCTATTAGATAACACCCTGAGCCATCATAGCCTTTGCAACTCTCATGAAACCAGCGATGTTAGCACCCTTTACGTAGTTGATCTTACCGCCTTTTTCCTTACCATATTCAACACACATGTCGAAGATGTCGTTCATGATCTTGTGCAACTTAGCGTCAACTTCTTCAGCAGTCCAGTTGATGTGACCTGCGTTCTGGCAGATTTCGAGACCTGAAGTAGCAACACCACCAGCGTTTACAGCTTTACCTGGAGCAAATGGAATACCCTTTGCCTGGAATGCTGCGATAGCACCTGGCTGGCAACCCATGTTGGAGATTTCAGCAACATACTTAACGCCGTTCTTCATCAACATGTTAGCATCTTCTTCGCTCAATTCGTTCTGGAATGCAGATGGGCATGCGATATCGCACTTTACTGACCAAGCCTTTGCCTTAGCAGTGAACTTAGCTTCCTTCGGGAACTTAACTGCCATATCTTCAACCTTGTTGCGGTTTGAAGCACGCATATCGAGCATATAGTCGATCATTTCCTTTGTGATACCGTTCTTGATTTCGCAAACGCCATCAGGACCAGAAATAGCAACAACCTTTGCGCCGAGTTCTACAGCCTTAGTTGCAGCACCCCAAGCTACGTTACCGAAACCTGAGAGAGCAATCTTCTTGCCTTCCATCTTGTCCTTGTTCTGCTTTACCATTCTTTCAACATAGTACATTGCGCCGAAACCTGTAGCTTCTGGACGGATCAAAGAACCACCCCAGCCATAGCTCTTACCTGTCAAAGCGCCTGTGCTGTGTTCGCGAGCCAATTTCTTGTATGCACCATAGAGGTAACCTATTTCACGGCCACCAACACCAACGTCACCAGCAGGTGAATCGAGGTCAGCACCGATGTTTCTCCAGAGTTCGTACATGAAAGCCTGGCAGAAACGCATGATTTCAGCATCCGACTTTCCTGTTGGATCGAAATCAGCACCACCCTTTGCACCACCTAATGGAAGGTTGGTCAATGAGTTCTTGAATATCTGTTCGAAACCTAAGAATTTCAACATTGATTCGTTAACTGCCGGATGGAAACGGAGACCACCTTTGTATGGGCCTAATGCTGAGTTGAACTGCACGCGGTAACCGATGTTGTTCTGAACCCTCTTCTTGTCGTCAACCCAAGTAACTCTGAACTTAAAGATGCGGTCTGGTTCAACCAAACGTTCAACGATCTTTGCCTGTTCGAATTCAGGATGCTGGTTGTAAACTTCTTCGATGGTTTCCAATACTTCCTGTACTGCTTGCAAATACTCTTTTTCTCCCGGGTGTTTCTTCTTCAAACCCGACATGATACTCTGTACTTTCATAATATTTACTTTTAAAGTTTAAATTATTTAAATTTTTGTGTCCCAAAGTTAATGCTTTACTTTCATACCGAATTACAAAACCACGAATTTTTATCATATTTTTAACCGATAAATGTCAAAATAATTATTGATAATTATCAATTTTGTGTATTTTTGCGAGCAAAGTAAATATTATAATTTTTTGAACATATTGATTTAGGAACTAAACAATTATATTATGAAGATATTCTCGCCAGACGACGAAAATAATAAAAAATTGGTTGATTTTTTGAAAAAATTGGGTCTCAGCGCATCCGAAATAAAAACTGTAACAAACACCGAAATTGAGTTCAAAAAGGGAGAAAATGTGTGCAAACAAGGTTCATTTGCTTCCTATATTATGATTTTGAAGGAAGGATGGCTGAAATCATTTGTCGAGAACATACATTTTAAGAATACAGTTTTCAAAATTACAAAGCCATTCAGCATAATTGGACTTTCATGTCTGTATGGTGATAATCATTATCATTTTGGTTGCCAAGCAATTATGCAGTCGAAAGTTTGTTTGGTGGAGCGAACTGTCTTTGATGATATTATTAGGACAAACAATAAATTCGCTTCAGAAATCATAAAAATGTACTCAAATTCGTTACAAAATCTATACGACCGCCTTAACAGCATCTCAAACAAGCAGTCGTTAAGCAAGGTTTGCGATTCGCTCATATATTTGTCCGAAAAGATTTTTGAGAGCGATGTAATACCGCCAGTCATTACTCGTCGCGACATTGCCGAATTATCGGGACTTGCAACCGAAAACATAGTGCGCATACTTGCCGAGTTGAAATTTGCAAATGCTATTTCGGTTGACAGAAAAGAAATCATTATCCTCGACATGGATATGCTAAAGAGGTTTAGTTGCTTTGGATAAAAAGGCAACAGGTTTGCAGGTGAAAAGCAAAGCTGCTGTAAGCCAGCAAACTGAATACCCCTTATTAAAACATTGCGAAGCAATACCTCTGAACAATCAGAAACATAGAAACCATCAAACATAGAAACAAAAATAAAAAGGCTGCCCGAAAGCAGCCTTTTCTATTTTTGATTGCATTGATTATTCAACAACAATCTGTTCAACATAAACCTTGTCGCCGTTGATGATTCTTACGAAGTAAGTACCTGGGCGGAGGTCGTGGTTGAAGTTCATTGTTTCACCGTTCATCACGTTGATGTCGCGAGTTTCAACAACTGCGCCGTTAGCATTGATGATTTCGTAGGTTGCATCACCTTCGATGTTGCTGAAGTCGATGCTGAACATTCCGTTGTTCGGGTTCGGGTAAACTGCCATCGAACCTGCCTCGAACATTTCAACTGATGATACAGGAACGAATGTAACGCTTACTGCCATATCGCTAGAAACACCAAGTATCGGGAAAATAAATCCAGCCAAATCTTCTTCTTCAAGTTCTACTGGAGTACCATCAACAATGAGTTCACCAATCTGGTAGTTTTCTTCAGGAGTGATTACAAGATACAGGTCATCGTCATCGTTTACAGTGATAACACCATCTACGATAGCAATTTCATTGTCGTCTTCATCGGTTGCCGTAACGGTTCCGTGTTCACCGACGGTAAGAGTGATTGTGTAGGTCTGTACCGAGTTTGCAGTGTAGGTTACGGTTTCGGTAACATCTTCTGTTCCCATAGTACCTTCAATTACAAGTCTGTCTGCTGTGAAGCCATCGATAGCAGGTGAAGCAACCGAGTAGTCTGCGCCTTCTGCAAGAGTTGCGGTATAGTCATCAGCTGCAGGTTCGTTGGTTTCTGCATATACATAATGTATTGTCAGGGTGTGTGTCGGAACTGGGTTTGCTGTGTAGGTTACGGTTTCGGTAACGTCTGCAGTGCCCATAGTACCTTCAACTACAAGTCTGTCTGCTGTGAAGCCGTCGATAACCGGAGATGTAACTGAGTATGTTGCACCTTCTGCAAGTGTTTCAACGTGGTCTTCTGAAGCTTCGCTGTCGTCAGCATATACATAATGTATTGTCAAAGTGTGTGTCGGAACTGGGTTAGCAGTGTAGGTTACGGTTTCGGTAACGTCTGCAGTGCCCATTGTACCTTCAACAACCAGTCTGTCTGCTGTGAAGCCGTCGATAACCGGAGATGTAACTGAGTATGTTGCACCTTCTGCGAGGGTTTCAACGTGGTCTTCTGAAGCTTCGCTGTCGTCAGCATATACATAATGTATTGTCAAGGTGTGTGTCGGAACTGGGTTAGCAGTGTAGGTTACGGTTTCGGTAACGTCTGCAGTTCCCATAGTACCTTCAATTACAAGTCTGTCTGCTGTGAAGCCGTCGATAGCAGGCGAAGCAACCGAGTAGCTTGCACCGTATTCAAGAGTTGCAGTGTAATCTTCTGCGGCTTCTGAATCATCTGCATATACATAGTGGATTGTAAGGGTGTAGCTGTTGATATTGTAGGTAACAGTTACGTCAACATCCTGAGCCGGCATTGTGCCTGCAACAGTCAACTGGTCGGCAGTGTAACCTGTGATAGCAGGAGAAGCAACCGAATATTCTGCTCCGAATGCAACCGATTCGGTGTGGTCGGCAGCAGCAGTTGTGTTGTCGGCATATACATAATGTACTGTCAAGTTGTAGTTGTTAACTGCGAAGTTAGCATTGATAGTGTGGTCTGCGATAACATTGGTGAATGTGTAAACGCCATCAGCAGCAATAACAGTTTCGGTAACATCTTCTGTTGCGTCAACAATTACGCTTGCAATTCTGTAGCCTTCGTTTGCTTCAATTGTGTATGTTTCATTTGAACCACACGGAATATTTTCATAATCACTATTATGAGTAATTGTTCCGCCTTCGCCAGCAGTTGCTGTGATTGTCAATGTTATTGCATCAAAGTTAGCAACGATATTGTGGTTTTCTGTCACATTCTCGAATGTGTAAACGCCATTATTTGCTATTACTTCATCAGTAACATCAACACCATCAACCATTACCTGACTTATGACAAAACATTCATTTACAGGGACAATTGTAAACGACTGAGACTCTCCGTCAAGAACAGTTGTAAAACCATCCGGAGTTATTGAACCGCCGAATCCAGTTCCCGCAGAAATTGTATGTACTTGTACAAACGTTGCAGCGATAGTGTGGTCAGCAGTTACATTTTCGAATGTGTAAACACCGTTAGCAGCAATAACTGCATCGGTAACATTAACATCATCAACCAATACGCTTGCAATGCTGTAACCTTCGTTAGCAGCGATTGTGAACGACTTGTCCTCACCGCAATTTGCTACATTACCAATTTCATCGTTAGCAGTGATTGTACCATTTTCACCAGCATTTACTGTGAATGAGTATGTTATCTGCTCGAATCTAGCAGTAATAACGTGTTGTGCAGTTACGTTAGCAAATGTGTAAACGCCGTCAACAACGTCGGTGATTGCCTCAACGCCGTCAACCATTACGCTTGCAATTCTGTAGCAGTCGTTAGCAGGAGTAATTGTGATTTGCTTGTCATCACCGCAATTTACTGT
>JAGCDJ010000026.1 GCA_017651185.1 Bacteroidales bacterium | reverse complement strand
GCGGGAATAGCTCAGTTGGTAGAGCATCAGCCTTCCAAGCTGAGGGTCGCGAGTTCGAGTCTCGTTTCCCGCTCAAAAGCCAATGTAGCTCAGGGGTAGAGCACTTCCTTGGTAAGGAAGAGGTCATGGGTTCAATTCCCATCATTGGCTCTTTTTTTGTATATATATTAATAGGTAAAGGAAATCATTTAAGTATTGATCATTAAATAAATTTGAAGTCATGGCTAAAGAGAAATTTGATAGGACGAAACCGCACGTTAACATCGGTACAATCGGACACGTTGACCACGGTAAGACCACATTAACATCTGCTATCACTATGGTGTTGGCAAAGAAAGGCTTGTCGGAAGTAAAGGATTTTGACGCTATCGACAATGCTCCAGAAGAAAAGGAAAGAGGTATAACCATCAACACTGCTCACGTTGAATACCAGACAGAAACCCGCCACTATGCACACGTTGACTGCCCAGGTCACGCCGACTATGTAAAGAACATGGTTACTGGTGCTGCTCAGATGGACGGTGCTATCTTGGTAGTTGCTGCAACTGACGGTCCTATGCCACAGACAAACGAACACGTACTTCTCGCTAAGCAGGTAAACGTTCCTAAGATGGTTGTTTTCCTCAATAAGTGCGATATGGTTGACGATGAAGAATTGCTCGACCTCGTTGAAATGGAAGTTCGTGACCTCCTTACAAAATATGATTTCGACGGTGACAACACTCCGGTTATCCGTGGTTCTGCACTTGGTGCATTGAACGGTGAACCTCAGTGGGAAGCTAAGGTTGAAGAACTTATGAATGCTGTTGACACTTGGATTCCATTGCCAAAGCGTGAAAACGAAAAACCGTTCTTGATGCCTGTTGAAGACGTATTCTCAATCACAGGTCGTGGTACAGTTGCTACCGGCCGTATCGAAACTGGTGTTATCCACGTTGGTGATAAGGTTCAGATCGTTGGTTTGAGCGACGAATTCAAGGACACAACCGTTACCGGTGTTGAAATGTTCCGTAAGCTCCTCGACGAAGGTGAAGCTGGTGACAACGTAGGTTTGTTGCTCCGCGGTATCGATAAGGACGAAGTTAAGAGAGGTGAAGTTATCGCTGCTCCTGGTTCAATCCACCCGCACACTCACTTCAAGGCAGAAGTTTACGTTCTTACTAAGGAAGAAGGTGGACGTCACACCCCATTCCAGAACCACTACCGTCCTCAGTTCTTCTTGAGAACTTTGGATATCACTGGAGAAATCGCTCTTCCAGAAGGTACTGAAATGGTAATGCCTGGTGATAATGTAACTATCGATGTTACTTTGATCTACCCGGTTGCATTGAACGTTGGTCTCCGTTTCGCAATCCGCGAAGGAGGTAGAACAGTTGGTGCTGGTCAGATTACCGAAATCGTTGAATAATTAATGATTTTTATATAAAGTGATGGGAGTCCCTCCCGTCACTTTGTAAATACGGGTGTAGCTCAGTTGGTAGAGCACTAGTCTCCAAAACTAGGTGTCGGGAGTTCGAGCCTCTCTACCCGTGCAAAAAGTAGAAATACACGCTATAATGAAGAAGATAAAAGCATATTTCGCCAACGTATATGAAGAGTTGGTTAAGAAAGTTACCTGGCCGAAGTGGTCAGAACTTCAAAGTAGTGCAATAGTGGTAATGGTTGCTTCCTTAATATTTGCCCTCGTAATCTTTGTAATGGACTTTGCATTCAAAGGTCTGTTGGAATGGGTTTACGGGTTATTTTATTAAACCAGTTTTTTTAGTTCGGAGTTATGTCAGAAATTACTAAGAAATGGTATGTGGTACGCGCATTAAGCGGTAAGGAGAAGAAGGTGAAGGAGTATCTCGAAAGCGAAATCCAGCACCGCAATCTCACCGAGCAAGTTCCGCAGGTGCTAATTCCAACTGAAAAAGTTTATCAAGTTAGAAACGGAAAACCGGTTCACAAGGAAAGAAATTTCTTCCCTGGTTATATTCTTATCTATGCTGCCCTCGATGGTGAGGTTGAGCATGTGATAAAGAACGTGTCGGGAGTGATAGGTTTTCTTGGAACCAAAGACGGAAAGGCAGTTCCCCTGAGAAACGATGAGGCTGCAAGGATTCTTGGCAAGGTTGACGAGTTGTCTGAAAACGCAGACGAAATCACAGTGCCGTTCTTTGTTGGCGAAGCGGTGAAGGTGACCGACGGACCGTTCAATGGTTTCAGTGGTGTAATTGAAGAAGTGTATGATGAGAGGAAGAAATTGAAGGTTATGGTAACCATCTTTGGTAGGAAGACCCCAATTGAACTTCGATTCATGCAAGTCGAAAAAGAGTAATCTAAAGTAATAACGGTAAAAAGTTATGGCAAAACAGATTGGCGGTTTTATTAAACTGCAAATTAAAGGCGGAGCTGCAAATCCCGCTCCTCCGGTAGGTCCAGCTTTAGGTTCAAAGGGTTTGAACATTATGGAGTTCTGCAAGCAGTTCAACGGCAGAACCCAGACTCCTCAGACCGCAGGTAAGGTATTGCCTGTAGTCATCACTTATTATAGTGACAAGTCCTTTGACTTTGTAGTTAAGACCCCGCCGGTAGCCGTACAGTTGATGGAAGTCGCAAAGGTAAAGAAGGGTTCGTCAGAACCTAACCGTTCGAAAGTCGGCTCAGTTACCTGGGATCAGGTGAAGACTATCGCCGAAGGTAAGATGGTTGACATGAACGCTTTCACAATCGACTCGGCAATGAGCATGGTTGCAGGAACAGCTAGAAGTATGGGAATCGCAGTGAAGGGCGAATCTCCAATTAAGAAATAATTTAAGTACTTTTTGAAATGACAAAAATTAGTAAGAAAAGAAAAGTTGCTTTGTCTAAAATAGAAAATGGCAAGAAGTACGATCTTCAGGAAGCTGCTAAGTTGGTGAAGGAAATAACCTACACTAAGTTCGACGCTTCCGTTGACCTTGACGTCCGTCTTGGTGTTGACCCTCGTAAGGCCAACCAGATGGTAAGGGGTATCACCACTTTGCCTCACGGAACTGGTAAGCAGGTTCGCGTTTTGGTATTGTGTACTCCCGACAAGGAACAGGAAGCAAAGAACGCAGGAGCTGACTATGTTGGTTTGGATGATTACATCGAGAAGATCCAAGGCGGTTGGACCGATGTTGACATCATAATCACCATGCCTATGGTAATGGCAAAAATCGGTAAGCTTGGTAGAATATTGGGTCCGAGAGGTCTCATGCCAAACCCCAAGACCGGAACCGTTACTATGGAAGTTGGCAAGGCAGTAGAGGATGTTAAGAAGGGTAAAATCGACTTCAAGGTTGACAAGTTTGGTATTATTCATGCTGGTATCGGCAAGGTTTCATTCGAACCCAACAAGATTGCTGAAAATGCAAACGAATTGCTCCAGACTATCATCAAGTTGAAACCAGCAGCTGCTAAGGGAACTTACGTAAAGAGCGTTTACCTTTCAAGCACCATGAGTCCTGGAATAGAAATCGATACAAAAACAATTAATTAGTAACACACGAGTATGAAACGAGAAGACAAGAATGCTCTTATCGAGAACCTGAAGTCAGCAGTAGAGCAGTACAATCATTTCTACATTGCAGACATTTCAGGATTGAACGCTAAGCAGACATATACGCTTAGAAAGAAATGTTTCGAGAAAGACATTGAACTGATTGTTGTCAAGAATACCTTCTTTAGAAAGGCATTGGAACGTATCGGCAACGACTACGAAGAATTGTATCCCGTTTTGGTCGAGAATTCAGCAGTAATGTTCTGCAACACGGCCAACGTACCTGCAAAGCTCATAAAGGAATTGAACCAGAAGAGCGACAAACCTTTGTTCAAGGGTGCATACGCAGAGGAGTCGATTTATGTCGGACAGTCCAACCTTGAGGCATTAGCTAGTCTTAAGTCTAAGGAAGAACTTATTGGTGATGTTATATTATTGTTGCAGTCGCCGATGAAGACCGTATTGGGACAACTAGAGTCAGGCAAGAATTTATTAGGAGGTTTAGTAAAAACCTTATCAGAGAGAGAATAAAAGAATTTAAAGTTAAAAAAGTTAAAATTTAATAAAAATGGCAGATCTTAAGAAATTGGCAGAAGAATTAGTTAATCTTACTGTTAAAGACGTAAACGAATTGGCAAACATTTTGAAGGAAGAATACGGTATTGAACCAGCAGCAGCAGCAGCAGTAGTAGCAGCTCCAGCAGCAGGTGGCGCAGCAGAAGCAGCAGCAGAAAAGACCGAATTTGATGTTATCCTCAAGGCAGCAGGTCCTAAGAAATTGGACGTTGTAAAGGTTGTCAAGACTTTGACCGGCCTCGGATTGAAGGAAGCTAAGGAATTAGTTGACGCAGCTCCAAAACCAGTAAAAGAAGGTGTTGCTAAGGACGAAGCAGAATCTTTGAAGAAGCAGTTGGAAGAAGTTGGAGCAGAAGTTGAACTTAAATAAACGACTTTTGTTGCATAATTTATAGGTTTAGACCCCCTCGGGGGGTTTAAACCTTTGTTGGTTTAGATTCTTTTTTAAATATTTGCGACAATGGCTGTTAATACAAATCAAAGAATAAATTTTTCAACGACAAGAAATCAGCTCGAATATCCTGATTTCTTGGAAATACAAATAAAATCGTTTAAAGAATTCGTTCAGCTCGATTCTACTGCTGAACAAAGAAAGTCGGAAGGTCTATATCAGGTGTTCGCCGAAAACTTCCCGATAACCGATACCCGCAACAATTTTGAACTTCAATTTATCGACTATACCCTCGACCCTCCGAGATATAGCATCGAACAGTGTATAGACAGGGGACTTACCTATTGCGTTCCACTGAAGGCAAAATTGAGACTTACATGTAGCGACGAGGAGCACGAGGATTTCGAAGACTCGGTGCAGGATGTATGGCTGGGTACTATTCCATATATGACACCAAGCGGCACGTTTGTGATAAACGGTGCTGAAAGGGTAGTTGTTTCCCAGTTGCACAGGTCTCCTGGTGTTTTCTTCAGCCAGTCTATGCATACCAACGGTACAAAATTGTATTCAGCACGTGTAATCCCATTCAAGGGCGCATGGATAGAATTTGCTACCGATATTAATACAGTGATGTATGCATATATCGACCGTAAGAAAAAGTTGCCGGTAACCACATTGCTTAGGGCGATTGGTTTCGAAAACGATAAGGATATTCTTGAAATCTTTGATTTGGCAGACGAAATAAAGGTTTCCAAGACCGCTTTGAAGAAAGTCGTTGGTCGCCGTCTGGCAGCAAGGGTGCTGAAGACTTGGATCGAGGATTTCGTTGATGAGGATACCGCTGAAGTTGTATCTCTCGAGAGAAACGAGATCGTTCTCGACCGCGAAACGGTAATTGAAAATGAACATATTGACATGATTGTTGATTCGGGAGTTAAGACTATCCTTTTGCACAAGGAGAACCAGAAGATTTCCGACCATGCAATCATATACAATACTTTGCAGAAAGATACCTGCAACTCCGAAAAGGAAGCTGTTTTCTACATCTACCGTCAGTTGAGAAATGCTGAACCACCTGACGAGGCAACTGCTCGCGATGTCATCGACAAGTTGTTCTTCTCCGACAAGAGGTACGACCTTGGTGATGTAGGTAGATACAGAATTAACCAGAAGTTGGCTCTTGATGTTCCCGACACAACTCGCGTTTTGACAAAGGAGGACATCATCGCCATAATCAAATATTTGATTGAACTTATTAACTCAAAGGCCGATGTTGATGATATCGACCACTTGAGCAACCGTAGAGTAAGAACTGTTGGCGAACAGCTTGCAAACCAGTTCAGCGTTGGTTTGGCACGTATGGCACGTACAATCCGTGAAAGGATGAACGTAAGGGACAACGAAGTTTTCCATCCGATGGATCTTATTAACTCTAAGATTTTGTCGTCGGTGATAAATTCATTCTTCGGAACAAACCAGTTGTCACAATTCATGGACCAGATAAACCCGCTTGCAGAAATGACGCACAAGAGACGTCTTTCGGCTTTGGGTCCTGGCGGTCTGTCGCGTGAAAGAGCAGGTTTCGAAGTTCGTGACGTTCACTACACACACTATGGTCGTCTTTGCCCGATTGAAACCCCTGAAGGTCCAAACATTGGTCTTATCTCTTCGCTTTGCGTTTACGCTAAGATCAACAACCTCGGTTTCATCGAGACACCATATAGAAAAGTATCTGACAATGCTGTAAGTTTCAACGACATAGTATACTTGAGCGCTGAACAGGAAACAGGTCTTGTTGTTGCACAGGCAAATGCAGAAGTTGATGATAACGGCAACTTCCAGAGCAATAGGGTTAAGGCAAGAAAGGAAGGCGACTATGTTGTTGTAACTCCAGAAGAGGTTCAACTTATGGACGTTGCTCCGAACCAGATTTCGTCAATTGCTGCTTCGTTGATTCCTTTCTTGGAGCACGACGATGCTAACCGTGCATTGATGGGTTCGAACATGATGCGTCAGGCAGTTCCTCTGCTTCGTCCCGAAGCTCCTATTGTAGGTACTGGCATCGAACACATGGTGGCTCAGGATTCGAGAATTTTGCTCGTGGCTGAAGGTAGCGGTGTTGTTGAGTATGTTGATGCAGAAAAGATAATAATAAAGTACGACAGAACCGATGAGGAAAGATTCGTAAGTTTCGTTGGTGATTCTGTCGAATATAAGATACCGAAGTTCAGGAAGACAAACCAGAACACATGTGTCAACCTTCGTCCGGTAGTTACCAAGGGTCAGAAGGTTACCAAGGGTATGATTCTCACCGAAGGTTACGGAACTCAGGGTGGTGACCTTGCTCTCGGTAGGAACCTGAAGGTTGCTTTCATGCCTTGGAAGGGTTACAACTACGAGGATGCTATCGTTCTTAATGAAAGAGTTGTTCGCGAGGATTTCTTCACTTCGATACATATTACCGACTATCAGCTTGATGTTCGCGAAACGAAACGCGGTATGGAGGAACTTACTTCTGATATTCCGAATGTCAGCGAGACAGCAACAAAGGACCTTGACGAAAACGGTATTATCCGTATCGGTGCAAGGGTAAGGCCAGGTGATATAATGATAGGTAAGATTACTCCTAAGGGCGAAAGCGATCCGTCACCTGAAGAGAAACTTCTCCGTGCAATATTCGGTGAAAAGGCTGGTGATGTAAAGGATGCTTCACTTAAGGCATCTCCTTCTACAAGCGGTGTCGTTATCGACAAGAAATTGTATTCGAGAAGCATAAAGGACAGAAAGACCAAGACTCAGGACAAGATGTTGGTCGAAGCAATAGAAGAGGTACAAAAGAAGGAACTCGACAAACTGAAGGATGTTCTCGTTGACAAGCTCTTTAATATTGTAAACGGAAAGACATCGCAGGGTGTTAAGGACAATCTCGACCAGATAGTAATCCAGAAGGGTGTGAAGTATACGCAGAAACTCCTTCAGGGAATGGATTTCATTAATGTCAACCCGAATAAGTGGACTACCGACAAGAACCGCAATGACCAGATAGCAAAGATTTTGTTCAACTATATGGTTGAATACAAGAAGATTACTGGTAAGTACAGACGCGAAATTCTTGATATTACCATCGGTGATGAACTCCCGTCTGGAATCATGCAGATGGCAAAGGTATACCTTGCAAGCAAGCGTGTAATCAGAGTTGGTGATAAACTCGCAGGCCGTCACGGTAACAAGGGTATCCTTGCACGTATCGTGCGTCAGGAAGATATGCCGTTCCTCGATGACGGAACACCAGTCGACATTGTATTGAACCCATTGGGCGTGCCTTCACGTATGAACCTTGGTCAGATATACGAAACTGTTCTTGGTTGGGCAGGTCGTGTTCTCGGATGCAAGTTCGCAACTCCTATCTTCGATGGAGCAAGTCTTGAGCAGATTTGCGAATACACCGACAAGGCAGGCGTTCCTCGCTACGGAAAGACATGGTTGTACGACGGTGGCACTGGCCGCAAGTTCGACCAACCGGCAACAGTAGGTGTTATCTACATGTTGAAACTTGGTCACATGGTTGAGGATAAGATGCATGCCCGTTCAATTGGTCCATACTCACTTATTACGCAGCAGCCGTTGGGTGGTAAAGCTCAGTTCGGTGGTCAGCGTTTCGGTGAAATGGAAGTCTGGGCACTCGAGGCTTTTGGTGCAGCAAATGTATTGCAGGAAATACTTACTGTTAAGTCTGATGATGTTGTCGGAAGAGCAAAGACCTACGAAAGCATCGTTAAGGGCGAACAGATGCCTGTTCCGGGAATCCCCGAATCATTGAATGTGTTGTTGCATGAATTGAGAGGTTTGTGCTTGAAAATTAATCTTGAATAATTGATAAAAATCTGGTAAAATGGCTTTTAGAAAAGATACAAAAGTTAAGACCAACTTTACAAAGATAACCGTAAGCCTTGCTTCCCCGGAAGAAATACAGGACTTGTCGAGCGGCGAAGTTACAAAACCCGAAACCATTAACTACAGGACATATAAGCCCGAAAGAGATGGTCTGTTCTGCGAAAGAATATTCGGTCCGTGCAAGGATTACGAGTGCCATTGCGGTAAATACAAGAGAATAAGATATAAAGGTATCGTATGCGACAGATGCGGTGTCGAAGTAACAGAAAAGAAGGTTCGTAGGGAAAGAATGGGTCATATCAAACTCGAAGTTCCAGTTGCTCACATCTGGTATTTCAAGACCCTTCCCAACAAGATTGGTTACCTTTTAGGTTTGCCATCAAAGAAACTCGATGCAGTAATATACTACGAAAGGTACATTGTGCTTCAGCCGGGTCCAAAGGCAGAGGAAGGCGTTGCTGAACTCGACCTCCTCACCGAAGAAGAATATGTACAGATTATCGATTCTCTTCCTCGTGAAAACCAGATGCTCGAAGATACCGATCCCAACAAGTTTATTGCAAAGATGGGAGCAGAGGCAATCCTCGAATTGTTGAGAAAAATTGACCTTGACAAGTTGTCGTACGAACTTCGCGATAAGGCAGGCAAAGAAACTTCGCAGCAGCGTAAGGCAGAGGCATTGAAGAGATTGAACGTTGTTGAGGCATTCAGAATGTCGAAGGATATAAACAAGCCTGAATGGATGATTGTGCAGGTTGTTCCTGTTATTCCTCCTGAGCTTCGTCCTTTGGTTCCGCTCGATGGTGGACGTTTTGCAACTTCCGACCTCAACGACTTGTATCGTAGGGTTATCATCAGAAACAACCGTCTTAGAAGACTTTTGGAAATCAAGGCTCCCGAAGTAATTCTCCGCAACGAAAAGCGTATGCTTCAGGAAGCAGTTGATTCATTGTTCGACAACTCAAGAAAGTCGAGCGCAGTTAAGACCGATGCCAACAGACCATTGAAGTCATTAAGCGATAGCTTGAAGGGTAAGCAGGGTCGTTTCCGTCAGAACTTGCTCGGTAAACGTGTCGATTTCTCTGCTCGTTCGGTTATCGTTGTAGGTCCGGAACTTCACATGCACGAGTGCGGTTTGCCTAAGGATATGGCAGCAGAACTTTACAAACCATTCGTTATCCGTAAGTTGATGGAACGCGGTATTGTAAAGACAGTTAAGTCGGCTAAGAAAATTGTAGAGCGCAAGGAAGCTGTTGTATGGGATATCCTCGAAAATGTAATGAAGGGTCACCCGATACTACTTAACCGTGCTCCTACGTTGCACCGTCTTGGTATTCAGGCATTCCAACCAAAACTTATCGAAGGTAAGGCAATCCAACTTCACCCGCTCGTATGTACGGCATTCAACGCCGACTTCGATGGTGACCAGATGGCTGTTCACTTGCCATTGGGCAATGCTGCTGTTATGGAAGCACAGATTCTTATGCTTGCTTCGCACAACATCCTTAATCCTGCAAACGGTGCGCCTATCACGGTACCATCACAGGATATGGTTCTTGGTCTTTACTACATCACCAAGGAAAGAACAGGCGAACCAGGTGAAGGTCAGACATTCTATGGCCCGGAGGAAGTTATCATCGCATATAATGAAGGTAAACTTGGACTTCATTCAAAAATCAAGGTTAGACACCACGATGTTGACGAAAACGGCAACTTCATTGAACATATTATCGAAACAACCACTGGTCGTGTAATATTCAACCAGGTTGTTCCGAAGGAATACGGTTATATCAACCAGCTCCTTACTAAGAAATCGTTGAGAGATATTATTGGCAGTCTTATCAATAAGTGCGGAACAGCTACGACCGCCAAGTTCCTCGACGACATTAAGAACATGGGTTACTACAACGCTTTCATCGGCGGTCTTTCGTTCAACCTTGACAACGTTATCGTACCTGACGAAAAAGCACAACTTATCCAGGATGGTTACGATCAGGTTGACGAAATCATGTCAAATTTTAGCAACGGTTTCATTACTGATACAGAACGTTACAATCAGGTCATCGATGTATGGACCAATGTAAATGCCAAGTTGAGTATCGCCGTTATGAAGAAACTTTCGACCGACGACCAAGGTTTCAACTCAGTATACATGATGCTTGACTCTGGTGCCCGTGGTTCTAAAGAGCAGATTAGCCAGTTGTGCGGTATGAGAGGTCTTATGGCTAAACCGCAGAAGTCTGGTACAGGCGCAAGCGAAATCATCGAAAACCCAATTCTTGCAAACTTCAAGGAAGGTCTTTCGATTCTGGAATACTTCATCTCAAGCCACGGTGCTCGTAAGGGTCTTGCCGATACCGCTCTTAAGACTGCTGATGCAGGTTATCTGACTCGTCGTCTTGTTGATGTGGCTCACGATGTTATCATTAACGAGGAAGACTGCGGTACATTGCGCGGACTTGAAGTTTCTGAACTTAGGAAGGACGACGGTGAACTTATTGAATCGTTGTACGATCGTATCTTGGGTAGAATTAGTGTTCACGATATATTCCATCCTCAGACTAACGAGCTCATAGTAGCATCGGGTGAAGAAATTACCGAGGACATTGCAAAGACAATCGCAGATTCTCCTATCGAGAAGGTTGAAATCCGCTCGGTTCTCACTTGTGAGTCGCAGAGAGGTGTTTGCGCAAAGTGTTACGGACGTAACCTTGCAACACACAGGATGGTTCAAAAGGGTGAGGCAGTTGGTGTTATCGCTGCACAGTCAATCGGTGAACCAGGTACACAGCTTACTCTTCGTACATTCCACTCCGGTGGTATCGCAGGTAACATTGCTAGTGAATCAACAATCACTGCAAAATACGACGGTATCCTTGAAATCGATGAACTTCGTACAGTCGCTCACGAAGAGGAAGACGGACCAGTTGACATCGTTGTTACTCGTATGGCCGAACTCAAGATACTCGACCCAGGAACAAAGATTGCATTGGTTAACAAAACTTTGCCCTACGGTTCAAGATTGTACTTCAAGAATGGCGATGTTGTTAAGAAGGGTGATAAGATATGTGAATGGGACCAGTACAACATTGTAATTATTTCGGAATATACAGGTAAACTTGTATTCGAAGATGTTGTTGAAGGAGTCAACTTCAAGCAGGAAATTGCTCCTCAGACAGGATTTATCGAAAGGATAATCACTGAAACTAAGGATAAGTCTAAGATTCCAGTTGCAAAGATTGTAGACAAGAATAAGGAAGTTCTTGCAGTTTACAACCTGCCAGTAGGCGCTCGTCTGATGAAGAACGAAAAAGACCAGATTTTGGCAGGAGATATCCTTATCAAGATGCCGAAGGTAGTAGGTAAGGGTGGTGATATCACGGGTGGTTTGCCACGTGTAACCGAGTTGTTCGAAGCTCGTAACCCATCGAATCCTGCAGTTGTTTCGGAAATCGACGGTGTTGTTCAGTTTGGTAAGATTAAGCGTGGTAACCGCGAAATCGAGATAACCCCGAAGGAAGGCAGTTCAAAGAAGTACTTGGTTCCGCTGTCAAAGCAGATTCTTGTCCAGCCAAACGACTACATCAAGGCAGGTACTCCACTTATCGATGGTGCTATCACTCCGTCCGACATCCTTGCTATCAAGGGTCCGACAGCAGTACAGGAATATCTTGTTAACGAAATTCAGGATGTTTACCGTCTGCAGGGTGTTAAGATTAACAATAAGCACTTCGAGGTAATCGTACGCCAGATGATGAGAAAGGTTGTTGTAGAAGATCCAGGCGACACCCAGTTCCTTGAAAAGCAGGTGGTTGACAAGTGGGAATTCAGGCAGGAAAACGATTCTATCTTCGACAAGAAGGTGGTCGTTGATGCCGGTGATTCCGAGAATTTCACAGCAGGTCAAATTGTTTCGTACAGAAGACTTCGCGATGAAAATTCGATGCTGAAGCGTAAGGATAAGAAACTTGTTGAGGCAAGACCAGCAATTCCAGCAACATCAAGCCAGGTATTGCAGGGTATTACCAAGGCTGCATTGCAGACATCAAGTTTCATGTCGGCTGCATCATTCCAGGAAACAACAAAGGTGTTGAACGAATCAGCAATCAGGGCAAAGGAAGATACTTTGGAAGGCATGAAGGAAAATGTTATTGTTGGTCATTTGATTCCAGCAGGAACAGGTCTCCGCGAATTCCAGAATTTGCGCGTGTGCAACAAGGCAGAAGTTGCTCCTTACCTTGATACTCTCGAACAGCAATCCGAACCAGAAATTTAATTGAATGACTATGGCTGAGAATAATAACCAGTTGAATATCGAATTGGACGAACAGACAGGGCAGGGAACATATGCTAACCTTGCAGTGATAAGTCATTCGTCGTCTGAATTTATACTTGATTTTGTCAGGGTTATGCCTGGTGTACCAAAGTCGAAGGTGCAGTCGAGGATAATAATTACCCCCGAACATGCCATGAGACTCTTGAATGCGCTGCAGGACAACATCAAGAAATATGAGTCCAATTTTGGACCGATATCAATTCAGCAGTCCAAAATTCCAATGAATTTTGGCGGCAATACGGCAAAAGCATAGTTATTTGTTTTGTGGATATAGGCGGAAGGACAGATAGTCCTTCCGTTTTTTTGTACAGCAACTTAAACTTTTTTATTTTTGCAAAAATAATATTGCCATGATACGCATACCATTATTGAAAGACCGTCATAACCACCTGTTTTCGTATGGTTCGCTTGCTACGGCAACCGACCTGTTCAAGGTAAGGACAGAGGAAGATGCCATAAGGCAACTGTCGCAACTCCCGCACGATAGAATTAATGTCGCAATGGGATGGTTCGATTCGTACTTCACATTCTCGAAGGAAAATCTCGATAAACTGCCACCGATAATCATTTGCAACAATTCGTTGCACAACTACATTTTCAACACCGAGGCAGGTAAAGTCATCCAGGAACAGTACAATGAATGGTTTGTGAACTGCAAAAACCAGAACTGGATAGAACGCAACACCATGCAGGTGCTGACTTTCATCGCCAAGATATTCGGATTCAACCGCGAAACTTTTGAGCGTAGCATCAAAAAGAACCTTTCGCTAGGTGTGTGCTTCGCTGCCGACATGTATGTGTGCAATAACGACATTTTTGAGTTTCTTGCCACAAACGACTGCTCAAATGTTACCGAGGTATGGACATCACCGCAAAACTATCCGCTACTGCCCGAAAGGTACAAGAAAGTCTGTCGTGGCGTAAAACTCTTTGCCGATGGCGCCTGCGGGGCATCAACCGCCGCAATCTCCGAATATCGCAACGGTGGAAATCCGTTTATGACCTATACCGATGCTGAACTTACTGAACTTCTTGAACAAATTGTTTCGTACCGCAGTGCAATGGCAATACACTGTATTGGCGAAAACGCAATAGAACAAGTGCTTAAATGCCTCGATGGGGTTTTGAGACACTCGCCCGATATGTTTATTCGTCTGGAACACACACAATTTATCACCGAACAGCAGGCCATGAAAGCACGCGACCTAAACCTCACATTGAGCATGCAGCCAAACTTCAACATGGACAGCATCGACTACTCCGACCGACTGACAAAGTCGTACTGCGAACGCAACGACCCATTTAGGATGCTAATTGACAAGGCAGGATTCAAGATGGGAGAAAACCTTGTGCTTGGCTCCGATGGAATGCCAACTGGTGTATTTGGTTCGTTGCCTGCAAGCCTCTTCCCTCCTGTTCCTGGACAACAGTTAACCCTTGATGAATATGTGGCGGGATATTGCACAGACAATTTCGACAAGGGGCACATTGAGGTGGAAATCGACAATGCCAACAAAAAAGTTGACATGAAAGTGGTTGTAAACGAATAAAAGTAAAGCACTATGAAAATTATCTGCATAGGAATGAACTACAAGGCGCATATTGCAGAACTGAACCTTCCATACCCAGAAGCGCCGATATTCTTCATGAAGCCCGATTCTTCACTATTGAAGAGCAACAAGGTTTTCTTTATCCCCAACTGGACCAACGACCTGCAATACGAAGTAGAGGTTGTGTATCGAATCAGTCGTCTTGGAAAGCACATACAGAAGAAATTTGCACACCGCTACTACGATGCTGTGGCACTTGGCCTTGACCTTACCGCCCGCGACCTGCAAAACGAATGCCGCCAACGCGGATTGCCGTGGGAGATTTGCAAGTCGTTCGATGGTTCGGCTGTGCTTTCGGAATTTGTGCCGCTTGATGAATTGCCCGACAAGAGCAACATTGATTTCCGCTTGCTACGAAACGATATAGAAGTGCAGCATGGCAATACTTCCGACATGCTTTTCTCCATTGATGATATTATTGAGCATGTGTCGAAATTTATGACCCTGAAAATAGGTGACCTCATATACACAGGCACCCCGCTTGGCGTAGGCAAACTCGAAATCAACGACAAACTGAAAGCCTACATGGGCGATTTAAAATTAATCGACATGAAGGTGAAATAATGTCACAATCCATTGAACCATCGCAAAGCATTGCGATGCTACAATTTGATTTTTTGAATATTGTTGAATCTTCAAATTTTCAATCTTCGAACTTGAAACTTAGAAACTTGAAACGGGCTTTAGCCCATCAAACGGCGAAGCCATTGAAACTTGAAACATTCAAACAGGCATCTGCCCAATTTTTTTTCATCTCTCAGGCAACTATAATAACATTCATTCGTTATATTTATAGAAAATTTTATATATTTGCATATCGGTTAAGAGTTAATGTTTTATGAAACAGTTCGTTACAATTTTAATGATACTTGTGAGTCTTGCGGTTTTTGCGCAGGAACGTGTTCATGTGGGCGATATTTATTGCACCGACAACACAACGGTGTCGCCAGATGATTTTTCTACAAGCGGCAAAACTGCTTTCGGAGTTGTATTCTTTGTTGACAATTCGCAACAGCATGGTTGGGCACTCGCACTTAATGATGCCGATTCAGATACTTTGATATGGGGTAATCTTGGAATCCAGTGTTATCTAAATAGTTATGGCGCAAATCCTAGACTTGTATACACCGACACCATTGGTGCTGTGCGTTGCGATTCAATTGTAAGGGCAGCACAGGAGGATGGTTTGGCATTGTCTAATTATTCATCGGCAGTGAATGCAGCAGTAAGTTGTGGGGACGGTTGGTATCTGCCATCTATTGGGCAATTGGTAATACTTTACTCAAATATGATTGATGTTAATATGGCTTTGGATGCCTGTGATGGTTCAAGGATGACAGGGCGGTTGTATTGGTCGAGCATGGAAGAGTATTATGGAGTGAATAGTGCATGGATACTCAACTACGATGGCGCTATTGCTGCTAAACCCAAAAATGAGTATGCAAAAGTTAGGGCAATTAGGAACTTTTAAGTTTTTTGTGTTATGAAAAAAATATTATTAGCAATATTGTTTATCGTGCCAGCATTTGTGTATGCCCAGAGGTATCATGTTGGCGATACAGTATATTCTCCGTCAAACGAAAAGGCTATTGTTTTCTATGTCTTCGATGACGGAAACCATGGTTGGGCGGTATCTCTATCCGATTATCCTTCTACACAGTATTGGTCAGCAGGAAACATACCACGGATTTTCCCTCGTGTTTCTGTTGCTGCTAACACGGTTTCTGAATATGCAGCGTATATGAGTGATGTAGATGGGTGGGGATATATGAATCAGTTTCGCGGTCCAAATTTTGGGCATGCAAGTGAAAATTATCTGTTCCCTGCTTTCCGTGCTGCCAATTTTGATGATGGCTGGTATATACCTACAGCAGGGCAAATGAGGAAATTGTATTCGTCCAAAATGTTTATACACGATGTGATAATTGCTAATGGTGGATTATGGCTAGGTTCTAAAAAGTATTGGACAGTAACTGTGGCAAACGACTCTTGTCCTGTAACAGTAAACGGAAGTACAGGTCGTGTTGAGGCTACTTATTTTGACAGGGGATATTATTTGCGTTTTGTTCGTAATTTTGGTTTTGTTAGTGATATTACAAAGGACAAGTATTATTGCCGTGGCGACAAGATTGCCGATTTAGGTTACGATTTTTATGCTGAAAACGATACGCTTATATCTCGAACATATACATCATATCAGGGGTTCGACAGTATTGTCCGCGTAAATGTACATGTTCTTGAACCAGAATACGAATTGGCTGGAAATATGCTCGTGTGCATGGGGTTGAATACGGAAATATCGGTAACACATGGTGCTGGCTCTTTCAGTTATTCGTGGAAGGATGAACTTAATCCCAATGTGACAATCAGCACGGAAAGTTCGCTTACGCTGACAAATGTTACCGAGGGACATCCTTATTCGGTAACTGTAGGTCAATATTTTGATCAGATAGAAAGGTATTGTACATCAAGTCAATCGTTTGATATTTCTGTAATAGAAACCGATGTGGCAATAAGCGGAGGAGGAATAGTTTGCTACAATTCTTCAGAAACCTTAAGCGTGCCAGAAGACGAAACCCTTGAATATGTGTGGTATCAACCATCTGCTCCCGACAATCATCTTGGCACAGGAAACACATTCACTACTGACAACCTTACTGTTCCTACAACATACGCTGTAAGCGTTAGTGGTGGAACATGCACTGGTACTGGAAGCATAACGGTTAATGTCGCACCGGAATTTACCGTTTCTATCAGTGGGGACAACGCTGTTTGCTATGGCGAAAATGCAAATTTAATAGCAACGCCAAATAGTAGCAGCATGGTAACATACTCATGGTTCAATGTCGATAGTGATGCAATGCTCGGAACGCAAAACTCGATTTCGACAGCAAACCTTTACGAAAATTCTCAGTTTAGGGTAAATGCAGTAAAGACATCAGGTGTTGCGCCGACGTTTGACAATGTATTTGTAGGTGATATTGTTACAAGCAACAACATAGTAGTCCGACCATCGATGTGGATGGAAGCAGAAATACAGAATTTGGAAGCAGTTGGTGTTGTATATGCCAAGAACAGCGATTCTGTTCGCGTCGTAAGTCTTGACGAATACAATAACATTCCGTGGGGAACATCGCGCTTTACAACAGGGCAATATGCGGCAGATTACACAGATGCCAGAACCAAGATGAATGGCAAGGCAATGACCGATGCGCTTGTGGCATACAATAATTCTCAGGACACTCCTGTCGAAGCAAACTATGTTGCAGCGCTTAAAGCTCGTGAAAAAGGGGAAAACTGGTATTTGCCGGCAGAAGGTGAACTGTACACGCTTGGCACAAATTTGTCAAATGTCAACTATGCAATAGAGGTTGCTGGAGGAACAGAAGTTGATGCCAATTCGTACTATTGGTCGGTAACCGAAAAAACAACCGACAGAGCATGGGCATCGTTGGGTACAAGTACTCAGGACGACAGCAAAACAGTCTCGTTCGATGTACGTCCAGTTACTGCATTCAGATATTCCGACCTGATCAGTTTCCGCAAATCCGCAACCTGCCCTGCAAGCGACACTCATACAATAGCAGTAACGTCTCAGCAGATAGGTAATACAACGGCAACATTAGAATTAGGTCAATCGTATTCCTATCGAGATAGTATCGCTACATTCTACGATGCAGGCGATTATAATCTACAGTGGATATTCCACAACGAAGGTTATTGCGACAGTATAATAAATATTGCAATTACTGTCTTGCCAAGAACCATAACGGTAACTCCGCAGTCAAATCAACACAAAAGTTGTGGGCAATCAGATCCGGAACTGCGTTATTCGCTTTCTGAAAATGTTGAAGGCATCAGCGGGGCAATTTCACGCGAGACTGGCGAGTCGATAGGAACATACCACTATACACTTGGCTCTCTCGATGCAGGTGAGAATTACGAATTCGTTCTCAACGAAAACTCATCTTTGTTTGAAATCCTGCCTGTATATAACGAAGAAACCATTTCGCGATGCAGCAGTTACGAATGGAACGGAACTACTTATACGGTAAGTGGTGATTATACAGAAACGCTCACTTCTCCAGCAGGTTGCGACAGCATTGTTACCTTGCACCTGACAATACATAGTTCCGATACAACTTTCATCGATGACACAGTATGTTATTATTATACATATAACAATCCAATTTATGGACAACAAACATATACGACATCGGGAACCTATTATAATAATCTGTATTCAGTCAATAGATGCGATAGTGTTGTCGCAATCCGTTTGGTAGTACTCGGAAATCTTCATGATAATATCTATGAGGTGTCGTGTGGTGAGTATGAATATAATGGTCATACTTACTATGTCTCTGGCGATTATCCCATAGTGTATATGACATCGTATGGTTGCTATAAGACTGACACTTTGCATCTTACTGTGATAAATGTACATGATCCTCTGGTTTCTACAACTCCTAACACTCTTTGTTCGGGTGGTAGTGACGGCACGATAACGGTTGAATCGCCGCTTGGCAACGACTATGAATATTCAATTGACGGTGTTAGCTTTCAAAATAGTCCTATGTTTACGGGAATAGCGGAAGGTCTTTACACAGTTACTGTCAGAAACCAAATTTGTACAAACGAAGCCGACGCAAATGTAAGTTCTACAACTTTAAGACCAACGGTGAATTTGTCGACTACAACAGCGGATGTTTGCGCCGGAAGCACTTTGTCGTTGAGTTCGCAAGGTTCTTCGACTGGTGAAACATATTTGTATTCATGGACAGGTCCGAATGGTTTCGCAGGCACTTCTGAAAATTATGAAATATCTAATGTCACGACGGAACATTCTGGAGAATATAGTCTTACTATAACAAATGAGGAAACAGGTTGCGACATGACTGCAAGCATAAATGTGGAGGTAAACGAAACTACCTACGGAATAGACGTTCAATCTGCTTGCGATTCGTACACATGGATAGACGGCAGAACCTACTATGAGTCAACCAACGAACCAACATTCACGCTAATCAATGCCAACGGATGCGATAGCATTGTAACGCTGAACCTTACAATATCACACCCTGTGACATCTTCCGATGAGGTCAGCATTTGTCCTAGCGAATTGCCATACGAATACAACGGACAGCAATTTGCAGAAGCAGGAACTTTTGATGTACGACTCTCTGCCGAAAACGGATGTGACAGCATTGTCGCTTTTACGCTGAATGTTTATGAAGGGTTCCACGAAATAATCAATGTGGATGTATGCGAATATGAATTGCCATATATATTTGATGATAGTACGTTAAACGCATCGGGTACATATAATTTCATTTATCCATACTCACCTTGTGATAGTGTTGTAACCATTGTGCTTAACGTTCATGAAAGACCAGAAATTTCTGTCAGTCAGGTAACGAGTGACAATGAAATTATCATTACAGCCAATGGCGCATCGTCATACGAATGGGAAAGCGGAGAAACTGCATCGAGCATAACCGTTGAAGCAGCCAACGACACAATTTGGGTTATCGGTTACAGCGAATACAATTGTGCAGATACTGTTGAGGTTATCGTAAACGAATTGTCGGATGTTGATGAAATTCAGTCAGTAATCAGTATCTATCCTATTCCGTCTAATGGCATTGTGTTCATTGAAGGTGAGAATATGATTTCGGTGGATGTTGTGGATATGAATGGTAAGTTTGTTAAGACAATACCTGCAAATTCAAGCAGGACAGAACTTGAACTTGATGTTCCATCGGGCGAATATTTCTTGCGCATCGAAACAGAATATGGGCTATTGACGCGAAAGATACTGATTATGCGGTAAATGAAAAAGTCCCTTCACGAAGGGACTTTTTTATTCAAATACTCTTAAAAATTCGTTTGGAATATTGCTTTCGAAGTGCATTTGCTCATGGGTGCGCGGATGTGTGAATCCGAGAATCCAAGCGTGCAGTCCAATGCGGTTGAAAAGGTTTTCCCTTGACCCATATTTCTTGTCACCAATAATTGGTTGGCCAAGGTCGCTCATGTGTACACGAATCTGGTTTTTACGTCCTGTTTCAAGGTTAATTTCCATTAGCGAATAGCGACCTTTGGTCTTGAGTGTCTTGTAGTGTGTCACTGCGAGTTGTCCGTTTTCGCGGTCTTTGGTAGAATAAACCACGTATGCTTTGTTTTGTGCAAGATACGATTCATATACTCCGTCGCCAATAGGTTCGTCGCCCGATGTTACGGCAATGTAGCGGCGGTCGTAGATATTGGTCTTCCAGTCTTCCTGCAGCAATGCTTGCACTTCTTCGCTTTTGGCGAACATCATCAGTCCCGAAGTTTCGCGGTCGAGTCGGTGAACGATGAATATGCGGTTGTTGGGATTTTGCTCCTTGATGTGCTTGCTAAGTATGCTGTATGCGGTTTCGTTGCTTTTTGCGGTAGCCACCGAGAGCATTCCAGCCGGCTTGTTGATGACAATTATGTCGCTGTCCTCATATACTATTGTTATGCCTTTCAGGTCGCGTCCAGAAGCAATTCGTTTCCAGTGAATCGAAATCTTGTCGCCAGGGATTAGTTTCTGGTTGTATAAAGTTACAACAGCACCATTGAGTTCAACAGTCTTGTTGCGTAGCCACGATTTTACTTTGTTGTGACTGCGGTCGGGGAACTTTTTCATCAAAAAATTGATGAGTTCATCGGGTTCGGTTACCTCCAAGTTCGAAACTTTCGGCTTTTCGGTGCGCTTGTAGTTCTTTTTTGCTCTGTATGGCATAATGTCTTGTTTTTAGAACAGTGATTTCTTTGATGTTGTTGCAATGAATTCCTTGAGGTAAAAAGGTTCGTAATATACCAAATCCTCGAATTTGCCTGCTTGGAATGCTCTCTCGGCGAGTTCGCCCATGAATTCTGCCGACGGATATATGCCGTCCATAAACATGAATCCATCATTTGCGAGAATTTCCTTGCATTTTGGTGCTCCGTTTCCGCAGAAAAGCAACCTTTTGCCCTTGTATTCGGCAAACGATTCTTCAGTTATTATTTTTGCCTCTACTTCCGACAGATTTGCAAGTTTGGAGTCGGTTAGCATAGTATATACTTCCATACGGCGCGCATCAATCATAGGGACAATCAAATCGTATTCGGCATTGTACTTTGCTTTTGCCATTGCGGCAATTACCAGAAGTGTGTTTACCGAAATCAAAGGAATATCGCCTCCAAAGCAAAGACCTTTGCTTGTGCTTGCACCAATGCGTAGACCAGTATAAGACCCAGGTCCTCCGCTCAATGCTACTGCATCCATGTCAGATATCTTCATTTTTGCTTCGTCGAGGACTTCCTTGACGAATACTGCAAGCATTTCGGAATGTGCTGCCTTTCTGGCGTTGTCGGGCTGCATCAGGCGAAGGTTGGTGCATTTGCCGTCGTTTGATATTGATACCGAGCAGTAGTCGGTCGAGGTTTCTATGTTGAGAATTCGTGCCATGCGAAAAATTTTTGCAAAAATACAATTTTATTTACGAATTGGGATTTACTATTGACGATTTCCAGAGTGATGCAAATGGATTTTTGATTTACGATTTTAGATTTTTTTGAACCTTTAGCTCGCGTAAGCAATCCTTGAATTTTTCAGGCAACAAAATTCCACTTTTGGTTGGATTTAAAGAAAACATTTTTTATTTTTGTAACTAAATTTTGTTATTATGAAAAGGTTTTTGCTAATAATAGCGATTGCAATGTGCAGCACATTTGCTTTCTCGCAGGAAATAACCCTCAGTTTCACAGGCAAGACCATACGCGGTCGCCATGTGGATATGGACAGCATAAGGATTAACAACCTCACGCAGGGGTGGTCAATAATGCTTGTTGCGCCCGACACGGCATGTTCGTTCGGTATAACATCCGTAAATATGCCTAGCGCAAATGCCGGTGGACTTTCGCAGAATGTCCCCAATCCGTTCTACGGCACAACAGAAGTTAACCTTGCCCTGCCCAAGCCCGACAAGGTAAACATGCAAGCCCTAGACATGGGCGGGCGCATATTTGCCAACTACAACGGCGACCTTCCCGAAGGCGAACACCGATTTGCTGTAAGTCTTACAACTCCGCAAAGTTACCTGCTATCGGCAAACACCTCCGACGGTACAAGTTCGATAAAGATGATTAATCTCGGCAGTGGCGGAACAAACTCGATAACATACATTGGGCAGGTGGCAGAAAAGGCATTGCGCGATGGCGACTACGACCTTGCAATAGGCGATGCACTGGAATGTACCGGCTACACGACATACTGCGATTCCATTTACGAAAGCGAAACATTAGATGTTACCGTAGGCGATTCAAATACGCCACGGACTCTGCGGTTTAACCTGAGGTCGGGAGTAACGGTTGACGAAATAACAGCATGCGGGGGCTACACATGGATAGACAACAACCGATACGTGGAAAGCAACAACACCGCAACATACACACTTACCAACAGCATTGGTTGCGACTCGGTAGTAAGACTTGACCTTACCATTTATCCAATATATTACACACAACCGAGAATAGATGCATGCGACAGCTACGAATGTAATGATACCGTATTTACACAAACGGGAACCTACACATTTTATCTCCATTCAATTCACGGTTGCGACTCTATCGTATTCCTGCATCTCCACATAAGAAATGAAACACATGAGATTGATTCTACCGTCTGCGACAGTTACGAATGGGAGGGACAGACATACACCGTGGACAGTACATTCTCGACTACATACCCAAACCAATACGGCTGCGACAGCATAATAGCAATAAATTTTCACGTGAACCACTCAACCGAAACTATAGACACACGAGAGGAATGCAGCTCGTTTGTATGGATTGACGGCAACACCTACACCGAAAGCAACAACGAGGCAACCTATACCTATACAGCAGAAAACGGCTGCGATTCGGTTGTTCGCCTTAACCTGACAATAACACGCATTGAGCACGAGTTCTATGCCTCTGCTTGCGAATATTACGGGTGGGATGGGATTGGATACAATGCCACAGGCGACTACACAAGGACATACACCGCCGCAAATGGCTGCGATAGCGTTGTAACATTGCATTTCACGAAACTTGGAAATTTGATAAGAGATATCGTATATATCTGCGATGACGACAGTTACACCTGGATAAATGGAAGGACCTACACTATTGAGGATTTGGGTCAAGGGTGGTCAAATATTGACGACTCCTACACCTATACGAATTCATACGGTTGCGACAGCACTATCTATTTATATCTTTTCTTTAAGACTGACGAAGTTGTTGACACCCACCGTGCCTGCAATTCGTTTACTTGGATAGATGGAGTCACCTACACAGAAAGCAACAACACTGCCACCGTAACATATACAAACCAGTATGGCTGCGATTCGGTTGTACACCTAAACCTTACCATTGGGCATAACGACTATGTCGAGGTAACAGCCGAAGAATGGTCCTACTACCAGATGTCCAACGGAGAATATTTTACCGAGAGCGGCGACTATCTGCGTACATTGCAGTCTTCGTGTGGGTGCGACAGCACAGTGCTGCTTCATCTTACAATTATAGGTGAAAACGGACTGGAGGGCACATTCTACGATGAGCGCGACAATATAACCTACCGCACAATACAGTACGGACAGCAGACTTGGTTTGCCGAGGATTTGAGAACAAATTATTATGCAGATGGAACACCCATAGGAACTCCGCCATCAAATTCAGGATATGTATTTTACTACTATAGGTATAGCAATCATGGAGGATTTTATTATGTACCGAGCATAGCCAATAATAATGAACACGGAAAAGTTTGTCCAACAGGATGGCATATTCCATCAAGGACAGAATGGGAGGAACTGTTTACAATGTTAAGAATACGCGATGAATACATTTGTGGAAACGATAGTAGCATTTTAAAAGCAATATCCAATGCTACTGGATGGAACACTTCTGACGTGGAATGTTCTCCAGGCAACGATATGGTAACAAACAATTCAAGCGGTCTTGGACTAAATCCAGATGGAAGCGCATGGATATGCCCACAAGAAAAATCTGTATTATCTGGTATTGGTGAATATGCTAATTATATGACTTCGTCTAACGAACAAATAATATTTTATAAATATTATACAAATCCGAGGTGGTTTAGTTACCAAACATGTAGAGCATATTTTGTTAGGTGTGTAATGGATTATTAATCAGATGAATATGAATAAATATTTATTTTTATTAACTTTATCTATTTTTATCTTATTATTTGGTTACAGAGGAATATCACAAACAAATAATTTTATACAAGAATGTGGATATGAAGGATTAATGAATAGGTATAAGGCACAGGGGTGTCAATTATATAGCGAAAAACCTATTGGAAACAGGGATGGCGAGACCGTTTTAAAGATTCCAGTAGTGTTTCATGTAGTTGTCCCTCCAACACATAGTGGCGATGCGTATGATTACATTGCTCCTGATACTATATATGATTGCTTGAATATCTTAGATATGATTTTTGCAGGAGCATCTCCTTTTGATACGGTTAACATTAACACAAATATAAAATTCTATCCTGCAACAATAGATATATACGGAGATTCTTTATATGTTGATTATCAGTGTGAAAGATACTTTGGGATAACATACGACTTTCAGAACGATTTGTCTGAATACGAGGACATAAACATAAACAGGAATGGACACAGAGTAACATATCCGTATAGTTGGGAAAACGCAAGCAATTGCGATAACGACTACTACAATGTGTTCCCGCAGGAAAAATATCTTAACATTTGGATATTTGATGATGTCGGGGGGTATAATGGAATGGGAGGGTCTGTTGTTTGGGATGGTCATTCTTGTGGATTGGTTGCTCTCCCGAAAAAAGTAATAGGAACCAATGCTGAAGTCGGACATGAATTGGGTTATGGCATAGCACATGAGGTAGGTCATTATTTCGGACTTACTCACCCGTGGCCAGATTATGGTGTCCCATTTATATCTATTGATGATGTTTTGTCACATAGTGGAAGTTTAGGTGATTGTGATACTATTGATGTATACCATAATAATGAAAGGGTTTCTTGCAATAATATAATGGAGTACACCCCAGATGGTTGCAGAAATGGTTTCTCGCAGGGTCAAAAAGATCACATGAGAGGTGTAATAGATAGGTGGTTTTCAGGACTTACAAATTGTGAAAATTATATATATCAAGGCAGCAGATTAAGTATGTTCTCAACTGAGATTGTCTCGCCTGTAGAAAATATTATATGTAGTAGCAATACAATAGCAACAGAAATAAAGGTAAATTTACCTGACACTGCAATTTTCAGAGGTCTTAAAATATACAGTGACAACACGAATGACGCATCATTTAATAGACAGGATACAGTAGGAAGGACAAGTACAAGTTTCACGTTCAACTATACTTTTGAAGTAGAAGGCAGATACGAATTGTCGGTATATTGTGGCAGGAGTGATTGCGAGGTGCAAGCCTGCTCGCGTACAATAATGGCTGTCGGATGCGAAGCGCTGATTTCGGGACTTGAAAAAGCGCAATGGTATTTCGACAAAAAGGTAAGTCTGGACTTGTCAAGCGGTCTGGCAAGATTGAAATACGACTCGCAAATGGAGGCAGGTTCTTCCGAATCGTCAATATGCGACAACAACGGAAACGTTGCGTTTTACACAGATGGAAATAAAATATGGAACTGTAGGCACGAACTATTGTCTCAACATTTGGAAGACGCGGCCAACAAGGGAACCATAATACTTAAACATACCGAAACGGAATTTTCCATTGTCACACTTTCTGTTGACAGAATTTTAAAGGGAAGAAAAATAACTGTGGATACTAATAATGATACTACTGTAAGTTCTCTAACAACAATCTATGATACATGTAGTCTATATGGACTTACCGCAGTTCCGACTACTGACGGAAATTATTGGCTAATATCAACTAAAAAAGACGGGAATACATTGATCCCATTCTTAATAAAAGTCGATGGACAATTAGGGGTATTAAGAACAGTGACAAATGGAACTTGCCCAATGAGTTTCGGTAGTAATCCAGAAGTATCAATAAAGGTTTCCCCCGATGCAAATTTTATAAGTTACAGCATAAATGGCATTTCCACAAACTTGTTTAGATTCAATGCTGCTTCGGGGACAATATTTCCAACTAATTGTCATTTTAATAATGACTCTAAATTCCCGCAAGTCGCATTCAGTCCAAGCGGACGGTATCTATATATGGCCGAAGAAAATATAAGCAATAATGAACTCAGTATAAGTCAGTACGATTTAAAGGATTTCAACGATTGCCTATGCTATATTCCTAGAAAAAAGATATTTTCGAAAGATGCCTCATCTCCTAATGAATATTGTTATACGGAATTGTTCCTTCAGGAAGGAGCGGACGGAAGAATTTATATTTCAAGACATTCCGACAATCCGTATAAATCAAGAATGCTTGGTGTGATATTGTACCCCGATGCAGAAACAAATTCATACCTAGTAGATAACAATTGTGGTGTATATGACCATTTTATTGATTACCCGTCAGATTCTGAAATGAAGAACGATATAAATTTACCTAATTTTGTTGACGGGGCAGTAGATACTTGCAAGGTTGATTTTTCCGTATGTGCAGATTCCTGTAATGCTAGGACATTACACTTTGTAAATTTGTCACAAGGAACGGTTTTTTCATGGACGGTCAAGGATATGCTTGGAAACACATTGTATTCTGGCAGTAATATTGAAAGCATACTTCCATCTCTTTCCAACCTTCCTGCTTTTATCGTAACCCTTACTGGTTCCTGCGGAAGCAAAACGGACACAATAGCATTTAATACTGATTTCTCAATAAGTGGAGCCTCAATAATGTGTCGCGACGATAGATTGTATCCATACAGAATATTGCCAGATGTGCCGACTCAAAGCATTATGTGGAGTTATTTGTCAGAAACAGTAAATGGGAATAATAGGTCAATTAACATTAATTCGGCGGATGTGCCCAAAACTCAGGAAACATTTACAATTACAAGTATTGTAACAGACAGATTCGCTTGTAAGGATACAGCAAGACTGAATGTTACCCTCTATAATATGCCCTACAGCATATCAAAGACAAGTTACTGTAATGAAATGAACCCAGGAACAGCGACATTTACAATTAATTCGCCAGATGCATATCCATACGATTTGATAATAGAAGATGTGTCAAACATAACGAATAGTTCCGAACACCATCACACATTCAACAATTTGCAAGGCACATACAACTATACTATTAGCAATGATGTATGCTCGTATTCAAGGCATTTTACCATTGATGATGAGCTTACAGGCTTTAATTGCACAATTAGCCCCGGATGTAATATTGTTAAGGTTAATATATTAAACAATAGTTATCAGTCGCTATCTGGTTTTACATTTGATTTCATCATTGGCAGTTCAATAATTGAAACCATATCCGAATCAAATGAATGTATGTTTGAGGTAAACTTTTATGATAGTCTTGCGAATATATACATTAACCCTGAAGGTATTAATCAAATTCTTCCTATAAGTATTAGAATTATAGATTCAAATACCCATTGCGAACATATTATTGATACTATTATTAATGTGCCCCCACATATAAAAATACCATATAGGCCAATAAAACCAATATATTGTGAAGGAGATACTGGATATACTTGTATAAATATATATGGTTTTTCGGATGCTGCAATGATTGGTTTCAGTACAGGAACAGATGAGTTTTGCCGTTTTCAATATGTTGAAACAGAAGCAGAAGACTATTTAACATATCAGGTAAATTCAACAGTGGAAAATCCGACTATAATAGTATTAGACAGGAACTATGATAATTGTATTATTTTCAAAGATACAATACCGATACCCAAAATAAACTTTGAAGCAGTTGATTCTGTTGGCGTAATATGCGAGGAAGGAGGAACAGCAGACATTTATGTCAACATTACAATTGACCCATTCTACAATATTCTGCCAGATTCCGTTCACTGGAATACCAATACTGCAACATACCTTGAGCAAATAGGATTCAATACTTATCGCACCGTACTGCCCAACGTACATGCTGGCACATACGAATACACGATTCCATACGCATCGGGATGTACATACGAAAATTCTATAACCGTAGAGGAAAGTCCGCACGTTACAATAGTTGATATAAGCACAAGGTATGTTGAAGAGGATGATGGCTGGTGGATATGCCCGATATATTCGACAAGGATGTATTTCGGTTACACATTGGAAATTTATAACTCGGAAGATAGTTTGTTGCTGCAACGACAGAATATATTTCTAGGAATGTATATGTGCTACTGGTCTTTCCCCGACGGTATATACACGGCAAAACTTATTGATCCCTGCGGAGGCTACACAACATATCATTTTGTCCTTGAACGCAATTCCCTTGTTCTTGAAAATGTAAGACTTGCCGATGTAACCTGTAAGACGGACTACAAGACTTCAGCAACATTCGACATATACGGTTCAGAAACGCCATATACAGTTCAGATAATATCATCAGGGGTAACACTTGCAAGCAGGACTTATAATAGAGCAGGAACGTATACTATATATTTTACTGCGCCATCGTCTGGCGGAACCATAAATATCGAGGCAACATCAGCAGACAATTCGCCTGCATCGCAACAGGTTGTATTGAATATGGTATGCAACCAGACGGCATTGACTGCAAACAACCTGCAATCGTCATATAGCGGACAGACACTTGTTGTCGCCAACAATCCGTATGGACTGATTTTTACCCAGAATGTAACATTCTCAAATTGTACAATATATTGTGCATACGACACATACGATAGCATAGCCGAAACCAAATGGACTGTCCCCGAAGGTAAACATATCGTTTTGAAAGGAACAACTGTCAAATCAGGATGTACTGACAAAATGTGGGCAGGTATTACTGTTATTGGCGACAGTACAAAGAATCACGATATGAACAATATTGAATATCATGGAAGCGTATTAGTTCGCGATACTTGTTTCATCGAGGATGCGATATGCGCCGTTAATTCATACCAAGGAGGAATAACCACTGTGGATTCGTCGTGTTTCAACAATAATATGTATGATATATATATTCATAGCTATAGATATCCGTACACGGTTGGGAATACATCACTAATAATAGGCAATTCTTTTTCAACCACACGACTACTGAATGACTACACCGTTTTCCCAGAAGCACATATTTGCATGGAAAATGTATTGGGAGTTGTCGTAAAATCTAATTTATTCCAAAATACATTGCCGTTTGACTATTATTATGGAATAACAACAATAAACCGTCCGCATATAACGCCAGTAATTCCTATAGTATTAAATACATATTATACCGAAAATCGCGGAATCGGAATAAAGTCAATGTTGAGCAGTTTCACTACAAACTCAGTAACTGAAGGAACAAATACTTTTAGCGGATTGTATTATGGCATATATGCTAATGGACAGAATCAGAATTCTATATCACTGTATAGCAACAAGATGACAAATAATTACAGAGGCATATACTTGACTGCTAATACTGGTGCGAACGTAAAATATAATACCGTTTCTGTATCTGAAGGTCCTTTTTCCTTTTTCAATAATTATATGTATGTCGGCAATAATGGTATTCCACAGGAAACTGTCCCATACGGAATTTATTTGAACGAATGCATTGACTATTCTGTGCAGTACGATACAATAACCAAGGGTACTACAGGAATGTATGTCAGAAATTCAGGTACAGGAGCTTTGCAGATAAGTAATTGTGTATTTGGAAATTCATCAACAACTGGAAGCATTAATGCAATAATCATTTCAGGCACAAACTCCGATTATGGTTCAAACAATAGCGGACCTATATACAATGGACTTCAGATTGTCTGCAACGACTTTACTGGCAACACAAATGACATTGGAGTAATCAATGGAAATATGGGTAGTGTGCAGGGATTCCCCAATGGAACAGATTACTTGCCAGCAGGAAATCAGTTCAATATTGCTGCTCCAAGCACTATGGAATTTAGAACCCAGTTCCAGAGTAATTTCTGGGGAAACTATACCTCATTTGATTTCGGGCCATATTCATATTATCAACACGATGATAGTTATAATAACATTCAGAACGGATTTGAACGTGAACTTGAAACTGGCAGATATACGGAAGTAGTTTTAAATGGTAGAGGAGGTGTAATTCCTAATACGAAAGAGAATTATGGTTATGTTCAATCGTATTGCCAAAGCAGGAATACCACATGCGCAGAATTAATATCCGAAATAAATGATTATGGAGATAATCTTGAAAAATTGGAAGTAGATTATGCAACTCGCCTTGATGGTGGCGGTACTCAGTCTTTGCTTGCTGACATACGGACAAATTCCTCTTATGCAAATTATGACTTTGACGGATTTATGAGCGACGAATGTTTCTATGCAATACTTGATGAAGTAGAAAATAATCCATCATATTATGTTTCGATACTTATAGAAAATTCGCCTCTTCCAGAACACATATATAGAATTGCAATGAGTAAGAATATTCCTGAAATATACAAGAATACACTTGCACAGTATCAGTCAGGGGAAAATACGCGTGTCATTGCAGATCGGGAAATGTATGCATTAAGGCAAAGTATATCGTACAATGAATCCATGTTGATGAACAATGCGATGAACAATGACAGCATACCTTCCGAAAGATTGATGGCTCTGGCATATTTTGGTGACAAAACAGATTTGCAGTCAAAGATAAATGTATATAGGATAAATTGCGCATCCGGAAATTATTCGGCAGCATTGACAAATTTGTCGGATATTGAAGTCAGTTCTACAGCGGACAATTATGAAATTTCAACATTCTGTGAGCTAAATAGGTTATATATTGGCGTAATTACAAATTCTCTTAACACATCTCTTGATACATCGTTCCTTCGTAATGCTGTCAATGAACAAAATTATCTGTATTCAGCTCTTGCTCAAGTTCTATACGAATATGCAACAGATAGCATAACATATCATTATACGCCATTATTCATAGATGAAGTACAGCCAAGGTCACTAAAGGCAGATGGAGATGATAATTTGCCAATTTTCTATGTTTATCCAAACCCGACAGATGGCATTGTAAACATCGAGATTAATGCTAATATGGATGAAAGCATGATGTCTTTTTGTGAAAAATATGGCCTGCCCACTATTTTTGATTGCGAAAAGATAAGTATTGAAGTATTTGATGTAAATTCCAGACTTATAATGTCAGAGGAATCAAGCATTCAAGAACCATTACAAATAGATTTGTCGAAATATCCGCCATCTAATTATACTATTAAAATCAAGGATTGCAATGATAATCTGCTGCTTTTCAAAGTTGTAAAGATATAAAGAGATAGGTTTTAAATTGTTGATAAAAAACATTACGTATGAAAAAGATATTGGTTACCGGTGGAGCCGGATTCATTGGTTCGCATTTGTGCGAGCGGTTGCTCAACGAAGGCAACGAGGTTATATGCCTCGACAACTATTTCACAGGGTCGAAAAATAATATTATCCATTTGCTCGATAATCCTTATTTTGAACTTATACGCCACGATGTCACAATGCCGTTCTTCATCGAGGTGGATGAAATATACAACCTTGCATGTCCTGCTTCACCAATTCATTACCAGTACAATCCGATAAAGACGATTAAGACGTCGGTAATGGGGGCAATTAATATGCTAGGACTAGCAAAGCGTATCAAGGCCAAGATTTTGCAGGCGTCAACCAGCGAAGTGTATGGCGACCCCGATGTACATCCGCAACCCGAAACCTACTGGGGCAAGGTGAATCCTATAGGTTCGCGCTCGTGCTACGATGAGGGCAAACGTTGTGCCGAATCGTTGTTTGTCAACTACCACAAGCAGAATAATGTCCGCATTAAGATTGTGCGCATTTTCAACACATACGGACCAAACATGCATCCCAACGACGGGCGTGTGGTCTCAAATTTTATCGTACAGGCATTGCAGGATAAACCCATTACCATTTATGGCGACGGCAGTCAGACTCGCAGTTTCCAGTACGTGGATGATCTTGTGGAAGGTATGATACGCATGATGAATACATCAGATGATGTTATCGGACCTGTAAATATTGGCAATCCGGGCGAGTTTACTATTTTGGAACTGGCACAGAAGGTCATCGAACTGACAGGTTCGAAAAGTACCATAGAATTCCGTGAACTTCCAGAGGATGACCCCATGCAACGCAAACCCGACATAACAAAGGCAACCGAATTGCTTGGCGGCTGGCAACCGAAGATTCAATTGGAAGATGGTCTGAAAAATACGATTGAGTATTTCAGGAAGTTGGTGCTGTAGCAGTTAGATTATTTCATCGGCAAGTTTCTTGAAGTCAACACCGTTGAAGTTTCCACTGCTCATCATCAGGTAGTTGGTGCCGTGGCAGTCGGTCGAGCGGAGATATTCCTGCAACTTTATTGTGTCGGTGTAGACAGTAACATTGCCACCAAAACATTCCTTTACATATTCTTCGGGGATGTCGGGCAATTGCTTGTGCTTCAAAACTTCACGGTTGTAATATACGATGGCGGTGTCGGCTTTGTCCATTGCCCCGTTGTACTGCGGTATGAAGTTTTTCTGCAAACTGCTGAAAGTGTGCAGTTCTATGCATGCGATAAGTTTACGTTTCGGATATTTCTGCTTCAGGGCATTAACTGTAGCTTTCAGTTTGCTGGGTGCGTGTGCAAAGTCGATGTAGAATGCAGAATCATTGGTTTCCTTTACCAACTGCAATCTTTTTGCTGCACCTTCAAAGGTTTCCATTGCCGACCAGAAAATATCGTCCTTTATGCCAAGTTTTTGGCAAACCATGTATGCTGCATTGATGTTCTGGAAGTTGTGGTCGCCGAAAACATTGAGGACATATTTTTTGTCGTCACGAACTACGCAATATTTGCCATCTTCTTCTACAACATCTATCTTTCCATACGACTCTGACTTGATGTCGGGATTTGCACGGCTGATTTTCTTGAGGTTTTCATCGCCTTCGAACCAGAAAAGGTTTCCTCCGTATTGAATCGACTTCACAAATATTTCAAACTGCTCTACATATTTCGGGAAGGTAGGGAAGACATTTATGTGGTCCCATGCTATGCCTGTAAGCACTGCGATATGCGGTTTGTACCAGTGGAATTTTGGCGTAAGGTCGATAGGTGACGACAGATATTCGTCGCCTTCGAAGATTGCTACGCGATTCTTGTCTTCAAGGTTAACCATAGTGTCGAAACCCTTGATATTTGCACCAACCATGTAATCGAAGCCGAGGTTTGCGTTTTTCAGCACGTGCATAATCATCGAGGTTATGGTGGTCTTGCCGTGGCTTCCGCCAACTACTACGCGCATTTTATGCTTTGTCTGCTCGTATAGGTATTCGGGGTAGGAGCAAATTTTTAGTCCGAGTTCTTGAGCGCGAACCAATTCTGGATTGTCTTTGCGAGCGTGCATTCCGAGTATTACAATGTCGATTTCGTTGGTTATGTTTTCGGGATGCCAGCCAAAGTCTTTTGGAAGGAGCCTACATGCTTCGAGGCGCGAGCGCGACGGTTCGAAAATCTCATCGTCTGAACCAGTTATGTTGTAACCTTTCTTGTGTAGTGCTATTGCCAAGTTGTGCATTGCAGCACCGCCAATTGCTATGAAATGTATTCTCATCTTACAAAATTTTTATTATTCTGCGAGTTTAGCGAATTTTGGCAGGTGCTAACCAAAAGTTTTTTGAAGTTTATTAAACTGCGCATGTGAATAAAGACCAATGTGTTTAAAGGTGTTTTTGAACGAAAGTTTTTTTAAGTCGTTTCGGTATGGTAATCTTTGAACGTTGAATTATATAAATTGTTATTTTTGCGCCCTCAAATATTGGATTGTGATTGAGTTTTTGCAAGGCATATTCCTGTATGACGAACATTCGCCATTGATTTTCACGAAGATGTTCTTCTGGATATTCTTCGCAGTGGTTCTATTTGGATATTCGTTCATCTGCAACCGACCGAAAATGAGGTCGCTATACCTTTTCCTTGCGAGTTTGTTCTTCTACTACAAGTCGAGCGGATTTTTCTTTATCTTGCTGGTAGTGAACATAATAATAAATTACTTTATTGGCAATGCAATCCACAAGTCCGAAAAAAATGGCAAGCGAAAAACATATCTGATTATCAGTGTGTTTGTCAATTTGTTCATACTTTCGTACTTCAAGTATACATTTTTCTTTGTCGATGCTTTCAATTCGATGTTCGGGACTCATTTGGTGGCGACAAACTATCTTGCAGGACTATCTAACATGTTGGTGGGCACGAGTTTCAACCTTTCGGAAATATTCCTGCCAGTGGGAATTTCGTTCTATACCTTCCAGACAATGTCCTATACCATCGACATTTACCGTAGGAAACTCGAACCGGTGAAGAACATCATCGACTTCGGATTCTATGTGTCGTTTTTCCCGCAGCTAGTAGCTGGACCTATTGTTCGTGCTTCGGAGTTTGTGCCGCAGATTTACCAGAAATATTCACTTACGCGCTACGAGTTCGGCATGGCAGTATTTATGATACTCAAGGGTTTGGTAAAGAAGATTATGATTGGCGACTACATTGCCGTAAACTTTATCGACCGAGTTTTCACCAATCCAGACATGTATACGGGGTTTGAGTCGCTTATGGCAATGTTTGGCTATTCTTTGCAACTGTACTGCGACTTTTCGGGTTATACCGACATAGCAATAGGTGTTGCCCTGCTGATGGGCTTCCGTCTCAGCAAAAACTTCAACTCGCCTTACAAGTCGAAAAACTGTTCAGAGTTCTGGACGCGTTGGCACATATCGCTGTCGTCGTGGTTGAAGGATTACCTTTATATTCCGCTTGGCGGAAACCGTGAGGCAACAATCGGAACATACATAAATTTCGGTTTTATACTGCTGGTAATTATTCTGATGGCTTCGAGTTGGATTGTTACGGCAGTAGTTTTGTCGCTTGCCTTGGTATTATTCCTTTTGATAAAGTTTGTGCCTTCGGCGGCAAATGGCATCAAGTCGAACATAAACCGTCTTATTACGATGCTTCTCGGTGGATTATGGCATGGTTCAAGTTGGAATTTCCTCGTATGGGGCGGATTGAACGGTGTAGGCATAATCTTCGATAAGTACTGGCAGAAAATCAGTCCTTTGGCAAAGGTGAATGGCAAGTTCATAAATTTTGTAAGGATACTGATAACTTTCCTTTTCATTACGGTGACTTGGGTATTCTTCCGTTCGCAGGACTTCGACACTGCAATCGCGATGTTCAAGAATGTTTTTACCAATTTCCATTTCGAGTATGTTCCAGCTGTGGTTGCCGCCTACTACAAGGTTTTTCTGTTTATGGCCTTTGGCTATCTGACGCACTGGTTCAGCGGAACTCTTAAGGATAGGTGGCGCGATAAGTTCATCGCTACGCCGCTTTGGGTTCAGGCAATTGTTGTGCTGTTGGTTGTATTTGCTGTCTACCAGTCCATTTGTTCCGACATGCAGGCATTCATATATTTCCAGTTTTAAGGGCAGAGTCCGTTTGAGGGCTGACGCCAGTTTCTATGCCTGCGGCGTTTCTTCGTTTATTGTTGTTTGATTGTTCTAGGGTTAAATTGTAGGGTCGTTGCGCGCAACGACATCACCCAATTGGACACCAAAACCCTAATTTGTATGTGTATATTTTGAAATTTGTGGACAATGCATGCATCGTCCGAACAAAAATGCTAAGCTTTGGGATGGCATAAAGTAAGAAAAAGAATTGTCATTCTAAAATTTTTCAAAAAATTTTACACACATAAACATTTGATAATAAACAAAATACATACATTAGCATTAAAAAATTAAAAACAAAACTAAAAAAATAGTTGCATATTTAAATTTTTGTGTATATTTGCAGTGTCGAAAGACATAAAAAAGAGGACATAAATTAGTAACAAAAAAAATTCATCGATATGAAAGAGTTGACCAAAGGAGAAGAACAGGTGATGCAGGTAATCTGGAACATCGGACAGGGCTTTGCAAACGAAATATTAGCGGCATTCCCCGAGCCAAAACCAGCATACAATACTGTACTTACCGTAATAAAAATATTGGAGAACAAAGGTTTTGTAACTCACGAGACCTTCTGCCGTGCCAACCGTTACCGCGCTTTAATAAGCAAGGACGAATATTCCAAGCGTTATCTTGGTAGCATTGTGGAGCGCTACTTCAACAATTCGTACCTCGATTTGGTTTCTTCGTTCGCAAGAAAGGAAAACTTCAGCATCGAGGAGTTGGAAGCTCTCAAAAAAGTGATTGATGAAGCAATAGAAACCGAAAAAAATTAAGCCATGAATGCACAAGAACTCATATTAGGTCGGGTGTTACCAATCGCAGTTGCAATAGCATTGCTATGGGTAGTTTACCGTTTGTTGTTTACCAATAGCAACAGGTTAAAATTCAATAGATTATACATATTAATATCAATAATATTCGCCTTGTCGCTGCCCATACTAGGAACGCTACTGGCTAATGGCTCGCCGCAGATTGTAAATTTCAAGCAAAATCTGTTTAGCGGAATAATGCTCCCGGAAATTATAATTTCACCCAACGGAAATGTTGCCGTCTCCGAAGCAACTACGCAAGCCCAAACCGCAGCTCCTGCATACAACCTTTGGCATATAATTGCCATAGTGTATTTTATTGGCATGGGCGTTTCGTTATTGCTTTTGGTATTCAAGTTGTTAAGGATATTTTTCGTAATTGTCAGGTCACCGAAGGAAAAATGCAATGGTTATACTGCTGTATATACAGGAAAGAACCAAGGTTCGTTCTCCTTCCTCAACTATGCATTCTTCCCCGACAAATCGGTTGACTCCGACATAGTTAGACACGAACTAAGTCACATCGCCCATCACCATTCATGGGACATAATCTTTATTGAGGTAATGATGGTACTGCAATGGTTCAATCCTTTCATCTATTTGTTCAAGAGGGAGTTGCAATGCATTCACGAGTATCAGGCTGACCGCGATGTGGTTGATTCTGGTGTTAATAAGAGGGACTACATGATGCTGATTTTGCAGCAGTGCACGGCTGTCGATTTTAGCAGAATGAGTAATAATTTCAGTTTAATACTAACTAAAAAACGAATCAAGATGATCACAAAGAATGAAAAGATCAAAGGTCTCTGGTGGAGACTTCTGGTCACGCTACCTGTATTGGCAGTCTTGGTGGTAGCCAATACAAATGCGACAGCTAAGGAACAAAATGTTGGCGATTTGCTCGTAAACGCTCTTGAGGGCATCACCGAAATCTACGAAGTCAATGATGGCAACGTTCAGCTATCAAATATCGATACGCTGATACGCCACGATGATGAATCTTATCGAACTTACAAAACCGTTGAAGAGTCTGACCCAGTTTCAGGCGACACACGCAAAAATTTACTTGTTACTTCCTACAATGCCGATGGCAAACAACTGAGCAATATCCAGATTAATGGAATTGACGCCAACGAAACACAAGAAGATACACAAATTTCTACAACCGAAGATGCCAATTTAGAGGTTCCTCAAAGCAACGACAGCATTTACGGGGCTGGAGATGTTGAGGTGATGCCGGAATTTCCTGGTGGTAACGAAGCCATGATGAAGTTCATTCAAGAAAATACCGTATATCCCGAAAATGCCAAGAAAAACGGCATTGGAGGAAGGACATTTGTTTCGTTCACCATCGAGAAGGACGGCAGCATCGTTGATGTAAAAGTGCTGAGAGGTTGCGACAAGGAATGCGACGCAGAGGCAGTGCGCGTTGTAAAGGCTATGCCTAAATGGAAACCGGGCAAGGTAAAAGGACAACCTGTTCGAGTAAACTTTACAATGCCTTTCGTATTCAAAATACCACAAAAGTAAATTTCAGAATTATTTTACAAGTTGCAGTCTTCGGGCTGCAACTTTTTTTTGCTATTTATTACACATTTTGTGTAACACATTTTGTGAAATTAGTATAATTGCGTTAATATCAGCGAATTATCAAAAAAATAATTAAAAACTAAACTTTAATTCTGATTATTCCTTATTTTTGCAAAAAGTAATGTATCAAATATTTGGATTATGGGTTTGAGTGCAGAAGAACGTAATGCGGTTGTAAAATATAGAGTAGAAAAGGCAGAAAATGCTTTAATCGAGGCAAAAGACAATGCAAATTTGAATCATTGGACATTGTCTGCCAACAGATTATATTATGCGTGCTTCCATATTTCAACGGCATTACTGCTAAAAAACGGATATGTTTCAAAAACGCATTCTGGCACAATATCTCTTATTGGGCAACATTTTGTTGAAAAAGGACTATTATCCAGCGATGATGCTCGTATGCTTACTAAACTTATGAATATGAGGACATCAGGTGATTATACAGATTTTTTTGAATATACTGAGCAAGATATTTTACCTTTTTTCAAACCAGTTGAAGATTACATATCAAAGGTTAAAAACTTGATTTACGCATAAATGACTAACCTTGAAGCTATTGAAAAGATTAAAGATTTGGCAGTTTCCGTATTTGAAGGGACGGCTGGTTCTAAACTTATACTTTTCGGTTCTCGTGCTCGTGGCGATTTCAATGAAGATTCAGACTGGGATTTGCTTGTTCTTTTAAATGAAAAGAAATCTTTTAACGAAGCATTTGATAGATATGCATTTCCATTTGTTGAATTAGGTTATCGTAATGGACTTGATGTGCAACCACAGATATTTTCGTATGATGAGTGGGCAAAACAATCGATTACGCCTTTTTACAAAAATGTGGAAGAGGACGGAATAGTGTTGTTTGAAAATTAGCAATACTTCATTCTAAATATATAATATTCAGTCACAAACAAATTCCCATTGACAAAAACTGCGTATATACGCAAAAATTTTCAATGAAAATTTGGTCTTATAAATAAAATGTTGCATCTTTGCGTTGACAAAAACTGCGTATATACGCAAAATTTTTCAATAGCATGGAAATAAAAAGGGATATTTATCTAAATAAGTTGCTGAGTAGTAGGCACAATGGCATGATTAAGGTAGTTACTGGAATGAGGCGCTCAGGAAAGTCGTATCTACTGTTTAATCTGTTTGCTAACGCATTGTTGGATGAAGGAACTCCGCCAGATCACATTATCAAAATAAATTTGGAAGACAGACGCAACAATGAATTGCGCAATCCCGACAATTTATTGCATTACATTGACTCATTGATAGTTGATGATAAAATGTATTATATTTTGATGGATGAAGTACAGATGGTAAACGAATTTGAAGATGTGCTGAATAGTTACCTTCATGTACAGAATGCAGATGTTTATGTCACGGGTTCTAATGCAAAGTTCTTGTCAAAAGATGTAATAACAGAATTTAGAGGGCGAGGCAACGAGATTAGGATTCATCCGTTGAACTTTGCAGAATATATGTCGGTACAGGAAAATCCAAATATCTACGACATGAGGTTTTTGTTTGACTATATGCAGTATGGAGGTTTGCCTGCTATGGTTACTTTTCAAGACGAAACCGAACGCAAGGAATACCTGAAAGGCTTATTCATGCACACATACTTGAGAGATATAAAGGAACGCTATGCTATTCAACTTGATGCTGAATTGGAAGAACTAATTGATGTTATTGCAAGCAGTGTCGGATGCCTTACAAATTCCACTAAGATTCAAAACACTTTCAAGACAGTAAAACAAAGCAATATATCTATCAATACGATAAAGCAATATCTTGACTATATACAAGATGCCTTTTTGATTGAAAAGTCTGTTCGCTATGACATTAAAGGACGCAAATACATTGATACGCCAGTAAAATATTATTTTGAAGATTTAGGACTGCGCAATGCCAGACTTAATTTCCGGCAAACAGAACAGACTCATTTGATGGAGAATTTGATTTACAACGAATTAAGAATTAGAGGTTACTCAGTTGATGTTGGGCAGGTTACGGTAAATACCCGAAATGACGCTGGCATCAGTGAGCGAAAGAACCTTGAAGTTGATTTTGTATGCAACAAGGGATACGACCGCGTTTATATACAATCTGCATTTGCCTTGCCATCCTTTGATAAACAAGAGCAGGAGTTTAATTCACTGAGACGAATCGATGATAGTTTTCAGAAAGTTGTCATAGTTGGCAATATGCAACCAACTTACCGTAATGATGACGGAATATTGGTGCTAAATATCTATGATTTTCTTCTTAATAAGGTTGCTATCTAGTATCACAAAAAATTACCCATTGACAAAAAATGCGTATATACGCAAAAATTTTCAATGACGGATTTCTGTAAATATTTTTCTTTACCATTATTCCGCTATAAGTTTTATTTTTGCACAAAATTTTACATCGATGTTAGACCGTATTAGAAAAATAAGCGAGGAGGTTGCAAATTTCGCACCCAAGGCAATTGAAGAAGTTGAAGATTTCAGAATTAAATACCTGTCGAAGAAGGGCTTGATACCTGCGTTGTTCGACGATTTCAGAAATGTTCCCGCCGAACAGAAAAAGGAAGTTGGCCAGCGTATAAACGAACTTAAGCAGACAGCACTTGCAAAGTTGGAAGAACTGAAGGCATCGTTGCAGGTAAGTGCCGATGGCAAGGTAGAACTCGACCTCAGCCGCCCGGGCGATCCGATGAATCTCGGCTCGCGCCACCCGCTGTCGATAGTAAGAAACGAAATAGTAAACATTTTCACAAAGATAGGGTTCAGCGTAAACGAAAGTCAGGAAATCGAGGACGATGCTCACTGCTTCGAGAAGATGAACTTCCCGCCCGACCATCCGGCTCGCGACATGCAGGATACTTTCTTCATCTCGTCCGACATGAACGTTCTGCTCCGCACACACACCTCATCGGGACAATCGCGCGAAATGGAAACCATGGCTCCGCCAATTCGCAGTCTTTCTCCGGGACGAGTTTTCCGCAATGAGGCCATCTCGGCTCGCGCGCACTGCCAGTTCCATCAGATTGAAGGTCTGTATGTTGACAAGAATGTTTCCTTCGCCGACCTCAAGCAGACGCTCGACTACTTTGCAAAGGAATTCTTCGGTGAAAAGTCGCAGATTCGTATGCGCCCGTCATATTTCCCGTTTACCGAACCATCGGCTGAGGTCGATGTAAGTTGTTCGCTTTGCGGTGGCAAGGGCTGCAATGTGTGCAAGGGTAGTGGCTGGCTCGAAATTCTCGGCTGCGGTATGGTTCACCCCAATGTCTTCAAGGCTGCCGGCATTGATCCGACTGTTTATTCAGGTTTTGCTTTCGGTATGGGTATCGAGCGTATCGCAATGTTGCGTTTCGGCGTCAAGGACTTGAGGTTGTTCTTCGAGAATGACATAAGGTTCTTGGAGCAGTTCACTGCGGCGTACTAAATGTCCAACGGTCTAGCAGATGACCTGTCCAACGGTCCAGCAGAAGACCTGTCGGACAGACTGCAAGACAATCCGACTGCAAGATCGTGGGACAGCATGACCGCAAGACAATAAGACCGCATGACTACAAGACAATAAAATCAAAAAGATTATGAGCGACTTTGAAACTTTGAAGATCTGGGAAAACGCAAGAGTCATTGTGAACGAAATATATCGAATGATGGAAAATCACAAGGATTTTGGATTTAGAGATCAGATACAGAGAGCCGCAATATCTATTATGAATAATATAGCAGAAGGGAAAGAATCTGGCTCTGATAAAATGTTTGCCCGTTATCTATTGATTGCAAAGGGAAGTTGCGCAGAAGTAAAGAGTATGTTGTATCTTTGCGAAGATTTAGGAATCTGCAGTACTGCAGAAGCAGATAAATTGCGAGAAATGACAGAGATTCAAATCCATGCATTACAAAAATTCATATCATATCTTAAGGGATGAATGTCTAACAGAAGACCTATCTGACTGCAATATTGTAAGTACGCAAGACTGCAAGACAACAAGTCCGCAAGTCAGTCAGGCTGCAGGACCGTCAGACACCAAGACTGCGAGTCCGCAAGACAGCAAGACCGCAAGACCGTCAGACCGCAAGACTGCGAGTCCGCAAGACAGCAAGACCGCAAGACCGTCAGACAGCAAGCCCCTCTTCCTCCTCCACGGCCTTTTCGATTGCACCCTCTCCTGGAAACCTATCGCCGACCTGTTGTCCGACAAATTCGATGTTCATCTTCTTTCCTTACGCAACCACCGCGATGCAAAACGCTGCCCAAAGATGTCGTTTGATGAAATGGCAGACGATGTGAAGGCATACGCAGACGAGCACAACATTGAGAAATTCACCTTTGTAGGACATTCCTTGGGCGGAAAGACCGCCATGCAGTTTGCGCTGAAATACCCGCAGATGCTTGAAAAAGTGGTTGTCATCGACATTTCGCCTTGCAGAATGAACTCGCTTTTGGAAAGCAATGCGCTTGTAACCAACCTTATGAATCAAGTTCTGGCGGTAAAGAGCCTTCCGCTCGCCGACTTCCACTCCTTTGCCGAATTTGCAAACGGCATTTCAACTTTCGACGACGACACTAAGCGCGCAATTATCGGAAACATAAAATACGATGGAAAGGCATTTTCGTGGCAAATTGACATCGATGCCGTATTCAACAACTTCGACAAACTGACAAGCGGTTTCGATGTTGACGATTTCATTGACAGGAAAATAAATGTGCCCACTTTATTCATCAAGGCAATGGATTCCGAATTCTTGCCCAAGTCGGACTACAAGGCAGTGAAATATATCTTCCCGAACAGCGAAATTGTGGAAGTCCCCGACTGTACGCATAGGATTCATTTCGAAAAACCGAAAGTTTTGGCAGAAGTGATAGCATCAGCACTTTACTAAGAACTGAAGTGGGCATGTTTGAATTAATTATTGTAAACAAATATACACCGCTCGTTTATTGAATAATCTAAGGATAATTTTTTCTTCCCCATTTCAATAATAAAACATACCTTTGCGAAAGAAAATTAAGCGACAAAATGGAAAGAACATACGCTGGAATTCCTGAAGAATACGCTAGCTACGAAAACGCAAAGGTAGTGGTTTTGCCAGTACCGTACGATGAAACCTCCACTTGGGTAAAAGGTGCCGACCAAGGTCCGGAAGCCTTCCTCGAAGCATCGGAAAACATGGAAATATACGACCTTGAATCCGACAGCGAGGTTTACAAACAAGGCGTTTGGCTTGATGACATAATGGACTGCAACAAAGACCCCGAACAAATGGCCATGCAGGTGAAAGCAAAAGCCGACAAATTCTACAATGACGGAAAACTTTTCACCATGATTGGCGGAGAACATTCGGTTTCAATTGGCGCAATAATGGCAACTGTTGAGCATTTCGACAACCTGAGCGTATTGCACCTTGACGCACATTCAGATCTTCGCAGCGAATACGAAGGCACTCCGTTCAGCCACGCTTGCGCAATGCACTGGGCATCGAAGCATACCAATCTTATACAGGTTGGAATCCGCAGCATGGACATTTCGGAAAAGCAATATTCTAAGCGCGAAAATGTTTTCCGTGCCGAAGACATTGCCGAACGCACCGACGACTGGCAGCAAGAAGTCATCGACAAGCTTACCGACAATGTTTACCTATCCATCGACCTCGACTATTTCGACCCGTCGGTGCTGCCATCGACAGGAACGCCAGAACCGGGAGGAATGACTTGGTATCCTACACTCAAGCTGCTCAAGAAATTGGCAAAGCAGAAAAAAATCGTCGGTTTCGACATCGTTGAGCTCGCTCCGAATCCTGCCGACAAGTCATCAGACTTCCTCGCAGCAAAATTGTATTTCAAGATTTTAACTTATATATTCGAAGAACTTTAAAAACTAAAGAAATGGAAAAAGGACCTATTTCACAATTCATTACACACCACTACCGTCATTTCAACTCGGCAGTAATTGTTGATGCTGCAAAGGCATACGACGAACACATCAAGGCAGGCGGAAAGATGATGCTTGCTATGGCTGGTGCTATGAGTACCGCCGAAATCGGACTTTCGCTCGCCGAAATGATCCGTCAGGACAAGATTAGCATTGTATGCTGCTCGGCAAACAACCTCGAAGAGGACATCATGAACCTCGTGGCTCACAACCACTACTACCGCGTTCCTAACTACCGCGACCTAACTCCGGAACAGGAACACGAATTGCTCAACAACCACTACAACCGTGTTACCGACACCTGCATTCCCGAAGAGGAAGCATTCCGTCGTCTCGAACACCACCTTGTAGACATTTGGAAAGACATGAAGGCAAAAGGCGAACGTCTTTTCCCATGGGAAGTTATCTACAGACTTCTCCGTAGCGGTGTTCTCGAACAGTACTACGAAATCGACCCGAAGGACAGCTGGGTTCTCGCAGCATGCGAAAAGAATATTCCTATCATAGTTCCCGCATGGGAAGACTGCACAACAGCAAACATCTACACAGCACACTGCATCCGTGGTGAATTCGATCCTTCTATCTCAATGGTAAAGAATGGTATCGAAACCATGATTTTCCTCACCGAATGGTACAAGAAAAACAGCGGTGGCAAGGGCGTTGGTTTCTTCCAGATTGGCGGTGGTACTGCTGGTGACTTCCCGATTTGCGTAGTTCCTATGATGGAACAGGACCTCGAATGGCATGGTACTCCATTATGGGCATACTTCTGCCAGATAAGCGACTGTACAACCTCATACGGTTCGTATTCAGGCGCAGTTCCAAACGAAAAGATTACATGGGGAAAGCTCTCGAAGGACACACCACGCTTCATCATCGAATCGGATGCAACAATCGTGGCACCTCTGCTTTTCAGCTATGTACTTGGTTGGTAACATTACCTAAAATCAATAAAAAATGCCCATCGAAAAGGTGGGCATTTTTATAAACCATTCAAAAACAAAATGGTTTTTCAACCTCGTAGAGGTTGCATACCAATAAATAAGAAATCAATTATAAACCAACCCCGTAGGGGTTTCACACAACAATCAAATGGCTAATACATATTGTCAGATTTATGTTCATTTCGTATTTGCAGTACAGAATCGCATGGGTCTAATCGGACAAGCATGGAAGGATGATTTGTACAAATATATTACAGGAACAATTAGCAACAAAGGTCACAAACTGATGGCAATTGGCGGAGTTTCAGACCACATTCATATTCTTGTCAGCATGTCACCGACCCAAGCTATTTCCGACCTTATGGCTGATGTAAAACGAAGTTCATCGCTATGGATTAATGAAAGAAAACTTGTGCCAGGAAAATTCTCATGGCAATCGGGATATGGTGCTTTCACATACAATAAACAACAGATTTCAAATGTTGCTAATTATATTGAAAACCAAGAAGAACATCACAAAACTAAAAAATTTAGAGATGAATATGAAAACCTTCTAAAGGAATTTGGAATTGAATATGACGAACGTTATATTTTCCATGAAATTCAATAATGAAACCCCTACGGGGTAACTGAAAAAATTATTTTTTTCTATTGCTATGCATGCCCTAACGGGCATAGGCATTGGAATAGCGGATTTGTAAAAGAACATTACCTGCCCATCGAAACGGTGGGCATTTTTATAAATCTTTCAAAATAAAACGATTTTCCAACCTCGTTAGAGGTTGCACATCAATAAAAACAAACAATAGTAAACTAACCCCGTAGGGGTTTCACATAACAATCAACCTATATCGTATGCGTCTTCCATTGCATTTATCGCACAATTAATTTGATTCTTGTTTGCGTTTTGCCTTCTTTTCTCCAAACAAACACCAGCGAATAAACGGGATGCGACGCAGAATCTCGTAAAGCAGAGGAGGTAAAGTAAAGACAGCCGCAATCATTATAAGATATATAACTACTGGCGGCAATGTTGTGTAAATTTTCAGCATGTATCCCAAGCTTGCAACAACTAGGTAATGAAGCACATAAATGCCATAACTCGAGCGTGTCATGTAGGAAGCGAAACGATTAGTCCTGTCGAAACAAGCCTTAAACCATGCCATCATCGCAAGAGTCATCAGCCAACCGTACAAGCAATTTAGCGGACTGCTAAGGTATTCTGGTGTTGTATTGTTTTCGCCAAATGTAAGAACTGTCAATACCGTTCCCGAAATCACCGCACATATCATTAGCGGAAGCCAGGCCTTGCCAAGTTTTTCCTGAACCTCATTGTGTGAAAACACAAAATAACCCAGCAAAAAGGGAACTAGGTAGAAGAACGGTTTGTAAAGATTGTAAAGTCCATCGGCAGTTTCGGGACGAGGATTCATTATGAGGGTGTGCTCACCAAGCCAGAAGAAAACTCCTAACAAAATGATAACAACAATGTTAGCCTTACCACACCAGTTCCAAAATTTGTTTTTTGAATCAAACAACCTTATAAGCAAGAGTATCAAGCATATAAGCCATAGAACTTGGACAAACCAAAGTGGTCCTGTACCACTAACAGACCAAACAAAAAACTTGATTGGCTGTGGCACATCAGCCAGCACATCTGTGCCACCTACATGTGTGTTGAAGAAGCCCGTCATCCAATGGAATACAAATAAACCAATGGTGCTAGGCACCAGCAATTTGCGCGTTCGCGACTTTATCCAGTCTTTTGCAGAATGTTTCTCCAACGAATAACGAGCACTGATACCTGCCAATAAGAACAGCATCGGCATAAACCATGGATATAGAATGTACATCAGGATATCCTGATATTGTGGACCTTCACCAAAGCCACCAACTCCACCAAAGACGCCTTTGTTGTTGTAGAAATAGATAACATGGTACAGCAAAACAAGCAGTACCGTTACCCAACGCAGGTTGTCAATCCAATACTTTCTCATAACGAACTATTATTAACTATTTTCCAAAGCATCCAACATCTCCCTCAACCTACTTACAACAGCCTCCCCAACAAGTTTTATCATCGCATCAGCTGAACCAGTTCGAGCATAGTCGTCAAATGCATCATAATAACGCCTGCGATCGGCAAACTTTATATTTACAGCCGGAAGTCCAGACTTGATAAGTTGAAGATTCATCAACAATCTGCCAGTGCGACCATTGCCATCAATGAACGGATGAATGTTTTCGAAACGGAGATGAAAAAGAGACACGCATTCTACAATGTGCAACGAATTATTCCAAGAACGAAAATCATCCAAAAGCTCTGTAATCTTAGGTTCAATCAAATAAGGTTGCACAGGTTCGGTCAATGCTCCAGCAATGCGCACATTCACTCGGCGAAATTTTCCTTTATCATCGGGACGATCGCACAAAACCAAACTATGAATGTTTTTTATTTCAAATTCAGAAAGGTCCTTACCTTGTGTAGCCAATTCTTCCACATAACGAAAAGCATCCCTATATCCTACAGCTTCGAGATGGTCCTTCAACGGCTTCTGGGCAATTGTAATTCCTTGCAACACGAGTGCAGTTTCCTGCAATGTCAGAGTATTACCTTCAATTGCATTGCTATTGTATGTGTGCTCAACCAGAAAGACCTCCCGAATTGCCTCGACCTCAGCTGGAGTAAGCGGACGATTTGCATCAAGAGATTGCTTAAATGCATCTATCTGCTCCAAGATCGGAGTATATATTTTTATTGCCTGTCGTTTTGTATAGGCACGAGCATCAACAGGTTGCGGTGCATCTGACGGGATAAAATAAAGTTTGCCGCGACGCTCAACTCCCGCAATACGTCCCTGCTCGCAAAGCAATCTCACTCGGCGAGATGAAATGCCCCATTTTTCAGCTATTTCGGATACTCTCAAATATTCCATATCGTTCCGATTATTTAATTTTAGCGATGCAAAATTAATAATATTATTCCGAAAAACATAATTTGCGGAACGATATGGTTAAATGTCTTCACTTTTTACAAATGAATATTACTTATCTGACAACGTTCGTAAACACTGGTGCAACACCGTTTTCAACTTTCACATAAACTTTCAATTCACCAGCAGGAGGCATCTTTGGATTGTCCTCGCGAGGAATGTCAACGGCTGTAAACAAATACTCAACGCCATTGGGAAGATTGCGAGATGCAACTGTCTTTGCCTCTGCGTGAAGCATTGGATAGCCATCAACGGCAGCATTGAAAATTGCAGTTTCCTCTTCGCTTACATTATGCTGTTCTGGGAAATCGTCCAGCTTAACAAATTCGCCTTCGAGAAATCCGCTTGCCTTCAAGAAATTGTCGATTTCCTTAGGCATAGCGTCCAAGCGAGCTGCGCGTACGCCATAACCATTGAGGATTTCTGCCTTTGGCTGCTTTTCTGCCATATCCTTTACGCTCGATTCCAAGCCTCCGCTACCGAATGTGCAGAACGGAACAATCTTCTTGCCGCTCAAATCGGTATTTGCAAGGAAAGTGGCAATTGGCGGAGCGTATGTGCCGAACCAAACAGGATATCCGATGAAAATTACATCGTAGCTGGCAATGTCGGTTGCAAGTGGTTTGATTTCTGTAACAGTGCCTTGTTCGCGCTCAACGATGCAGCGGTCGATAGTTGCCTGAAAATCGCCGTCGTATGGATTTACAGCGACAATCTCCTCAATGTCGGCATTGAGTTTGGTCGCAATTTCAGTTGCCACGGCCTTGGTGTTGGATGTTTGCGAATAGTAGAGAACCAATACCTTAGGAGCTTCCTTTTCGGTTGCTTCTTCTTTGTTCTCATTCTTTGTGCCGCACGAAATTGCTGTTACTGCGGCTGTTGCAATGACTAGCATAAGCTTTAAATTTTTCATATTGAATATTGTTTAATGTTTTGCGTTATAATTTGTTTGATGCAAAGGTAATATTTTTTCGTTGTTACTTTGGCATAGCTTGCAGACCGCTGTCAGTCATAAGTCCACGGGCAATGAGGTCGCGACAGCGTTGTTTGTTTAACTCCGTCCAATGGCTATTTTTGCGGCGTGGCGAAAGGCGTTGGGCACATCTGCCATCGGGCAGACGCTTGAGCGTACTGTCAATCCAACCGAAGCAAAGTGCTTCTTCAACAACTTCAATGTATGGAATACAATCTGTACGGGGGGTCTTGGTGCGATTCGTCGTAACCCAACAATCCTTGGCTGTCTTGTGGTTGTCGATGAGCCATTGGCGCAATTCGGCACGGGTGGAGTATTCCAGCAAATTAGTGATTTGCATAAATCAATTGCATATAATTTCAGCAAAGATAGTGATTTTTGGGAAAATGTATGGCGTTCTTCAAAATACACTTTCGTTCAAAAAGTGTTTTTTTATAAAAAATAGTATTCATAATTTGCTAATAAACTTATAAGTAATAATTTTATTAGTAATAACTCTATTAGTAAAACAAAGCCTTGTTTTATAAGGGTTTTGTGGTTTATATGCTACACATTTTTACATATCCATTTTGCGAACAATGGATCTGATATTGTATAGGATTTTGCAGACACTTCAATAAGTTCGCGGGCTTCCAATGACTTTCTCATACTAGCTACGTTCGCTGTGGATGCAAGGTTATATTCTTCGATGACATTTTTGGTAGATAGGTCGGTGCTGTGACCATTGGCTATTGCTCGCATCATGCTTATCTGGTAACTTGACAGTTCATCGATGTATTTCTGGAAAAGAACATGGTTTTGTCTCATAATTTCTTCTTTGGCGAGTTCAAAACTTTGGTCAGTCGCGGTATCAGTTGTGAAAGTCCATATAAGCCATGCTAATTGCTGAACGTATGATGAGTTGCTCTCGACGTATTCGCATAATTTTTCGCATAGTTCGGCAGATATATGCTTTCCTGTGGTTTCGAAGCGTTTTTGGATGTATGTCGTCCAGTACGAGACGGGAATTCTTTCGAGAAACATTAGATCGCCAAAACGGTAGAATGGGAAACTTGGCTTGCCGAACATCCCCATCAGTATGTGGCGTTTGCTACCGAAAAGGCAGTAGGAAGTATTTTGCTGTAGTTGCCATACCGAACGCAGTTTTTTCTGGAACGACATCGAATGGCGGAAGTCGGCTATCTGCTGGAACTCGTCAATGCACACAACTACGCTGAACCCTTTTTCTTTGGCAATGCGTTCCGGCAGTGTAAGCACATCGGAGGTGTATTTGTTGTTAATGGCTTCAAGCGAGAACGAAATTTCGCTTCCTGGGTCGGTGCTCATTGTCAGATGCGGAACCAAATTGGAAAGGAAATGCTTTGCATCGATAATCCATTGTTCAACCTTGTTGCTTGTCTGCTTGATTATTTCAGTGGCGAAAAGTTTGTAGAAATCTTCTTCGGTTCGGCAACTGAAAGTATCCATTCGTACAACTTTCACTTTATCGTTGTCGGCAAGAAGTTCGGCAACACGGTTCACAAGAGAAGTCTTTCCCCATCGACGCGGAGAGATTATCATCGTGTTTATGCCGTGTGTAAAATTCATTTTCAAGCGCTCGGTTTCTTTTTCGCGGTCTGTGAAACAGTCACCGTGCGTTGCTACTCCGTAAATGAAAGGATTTTCCATACCTGTATTTTTGTAAATGACGTTGCAAAGATATGTATTTATTTTCTGCTAACAAAGCAATTAGTAATAATTTTATTAGTAATAACTCTATTAGCAAAATAAAGCCTTGTTTTATAAGGGATTTGTTATTTGTGTGCTATGAATTTTTGTGTGCTAATTTTGTGAACAATGTGGGCAAAATCAATATTGTGAAGTCTTGAAGAAACTATCTCCTCCCTTTCTTCTCAAGGTACTTTATGAGAAACTCCGGTCTGTCGGTTTTTGGATGATATTTGCGCCCATGTCGAGAATTGGACCATAAACCGAATTGGGATCGGGACTGACAAATGCACGGTCGTCATCATAATTGCCACAAAGCGAACCCCACAGGGTGTTCACCCAAACTTTTGCTCCCGATGCGGTTACCTTGCCAGCAAGAGATTTCACTTTTTCATCCAATATGCCAAAACATAATTCAAAGGCTGGTGGTTTCAAGGCAAAATACTTATTGAAAGCAGTTGTATCTGTTCCAGCAGAAATGCCAACCACAGGCATATAAATCATATTTGTTTTATGCTGCTTCATCACGGCAGCAACCTTGTCGCTGGGCCATCCGCTCTTGATAATCACCTGATTGGTCATTCCAAGTTCTTCCGTAATCGCAAGCACTTGGTCGTAGTAGTCGAAACCTTGGTCAACATTCACAAGCACGCGGTCCTTGCAAAGTTCCAATGCTTGCTTCAGCGTCGGGATTTTCAGTCCTGGGATAGCAATACCGTGCCCGCGCTTAAGGTCGTAGGCAAGCAGTTGCTCGTAGGTGTAGTCGCGTATGGCTCCATTGCCAGTAGTAGTACGGTCAAGTGTCCAGTCGTGGCAGAGCACCAGAACGCTGTCGCGCGTCAACTTGACATCGATTTCCACCATATCTACGCCCATATTTATTGCCGATTCTATAGCGGGAATTGAATTTTCGGGCCAGTTGCGCCAATCGCCACGATGAGCCACCACAGCCACATATTTAGGATTCTGCAACACATTGGAAATTCGCTGCTCTATGCTCATCGGCTTCTGCTCGTGCTGACCAAATGCCGGCATACAGAACGCCAGAGCAAGCAACAACAAAAATTTCTTTGCAAACCACCTTATTTGATATGAAATATGCATTGTTTTTCGGTTGATGTTAGTATAACAGATGCAAAAATAGGAAAAAACCATTAAGTACAAATAAAAGATGTTTGTGGGTTGTTTGAGATGGTTTGAAATAGTTTGATGTTGTTTAAAATGGTTTCTGCACCACAATCATACGCCTGAATTCCTATAATCGTGTTAAAATATTTCTCCATTCCAAAGCATTTTCAGGAAGTCCAGTATATATATCAGTTCTATATTTCCTGATTTTCGAGTGATGGGGTCAAGTGACACTAGAATCAAGCGACAGTCAGGATGTTCGTCATTGAAGGCCTTGAGACCTTTTTTATGCTTTGTTTCCACATGCTCAGTGGATTTTATTTCAATAGCCACTTTAGCATCACCTATAACGGCATCTACTTCTTTTTTATCGTAAGTGTGCCAATAGGAGATAACGTCCCGCTTGTCGTTGTATCCTTTATATGCAATGATTTCCTGCATCACATAGTGTTCAAAGGCATGACCATAATCATCAGTGCCACGCTTCAAGGAATGACGGCCCATCAGATAGTTTGCAAGACCAACATCAAAATAGTAGAACCGAGGAGACTGGACAACCTTACGTTTGATTTCTTTCCTAAATGCAGGGATTTCGTACCCGATAAGCGTATCATAAAGAATCTGAAAATACGCCTTTGCCGTTTTTGCAGAAACGCCACAATCGGAAGCAATGTTAGCATAGTTCAGCATTTCTCCATCTGAAATGGCTGCAACCTCCATAAAACGCTCAAATGCATCAAGTTCCCTTACTTCTCCTTCTGCTCTGATTTCTTCGTCAAGGTAAACTTTTACATAGCCAGAAAGACGCTTAGTTGCATCTTCAACCATATAATGACGGGGAATCATGCCATTTTGGACGGCACGGTCAATTTGAAAATCGGTAACCTCTGGCCACACAAGTGGATAAAGTGTTTCCGGGATGGCACGTCCTCCAAGAGTATTGGCTCCTGAGCGCTTGAGTTTTCTAGCGCTGGAACCGCTGAGGATGAAGAATAAGCCCCTGTCCACCATAAGAGAATGTACAATGTCCAAAAGTTCTGGAACTTTTTGGATTTCATCTACTATTACAAGCGTACCAGCATTTTTATCCTGAAGAGCCTCCCAAAAGGAATTGGGATTTAACTTGAAGGCTCTCCGCACATTAGGATTGAGCAAATCATAATAGATTGCATCTTTAAACCGTTCTTTCAAAAGGGTGGATTTGCCTGTCTGACGTGCGCCAAACAAGAACATACCTTCATCTAATTTGTTCTTTATGTCAAAAAATCTCTTATACATAAACCTAAAAAAATTGGTAAGTACACTTCCGAATTTTTTATGAAAATCGGAAGTACAGTTCCGAATTTTGCACTTTTTTACATCGCAAAAATATAAAACAAATCAATTAGTCAATGCATAAAATGAAATATTTTGAATAATAATTTTAACATAAGAAAACACAAAAATTCCGCTACCTAAGTCCACTGTCGAAAACAATTAAGTACAAATAAAAGATGTTTCTAGGTTGTTTGAGATGGTTTGATAATAAACCACAAATTACCGTTCATTTTCATTTTTATGGAAGGTTTTAAACATCTCAATATAATCGATTCCGAATTTCTTAATAACCATCGCGTTGTATAGTCGCAACTCAAATAAATTTTCACCTAGCCCAACCTCACGGAAATACTTTTTCCTGAAATTTTCCAATTCATTTTTTGTTTCACTATATATTCGCCTAATGTCTTCAACTGAACGATGATTTTTCTTTATGTTTTCTTCCATTTTCAAGCGAATGTCCTCACAAAGCGCAAAATAAATATTCACGCACGCAAATATATTTTCGGTAGGATGTTCCTCGTATTCGTAATACGATTGGAACGGGTCGAATATTGTAAACGATTGCCAATGAATGGAATCGTCAAGTTCTGTTATGTCCAGCAGAATCTGTACAACAAACTTATATTTCTGAGAAGTAGCAATAATGTTTTCAATAGAATTTTCTGATTGTGGTCGCTTTTCGTGAACTAATAATTTAACATCATTATTCCATTTTATATATGGAATTTCAAAGAATCCAATGTGCCGAAAATTATCAGTGTTATTTTCAATTTGAGCAACAATGGCGTCACCGAAAATCGTCTCCTCACTTGTACTTGAATTATAGTCAAAAGACTGCTCTTCCCGTTCAAAATAATCAATCTTTTCGGATTTGGATTCGCTAATAGTAAACTTGTAATTTTGCTTCCAGAAAACATCATTGTATGGAATTAGCGAAATTTTTCTGTAATCCGTAGGGTCAGCATAAAAGTCGAACAATGGATCAACAAACGATTTTCCATAGTCATACAAGTACAAAAATGATTTTGATTCTACTTTGTGCAACACGCCATATCTTCTGCTATAATAATCAAACGAATAATCGTATCTCACTAATTCGGGTAATAAATTAACGCCATTATCTGCAAATGTTTCATTTATGCTCAACGAAACTTTACTAATGCTATCGTCGGGATATATAGGTAAAAACGGGTAGATTGTTGCATTGTCGGTAAAATATTCGATATGCTTCAAACTAAAGTCAGATCTATCAATAAATATGTAACCCGAAAAATACGCCCCGCTTTTATCTTTCGGCGAAAAAAAGACTTTATACAAATCGTCAGTAAATTCCATCTCTACATTGAATCTTTTTTTCATTCCAGATAAACCAAAACAAAGAATTGACGACGGGAACAAATCTGTCTCCTGGAATACATCAAAATGCTTGTATGTCTCTGAAGCATTTAAAGTTCTCCATCCGCTTTCGCTTTTGTTCAGAAATAATTTTCCATTCTTAAATGCCAAATCTTTGACATTAAGTCCATTAATATCAGCATTGTAAAAACATTCTACTACTTCCAACGGCAAGTCATCCTTGGTAGATTCTATGGAATAGAAAGCCTTTGCTCGAGATATATTTTTCTGCTTGATATTTACACTTCTGCATTTATTGAGAATCTTAAACCATTCGTCATCATTGGAACTTATTTCCACTTCCGGCAGAATATATGCACTTTCCTTTAAGTAAACCACTCTTTTTTCGTCGCCTATGTCTGAAATCTTGATTTTTTGGGGTTCGTATCCTATGTGGGATATTGATATTGTCGCTGTTGAATATGATTCAGGAATTTTCATTGTTATTACCCCATCTTCATTTGTAATCCCGCCCAAACCAGAACCTTCTATGCCAACATTGCAAAATGGTAGAACTTCTTTCGTGTCAAAGTTCTTCACAGTAAAAGTAACAACTTGTTGCGAGTATGAAAACAATGCAACAAGCGACAATAGTAATGTGAAAAAATATCTTGACATCAAAATTTAATGTTCGTGCGCTAACAAACTACAAATCTATATGATTTTTTGTTGATAACAAAAATTACGACAATTTTTTGCACCTACAAATAATCAACATTTCTCGAACTTTGTCTTATCTTTGCGATATGTTACACTACAACATACACGACTGCGCCGAAATGATGGATGCCATACAGCAAATTGGCTTTTTGCCTTTGCTGGAGAGTGGAATTTACGGTTTTTCGGCAAATGCGCTGGTTGACTCCGACTGCCGCTATGTACAACTGCCCGATGGTGGCTGGGACTGGCCATTGTGGAAATGGAAAGGCGACATAGTAAGGGAAGGCGACTGCGTGTATGGTAAGTTTTTCGCAGGAAAGGCAGGTTTCATAAGCGCCGAATGGTGGCCGGATTTCTGCAACTATCGTCGCAGTACGCATCGCGCACCCGACGAAGGCTCAATCGAAGAAACAATATTGGCAATCCTGAGCAGTCGCGGCAGTATGATTACAAGGGAACTGCGTTCGGCTTGCGGTTTCGACGGACCAAAGATGCGCAGTCGTTTCGACAGTTATGTCACCCGCTTGCAGATGGCTTGCCGCATTGTTACCGAAGACTTTGTGTATCCTATCGACAAGCACGGACACGAATACGGCTGGGGTTGGTCGCTGCTGACAACGCCAGAACTTCTATACGGCAAACCTGCCTGCCAATGCCCGCACTCGCACGAAGAATCGTACAAACGGATGATGGACTATCTGCAGAATCTGCTTCCCAACGCTTCGGAAAACCAAATAAGAAAACTATTGAAATAATTTCGCAAATGGAATACAATCATTCTCAATATGTTATAGAAGCAATAAAACAGAACGTCATTCCACAAGTCAGAATGTTTTTAAAAGCCGAAGACAGAGCAAACTTGTTTGATATGTTAAGGCGCATAAAAACATCTGCAAGGCAAACATACACGCGATACGGAACGGGGAGCGTTGTAATGTTCGACTATGCGGAATCTCCCTTTGAAACGTTTCAGTTGGAGATTCCGTACAGACAGGCTCACAAGGCTCGTTCCTGCGCCTGTTCGCTTTGTCTTACGGAATGACTGAATGTGTGAATAATTAATGTAGAATTTTAACGATAAACTATGAATAACAACCTTAAGATTTGTATGGTGCTCGTTATGCTACTCTCTGGCACACTGGCTGTAGCACGAGAACAAAGTTATATCCTCACCTCTCCCGATGGCAAACTAGTAAGCAACATCGTGGCATCAAGCGACGACGAACTATCCTACGACATAACCCTCGACGGAGTACAGATTCTAAAGCGTTCTCGTCTGTCACTCAACCGTGTATATGGCAAAGAGGCAACCGACCGTCTGACTGTGAAAAAAATCACGCGCCGTTCGGTCGATGAAATGGTGCCGTCGCCATTCTACCGCCAAGCCGAGATGCGAAACCACTACAACGAACTCACACTGCAAATAAAGGACGGCCTATGGGTAGATTTCCGTGCCTACGACGAAGGTTTCGCATACCGCTATCGTACCGACATTGATTGCACAGTTAAGAGCGAACTGGTAGAATACAATTTTGCCGCCGACTGGCAAGCCACAGTGCCGTATGTGCGCGGCTTCGATGAGAAAAATCCTACCGGGCAATATTTCAATTCGTTCGAAAACATATATACCACCGATACGCTGTCGCAACTTGACCCGCGCCGTCTGGCATTCCTGCCGTTGGTTGTACATGCCGACAATGGTGTTCAGGTTTGCCTTACCGAAAGCCATCAGGAACATTTCCCCGGACTTTATCTAAAAGGCACGGGTGTTGCTGGTCAGTTGCGTGGCGACCATGCTCCCTGCCCCGACCAGATAGAGCAAGGCGGACACAACAACTTGCAAGAGATTGTCAAGACACGCAAAAATTGGATTGCTCAACTCTCCAAAGGCAACGAAACGCCTTGGCGTATTGCTATAGTAGCCCGTACCGACACCGAACTGGCAATGAACAACTTGACTTATCTGCTTGCTCCTGCCTGCCGTCTCAGCGACATAAGTTGGATACGCCCCGGCAAAGTGGCTTGGGACTGGTGGAACTGCTGGAATATCAGCGGTGTCGACTTTGTGGCTGGCATCAACAACGACACATACAAATACTACATCGACTTTGCCGCACAATATGGTATCGAGTATGTCATCCTCGATGAAGGCTGGGCTGTCAACCTGAAGGCTGACCTCTTACAAGTGGTGCCAGAAATCGACCTGCCAATGCTTGCGAAGTATGCCGATGAGCGTGGCGTAGGCCTCATACTTTGGGCAGGATATTATGCATTCAAGCGCGATATGGAGAAAGTCTGCAAGCACTACAGCGAAATGGGCATCAAAGGTTTTAAGGTTGACTTTATGGACAGCGACCATCAGGCAATCAACGAGTTCTACTACAAGTCAGCCGAACTCTGCGCCAAGTATCATCTGCTACTCGACTTCCACGGTGCTCACATCCCTGCAGGCATCAACCGCACATATCCTAATGTGCTTAACTTCGAAGGCGTATATGGTCTCGAAAACCTAAAATGGTCGCCAACCGACTTCGATATGGTAAAGTACGATGTGCAGATACCGTTTATTCGTCAGGCAGGCGGACCTATGGACTATACGCCAGGAGCAATGCACAACGGAGCAAAATACTGCTATGCCCCAGTTTGGTCAGAACCGATGAGCCAGGGCACCCGTTGCCATCAGTTGGCGCTCTACATAGTGCTCGACCAGCCGATTGCAATGCTCTGCGATGCACCGACAGAATATATGCGTGAGCCGGACTATACCCGATTCCTAGCATCCATCCCTACTGTGTGGGACGAAACGCGCGTTTTGCAAGGCGAAGTTGGCGAATATATTGTTACCGCTCGCCGAAAAGGCACTACTTGGTATGTGGGTGGCATCACCAACTGGAGCGAACGCGACCTGAAAATAGACCTTTCAAGTTTTGTAAACGGTAGCGTAAACGCTATTATCTACAAGGACGGAGCAAACGCCCATCGTAAAGGCAGCGACTATCGTCTCGAACGCCTCAACAACATAACCTCACCGATTGACATTCATCTAGCTCCGGGAGGCGGATTCGTTATGAAAGTGGAGTAGGAATGTAACGGCAATGAAATAGTTACATTGATTTTTTAAAATTTGCTTATCTTTGTACCTATAAAATTGTTCGTAAAATGAAAAATATTTTAACTTCTATCTTGTTGCTTTGCAGTTTATTCTCTTTTGCACAAACGGTAACATATCAAGACATACAAGCTCAGAGGTCGGCAAGAGATCTTACAGGGCGAAAAGCAGGTGGCGACATTACCGAGTATGTTGCTTCGGATGGAGTTTCATACAAAATTGGTTCAACAATCACATACGGATATCCTACAAATGGGAAGTATTACGTATATTACAAGGATGTTACAGGCAGTTGGATAAATGCCATGACAGATGAATCAAACAATGCTGCTTCAAGTGCTGCCAATCAGGAAGTTGCAGAACGAGTGGAAAACCGTGCTGGAGGTGTAGCAACCATCAAGAGGATACAATGCCTACCAATTGACCCATTCAACAAGTTGAATAGCGGATGTAAAATATATCTTGTGCTCAACCGTGGCGGATTGGCATGTACCAACTTTGAGGAAGCAATTGCCGTCGGCGAAGTACAAACCAAGATGAAATCATCCGAAGCAGCTCTCCAGGAGTTGAAAAAGTGGAAGGAAAAACTTGATTTGCAAATCATTACCCAAGAGGAATACGATGCCAAGAAGAAAGAACTTATGAAGTATATTGAATAATAACTTCATTGCTTTAATACGGATTATTGTTTTGAATGTGGAGAAATTCCACAAGATTGATTATAGACATGGAACTCATAGATAACTATATGCATTCAACCATTCTTGCCCATTTGGAAGATATTGAGCGGCAGTACGATGTGCGGGTTTTGCTCGCTGTTGAGTCGGGAAGCAGAGCTCGAGGACTTTTTTCCAATGAAAGCGACTGGGATGTGCGGTTTGTGTATGTTAATAAGCTCGACTGGTACCTGAATGTGAACGAAGGTCGTGATGTGGTTGAAGAAATGTACGACGATAATATTGACCTCGTTGGTTGGGAATTACGCAAGACATTACGCCTGTTTCAGAAGTCAAATCCTTCTTTGATGGAATGGCTTCATTCGCCTGTCATCTATCGTGCCGATGAGGATTTTCTGTCGCGGATGAGGGTAATGGAACCACAATATTTCAATCCCATCAAGACAATGTACCACTACGAGAGCCTTTATATCAAGCACGACAAACGCTATCTGCAAGACACTACCAATCCGCTCAAACGTTTTTTGCATTATTTGCGTGGAATATTGTCTTGCCGTTGGCTCGAGGAGCATAAGACTATGCCGCCTGTACTTTTTGAAGAATTAGTACAAGCCACTGTCGATGATGAAGTTATTCGTCGGAAGATTGGTAACCTGATTGCACTGAAAAGGCAAAGCAAGGGAAACGACAACAAGGACGTTGATGCCGATTTGGTGGACTATGCACACAAGTTGGCGGAACATTTTGAGCATACGATTCCAGATTTTCGTCCAGAAATAAGTTCTGCAGGCGCTTCTGCAGATTTGGATGCCTTGTTGAGGGAAATGGTGATGAGATAAAATAGGAATATGAACTTACAAACTAACAGAATCCTCCTTCGTCCTTGGCGCGAAAGCGATGCAGAAACGCTTTTCAAATATGCTTCCGACACCGAGGTTGGTCCTCGTGCTGGTTGGCCGCCGCATAAGTCGGTGGAGGAAAGTATGAATATTATCCGCACTGTATTTTCTGTCGATACCATGTGGGCGGTGGAATGGAAGGAGACAGGCGAAGCCATTGGTTGTGTGGGCTATCTTCCTGCATCAGCATCAAACCTGAAAATTGCGGACGACCAGTGCGAAGTCGGTTATTGGATTGCTCGTCCGTACTGGGGAAAAGGCATTTGCACCGAGGCTTTGCAATTGGTTGTCGACTATTGCTTTCACGAAAAGGGATTTTCTGTCCTTTGGGGCGACTATTTCCCCGAAAATCCAGCATCGGGCAGAGTGATGGAGAAATGCGGATTCGTTGATACTGGCGAGGAAGTGCTATGCCCCAATCTAGAAGTTGGTGCCGACAGACCAGTAAAAGTTATGAAGTTGGAAAAGAAATGAATTTAGCCTTATGAATAAAATCGTACAAATACTCAAAAAATACACCAAGGTCAGTTTGATGCTCCGCATATTAATCGGACTAATCATAGGTGCTTCACTAGGTTTGCTTGTGCCTTCGTGGACAGGAATCGGCATTCTCGGAATGATGTTCGTAAAGGCACTGAAGGGCATTGCTCCCGTGCTGGTTGCCGTGTTGGTGACAGCGTCCATCGCTAAGGCGGGCAGTGGACTGGGCAAGCGCTTCGCTGTTCTGATTTCAACATACTTGCTTAGCACCTTTATCGCTGCAATATGCGCAGTTGTAGGCAGTTTTCTGTTCCCAGTAACATTGCAGCTAGGCGAAGTGACGGAAATGGAGAACACTGTAAGTTCATTGTCGGATGTGTTCATGCACCTATTATCCGGAATGCTGACCAATCCTATCATGGCAATTGCTAACGCCAACTACATAGCCATTTTGTTCTGGGCT
>JAGCDJ010000025.1 GCA_017651185.1 Bacteroidales bacterium | reverse complement strand
GCTTCCAATCCTCTCTATTATTTTCTCGCTGTAAATCTCATTATTCTCGCCGTATAGTCCGTACATCGTGCAAGAAAATTCCTGCACCTTCAAATCGACACCGTTGATATTCTCAATATATACCGAATCCACAACGAAAGGAGAAACTGAATCGCAAAGCTCTCCACAATTTAACGAATATATATCAAGCGTATCACCAACATTAAGGCTAAGGTCGTACATCTTCACAAATTTAGCTCCGTCCCAATAGTAAACCCTTGAATTCGATTCGTGTACAAAAATTGATGGAATATTTCCTCCATGTTCTGTTCCCGTATAACTTACGCTTTTATGGAGAATCTGCTTTGCTGTCGTATCGTTTAAGATTGTATCTCCTACTACAGTATATTGTTCGTATCCGTGTGCCTGATAAGTAAACTCTTGCTGGTCGTCGAATATCCAGGTTGCACCATCACGAAACCAATCCTGTGCAAACAAAGCCGTACTCAGCACGACAAAAAGCGAAATTAAAGCAATCTTTTTCATAAAATCCATATTAAACTTTCCGCAAATATAAACATAATTCTATTTGTAACTACAAATTTATAAAGTTATTATACGAAATGGGGGGGGTATATAAAATTGTGAAAATTTGAGACAAATATGTAATATTGGGTATTTGTTTTGTTGTCTGGAAATAATCTTTTGTACTGTTCTATCAAATAACCGTCAAATAAGAACTCATTGATAATCAGCATTCATTTTGCAAATATAAGGCTTTTTATCAAATAACCATCAAATAAGATTTACGCCCACCACGGAATGTATTTTCGATATTTGCGAGACTGATTCTCTGGGTTGTCATCCTTGATAAGGTTGGCTTCCAATGTATCCTTTATGATTCGTGAAACTACGGCAGAATTGTGCTCTTCTATACCAAGTCTTTCACGAAATGTTTGATTGGTCATTTTCTCATTGGAAACATACTTCAAACAGGCGTGTTGATAGCAAGCCATCTGTCTTTCCGATTTGTCCATATTGTTCAGCGCCTTGTAGGAAAAGATGGTAACTATGGTTCGGTTCTCTTGTACGGTGATTTTTATAGGTGGTAGTTGGTACAATTCCACATAGAAAATGGTCTTGTCCAAACCGCTGCCTTTTTCCTCGCAAAATCCCATCCGACGCATTATGTCTGACAGGCGTTCGTTTCGCGAACCATATTCATCAATGAAACGGTCCGAATGGATTATTGGTTGCCCCGGATTAGATATTTCTATACGGTCGCTATATATTTCGATAGTAGGAAAACCTTTGACAGAAAAATCCTGATGGATAATAGCATTGGCAACAAGTTCACGAATAGCAATTTCAGGATACATCCTAACATCTTTTCTCAGAGATTTTCCAATCTCTTCATTTGCAGGCAACTGCCCATTTATCCATTCCATTAATCCAGGGAAACCAATAGCATATCCTTTGTTGCTAATCAAATCTCTTTCGGTTTCCACTTTGTTGTTGCCTTTATATTTTATCACTCTGATAGCCTTTCTTGACAATGTGGAGAAGTCACTTAAATTCTTTGCGAATAGCAATGCACCGAGATTTGTAATAGCATATAGTCCGTCATATTCATTGATTATATTTTCTTCCTTTAATCGGAGAGCAACATTCTCTAAGTTGGATGGATATGGAATTTGCATCAAGTCAAAATAGGTTTCTGTACTCAAGTACTTTGGAATGTCGGAAAGTGTAAGGTTCTTCAACGCGATGTTGAGCAGAAATCTCTCGGTCAGTTCGTTTTTCCAAATCTGTTTTTCCTTTTCTGGGTAATCTATTAATTTTCTCGTAGAACTATTGACTCTTACATACCCTACATTCAAAAATTTTACAGGGACATTTTCTGCTGCGGGTATCTTGTACAAAACAAGGTTAACATTCTCACAATACTCAAAATCAAAGCATTGAAAATCTATTCTTGGATTCAATCTATTCAACAGCCAAACTTCAAGTTCTTCGTTGCCAACCATATGGCTTTTTGAGCGAAACATTGTCCCTGTAATTTTGTGAGAGTTGTTTTCTATACCGAACACAAGATAGGAATATGGCTGGTTAAGCAGACAGGCACTATTTGATAAGGAGGAAATGCGTTCTCCAATTTCTTCCTTACTATGAAAATTTTCCTTAAACTCTACTGTTTCCGATTCTTTTGATAAAGAAACGAGACGGTCAATCAATTTTCTTAACTCTGCTACTTCCATATCTATATGCCTTAATAATTCTATGTTCTATCAAATAACCATCAAATAAGAACTCATTGATAATCAGTATTCATTTTGCAAATATAGGGCTTTTTATCAAATAACCGTCAAATAAGATTTTCCAGAAACAATATGTTCTGCAGACAGTCGCCTTATTCCTTCTTCACCCTTTTCCTTATCCCCGCCACTATCTGCATCAGAACGAGTATCGCCGACACTACGCAACACATACGCGCAATATAGTCACCGTACTTGGAGTAGAAAGTTACCTTGTCATTGGCGTTTATAGTTGCAGCAATGCCGCCACGCTCCCACCAGCCAAGCGATTCCACAACATCGCCGCGCTGATTGATTATGCAACTGATGCCTGTATTGGCACTACGCGCAATGCTACGGCGCGTCTCAACTGCACGCAAGCGCGAGAAACTGCAATGCTGGCGATAACCAGGAGTGTCGCGCCACCAACCATCGTTGGTAATGACAAAAATCATCTGTGCGCCATCCTCTACAAAGCCACCGCAATGTTCGCCAAATGCCGATTCGTAGCACACAGGCACACCGACCTTTACACCGCTTACATCATTAGTAAATGCTGTCGGATGCTCCTGACATCCGTGGCTGCCACTCATTCCTCCAAGGTCGGTCATAAGGTCGCTGAGGAAGCCGAAAACGCGGATGTACGGAAGTATTTCTGCCCCGGGAACCAGCTTGCTCTTGCGGTAAATTTGCACATAGGGACCAGAATCGACTTGCATCGAGACATTGTAGATGTCGTAGTGGTCGTTTTCGCCTATTTCGCGGGCGGTTTCGGTAATGGAAGAACCATCGTAGGCCTTGTCACCAAACTTGTGGTAGTAAACCTTGAATGTGGTCGCACCAACAACAAACTTGCCATTCGGATAGTCCTGCATAAACTTGCGTACAGCCACAAGCGATGAATTTCCCTGCATGTGGTCTTCCTGAATTGTATTGTTCAGAGCTGTTTCTGGGGCTACAAAATAATCGGTCTCAGCATTGCCGTAAGTTGAAGCAATGTCGAGTATATTTTCTATCTGCGAACCGAAGGTGTTCTCGTCAAACTTTTCGCCCCACGGGTCGATATTCGGCTGAATTACAACAACATTCTGCGGATTTTCCCTTTCAGTGTATGTATAGTAGCGGATGACGGAAGAAATTATCGGGACAAAAATGAGCAAGGTTGTCGAAAGTGCAAGCGACAAGGTCATCCTTTCTTTTTTCAACCTAACCGTCAGCATTTTGTACAACAGAGCATTGGCAGTAAGAATCCAAGCCGAGCCGCCCAGATGTCCAGTAATTTCGTACCACTGCACAAACATCACATCGTTGGCAAACGAGTTGCCAAGCACCAGCCACGGCCAAGCAATCTCGCTGTTCATAAACAGATATTCGAAAGCAACATAGCAACTGACGAATGCAATAAGTCCGACCTTTTCGCCACCACGTTTCCATAATGCATATACAACCCTCATTGTCAATGCCATAAGCAGCGAAGATGCAAGCACTGCCATAAACACGCCGGCCGGACTTGCAAAGTAAACCCACCAAGTTGTGACGAGGTTCCAAAGTACAAAAATAAGGTAGGAATAGCCGAAATACTTTGCTCCGCCATGCTTGCCGTTCTCGTTTATGATATTCTGCATAAGAATAAGCATCGGCACAAAGCCAACAAGCACAAGCCACGGCAAATGCAGATTGAACCAGCCAGCACTAAGCAAAAGTGCCGACAAAACGCACAAACCAAACCTTAATGCAACATTTATCCTTTTCATTGCAATTCCTTTATCTTGTTGTAAATGAACTCGGAAACGCCAACCGACTTTTCCACGTATGCATTTGCCTGCGAGCACGATTCGGCATATTTCACCTCATCGGAAAGAAGTTTTTCGACAACATTTTCAAACTCTTCATACGATGAAATTGAAAACCCAGCTCCGCAACCTATCAAATCAAACGCTTCTTTGAACTTGCGATAATTTGGACCGAAAATCACTGGCAATCCGTAAACTACAGCCTCGAGCGTATTGTGTATTCCTACACCAAAACCGCCACCGACATACGCCAGTTTTCCATAACGGTATATCTTCGACAACATTCCCATCGAATCGACAATTATGTACGAAAGTTGCGATGCATCCGATGCATCGGCAGTTTCGCATTTAGAGAGACGTACAAACGGCTTGTCAAGCATTTTTTCTATTGCACAAAGATGCTCCTCGTGAATCTCATGCGGCACAAGAACCGCCTTAAGTCCATCGTGCGAGTTTACATATTGTGAAATAATCTTCTCATCGGGTGGCCAGGTGCTACCGCAAACAATGACATCTCCCGACTGTGAAAATTCACGCAGAAATTCATTTTCGTACTCCTCATGCGAAATCTGATACACGCGGTCGATACGTGTATCTCCGCAAACCGAAATATTCTTCACTCCTGCTGATTCAAGGAGATTCTTGGAATTTTCGTCCTGTACAAACATCCAAGCAAAATCGGTAAGGACCTTACGGTAGAATTTTCCCCAAGGACGGAAAAATATCTGTCCGCTGCGGAAGATTCCCGAAATGAGGTAAGTATTTATTTTTCTTCGTGCCAGTTCGCGTATGAAGCAGTACCAGAACTCATATTTCACGAAAACGACAAATTCTGGATTAATTATGTCGATGAATTTCCGTGCATTACGCTTGCTGTCGAAGGGAAGGTAGCATACAATATCGGCTTTGTCATAGTTTTTGCGCACTTCGTAACCGCTTGGACTGAAAAAAGTTAGCACAATTTTCTTACCTTCTGCCTTATAGCGTTCTATCAGCGGACGGCCTTGCTCAAATTCGCCAAGCGAAGCCGCATGAAACCAGACATATTTTTGTCCAGGTTCAACTTTTTCTCGCAGATTTTTCTCCCAGTCCTTTCTCCCCGACACCATAAGTTTTGCCTTGCGATTGAACGGAGCAGCCAATCTAACAGCAAGAAAATAAGCACGGATACAAAGGAAATAGAAGAATTTCATCGCTAATAGTAATAGTATTCTTCTGGTGCGTGACGATAAACCGGCAAAATCCAGCCCACGCGTATTCCAATCATAGAATCGTGATACTGGGTATTATCCTTGCCACGCAGGTTGAAGTCGTAGTTTCGGCGTGATTTTGTCCAAGCAAAAGTATATTCCACACCGGCATAGAAATTCACCAACTTTTTGCTACTCAGGAACTGGTAACCCAAGAAACCACGCAAAGCAATGCCGTTTCGCAAACCATCGTAACCCTTTTTGTAGTCGCCAAGCACTGGCGGAGTGTTGTTCGAACGGTTTTCAATGCGAATATGGTGTTCAAGCAGACCTGCGCCAATATTCAGCACTATACCCGAATTGGGATTTGGTTTACTAAAGGCAATAACATATCCAGTCTTAACGCCTACATAAAATCCAGATTGAGTCATAAGCACGGTACCGTATTCACCGTAAGAATTGATAATATTACCCGACTCCGTCATTATATTCCTTAGAATAGGAACACCATTGTCGGTATATCCGCCCCAGAGATAACTGCCTTCGAATCCGAAAATCACGTTGTGCTTTGTCTTGAACGAAAGACCAAGTCCCATTGTCGATGGATTCTTACCATAGGTTGCCCTCATGTCGGTAAGCGAAAACTGGTAGGCATAGTTTATTTCGCACTGCCAAACATTTATGCACTCGTCCTTAATCTGTGCAAATGCCGACATAGAAAACAGCACCAAGGCAAATGATAATGTCAAAAACTTTTTCATCATTTTGCAAAACTAATATTTTTTTTAGTGAGTCAAGAAAAAATATATTAATGGAAATCACCAAGTTTTACAAAATCACGGAGTTTGAACTTCCTTGAACCTTGTGGCTTCGTGATGGTTCTGTCCAAAGAAATCGGACTTATAGAATGTTATCGGGTCAATAATGGGGTATTGGAGAATTACAACTTCGCCTGTATTAATGATTCCGTACAGATTGTCGACATCGTACTCGAAAATATTGCCCTGCGGGTCAAAAAGTCCCGTTGTGTTTGGTCGGCGATAAGTTACTAGTTTGCTCTTTGTGCCTGTGTTGTCCTCGATTGTAAACGATGCAAGCATTTCGGTCTTTTGCAAACTGTCGCGTTTTTGTGCCTGCAAACTGTCGAGTATATATGTCTCGAATCCGACAAACTTTATGCGACTTACAAATTCCTTTACACGCAAAGTGTCAAACGGAACATCAATACTACTGCCATCAATGTTCTTGAGATTATAGTTGTTTTCGCCTAGACGCTCGGCAATGAACGATTCGCTCTTGTCGGGATATTCAACATATACCTTTGCAATGTCCTCGATGCTGTAGTTGAAGGCAATGCGTTCGCGCCATTCCGACAATTCAGGCAAATAGTGCACCGTGAGATAACCAGTAAATCCAGGCCTCGACAAGATGAACGGCGTATCGGAATTCTCAAGAATCATGTATGCTCCATTATTATCCTCTGTCACGCCACCAACATAATATGTTTTCACAAGATCATCATCCTGATATATTTCCACCTTTATGCCTTGAACGGCAAGGTCTTTCATTACCCTGTCCATTTTTGCCGACGATACCGGCGAACTGACTTCAATCTTCTTTATAGTAGTTAGCAGATTATTTATGAAATCGCGACGGGCAGTGTATTGCTTGTTCACAGTCCAATGATTGCCAGCACGTTCTAGTGTAACTGCCGAACCGCTCTTATTGGCAAGAAATATCTTGTTTATCGAAGCAGTGTCCTCAACGGCAAAGTCGCGTAATGTGCTCTGAGAATCGTAGTTCCTTACAAAATATATTGCTATCGAAACTCCTATAAGGATTACAATTACAATAAGAAGCAATAAGTTTGTTTTTTTCATGTCGTTCTATTTTTTCCGTTTAGAATATTTGACCTTACGCATCACTATCATTGTAAAACCGATTAGCAGAACTATAAGTACCGGCACTATGATATTGACGCAAATCCACATCGTCTTTTCTTCCCTTACCTTTGCCGTGTTCAGCGTACGACTCTTGAGTTCTCTCATTCTCAACGATATAAGTCCCTCATCGGCACAAAGGTAGTTAACGCAGTTTACAATGAACTGGGTATTTCCGGGCGTGTATTGGGCATCGTAGTATTTGTCGTATCCAAGCGGATATGGCTGCACCTTGTCGCCCATGCGCTTGATTTCGTTGCGGATGAAGTCGCCATCGGAAATGACAATCATCTGAGTTTTAACGCTTCGATCCTTGAACTTAAAGTCCTTGTTGTCTGCCAGTTCTGGTGGAAGCCGGTTGGCAAAATTCGACTTGAACTCGCCATCCAACAGCACCGCTACGGGCATATTCGGTTTGTTGAATGTCAGCATTTCGGGCTTTTCGCGAAGTATGTCTAAACTTATCTCTACCGGATGCGACAACGCCTTGGAATATTGAGAAGTCCTTAACAATATGGTTTTGCTCACTTTCGGGTCCTCGCCCACTGTATCTATTGAACTGACGAAGCAGGTGCGCATAACATCAAGATTCTTGACAAGCTGATGGTCGAGCAAAGTGTCGGGAACTATGAGCGGGAAATAGTACCACGGTTTTGGTTCAAACTGCGGCTTGCCCTCCACGGTGTTGACGCACACTGGAATCTGCAGGCAGCGCAAGTCCTGAATCAAGTCGGGATTGATTCGCACGCCGTAGTTGAAAAGCTGGTCGCTGAGGTTGATGTCGTTCATCAACGCCATTGCGGTTGGATTGGTGTTTAAGCTGTCCATGTCGAAGTTCATCCACTCGACCAGCCAGATGACCTTTCCGCCATTCATTATGTACTGGTCGATAATGTACTTGTCGCGCTCGTTGAACCTTTTCTGCGGCTTGGCAATCACCACGCAACCATACTCGTCAAGTGCAGTTAGACTTCCGTTCATGTTCACGCGCTCTATGCGGTAATACTTTGACAACGAAGTCATTATATCATAAGTGCGGTTCTCGTCAAGTTCGTCGTGACCTTCGAGGAAGGCAACCTTGTGAACCTTGCGACTCGAAAGCATCCATAATGCATGAACGAACTCACGCTCCAACTCGGTAGAACTGAGCATTGTATAAGGCGTATTACCCGAAACGCTATTGGTAAGCAGATTAACAGGAAAATCCTTTTCCTTATACTTTACCAAGGCTCCTGCAAAAATTATCTTTTCGGATCCGCCCATGCCTTCCTCCTGCACTATGTATGTGGGATTCAGACCTTTGTTGTATAGTTGGGCAAATATTTTCTTCTTCTCCAACGGGTCTACTTCCTCCTCGTCGGAAAGGAAGCCGAACCATTTCTGCACAAAACCTTGCTCCTCGCCACTATGTTCGGTAAACGGATTCTTGAACTCATAGCGGATGTTGTTTGAATAACGGCAGAGATTCTTCAAAAAGTCGTCAACGGTGCGCTGATAACGGACAAGTTCCGATGGCAAGTCGTTGTCCTTGAGGAATATCTCAATGTAAACATCGTCATCGATACTATCGAGCACCTGCTTTGAGAAGTCGGATATGGAGAAACGTTTTTCCTTTGTTAGGTCGGCACGGAAGAAAACCTGTGTCGACAAAATGTTCAGCACAATTATCAATGCCAAAATCAGCACTGCCTGAAATATGTTCTGGTTGCGATTCTGACGGCGCATCTGCGAAAATGATTTCTTGTTTTCTATTTCTTTTGTCATGACTTTACCCTCCTACCATTTGCGACTTTCAAGTCTGAGTTTAGAAAAGAATACAAAAACCGCTATCACGCTGAGGAAATAAACGATGTCGCGCGAATCGACAACGCCACGGCTGATTGAACTGTAATGGTCGTTTATGCCAAGCGATTTTACAAAGTCGGTTCCCGTTCCGGTTGAAACCAAGTCCGACAAAAGGTCGAAACCGAGGTAGAACAGGAAGCAGAAAACTATTCCGAGCAGAAAGGACACAATCACATTCTTCGACAGCGAACTTGCAAAAATACCTATTGAGGCATACACCGCGCCGAGGAAAAACAGTCCGATGTACGAACCTGCTATTGCACCGTAGTCAACATTTCCGACTGGGTCGGCCAAATTGTGTACTGAAATGAGGAACAACAGCGTGGGTAACAATGCAATAAGCACCAGCACCACGGCGGCAAGGTACTTTGCCATCACAATCTTGAATTCGGATATTGGTCGGGTGAGCAGAAGTTCCATGTTGCCGGTGCGAAGTTCATCGGCAAACATATTCATCGTGATTGCAGGCACGAGGAAGAGGAACACCCACGGCGAAATCAGGAACAGCGTGTCGATGTTTGCCGCACCCACCTGAAAGATATTGAAATTTGTTGGGAAAACCCAAGCGAACAGCCCCACAATCAGCAGAAATACGGCAATCACCAGATAGCCGATAGTCGAACTGAAGAAGCCCTTTATTTCCTTTAAGAACAATGTGTACATTTTTGTAAAATAAGACAAACTGCAAAGGTACATTATAATTGCGAAATGTGGAAAAAAAATTTGGCTTCGCCAGTTTGATGGGCTAAAGCCCGTTTGACGCTGCGCTGTTTCTAAAAACGGAATGTCATCCTGAACTCGTTTCAGAACCTTTAGCTCGACGCAGTCAATCTGATTCCGTTTTTGTTTCTAGGTTTGATGGCTAAAGCCCGTTTGAATGCTTCGCGTTTCAATGGCTATCGCCGTTTCTATGTTTCTAGTTGCTAAAACGGCAGACACGAAAATCGCATCCGCCGTCTGAAAAACTTTATTCTTTCACAATCCTGTCACGAGCAATAATGTTGTCGCCATTTATGATGCGGTACATGTAAACGCCTTGTTTGAGCGATGAAATGTTTATGCTTGTGGTTGTAGAATTTATTTCCTCTGAAAGAACCAAGCGACCGGTAACATCGTGGAACTCAATCGTTGTCCTTCCTTCGGGAAGCGAGTTTAGCAAAATGTTTAACTCCTCATTTGCTGGATTTGGATAGACATAGATTGCAAACTGTTCAGTTTCGGATTCGGTAACCGCAGTTGTTCTCTTGCTGTTCAGTGGTGCGTCCATATTGAAATAATAGTCTGTGTCTATTTCTTCATCCATGCAAATGCCATAGAAGAAGCAAAGCACCGAATTTGCATACGCCGACGAAACACCAGTGTTGCGTTCTACAATAGTCTGCAATTCTGCAATCTCGTCTTCTGTTAGTTGTGCATAGTTGCGTCCCGATGAGTAAACTGATTCGCGCAACGCCTCGTACTGGCAGAAATTGTCGTACTCGGCAAGTTCGTCTGTGGTAAGTGCAAAACGCTGCGGTATCGATGCCAGTTCCTGACGGGCAAGTGCATATTCGCCAACCTCGAAGTAACTATTTACTAACGAATATTTTGCTGTCTGGGTATTTATTCGGTTGTACCATCCGTTGAGTGCCTCGCGGTCGAAAATTAGTGTATCCTGCAAAATTGCATCGATGTTACGATTTGCAATTTCAGCCATTGTGCGACGGATTGAGACTAGCGTATCCTGCTTCAGTCTTGCCAACGCCACTATGTCTGCATCTTCTTCATCAAAGTTCTCGAGCAGGAATCCGTAGCCGGCTGCATCGTATTCCGCAAGGCGCGAATCGTACTCCTGCTGTAGCGATTCGTAAAGAGTGATGTCATCGCTGGCTGGTGAGGACTTAGGATTTATTGGCGGATTAATTGGCGGAAGGTAGTTGCACAGTGTTGAGGCGCAGTCGTTGGCTGTAATGTTGGGAACTTTTGTCACGCTGCTTGATGTTGCAGGATAAAACATATTGGTAGATATAGCATACCCGCTGTGATAGTATGTAAACGATGTATTTGTGCTTATGTTCCTGCTGAGCCCCAAAGTAAACTTGTTGCCTGCGCTCTTTGTGGACAATCCCTGTGAAGATGAGATATTGCCCGAAATGAACTCGTCGTTCACGAAGTTGTTGGAATATTCGTTGCAAAGCATTTGCAGTCCGGAATTGTCCCCCGAGGTCTGGATGGCGTAGTAGAAGCGCGAAAGAGTGTTCCTGTAGATTTTATTGACATCGCTTCCCGACCTGCTCATGTATATTCCGCGGTCGAACAATATTGACGGATGCGTGGCGTAGTTAGCGTAGAAATTGTTGGCCTCGACCTTGAACCCGCTGCTGAAATTGCTGTTAAGGCCGGAGGACGATGTGTTTGTTGGGAATGTTGGGTAGGTGTTCATGTCGAAGTCGTTCTGCGTGACATGGTAGTTGTTCACGGCGTTAACATATATGGCGCGGTAGCAGGTGTCGAAGACACTCTTTTCAACCTTGAACGTGTAGTTCGTGCCTCCGTTTACCGCGTTGACTCCGTTCCCAAGCCTGCTGAACTTTGTCGGAGTCTCTGTCCCCGTGCAGGCGCAGATTGAAGAATTGTATGCTCCGTTGCAGTACGATGTCACAGTAAATCCCGCACCCTCGGCGTATATGCCTTTGGTGTTCGCATCGGGTGAGGTACGCGCATCGCGCATATTGCATCCCGAAATTGATATTCCCTTTGTGCCCTGCATTCTGATAAAATTCTCAAAAGTAAGATTGTTGTCGGACAGAAGGTTGTAGCCGTCTATTACAAAGCTGCTCCTGCTGAATGTGCTTTCGTCGTTAGTCTGCGCACCCGTGACATCTGTGTTTGTGTACTCCTTGAAATGGGCGGCAACGCCGTTGTTCCTAAGCACCGAGCCGGTTGTCACCTTCACTATTCCACCCGATGTGTTGCTGTCGCTGCCGTCCCAGTTGTGTATTGCACACTTGGCGTTCTCTATCACCGAATTGTTCTTTACCTCGAGCGTACCCTGATATTGTGCCAACTGCCGCTGGGTCTTGTTGCCTACGACATAGATGCCGTCCCACATCTTGCCGGGGCAAAGATTTGTTAGAGTTCCACCATTAACTATGAGTTTGCCGCCAGGACGAATGATAATCCTAGCAGTTGGAGAGCAATATGCAGTTGAGGATATGGTTACCGTACTTCCGTCGCATATAGTAAAATCTCCTGCAATGGACACATTTGAATTTATTGTCATTGGACCGGTTGTTGTTGTATAGTTGTTGTAGTATGTAGAGTAGCCGGATGTCACCATAATGTTCTTTATCTTCTTAACTGTATCATTCTCGTGTATAAGATTCACCCTTACCCAGCCTGTACCATATCCAATAGGACGAACCGTTATGTTTGGTGCACCTTGCGCTGATATAATCTCCAAGTTGTCGCTTGTTTCCCAATAGAATGATGTTCCATTGGGAACATTTGTGTTGCTAAGTGAATATTGAGGTTCCGAGCAGGATTGTACCGATGTGTTTCCGTTTATCGTATATTCATTGAAATAAGCTTCCATTACTGCTGCATGGGCATTTACAAGACCATAACCGACTTCATTGTTCCATGCACCATGCGGATGGTCAGATGATATTGTATAACTATAATATCCATTAGGGTTATTAATATCATGAATCTTTCTACTTGTGGTCTCAATTATTTCAACAACTTCATTATAGTGAAGATTTGGATTTACAGATAGCATTAAAGATGCTATTCCTGACACTAAAGAACAAGAAACAGAAGTACCACTAAAACAATCCCAGTAATTACCATTCTGGTTATTATCATATCCTCTAATTCCTTCCCTATCTATGGTTCTTATATTTCCAGAATGGTATGGGTCATAGTTATAATATAGGTAAGAACTAGATGGTGCAACAACAGAAAGTTTATCTCCTCGTCTAGAATAATATGGTGCATATCCCCATTTGGTAATCGCACCAACTATTATTGTCGCATTTTGTATATATGGAAAGTATATAATGCCATTAGAATCCCTATAATAAATACTCGTTTCCCAATTTCCAGATGAAGCTACAATTATACATCCCTTCCCATTACGTCCGTATGTAATAGCATTTTCAATTGCATTTATTATACCATCTCCATATACTTCTTTATCCCATGAATTTGACAATATATCGCAACCTAAATCGTCCCATGCTTTATTAATAGCTTTTGCAATATTTTTTTCGCTAAATAAATATTTGGGTTTCATTATTCTTATAGGGACTATTTTAGAATTAGGAGCAACTCCTGCTATTCCAATATTATTGTGGGATGCTGCAATTATTCCCGCACAACATTGCCCATGCATTCCAGAAAGCAAAGGATGTCCATTGCATCCAAATAGACATGATGGTGTATATCCATCTAGTACTCTACTTACATTGTTTGCATCTTTCAAGTCTTCGTGATCTTCAACACCATCGTCTATTACTGCTACTTTCACATTCCCATTTCCAGTAGTTATATTCCAAGCTGGTTCAACATTTATATCAATATCAGGAGTACAACCATCTTCATTTCCAGAGCATGGTTCAGAAATCATTTGCCCTGTACTTTTAAGATAAAATTGTAAGGGATATAATGGATCTGTCGTGCATGTTTTTGTTATCGAATAAAAATTGGGATATGAATATTCTACGTATGGACTTAAATATAATGAATTTGCCATTTGTATAACATCGGATTCTGACTGACATTTAATAGAATACCAATTATCGTATTCATTTATTATTGTGTCAATATTATAGGAACTTATTGTACTAAAGATGTTTTGAATCGTAAAATTTTTAGCTATTTTAACAAAAACTTCACCTGTAAACCATATTCTTTTACCTGTCTCTACCATACTCTTAGAATATGATATCATTTCTATATCTTGATTGACAACAGATATTGTGTCTATTATCTTAGCAAACGACAATGTTCCAAAAATTGGGCTATTAACCATAATACTATTCCCTTCCTCTCCAAACATAATTGAATCTAATGATATGTTGAGTCGGTTTTGAATATTATTTACTATGCCATCATAATGTGTAGTATCTTTTACTACAACAATAATAGACTTGTTGTCATCAGTATAATATCTTTGCTGTCCTCCACTATAAAAATAGTTTTGAGAATAGACTCCTGTCATACTCAAAATCAGAGCAATAATTATAGCCACTTTTTTATTCATATTTAAATCCTCCCTTATAATATACACTATCATTATTATATAAATGCCCGTTACTGCTGATATAGTTAACAGGTCTTATGTTATTGTAGCATTTTATCCTATCACGTTTTTTGTAATTTCCATATGCATCTGGTTTGCCTTTTTGTCCTACTATTTTTAATTTAGCACATACAATAAAATAACCTGTTTTTGATTGTGAATACATTAATTCTTGCGGAATTCTGTTTGGTGGAACAAGAGCAAGTTCCAATTCTCTATTTTTCCTATTTTCTTCTTGATCTATACTTAGAGTTTGAGACAAAGAGTCATATTGGAATATTTCCGGAGCCAATTCTAAGAAACGTCCACCAGGTTTGTAATAACTATATTCTTTACAGAACTCACAAGAGTTATTTTTTTCGCATCCTCCCAATGCCATCACTCCCATTGCTACAACGAGTAGTGATATAAAAATATTCTTTTTCATAATCTTTCCTTTCGTTTTAATATAATTGTCACAAATATACGGATTATTTTCTATTGTGCAATGTTTAGCGGATAAAATATCCTTATACTCTTGCCTTCGGGAATGCAAATCCCGAAGGACGGGGAGGTTCGTGTCATTCGTGCTATTGGCTACGCCGAGCTAAAGGTTAGTGGTTTTCGTGGTCAATTCCCTCGTTCGAGCACCGCGGGAACCCCATTCATCAAAAAAATCGCATTTCATAAATCCTAAATCGTAAATTTCATTACCTTTGTCACATCATTTTGCCTGCCAGCCATCGGCAATGGACTTCACCGTCGTTGGCAGAATAATTATTTTGAAGTCCTTGATAAAAAGAGAATAACAAATGAAAAGGTTATCATTGTTAGCATTATTGGTACTGTTCACACTACCGATATTTGCAAAGCATGTTGATGTCGAGACTGCCCAAACCGTGGCAAGGTCGTTCATGACACAGAACCTAGGGGTATCGACACGTGCTGCATTAAGCGACGTAACATCGCAGACGGAATTTACAAACTTCTACATCTTCAACACCGACGGCGGCTTCGTAATAGTCTCGGCTGATGACATTGCAACTCCAATACTTGGTTATTCGGATGCAGGAACCTTCGACCCCAACAACATTCCTGTAAACATGTACGAATGGCTTCAGGGATACGAACATGACATTAGTTTGGGCAAAAGCAACGGCGTGTCGGCATCGAATGAAATCGCTGTTGACTGGAACAAGTTGAGAAACGGCGAACCAGTTTCTATAAGGCGCAGCAGAGCAGTAAACGCACTTGTACAAACAAGATGGAACCAGGGTTCTCCATACAACAACCTTTGCCCCTACGACACTGGCGAAGGTGAGCGCACAGTAACTGGTTGTGTAGCCACAGCAATGGCACAGATAATGAAATACTGGAACTATCCTACACAGGGCAATGGTAGTGTAACATACACTCCAGACGGATATGCCGAACAGACAGCGAACTTCGGTCAAACAACCTACGACTGGAACAATATGCTGAATACATATAGCAATTCGGCTACACAGGCACAGAAAAACGCTGTTGCAACGCTGATGTATCATTGCGGCGTGGCAGTACAAATGTCGTACGGCGTAAGCAGCACAGGCGGTAGCGGTGCCGTGACTGTCGGTCCAAGCAATGGAACTGCAGAATATGCAATGAAGAACTACTTCCTCTACAAGAATACACTCGTAGGTCGCTACAGAAGCAACTACTCCGACACCGAATGGAAAAACATGCTGACTGCCGACCTTGACGCCGGCAGACCAGTAATTTACACAGGTAGAGGCGAAGGTGGCGGACACTGCTTCATTTGCGACGGATACAACAATAACAACCAGTTCCACTTCAACTGGGGCTGGGGCGGCTACTGCGACGGTTTCTATGCCATCAACAGCTTGGAACCTGGTACAGGCGGTATCGGTAGCGGCAACGGAACCTACAACGAAAGCCAGTCGGCAATATTCGGCATTGAACCTAACGCTGGACTTTTTGCCATTCCAAACGCTCTTACATTCTCCGGACTTGGCGGAAGCAAGACTTTCATGGTTCGCTCTAGCACAGCTTCAAGCCAATCATGGTCGGCAACTTCAAGTGAGACATGGTTGACCATCACTCCATCGACAGGTAATGGCAGCGGTTCCAACACTACCGTAACTGCTACAGCAAGTCGCAACAATACTGCAGTTGAACGCACAGCAACAATAACAATAACACAGGGAAGCGCAACAACTTCGGTTACCGTTGTACAGCCAAGCGGAATCGCCAACGACCCGGGTTGCTTCGGAACCGACAACTACGACGACTACTTTACTCTTGAATCTGGCGACATGGTTATAATATGTGGCGAGGGTTTTGGATATTACACATCGGGCCACCAAATTACAAAGGTTAAATTTACAACCTACGATGGTGCAGCAACTTCAAACTATACAAATTACACCAACAACAGCTATACCATAAAGATATACGAGGGCGGAAGCACCGAATCGCTCAGCAGCGGATACACATCAAATATTGCTGGTGCAATGGGTACACAAGTGTACTCACAGAACTACACACAGACCGTTTTCGGCGAACAGGAAATAATCCTCAATACCCCTTATACTATTGATGAAGCTAGAAATTTCTGGATTGCAGTAATTGCAAACGGACAGTCAATTTTAAGGACAAAGCTAAATGAATACGGAAACCCCTTGTCGGCTGACGCATACGAAGGAAGCGCAGAAGCATTTGACGGCAAATACCTGTATACCGACACATATAATGGTACCGCATATCTTAATACCAATGGTACTGCATACTATACAGACGGTACTCACACAGAACTGCAAATGTACAGCATCGACTTTACACTTACATTCTGCACCGAGGACCCCGCATTGCTCAAGGTAACTCCCGAAACTCTTAACTTCACTTCGAATGGTGGAAACTTGAACTTTATAGTAAAGGCAAACAACAATGTTTCGGCAGGATGGACAGCATATTCGAGCGAAAGCTGGCTGACACTTTCTCCCGCATCTGGAAATGGCAACGGAGCAACTACAACAGTAACTGCAACTGCTGCCGAAAACATAAGCGGTTCGGACAGAACAGCAACAATAACCGTAACACAAGGTTCCGAAACCAAGGTTATAACCGTAACCCAGCCCGATGGTTCGCTTGCAGAAGTCAACAGATGGTATGGAAATACAAGTTCTGATAGTTATAGTGCATTTACAAATGGTTATCAGATTATTATCAGACCTGAAAATTATGGAAACTTTGCAGCAGGAAACAAGATTCTGAAAGTAAAATTCGACACCTATAACGGTGGTCGCACATCAAGTTATACCGACTATACCAACACAAGTTTTACAATCAAGATATACGAAAACAGCAGTTTGGATGCTAGTTTAACCAGCAATGGATATACAACATCGATTGACCCTTGTTTGGGTACGGTGGCATATACACAGGATTATACTGCAGAAAGTTTTGCTTCGACAGATTATTCAAAGACACATATTGTTGAACTTAACACACCATATACGATACGCGAAGGCGTAAATTTCTGGATTGCTGTAGTTGCAAACGGAAATACATTGTTCCTTGCCTATTATAATGAAGCTGGCGATCCAGTTGCTAGTTATTCTACAAGTGCATCTATTTCTGCAGCATCGGGAAATTATCTTTCCACCCAATCTAACAACGGTACAGACCAATTAAGATACAACAATGTTGCATATTATACCGATGATAGCTATACAACGTTACAATATTATTCTATCGAATATGCTTTGTCATACTATGTATCCGATGGAGACACCCCGTATGTAGAATCTTCGGATTTGGAAGCATGGCTTTTGGACGATGGTGTTTCGCCACATTATGATGCAGAAACAAACATATCAATTGGAGCAACTGACAACATTGTAATATATCCTGTTATTTATAACGGCGGACCTGAAACAACATCTGGAACCGCTTCGATGGCAATAAAGGTTGGCTCCGAGACGGTACAGGAATCCACAATAAATGTATCACTCGACGAAGGTTACTTTGCATGGTTGTATGGTTCATCACACTCATATACAATTACTGCCGAAACATTGAATCAAATGGTTTTGACTGGAACTTTCGACGTTTGCTTGCAAATCACTTATTCAGGATTTGACCCCGACCTGTCAAACAACACCACCTGCATAACCGTAGCCCGTGAAACTCCGACCTTTACAATTTCGGCAAGCGCACAGCCGACAAACGGAGGCACCGTAACCGGCGCAGGAACCTACACATTGGGCGAGGGTGTAAACCTTGTGGCAACCCCAGCAACCGGCTATAACTTTACCAACTGGACAGAAAACGGCTCTGTTGTTTCAACAAATGCAACCTACACATTTACAGCGACAGCAAACCGTACTCTTGTTGCAAACTTCACACAGAGAACCTACAATGTCACGGCAACGGTTGACCCCGCAAACAGCGGAACTATCGGCGGCAACCAAAGTCCTTATACATACGGAAGCAATGTTTCGTTGACAGCAAATGCAAACCCAGGTTTCGCATTTGTAAACTGGACAGACGAAGATGCCAACGTAGTATCAACCAACACTACTTACCAATTTGCAATTGACGGCAACAGAACTTTAGTTGCTCACTTCGAAGCCGAAGAATATGAAATAACTGCTACTGCAAATCCTACCGCTGGCGGTTCGGTTGCTGGAGCAGGAACTTTCCAATACGGTCAGCAAGTAACACTTACTGCTACAGCAAACGAAGGTTACAATTTTGTTAATTGGACAGAAAACGGTTCGGAAGTTTCTACAAACGCTGAATATTCGTTCTCAGCATCAGCAAGCAGAACATTGGTTGCAAACTTCGCAATTGCCACCTATACAATTTCAGTTACTGCAAACCCAACCGCAGGCGGAACAATCAACGGTGCTGGCGAATACACTCACGGACAAAATGTAACCCTTACAGCAACTGAAAACACTGGATACGACTTTGTAAACTGGACCGAAAACGGTGCTGTCGTTTCGACCGAAACCAGCATTTCGTTCACCGCAACCGCCGACAGAAATCTTGTTGCAAACTTCAGCATCGAGTCGTACAACATCTCTGCAACCGCTAATCCTTCAAACGGTGGAACAGTAAGCGGCGCAGGCGAATACGACTACGGTCAGACTGCAACTCTAACAGCAACTGCAAATGAAGGTTACCACTTTGTAAACTGGATTGAAAACGGTTCAGAGGTTTCTGCCGAAGCAAACTACTCGTTTACCGCAACTACCGACAGAACTCTTGTTGCTAATTTCAGCATCAACAGATACCATGTTACAGCAACCGCTAACGACCCAGCAAAAGGAAATGTTACAATTGAAGGTGAAACAACTGACGGCATCTACGACTATGGAACAGTGCTCGTTATGACTGCAACAGCAACAGAAGGCAACCATTTCGTAGCATGGAACGACGGCGTTACAGACGCACAAAGGCAATATACAGTTGTCGCCGATGAAAATTTTGTTGCTACTTTCGCACAGGACGGAGTTGTGACGTACATAATAACAGCAACAGCTAACCCAACCGAAGGCGGAACTATAACTGGTGCTGGTCCGTACGAGGAAAACACCACGGTAACACTTAATGCAACCGCAAGCGATGGTTACACCTTTGCAAACTGGACAGAGAACGACGCAGTTGTTTCTACCGATGCAGAATACACGTTCACAGCAACAGCCGACAGAACCTTGGTTGCAAACTTCACAATCAATACCTACACAATTCTGGTTCACATTGAAGGAAATGGTACCGTAACATACGAAGGCAACGAACTTGAAGATTATGAAACAGTTACAGTGGCAGAAGGAGCAACTCCGGAATTCACAATCATTCCTGCGGAAGGTTACATGATTGCAGGTATTACAATTGGCGAAGCCGAAGAAGGTGCTGATGTTGTATTTGACGGAGAAGTTGATGATGAAAATGTTTACACATTCGACGCTGTTACTGCTAATATGATTATGACTGTTACATTTGTACGAATGCAATATACAATCACTGTTAATGCTGGCGAACACGGAACCGTTACCTACAATGGTGAAGAAATAACCTGGGTTAATGCGGAAGAAGGTTCAACACCTGCATTTGTAATCACTCCTGACGAAAACTACCAAATTGATGTTCTCTCAATTGATGGCAACGAGGTGGAACTTACCGAAGAACAGTTGTCAGGTTTCACTTACACATTTGAACCTGTAATGTCCGACATGACATTCAGCGTAACATTCACTCGTTTGAATGCTGCCGATATGCTTGAAGCAGGTTCAATCGCAGTTTACCCGAATCCGAACAACGGTATGTTCACCTTGTCGATGGAATCGATTGAAGGAGATGTAACCTGCCAGATTGCAAATGCAAGCGGTTCTATTATTGAAACTCGTGAGGTTAATGCAGATAGCAATTCTGAAATTTTATTCGACTACAATCTTCCTGCAGGAGTTTACTTCGTAAGAGTAATTTATGGAAACAAGACTTGGACCGAACGCGTTGTAATAGAAAACTAGTAAGTATAATTTCTTATGTAAAAAGGCGGACTTGTATCCGCCTTTTCTTTTATTATAGCAACCCAAAGTCTAATTTTATAAGCTGGCAAGTTTTTTCCCTCTAACTGAAAACCTTTTTTACTATTTTTGTTCGCTTACAATCGTCGCTACCGCAAGCGGACTTCACGGAGTGACTGATTAAAAGAAAAACATGAAGTCCACGAATTAAAAATTTAAACGGATGAGAAAATTTACATTACTAATCTCAATCTTGCTGTGCATGTTTGGTGCTCTGAATGCCCAGACCATCAACAAGGGCTACATCGATGGTCACCTGTACTTCAAGTTCAACGACGATTACGACTTCAAAATCAAGGTTAACGAAAACACTTCCATCGACTTTGACGAGATGCCTGCAGAATTCACCGAAATGTTTGAACGTTACGGAGTTACACTCATAACAAGACCTCTGTATGTATTCAACGACCCGCAACTTGAAAGAATAATAAGGTTGGAATTTAACGATGCTCAGAACATTGCATTGTTCATCAAGGAACTTGAAATGCTTGATGATGTTGAGTACGCCGAAATGGTTCCCTACTACACAAGGAAGACAACCTACAACGACCCGTATTATACATCATCGTCACTGTATGGTATACAATACAACTTCAAGTGGCACCTCGAAATGATAAAAGCACCGCAGGCATGGGACATACAGCAGGGTTCATCATCGGTAAAGGTTGCCATTGTCGACAATGCAGTTTGGGGCGCACATCCAGACTTGCAGATATCGTCATCCAATATGTGTTCGTTTGCTACAGGAACGCAATCTGTAGGCAATTCCGCACCGCCAACATCTGTTTCTCAATCAACAACATGCTCTGAAGATGACTTGTACAACAACAACAACTGTCCTGCTTACGACTGGTCGCATGGAACACACTGCGCCGGTCTTGTAGGTGCAATCAACAACAATGGCGTAGGTATCAGTTCTATAGGTGGCGGTGTTACCCTTATGGGTGTTCGCGCAGCAAACAACGACGATGAATTGTACTATTGCTCTAATGGCATTACATGGGCTGCTAACAATGGTGCAAAGGTTATAAGCATGTCGTTTGGTAGCACAGGACAATCTTATGCAGAGCGCAACGCTCTACAAACTTGTTATAACAATGGTGTAATACTCGTTGCAGCAGCAGGAAACGAAGGCGACTCGGACAACAGCATCAACTATCCTGCAGGATATTCTTTTGTAATAGGCGTTGCTTCGGTAAATAGCAATGGTAAACTTTCAAGTTTCTCTCAATACGGAACTGGTCGTGCTGACGTAGCTGCTCCCGGTGGTTTTGTAATATACCAGAATCAGGAGTATATGCCTAACATTTTAAGTACAACATATTGTAAATCACAGATGCTTCGCTTGTTTGGCCTCTCATTGGTAAACAATCAATACTACGATGGAATGCAGGGAACTTCAATGGCAACTCCTATCACAGCAGGATTGTGCGGACTTCTGGCATCGGCATATCCTAATATAACTCCAGCACAGGCAAAAGAATGCTTGATATCCACTGGAACTTCCCTCGCAAGCGGTTCAAACACAATCGACAACAACGTTTACATCAACGCATACGCAGCAGTACAATGCGCACAGTCGTACAACAGCAGTTCCAATACTCTTTCGGTTTCTCCGTCATCGCTAAACTACACTGCAGCAGGAGAAAGCAAGACCATAAGTGTAACAAGCAACATTTCATGGACTGCAACATCTTCGGCAAATTGGTTGACAATTAGTCCCGCATCAGGTTCAAACAACGGAACCATCACAGCAGTCGCATCAGCAAACACAGCGACATCACAGCGTACAGCAACAATTACCATTTCGGGAAACAATGTATCGTCCCAAACAATATCCGTAACTCAAGCAGGAAATAACGGTGGCGGCGGAACGACAAATTCGTTTACATACGACTTTGAAGCATGCACGTCATGGGCAGTCGACCAGTTCTCACCATGTACGACCTACGATGGCGATGGCTCGGCGACTGGTGGAATTCGAGATGTAACTTTCACTAACCAAGGATATACTGGTTCTTTTATTGCTTTTGAAAATGGATTAGCAAGCAGTTTCACCTCGCATGGTGGCACAAAATTCGGTTGCTGTATGTATGCCACAACACCACCAAACAACGACTGGTTCATCACCCCTGCAATATCAATTACAAACGGGACAACATTCTCGTTCTGGGCACGCTCGGCAAACAATAGTTACGGTTTGGAGCAATTCAAGGTCGGCATTTCCAGCAACAACACTTCGTTCACCGCCTATCTTGCAGGTTCTGCATCAACAAGCGTATCTGCTCCTGTAGAATGGACACAATATACTTACGACCTTTCATCATACGCAGGACAGACAAAGTATATTGCAATAATGTGCGTATCTAGCGACGTATTTGCATTCTTCATCGACGACATTGTTGTCTCGCAACCTACCACTCCAAGTTATAACCTCACCGTCTCCCCGACAACACTTAACTTTGCAAACTCAGGCGAAAGCAAGAGCATTGCCGTTACAAGCAACACCACATGGACAGCAACCTCATCGGCAAACTGGTTGACAATAAGTCCTGCTTCGGGTTCAAACAACGGAACTATCACAGCAGTCGCAGCTGCAAACACTTCTACTTCGCAGCGCACTGCAACCATCACTGTTTCGGGAGGAGGAATAACACGCACGATTTCGGCAACTCAAGACGCAGCAGCTGCTGTAGAGGACGAAGTTGCTAAAGCGATTTCGGTATACCCTAACCCGACAAACGGAATGTTTACTGTTGGTTTGGGTTCAATCGAAGGAAAGGTTACATGCCAGATTATAAACACTAACGGTTCAATAATCGAAACCCGCGAAGTCAATGCAGACGACAACTCCGAAATCGTTTTCAACTGCAATGCCAATTCTGGAGTTTACTTCGTAAGAATAATCTCCGGCAACAATGTTTGGACAAAGCGAGTTGTTATAGAAAAGTAAATCAGGTTACTGAACATAAAAAAAGGCGGAGAAATTCCGCCTTTTTTTGTATTGTTCCAAACTATCATTCCAGAAATGTGGGAGATTCCGCACAGTCGAACAATACTACGCTCCTCGTTCCGTATCGCGTTATTGTTCTGACATGTGGAATGACAGGGAGAGTATAGTTACATCAACTGTCTGAGCAAATTCTTGATGTCGCACTTTTCGGTAACAATGCGCTCAATGTCATCAATAGAAACACGCTCCTGCTCCATGGTGTCACGATGACGGAGTGTTACGGTGCCATCCTCTGCTGACTGGTGGTCAACAGTAATGCAGAATGGTGTTCCGATTGCATCCTGACGACGATAACGCTTGCCGATGGAATCCTTTTCCTCGTACTGGCAGTTGAGGTTGAGTTTCAAGCGGTTCATAATCTTTTCGGCCAATTCTGGCAAACCATCCTTCTTTACCAATGGTAAAACGGCGACCTTAACTGGTGCCAATGGTGCAGGAATACGAAGCACTACGCGAGTTTCGTCGCCAACCTGCTCTTCGCAGTATGCCGATGAGATAACCGACAGGAACATACGGTCGAGACCGATAGAGGTTTCCACAACGTATGGAGTGTAACCTTCGTTTGCCTCGTTGTCGAAGTACTGGATCTTCTTACCCGAGAACTGTTGGTGTTGCGACAAGTCAAAGTTGGTACGTGAGTGAATTCCTTCAATCTCCTTGAATCCGAACGGGAAGTCGAACTCGATGTCGTAGGCAGCATTAGCATAGTGAGCCAACTTGTCGTGCTTGTGCCAGCGGTACTTGTTGTCGCCCATGCCGAGAGCCTTGTGCCATTTCAGGCGTTTTTCGCGCCACTTTTCAAACCAGTCAAGTTCGGTACCAGGCTTTACGAAGTACTGCATTTCCATCTGCTCGAATTCGCGCATACGGAAAATGAACTGACGTGCAACAATCTCATTGCGGAATGCCTTACCAATCTGAGCGATACCAAACGGAATCTTCATACGGCCAGTCTTCTGCACGTTGAGGTAGTTAACGAAAATTCCCTGTGCAGTTTCGGGACGGAGATAAATGGTGTTTGCACCTTCGGCAACCGAACCTAACTTGGTGTCGAACATAAGGTTGAACTGACGAACTTCTGTCCAGTTCTTGGTCCCCGAAATCGGGCAAACAATACCTTCGTCGATGATTATCTGGCGAATGCCGTCAAGGTCGTTGTCTTCCAATGCCTTCACAAAGCGAGCCTTCACAGCGTCCATCTTTGCCTGATAGTCGAGAACGCGCTGATTGGTGCTACGGAACTGTTCCTCGTTGAAAGCATCGCCGAAACGCTTGCGAGCCTTTTCTACTTCCTTGTTAATCTTGTCGTTGAACTTTTCGATATGGTCTTCGATGAGGACATCGGCGCGGTAGCGTTTCTTTGAGTCCTTGTTGTCGATTAGCGGGTCGTTGAATGCATCTACGTGTCCCGAAGCCTTCCAGATTGTTGGGTGCATGAATATTGCCGAGTCGAGACCAACGACTTCCTCGTTGAGTTGAACCATTGCCTTCCACCAGTATTCCTTGATGTTGTTCTTGAGTTCAACGCCATTCTGTCCATAGTCGTAAACTGCGCTCAGTCCGTCGTACAGTTCCGATGATTGAAATATGAATCCGTATTCCTTGCAGTGCGATACGATTTTCTTGAATAAATCTTCCTGTGTCATTTTGTTATGTTGTTTTTAAAAATGTTTCTATTGTTATTTATATTTGTAGGAGGCGCAATGCATTGCGCCACTACAAATATTATCGTTTATAACTTCCGCTACGCGTATTCTGCGGATTTGCTTGCGGTGCTTTCTGCTTGTTCTGTGGCAGATTTGGGTTGTCGTCAACTATTATTTCCACCTGGCGGTTGCCAAGGAACTTCGACTGGAAAGTTACGTTGCCACGCTGGTCGTAACGGGTGAACTTACCTTCCTTCATGCCGTCACGATAGTTGGTTTCGGTTTTCAGTCCGCCAAAGTCGTAAAACTCCTGCCATTTGCCGTCGGGTTTGTCGTTCTTGTAGTTCTCGACCTTTATTACTCCGCCGTTTGCATTGCGGTAAGTGAATTTGCCGTTACGTTTACCCATGTTGTAGGTTCCGCTAATCATCTCAACGCCACGGATGTTATAGTTCTTATATTCACCATGAAGAACTGATGTCTTGCCTTCGCCATTCTTTGAATCGGTGATCTTGTAAGTTTCTTCGAACTGCGGTTTACCGTTCTCGAACCAGAAATCGTTTCTTCCGCAAAGCAGTCCGTTGCTGTATTCAACGACCGACTTCTTATTGCCATTGTCGTGCCATGCCTCCCACTTGCCTTCCATGATGCCGTTCTTGTAGTTGCCACGGAGTACCATCACTCCGTCCTCGTTCCATTCGGTCCAAAGACCAGTCTCCTCATCGTTTTCGTACTGACCAACACGGAATTTCTGTCCGTTCTCGAAAAAGATATTCCATGCTCCCGACCTTAATCCTGCGGTATAATCAACTTCTTTCCATACCTGACCATTTGAGTACCAGTAAGTCCAACGACCGTCCATCTTGCCTTTCGAGTAGTTTCCTTCGTTGCCTTTTTTTCCGTCCTTGCGCCAGTACGTCCACTTTCCTTCCTGCAAATCGTCCTTGAAGTTTCCATCGATGTCTGGCTGACCATTTTCGAGCCAGAAATGCGCTTCGCCATTCAGTTTTCCATCGATGTAGGTCATTTCCGATTCCTTCTGTCCGTTCTCGAAGTATTTGGTCTGAAGCCCATCGCGCACATCCATCTTGTAATTGTTCACACTACGAACCTTGCCCGAGCGATACCAGTAGGTCCATGTCTTGTCGCGCTTGCCGTCGGCCATTACGCCTTCCATCTCCTTTGTGCCAGTGCGTGTCCAGAATGTGTTGAGACCGTTTTCGTAGTTGATTTCGGTCTTTAACTGACCGTTGTCGTACCATTCATTCCATTCGCCTACGCGTTCGCCCGAAGCAAATGTACCTTCCGATTTCTTCTTGCCGTTTTCGTGGTAGTATGTCCACTTGCCATCCTCAACGCCATTCTTTATGTTGCCTTCCGAATTCTTTGCACCGCTGTCGTAATAATTTATCATCGAACCGTTTCCACCAGTAACTGTCTGCTTGCCGTCCCTAGTATAAAACTTATTGATGCTTACCACCTTACCATCCTTGTAGACTATTTCCGACTGCTGGTTGCCATTATCGTAGTAAAGTTGCCAGATACTGTCGCGCACATTGCTGTTGTAGAAACCCTTTAGTTTTGGCTTACCGTTCTCGTAGTACTCTTCGCAGGCACCATGGCGACTGTTAGCACGGTAATTGTACATTTCGTGCTTGTTGCCGTTGTCGTAGTACGTTGTGTTTTCACCATGAAGCATATCCTTGTAGAAGTCGGTTGTTGCAGCCAACTTGCCTTCGGGCGTATAGAATTTCCATGTGCCGAAACGCAGACCGAGATACAAGGATCCCTCCTCCTTTGTGTTGCCATTCTTGTAGAGAATCTTTTCCTGGGTATATTCCTGTGCAGATGCCGACAAAAAAGCGACAACCGCCATGACCGATAAAAGAAAGCGTATCTTCATTTTTACCTATAAAATTACAAACCAACAAATTTACTTCTACTTTCCAATAGGGATATGAGTAGCAGATATTTTTTATCAACAGATTTCAAATATCAAGCATAGCAGAAGCGTATTCTCCATATATTGCTGATTTGCAAAAATTGGGACAAAAAAAAATTTGCAGAATAAAAAAAAACAGCATACTTTTGTTGATAACTTTTTCTTAACAAAAATTCATATGTGCTTAAACAGATTTAAAAGATTTTTAGTTTTCATAATTGCTTGTGTTTCAGCAGGCAGTTTATTTTCTGCAGAACTTGAGTTCAGCGGTATATATTACGAGCAGAATGCATACATAAAGAATCCATCAATGGAATCGGGATTTAGCGTACAAAGCATCACCATTAACGGAAGAAGTGCAAATGCTGACATCAACACAGGTCTTATAGTTGTCGACTTCACAAAGAACGGACTAAAATCTGGCGACCAGTTTACCTTATTAATAAAGTATACAGATTCCGACGTTCCAGTAATCATAAACCGCAATGCGTTCGCTTCGGCTTCGACATTCGAACTGGTATCTGCAAAAATCGAACTTGAAGATGGTACAACCAAATTACATTTAACAATAAAGGACGAAATCTCTCCGATGCCGTTCTACGTTGACCAATACCGTGCCAACAAGTGGGTTCGCATAGGTGCAATCATTGGCAAGGGCGGACAAGAAGAAAAGGAATACACACTTCCATTCTCATGCATGCCCGGTGAAAACAAACTGAAAATATACCAGATAAACAGCGACGAGACCCAAAGGTTCCGCGACATTACATTAGAATCACCGAACAAGGAGGTCATCGAACTGAAAAAGATTGTCCAGAACAAGAAGGCAAAGGAAATAATCTTCACCGGTTCAACCGAATACATAATCGTGGACAATACACATGGCAACACAAAAATGAGAGGAAATGCCAGCAATGTTGACATTGCTCCGCTGAAAAAGGGTAAATATTTCGTAAGTTACGAAGGAAAGTACAAGAAATTCAAAAGAAAGAAAAAATAAACGGGCGCAGGATGTTCCCTGAACTTGAAAAATACATTGCCGCACTAGATTCGACTACGGCACAAGAAAACTTTGAAAGGCTTGCAATGCAGGCCTTTAGTTTCCAATATATGCACAACCACATATATCATAGATACTGCGACTTGCTCAACATCGACGTTGGTATGGTAAACTACATCGAAGACATTCCATTTATGCCGGTTGAATTTTTCAAATCGCACAAGGTAATATGCGACGACATGAATGCAGAAATTGTCTTTACGTCGAGCAGTACTACTGGAAACGTTCCGTCATCCCATTACGTAGCCGATGCAAACATATATAAGCGGACTTTCATGTCAGGATTCAGGCAGTTCTATGGCGAACCGTCGGAACTATGCATACTTGGTCTGCTACCCGCCTACCTGGAACGCACAGGTTCGAGTCTAGTATATATGGTTGACGAGTTAATCCGCCAGTCGGCACACAGCATGAGCGGGTTCTTCCTGAACGACCACAAGGAACTGTACGAACGCATTTGCCGTCTAGAGGACAATGGAGAAAAATATATTCTTATAGGTGTAAGTTTTGCCCTTCTCGACTTTGCAGAAAAATACAATCTGCAGATAAAACATGGAATAGTAATGGAAACCGGCGGGATGAAAGGACGGCGGAAAGAAATTGTCCGTTCAGAATTACACGACATCCTGAATAAATCCTTAGGTGTGCAAAAAGTCCATTCCGAATATGGCATGACCGAACTGCTATCGCAGGCATACTCTCAAGGCGATGGTATTTATAGGTGCAGCAATACGATGAAAGTGCTGGCAAGAGAAACCAACGATCCACTGTCGGTGCACAAATCGGGAAGCGGAGCAATAAACGTGATCGACCTTGCAAATATTTACTCATGCTGCTTCATTCAGACCTCCGATCTAGGACAGGTTTTCGACGATGGAACATTCACCGTTTCGGGTCGTTTCGACAGTGCCGATGTACGAGGTTGCAACCTCATGATTATTTAATAAGCTGAATATATTACATTTAGCAGTTTTTAGCATTTTTTCTGCATACATCATCACACATAAAGCATATTTTGGCAGTATTTTTTTGTAAATTGCCGATTACTAAACAATTAATTGTTACTATCTATTTTTAAACAATTTATAACTAAGTGTATACAAATATATTGCATGGTTTATTATCAACTATTGCTTCAAGTTGATAACTATACATTTTTGATAATGTCCCCCTTGAAAAAAAGGTGCAAAAAAGCAGAAAAAAATGCCAAAAAAGTTTGGTCAGAGAGAAAGATATGAGTACTTTTATGGGCTGCAAAAATGGTGCAGGAAAAAGAATATTGAGTTTGGGTTTTTGACCCTCTAAAATTAAGAAACACAGATAGTTATTGGAACACTCCAAATCTATCGCAAAGTGTCTGGTTTTGGAAAATTTTTTGAAAAAAGGATTTTTTGGAAAGTTTTTCTCATTCCTTCATCGTCTGCGCACAAAATTATTGTTTAACGTAAAAATAAGGATATAGACTGATGTCAACTAATTGCGAGGAAGTTTGGGCTAAATGCCTTAAGATTATTCAGGAGAATTTGTCGAAACCTGCATTCAACACATGGTTTGCCCCCATAGTACCTGTCGAACTGAAAGGAAACCTGCTTACCATACAGGTTCAAAGTCCGTTCGTATACGAGTATCTGGAGGAGCATTACCTCGACCTTATGGCGATGACGCTGCATAGGGTTATAGGTCCCGATGCCAAACTTGACTACAGGGTTGTTGTAAGCAACGACCAGAACATTGGCAAGGAAGTGACCTACCGCATGCCGTCAAACGGTGTTCCAAAGGAAATACCCAACGTATCGAAGACCATCTCCAAGAGTGTCAACGAACCCATAAGCACATACGCAATGCCAGGTCTCAAGAAAATTCAGATAGACCCGCACTTGAATCCTGAATATACTTTCGACAACTACGTTGAGGGCGAATGCAACCGTCTCGCAAGGGCTGCAGGCTTCGCAGTTGCTGGAAATCCAGCTGGCACATCGTTCAATCCTCTGTTCATTTACGGTGGCTCGGGTCTCGGCAAAACCCACCTGGCAAACGCAATAGGTCTCGAAGTAAAGAAAAACTTCCCCGACAAAGTTGTCCTCTACGTTGATGCAAACAAGTTCCTTACACAGTACATGCAGGCAACACGCGACAACAACCGCAACGATTTCATCCACTTTTACCAGATGATTGACGTGCTGATACTCGACGATGTACAGTACTTTGCCGACAAGCAGGGCACACAGGAAGTTTTCTTCCAGATATTCAACCACCTGCATCAGCACCAGAAACAGTTAATCCTCACATCAGACAAGGCACCGGTCGATTTGAACGGAATGGAGGAACGACTGCTTTCGAGATTCAAATGGGGACTCGCCGCAGACTTGCAGGAACCAGACTTCGAAACTAGAATAAAGATATTGAAGCGCAAAACCTACAAGGACGGAATCGAGATAAAGGAAGAAATCCTCGAATACATTGCATCACACGTAACCAACAATGTACGCGAACTCGAAGGAACACTCATTTCCCTCCTTGCACAGGCAACGCTCAACAAGAAGGAAATCACCCTCGAACTTGCAAAGGGCATGATTGATAAACTTGTTAAGAACACACAACGCGAAATATCAATCGACTACATACAAAAGGTTGTATGCAACTACTTCTCGATGTCGGTCGACGTACTCAGCAGCAAGACCCGAAAGCGTGAAATCGTACAGGCACGCCAGATCGCAATGTACTTCGCAAAGAACATGACAAAGTGCTCGCTTGCAGTAATCGGCAACGCAATCGGCAACAAGGACCATGCAACAGTTCTCCATGCCTGCAAGACGGTCAACAACCTCATCGATACCGACAAGAGTTTCAAGCAGGACCTTGACGAAATAGAAAAGAGACTTAAAATGTAACATATATACAACTCAAATATTTTTAGGGGGAGCCATCCCCCATTTTTTTTATGGTCTGGATAATACTCTGCATAATATCTTTCATCGGAATATTTGTTGTATTCAAACTGATAGGCACAAAGAATGCTCCGCTAATCAATTGTATTGTAGTCAATTACCTTACCGCAACACTACTGGGGTTCACAATATTCGGAGACTTCCCCGTCAACCACATTGTTTCGGCAAACTGGTTTCCGATAAGTTTACTGCTCGGTTTCCTGTTCATTGCAACGTTCTTCCTAGTAGGAATATCTTCGCGCAAGACGGGCATAGTCATTACCACCGTTGCAAGCAAGATGTCGCTAGTAATACCCATGCTTTTTTCGATAGTCATGTACGGGGACCCAGTATCGGCAACGAAAATAATTTCCATCGTACTTGCAGTCGTCTCAATATTCCTATGCACCTATAAACCTACTGCCAGCAAGACGAAAACCGACATCTGGAAGTTTATCCTCCCGACTGCAATTTTCATTTTCATGGGAGCAAACGATTCGCTTGTCATATATTCGCGCGAAACCTTTGGCATTTTCGACGATGCCGCCTTGTTTACAGCCACACTCTTTGCCATATCATTCGTCTGCGGAATGATATACGCCACAGTGAAACGCGGCACCTTACGCAATTTTCTCAACGCCAAAACTTGGTTGCTTGGAATATTGCTCGGCTCGTTCAATTTCGGTTCAATATTCTTTATAATCAAAGCAATGAACAGCAAAATTATCTCCAACTCATCGTTATATGGAATATGCAACACATCTACTATTTTGCTGTCAATTATCATCGGCATGGCATTTTTCAAGGAAAAAATGAGCAAACTCAACCTCATAGGAGGAATTTTGGCACTCGCGACCATCATATTAATGGCGTTGTAACACGCCAACACTTAATCACAAGGCAATCAACACATTAACATTTATAGAAATAAAACAACCATTAATATAATTACAAAGCACATATAGTCCACAAAACCCACTTTTAATTAATTTTGTACCATAAATATTTATGTATGAAGACTTTTAGAAAATTATTGGCAGCAATCATCATTGTTGCGACAACAGCAGGAATAACAAATGCACAATTTCAAACGCCGCAATCGGGCGGAGGTTTCACACTAAACTTCATAGGGGCATTGCCCGTAGGAGAATTTGCAGCAAATCCGCCACAATCAGGACCAATTTTATTAGGTTATCCGTCAATACTGACTACATACGGAAATGCTTCGATGGGTGCTGGTCTTGGTTTCAAGGCCGACTACCATTTCGACTTCGGACTAGGCATATTCATCAGTGTAGATGCAATATGGAACCAGTTGAATTCGACAGAGCGAGAAAAATATAATCAAGTTAAAAAGACAAAACCCAACTACATAAACTTTCCGATATTGCTAGGCGCCAGTTATAAGTGCTATTTCGGCAGTTTCTTCGGTCTGTATGCCGAAGGCGGGGCAGGTCTTGGTCTTATGTACGTTACCCCCGAAGGATGGAGCGACGACCTGACAGAGTTCAGACTATCAAACGCCTTTGCATGGCAGGCAGGCGGTGGCATTCTGCTCGGCAAGCACATAAGTTTGGGCGTACACTACAACATGCTTGGCAACCATAGCATCGAGATAAAAGACCCAAGCATTTTGCAAACAGTAGTACTACCAGCACGAAAGCAAAAAGTAGAGGTCCTGACATTCAAACTCGGACTGATGTTTTAAGAAATAGAATGGCGGCTCGAAAGTCGCCATTTTTTTAGCGACAAAAAGAACTGAAGATTGCCAAAATGTTAGTAACTTGCACGCCCAAACTTGACTGCAAGTTGAATTGGCTCAAAAAAATATTGCTGCTCGTGCTTGCCGGTATTATCATAATACCAGCAAGTGCACAATTCTACAACGGACACCAGATGCGATTCGGCAAGAACCGCGTGCAGTTCGAGGAGTTCGAATGGTACTACTATAGGCATCAGCAATTCGACACATACTTCTACGCCGGAGGCAGCGACATGGCCGAAATGGCAAGCGGAATTGCAGCGGAAATGATTCCCCAACTCGAAACATTTTTCGACCACAAACTCGAAAAGCGCATGATACTTGTCCTGTTCCAGAATCTTTCCGATTTCAGGCAGAGCAACATAGGGTTAAATACCGATGCCGACGAATACAACATCGGCGGAACGCTAAAAGTAATCGACAATATTGCTTTCGTTTATACAGAAATCGACCGTCAAAAATTCCACGAACAAGTAGTCGCTGCAATTACCAACATTATCCTCAACGAAATAATCTACGGTTCGAACATAAAGAACAAGATTGCAAACAACACTCTAATAGGAATGCCCGAATGGTACACGAGCGGACTTGTAGCGTACGTATCGCGCGACTGGGATGCCGATGCCGACAACATCAACAAAGTATATTCGCTGTCCAACAAATTCAAGAATATCAACCAGTTGTCAGGAACCGACGCTGAAATTATGGGTTTTGCAATATGGAACTACGTGGCAAGGACATACGGACCACAGGTCATTTCAAACATCGTGTACCTGACGAGGATCACAAAGAGCGTCGAAAGCGCATTCATGTATGTGCTTGGTGCAAACCTCAAGACCTTGCAGGAAAACTGGACAGAATACTATAAAACACAATACGAGGACTTTAACGCCACAGCCGACGAACCGCAGGGCGAAGAAGTGCTAAAGCGCAACCGCAAGAACGTGACCTACGCACAGGCACAGTACAATTCCAACAGCGACATGATGGCATGGAGCGAAAACAAGTTCGGCAAATACTGGATAAAGGTTCACGACTTCGGCACGGGGAAAACAAAGAAAATTTTCCGCCGCGAACACATGCTCGACCAGATTATCGACAACACCTACCCTATAATCAGATGGCATCCTTCGGGAAAGATGCTCGGATTTATAATTGAAAAGAAGGGCGAAATATACTACACGACATATCAGTTCGAAACCAAGGAGAAAAAGGAGATACAGATGCCATCGATGGAGAAGATTAATTCGTTCGACTACTCAGCCGACGGGCAGAACATTGTATTCGCCGGATTCAACCATGGACAGTCCGACATATTCATATACAGCATTGCCAGCAATACCGTCGAAAACATAACCAACGACGAGGCCGACGACTACGACCCGCTATACGTGAACAAGTCGAAGCAGATAGTTTTTGCATCGAAGCGCGACGAGGACAGGACTGGCACAAAAAAGGATAACACAATCGCCACACAGGAGTTCACCGACATTTTCATGTACGACATAGCAAGCAAAGCGGTAAGCAGGGTTACAGAAACGCCAGATGCATCGGAAACTATGCCGTTCAAACTGGCCGACAAATATTTCTTCCTGTCCGACAAGAACGGTGTCAAAAACCTATATACCACAAAGTTGGATTCGGCAATAAGTTTCATCGACACAACCACGCACTATTCGTACACATACACAACAGAACAGATGTCGAACTACAAGTTCGGAATACAAAATGCCGGATACGACAAATTCTCGAACAACATTGGCATCAGTTATCGCAACGAGAACAGGTTCAGGATATTCAAGTCTGGCAAAACCGATGCACTTGATGACAAACCGAGCAACACATTGAACAGAAAGTTGTTCGATAAAGCCCAAATGAAACAAAACAGCGAAACGAATTTTGAAGCGAATGTCAACGAACCCCAAAACACTGAAGGGGAAATAAATATCAGCAACTATTCGTTCGACCCCGAAGTAGTGGAAAAGATTAACAGGAAATCCGACGAACCGAAAGAATTAAAGTCATCACGCGCCGCAAAGTACCACACCACCTTCTACACCAACTACATAATGACGCAGGTCGACTTCAGTTACCTTTTCAGTTCGTACCAGAAATACACTGGCAGCGCCTTCTATTTCAATCCAGGATTCAACATGGTATTTAAGGTTGGAACTGCGGATTTGTTTGAAGACTACCGCATTAGCGCAGGATTCCGCTTCGATGTAGGTCTGGATGGAAACGAATACCTGCTTACAATAGAAAACCTAAAGCACCGCTGGAACCGTCAACTTGTACTTCATAGGCAGGCGGTGTCGGACTTGGAAAATAACTTCACAAAGACATTAACCCACGAGGCATTCTACATACTTCGCTACCCGTTCTCGCAAGTCGATGCAATGCAATTCTCAGTCAATATACGCCAGAACAAGGACGTTTTCTATGCCACCGACCTCAATATGCTTGAGAAAAAAGACAACTACGACTACTGGGGCAGCATAAAGACTGAATATATATTCGACAACAGCAAGGAACTGGCAATCAATATTTTGTCGGGCATAAGATTTAAGGTTTTTGCCGAAGCATTTATGCAGTTCGACAAGAAAAAAACCGACATGGAAGTTATTGGTGCCGACTTCCGCTATTACCAGCCCATACACCGCTCACTGATTTTTGCATTCAGGACGGCTGCCAGCGCATCTTTCGGCAATGCCAAACTGATATATTACCTCGGAGGCATCGACAACTGGATAAACGTTGTGCCATCGCAACAAATGTTCAACACCAACATAAAGATTGACCCAGAAATAAATTATGTATATCAGGCAGTTGCGACAAACCTTCGCGGATTCAGCCAGAATATCCGCAATGGTACCAACTTTGCTGTTTCAAACTTTGAACTGCGATTCCCTGTCATTTCGTATTTCAGCCGTAAACCGATAAACAACGAATTTTTAAAGAACTTCCAGATAATCGGATTCTTTGATGCTGGAATGGCGTGGAGCGGACTAAACCCATACGGAGGAAACAACGCATATAACAACGACTACCACGAACAATATCCTGTTACTGTTATCCTTAACAACAAGAACAATCCGCTTGTTGCAGGATATGGCGTAGGCATACGTAGCAAATTATTCGGATACTTCATCCGTGCCGACTGGGCATGGGGCATAAACAACGGCGAAATTCAGAAGCCGATGTTTTATCTTTCACTTAACCTCGACTTCTAACGCAAATGACTTCTTGCAAATCATTTTTTTTGTAAATTTGCACCCTAAAATAATAGGTTATGCCCGATAATTTCAGATACAATCAAAGAGGTGTTTCTGCCTCGAAGGAAGATGTCCACAATGCAATAAAGAACATTGATAAAGGTCTGTATCCCAAGTCGTTCTGCAAGATAATTCCAGATATTCTCTGTGGCGACGAAGAATACTGCAACATAATGCACGCCGATGGTGCCGGCACAAAATCGTCGCTTGCATACATGTACTGGCGCGAAACTGGCGACCTTTCTGTATGGAAAGGAATTGCCATCGATGCAATAGTGATGAACACCGACGACTTGCTTTGCGTTGGCGCAACCGACAATATACTGCTTTCTTCGACTATCGGACGCAACAAACGGCTCATCCCTGGCGAAGTTATCTCGGCAATAATCAACGGCACACAGGAATTTTGCGATACCATGCATCAGTTTGGTGTAAACATTGTGCTTACCGGCGGCGAAACCGCCGATGTCGGCGACCTTGTAAGAACTGTTATCGTTGATTCCACAGTAACCTGCCGAATGAAACGCAGCGACTTGATAACCAACGAGAAAATTGGCGATGGAAATGTAATCGTAGGTCTTGCATCGTACGGACAGGCAAAATACGAAACCTTCTACAACGGCGGCATGGGAAGCAATGGACTTACTTCGGCACGCCACGATGTATTTGCCAAGTATCTTGCCGAAAAGTATCCAGAAAGTTACGACAATGGCATACCTCAGGAACTCGTATATTCGGGCAAATGCCACCTCAACGACAAACTCGAAGACCCGTACAGCGATGCAGGAAAACTTGTCCTCTCACCTACCCGTACCTACGCACCGGTAATCCGCGAAATCTTGAACCATTACAGGTCGCAAATCAACGGCATAATACATTGCAGTGGCGGTGCACAGACCAAGATTCTCAACTTCGTTGACAACCTGCATGTAGTGAAGGACAATATGTTCGAAACTCCATTGCTATTCAAGTTGATACAGGAACAAAGCGGTACCGACTGGCGCGAAATGTACAAGGTGTTCAACATGGGACACCGCATGGAACTCTATGTACCAGAAAGCATTGCCAATGGAATTATTTCGATTAGCAAGAGTTTCGGTGTAGATGCAAAGGTAATCGGTCATTGCGAAAAATGTGATGGCAAGAAACTGACAATCAAGTCGGATAAAGGAGAATTTAATTATTGATTGACGAATGGGCGGACGATGCATGCATCGTCCCAAACATAGAAACCAAGAAACTTAGAAACAAAAGAAACTAGAAACACATTATGGCAAACCTGCTTATATTAGAAAAACTAAAAGGTGTTAAGGCACGATTCTTAGAAGTTGGCAAGATGCTTACCGACCAGTCGATAATGTCAGACATGGACAAGTACGTAAAACTGAACAAGGAATACAAGGACTTGGAACCTATTGTCGAGGCGTATGACGAATACACCAACATGATTTCCAACATCGACAATGCAAAATCGATACTTGCAACCGAGAAAGACGAGGAAATGCGCGAAATGGCAAAGATGGAAATCGATGAACTTACCGCAAAGATAGACCCGATGGAAGAAAAGATAAAACTTCTGCTTATCCCCAAAGATCCTGAGGACGAGAAAAATGCCATCGTGGAAATTCGTGGCGGTGCTGGTGGCGATGAAGCCAGTTTGTTTGCAGGCGAACTTATGCGCATGTATATGAAGTACTGCGAAACCAAGGGATGGAAAACAGAAATCACCCGTGCAACCGAAGGTACGGTTGGCGGATACAAGGAAGTTGTTTTCACAGTTACCGGACATGGTGTTTATGGAATCCTGAAGTACGAATCGGGAGTTCACCGCGTACAGCGCGTTCCGCAGACCGAAACTCAAGGCCGTGTGCATACATCGGCAGCATCGGTGGCTGTTCTTCCAGAAGCCGACGAAGTCGACATAAAGATTAATCCAGCCGACATCAAACGCGACGAATTCTGCTCGTCAGGACCTGGCGGACAGTCGGTAAACACCACCTACTCGGCTATTCGTCTTACCCATATTCCTACCGGAATTGTAGTTACCTGCCAGGATGAAAAATCCAAACTGAAGAATATCGAGTCGGCAATGAAGGAATTGCGTACCCGACTGTATAACCTTGAATACCAGAAGTATCTTGATGAAATTTCAAAGAAACGCAAGACCATGGTTTCCACAGGCGACCGCTCGGCAAAAATCCGCACCTACAACTTCCCGCAGGGTCGCGTTACCGACCACCGCATCAACTACACAATGTACAACCTGCAGAACTTCATGCTCGGTGATATTCAAGAACTTATCGACCAACTTATAATGGCAGAAAACGCCGAACGACTGAAGGAAGCAAACGACTAAACTATATTTTTCAAATATACTTGTGCAGTATAAGTAAAAAATATTTAAATTTGCGAATAGTATTCAAAGTCAAAATTGTATGAGATTAAACATTGCCATACTGATTGCATTTGTGCTGGCGGCGACCACAGCATACTCGCAGGACGAAGAAACCCTGCTCAAAAACGGAATGTTCGCCTTCAAGAACGACAACTACATGCAAACAATATCCGACTTGTCGAAGTACGTTGAAATCAACACCGAAAACGCAGTTGCATACAACACTCTGGGACGTGCCTACTCAGCGCTCGGCAATTTCGACAAGGCCATGATAAACTTCCAGATGGCAATAAAGATTAATCCGAAATACTACGAAGCGATTAAGAATCTTGGATATGTATACTACGACGAGGGCAACTTCGACAAGGCCATCAGTTTGTTTGAAAGTGCAATAAAGGTAAATCCAAAGTACGACACCGCCTACAACGCCCTTGGCAATGCATACGACGAACTGAAGAACTACAAGAAGGCAATTTCATACTACACCAAGGCAGTATCGCTGTGCAACTACTACGACGGTGCATACAACAACCTTGGATTGGCATATTCGCACAACGGAAACTACGAAAAAGGCATCGAATGCTGTAAAAAGGCGCTAGAAATCAACCCTCGCAACGATGATGCCTACAACGCTATCGGCGTAATATACGAGGACCAAGGCGAATACCTTGAAGCAATAGAATGGTTCAAGAAGGCAATAGAAGTCAACAAGGACAATGCCGACGCATACAACAACCTAGGAGTTGCCTACTATTATTCCGACGATGTAAAGGGCGAAAGCAAGGCCATAAAGAACTACCTCAAAGCGCTCGAACTCAATCCCGACAACATTGACTCGTACAACAACCTCGGTGCAGCATATTTCTCGACAAATCCAGCCAAGGCAATGGAATACTACAACATGGCATTGAGCATAAATCCTAACCACGTTGACACCAACTACAACATCGGCAAGTTATATCAGTCGATGAACCAGGAAGCCGATGCAATAGCACATTTCCGCCGTGCCGCTAGTGCTGGTCAGGAACTGAGTCAGAAGGAACTGAAGCAAAGAGGACTCGACTGGTAATCCCACAATGGATGAAATCTACATGAGACGATGCATCGAACTCGCAAAATGCGGGTTCGGAACGGCATCTCCAAATCCTATGGTCGGGGCGGTAATAGTTTGCGACGGAAAAATCATTGGCGAAGGTTGGCACCATAGATGCGGCGAGCCACATGCCGAAGTGAATGCCGTTAATTCGGTGAAGGACAAGTCTTTGTTAAAGAAATCCACAATATACGTATCGCTCGAACCATGCGCACATGTGGGACGGACACCCGCCTGCGCCGACATGCTTATTCGCGAAGGCATCCCCAGAGTTGTAGTCGGCAGCATCGACCCATTTGAAAAGGTGGCAGGAAAAGGCATTGAAAAACTGAGAAATGCAAACGCTGATGTCAAGATTGGTGTTTTGAAACAGGAATGCGACTGGCTAAACCGCCGCTTTTTCACATATCACACAAAACGCAAACCTTATATTATATTAAAGTGGGCGCAAACAGCAGATGGGTTCATTGATTACACTCGTACAGACAGAACACTGAAACCGCTTAAAATCACAAATTTACATTTCGATAGGATAGTACACAAATGGCGTACAGAGGAAGATGCAATCCTTGTAGGCACACAAACCGCCTTGCTCGACAATCCACACCTTACTGCCCGGCTTTGGTCGGGACGAAATCCTGTGCGGATTTGCATAGACCGTGAACTGAAAGTTCCTGCATCAAGCAAGATTTTTGATGACCAGGCAAAAACAATAATAATAAATAGTAGCAAGGAAAGCATCGAAGACAACCTGGTTTACAGCAAAGTCAATTTTTCCGAAGATATTATACCGCAAATACTTGATATATTGTACCATAACGAAATCCAATCGGTAATTGTAGAAGGTGGTGCACAGACACTGAACTCTTTTATTTCCAATGGATTGTGGGACGAAGCAAGAGTTTTCACAAGCGCAGTAAAAATAGGCAAAGGAGTAAAAGCTCCATATTTCCCATTCACCTCTGCAGAAACTGAAACAAAAGAAGACACTACACTTAATTACTTCTATAACAACGACTTCTATTACAAAAAAATCTTATAATCATATCCACCAGAATGTCAGCAGCAAAACAACTATTTATAATTATTCTTTGCCTTTGCGTAGGATTTCTGCTTAATACTGCGATTGTTGCAATATTGTATTTTTTCATGCAAGGTGATTTATCCTACAAGTTGCTGCTTATTCTGTCATCGATTATATCATTCGGACTTCCTGCCCTGCTTGCCGCCAAATTCATCAGAAACGAGGAATCACCATTCAGGCGACTTGGCATGAACGAAAGTCCCAGATTCACAAAATATCTTCTCGTCATAGCATTTATGCTTGCAATAATGCCTGCGATAGAATTTATTTCGAGTTTAAACGCATTGTATTCGTTTCCAGATTCGCTAAAAGAAATAGAAAACTATTTTCGTAACATAGACGAGAGTGCAATCCAGTCGACGCAGAAAGCATTGGCAGGAGAAGGCATTGGTGGATTTATACTAAACCTCATCGCACTTGCGATAACACCGGCAATATGCGAGGAAATGTTTTTCCGCGGAGTACTGCAAAAGTTCTTTGTTGAAAACATACGTAACAAGCACGTTGCGATACTGCTAACAGCATTTATTTTTTCGGCAATACACATGCAATTTTCGGGACTTTTGCCAAGGTTTATACTCGGCGCCGTGCTTGGATACTTATTCTACTCTTCGGGGTCACTATGGCTATCCATTGTCGCCCATGCTACCAACAATGCGCTGGTTGTCATTGCAGTATTCTTTTTCGATGCCGAAGTAAGTGCAACGCCAGACCTCAGTGTTTATGCAAATCTTTGGTGGATATTAGCGATTGCGGTAGGACTTGCAATAGCGGTACTTGTAGGCAGACGGATTTTCGGAAGCAAAAGATACGCCAGGGAATAGATATTCCGCAAAGAATCTAACATTTTGGCATATACAAATTTAATTGTAATTTTGCCGTCAAAACAGCGACAATTGACATGAATAGCAGACACTTATCAATGGGCATAAACTTGTTGAAGAACACGCGTCTTAACAAAGCATTCTTTAAATACCTGAAAAACTTATGGGCGTGGCGCAAGTTGAACAAGGAGCAGACCACAATAGAACCTTATCCTACAGGGCTGATGCTTGAACTGGGAAACGTATGCAATCTGCACTGCATAATATGTCCACGCGAATACCAGTACGGCAAACAGATGGACGTTGGTTTCATGCCCATAGAGAAAGCAAAAGCAATTATTGACGAAACTTATCCCTATCTGACTTCTATTGGACTTACAGGTCTGGGAGAAACATTGCTATATCCGCATTTGCTAGAAATCCTGCAATATATCAAGGCAAAAAAGCCAAGCATTCAAACAACCATATCCACCAATGCAAATTTTGCTGGGTTTGTAGAAAAGATGCTTCCTCTGTTACCATATCTGGACAGCATACAATTTTCTGTGGACGGTGTCGATAAGGTTTACGAAACCGTGAGACCTAATACTGATTTTTCCGTCATCAAGGCAAACATTAAGGAGATTGTCGCGCAATCAAAACATAATGAGTTTATGGTCAACACGGTAATAACCCGTGAAAACTATCACAATCTTGTCCAAATAATAGAATTTGCAAACGAGGTCGGCATCAAGTATGTGAATTTCAACCGCATAAACCTCGCGTCAATTCCCGACCAGCGAGAACAATATACCGACTTTTTCTATGGAAACGAATATGCCGAAGTGGTAAAGACACTTGACGAATACAAGAAGAAGAACACTGGTGTAAGTTTCAGCGGTTATTTGTCCGACAGAAAATCGCAGTTCCGCGACTGCGGATTCGTTTGGAATCATCATTATATTACATGGGACGGTTACTTTGTACCATGTTGCGCAAAGCCATTTCCAAAAGAACTGAATTTCGGGAATGTGTTTGAAAACGGAGTTTTTAACACCATCAACAGCGAACAGGCACAAGCATTCAGGCGGATGTGGCAGAAAAATGAAGCGCCTGATTTCTGCAAGTACTGCAACAATGTTAATTTATAATACAAAAGTGTAACAGAAAGTTATACCAATAATTTTTATTTAATTAGCAAAAAAAATGTAATATTTGCGCGCAAATATGGTGTATAGCGCTAACGCAGGTTCCGCTGTACCACCAAATAATTTTGAACCTGCTGAAATATAACAAAATAAACATATATGAGTTTTATAGAAAGACTTAGTGAATCTGCAATTACAAACATTCCAGATCTTATTAATCTGCATCACAGCAACCCGATAGGTATTAATCCTTTGGGACTTTTGATATTTATATTCATAATGGCTGCATTTATGGAATTGGTTAATTTCCAGATTAGACATAGGGACAAATCAAAGTTATATCCAGTTCTATACGTTCTTTTCGGAATCGTTTTAGTTTCAATCTACTATTACTGCTTCATGTCAGACCTACCAACCGTCAATAGGCATGGAGAAAAGCCATGCATTGGCTGGTTCTGCGACTACGATGTAGTTGGCGACTGGGGACTTACGATCCTCGGACTTGTTGGTCTTGTACTAGTAGTTTACTGGATGATATGCGCCGTAATGCAGGTAACCGCTGAGATGTCTGTTCACGCTGGACTTAGCGAAGGCAAGAAGTGGAAAGAATGGAAATGGGGAACAATAGTTGCTCTTGCCGGTCTTGCAGCAAGCGTAATCGTTTACATTGCAAAAGCATCTGCTTCAGCTAGTTCGTGGGTTCTGTTCGGTAGTCAGATAGCGATGGCATTGTTCTGCCTAGTGAAGTTGGTTCTTGATTGTGTACGCACAAAGAGCGCATGGGGAGTGGCAATAGCTTTAGTATTCTTCATAGGTATCGAAGCTGTGATAATGCTTTCGATAGAATGCATGTATGGAGCAATTGTATTCTGCGTTGCTATACTAGGAGCATTTGCAACAGCAAAGGCAAGGAAGAAAAAACCGAAAAACAAGAAATAACTACACAAAAAAAGGAGCTGATTTTCAGCTCCTTTTTTGTTATCTCAACAAGTTCTCCCTTATGAATTCCTCGTGCGGTTTTATAACACCAAAGTATATCATCTTAAGTGCGGCAAAAGGACGAATTTGTTTTTCATACTCAGCAAGTTTCTCAGGGTCATCTGTACCATAATATTCGCGTAGGAATATTTCCCAAACTTCCTGCATCTTTTCGCTGTTAATATGGTATAGGCGCAATGTTGTCTCTGGCAAATTGCATTTTGAAACCCAATATGTCATACCAAGGTCAAACAAAGGATTTCCATAGCAGAAATCGCCAAGGTCAATCCAAAGGGTTCCATTACTGGAAGTTAGTATGTTACCGATATGCAAATCGCCATGAAGGCAAGTCATAACCTGCGGTACGCTCTTCACAAAATCGATAATCTTTTTCTTCTCCGAATCGGTAAAAAATGATTCGTTCTCAATTGCCTTGCTAGTAATATCGACAACGGACGGAAAAATAGCGGGATTGCAAACCGTAGAATGCAACTGCTTGCTCATTCTTGCGAATTCGGTTGCAAACCTTTCCATACTGTCTGGATTCTCGGATATTGCCCTAGCAAACGACTTTTTATCTACAACACGACTAAACTCGCATCCATATCTTTTCCCATCGGTAACAAAGCGTCCAGGCATAGGCGTTGGTAACCCCATCCGAAAAACATTCATTGCGGTGCGAAGTTCTCGCAACGGCAGTTCGGACGATACCGGTTCCGCATACAACTTTATCATTGTACGTCCGCCCTTGTGATTGTAGCTTTCGGCATTGAATCCTTCTCCGCTGCGTTCGTAGTCCTCTAGGTTGATTTTTACAGGCTCACCGAAATCCTTCTGCCCAAAAGTTTTTTCGAGCAGAGTTACAAATTCGCGGTAAGCTGGTGTGCCAGCAAGGTCGAAAAGAGCCACTGCTAATTCGCGATAGCGCCAATCGTGGTCGGATTTGCCGTTTGGCGCATGGAAAATTTTCCAAAGTTCATCGCCAATACGCTCGTAGTCGCGGGCGATGGCACGCATATTCGAGAGTTTGTCACCCATAGCCACAACTTTGGCATCGTATGGAGAATTGGCAAGGCGTACCAATCCAGCCTTCTTGCGGTCGGTCCAACTGTCACGCTCCGAAAAGCCGTTTGCAAACTTGTCACTTTCATACTCAACCAGTTTGGCAATTCTATCACCAAACTCCTTACGTAATTGCTCTACTGTGACATCTGTATCTTCAACTGTGTCGTGCAAGGCTGTAGCGGCAAGTATTTCTTGGTCGGATGTTATTGTTGATGCAATTTCAACGGCCTCCATAAGATGCACCGAATACGGAAACCCCTTGCCTCTGCGCTCAGTGTTTGCATGGGCATCAATCGCAAAGTGCATTGCCCTGTCGAGAATGGATGTATCTATATATTTGTTAGCCATAATAATCTTACTTTATATTAATCTTTGTGACCTGCTCGAAAGTACGCCGTGCATGTTCGATGTTGTAGTCGGATTCACCAAAAACTGAATCATAGAACATACGCAATCCAACCTCACCACCGCCTTTCTTGATAATATATACTATGCAAAGGTTCTGCAGTGCCACCGACAATGCAAGAATGTCGAGGTCCGTAGCCGAAAGTTGATGAAGCGCAAGTTTATAGGCATCATCGCTGCAATCCTTTATAAGTCGCTGCAAATCGCCAAGAGTAAGGAATCTCATCTTTATCAGCGTTGTTAAGTAACGCATCAGATTGTCTTCGTAAATCTCGGCCTGATTTATCGTGGCAATCTTGTCGATAAGTTTCTTGAACGGCTTCATTGTGAGATAACTGCGGAAAGTATCGCTATCAAGTGGCACATCATCGAAATTTCCATCTATTACCAACGACTGTACATTGCGGCGATAGTCGGTGATTTCCTTGCGGATACGGCTGAATTGCTCATCAGCAAGTTCAAGCATACCTGCAAGGCGATTCATATTGCGAAGATGCTCCTTAGGCACCTCTATTCCCGACTTGTAACCAGTATCGTGGTACATGGTTGCCCATACGTGCTGGAGAGCAGTACGCATTTGTATCTCAAAACGGTATTCATTTATTTCAGGATGCTCTGGATCGCAGTACACTGATTTTGGAATACGACAAATGTAGTGAAGCGACATATATCCGAACTGGTCAAGGTCAAGGGCCTTGCGCTTGTCAACCGAATTTTCCCAATCAACTTCAAAAACCTTATCGATAAGAGCCGAAATCTTGTCAACTTCCTCTGAATAGAAGGTAATCACGCGTGTTCCCAGAATATCGGTAATATCAGAAAGTGTTTTGTACTTATGCCCTTTAAGTTCCAACTTGCCAGCAAGACTATTTTCTTTTTTTATCCTTGTCTCTATTCCTGTGACGTATATATTGTTGTCGGCCACACATTTTTCAAGTTGTGCACGCACGATTTCCTTCATCTTTTCAAATATCGCCATATTCTCACGATATTCGTCAAGAATCATCTGACAATGTAAGTCAAGATTGTACTCCATATCCAAGCTAGGACAAAAAATTAAATTATCTTAATTATGTTAGAAAAACCTGTTATGTCGAAGACTTCCTTCACATTTGGTTTCATATTTTTCAAAACAAGATTTCCTTTTCTGCCAGTTACGCTTTTCTGTAACATAAGGAACATTCTCAAACCTTGGCTTGATGTATATTCCAAACCTGTGCAGTCCATTTCGATGTCGGGATTATCGCCTTGCATGAGCGGAGTAATGTCCTGCATGAACTTGTCGGCTGTTGTCGTATCAAGTCGTCCGTTCAAAACCACAACTGTCTTGTTTCCTGTATTTTCAATATTAACTTCCATAAATATATGCTTATATTTTTATTGCAAAAATTGTTATATCATCATTCTGTTCGTTGTCACCAGCAAAGTTCTTCACTGCATCCAATACTGCCGAAACCATTTCTTCGGGATTTAGATTCTTGAATTCTGGTCTGGACACAAATTGCAGGAGACGTTCTTCGCCAAATTGTTCCTTATCGGCTTTTTCTGCTTCGGTTACACCATCGGTGTAAAGCAGAAGTTTTGTTCCTGGACACAAATCCAAACTTTCGGACTTGTATTCGAAGCCATTCCATACGCCAACAGCCATATTCGGAATTGCCTTGAGATAGTATGGCTTTTCATCGGGAGGAATGACAATTACCGGGTTGTGACCTGCGTTGCAGAATTCCATCTTCTTGGTTTCAAGGTCGATACATCCAATAAACAAGGTCACAAACATATTTGCCTCGTTGTTTTTGGAAATACCGTTGTTTATCCTTGTAGCAACATCACTTACAGGCAATCCCAAATCTGTAAACAAGTGGCACATCACCCTCGTTATAGCCATTACGAATGCTGCAGGAACGCCCTTCCCCGACACATCGCCTACCGAAAAATAAAGACGGTCTTTGCAAGTAGTAAAGTCGTATAAGTCACCACCAACCTCTTTTGCTGGAATCACCCTAGCGTTAATTGAACAACGACTATCGTTAGGGAAAACTCTTGACAGCATTCCCTCCTGTATTTTCTTTCCGATGTATAACTGTGTTTCCATGCGTTTCTTAGCCGATGTTGCCGTTTCAATTTGCTCAAGGTATGTCACTAAGGACTGTTGCATGAACGCCAACGAGTCGCGTAGAACTAGTATCTCATCGTTCGACTTAACCTCAGGAAGCTGAGTGTTGAAATCACCGTTTGCTATATTAAGAGCAGAAACGGAGAATTCTTTTATCGGCATTGTAAGTTTCTTTATTATGCGATAGCATATTATGAACATTATCAGCAATCCCAACAATCCCACTATGATAAGTACGAGATGCATTTGTGATGTCCGCTCAAGCACTTCGCTGTACTGGCAAGTTATTGCCATCGACCAGCCGTTAGTGAGCGGTGCATATACGGCAAATGCCCAGCCATGTCTGGTAGAAAAGCGCATCGTTCCGCTATCACCGGCAACCATGCTCTTAGAAATTTCCATTAAATTCCCATTAAACATAGTGTCGGCTACTTCAATTGCCGACTCTCCGGCAAGATTAAATTCCGAACCAGATGTAAGGAATCTGCCTTGTGCGCTTATGAGTACAGTTTGTGAATGCTCGTACGGATGTATTGCGGAAACCTTTTCAGAAAGCCAATCAAGTGAAATGTCGGCAGTGATAATAGCGTATATGCGACCAGTGGAGTCTTTTAGCGGATAACTGTATGTTGTCATCATTTGCTCGCCTCCACCAGCATCGAAATAAGGTTCGCTCCAGTGTGGCACACCTGTATTTTTAGGTTCGGTGTACCATTCCTGCGTAAAATAGTCGTTTGTTTCGGAACCAAGTTCCTTGCTTTTTAGTTCACCAGTCTCTGGGTCTTCATATGAATATGGAGAAAAGAAATGCCTGCCTTCAAAATAGCACGAGTCGAAAGCAATGGCACTGCCTATGATGTAGGTATTTTCCTCGACAACCTTGCGTGTAATGTGATAAAGGTACTCTTCGTCCTTGTCGTTTTCCTTTGCCAGCCACGAAGCATCTTTCACGGTGGATTCCACAGTCTGCAATGTTTTCTCCACATCAAGTATTGTAGCTTTCAGTATGTTGGATGCGCTTCTTTTGGCCTCATCGGAAATAAGCATATGTGAAGATACAGCAACAATGCCCATCACAATAACAAAAAGAATTGTGACAATCAACAGTACATTAAGGCTTAACCTCGTTGAAAATGATTTTGATTTAAGCATAGCGACTGTTATTTAGATATTTCCTTTTTCATTGTAAGAATATTGCACCCGTCCTCGTAACGATACTGAACCTCGTCCATAAGTTGCTTGCAAAGATAAATGCCCAAACCACCGATTTCCCTTTCTTCGAGTGGCAAGTTGATGTCGGGGTCGGGTTTTTCGAGTGGATTAAATGGTTTCCCTGCATCCTTCAATGTAATTGTAAGGGTCAGACCATTTTTATCGAGGTCGGTTCCCACTTCCATCCATCCTATACCATCCTTGTATGCGTACTGAACAACATTCTCTACAGTTTCCTCTATGGAAAGTCTCAACTTGAACCGCAAATCTTCGTCTTTAGGCATATCTGGAGACGACATGAGATACTCAATAATCTCTGCAGTTTTATCCTTAATCGGATTGAACAGTTTCTTCATATTCAAAAAAATTAGTGGACAATTTTACATAAAAAATTGTTTTCCTATACCAACCTTCGTATCGATTTTCCAACATTTATCAAGTGGTCGGCAACACGCTCGGCATTTGACGACAATGATAGATACTCGGCACCAACATTAGGAGAGCAAAGACCAAGCGACATTCGAGCTATATGGCTTGTTTCCATGTGCTTGGTATATTCATCTATCTTATCCTCTATCTTGTCGGCCTCGGCAAAGGCATCGAAATCCTCATCGTTGTATGCTAGCATTATCTTGTCGTATAGTTCGTTGATGAGAGTGCGCACATTCTCGATTTCCTCCACCGCCTGTGAAGAAAACTTTTCGCCAGACTCCTTAAGCATACCCGCGTACTCGACAATGTTTTCGGCATAGTCACCTATACGCTCAATGTCGCGGACGGTGCGGAAGGTAGTGGTAAGATAGTTGTGGTCTTTTTCGCTCAACTGCCTCTTTTTCGACAACTTAACAACATAGTCGATGATTGCTGCATTGAGGAAATTCAACTGATTCTCCTCTTTTGCAAACTTTTCCTTCTCAGTGAAATCCAATTTGGTAACAATGTCCAACGAGCGGTTGAAATTTCCGATAGCAATCTGCGCCATGTTTACTATTTCGCGCTTTGTCTGCTGTACTGCCACCGGCGGAGTTTTAAGCATGTTCTCGTCAACGAAGAATAGGCGCGGACTGTCGGGATCGGTTTCAACCTTGTCGGGAATCATCTTGCAAACCAACTTCACGAGTGCACCGGTCAGCGGAAGAACTATTATCACGGTAGCGACATTGAATATCGTATGGAACATTGCAAGCTGCACCTGCGGAACATCGGGGAACATGCGGTGGAAAATGACGCCGAAGCTCATATCGTCGGAGAATAGTCCCATGACAAACGCTGCCACAAGGAACAAAACAGCACCGCTGACATTGAATATCAAGTGAATCATTGCAGTACGCTGTGCGTTTCGTCCGCTAGTCACACCAGCTACGATTGCCACAACGCAGGATCCGACATTAGAACCTATTGTCAGGAAAATACCTTGGTCAAGCGTCACAAGACCTGTCACAACCATGGCAAGTGCTATGGATGTCATTACAGATGAACTTTGTATGATGGCGGTGAAAATTGCACCTATAAGCACCAGTAGAATCGGATTGCTAATTCCTGCAAGGAAAGTCTTTACGGAATCCATCTCGGCAAAGTCGGACATGGAAGAACTCATCAAACTGAGACCGACGAACAGCATACCGAAACCTGTGAAAATTCCGCCCATGCGCTTCCAGAAGTCGCTTTTTGAGAACAGCATTGCGAAAGCGCCAATGCCTGCAAATGCCGAGAAAATTACGGTAGTGGAAAGAACATTTTCGCCAAACATACCAAGGGCGACAATCTGTGCCGTGATGGTAGTACCGATGTTTGCACCGTATATCATTGTTGCCGCTTGTGCAAGTGAAATTATTCCTGCATTCACGAAACCTATGACCATCACTGTGGTAGCACCAGAACTTTGTATGGCAGCCGTACCAAGGGCACCAATTCCTACTCCTAGCAGTTTGCTTTTTGATGCCTTTGCAAATAGATTTTTAAGTTTGCTCGAACTTGCCGATTCGAGGTTTGTACTCATCATCTGGCAGGCGATAAGGAAAATTCCAATGCCCGCAAGCAGTGTCAGTATTGCTGAAATTATTGCTGTTGTTGTCATGTCAAAAAAAGTGTCACAGCATTTTGCCATCGGAAGTGAAAGACAAAACACCTCGTTTCACAAAAAAAATTTTTTGCAAAATAAGCATTTTACAAGTTTCGTTGAAAAAGGAAAATAATGTTATTCGGCATAATTTTTTAACAATGGAAGCTCACAAAAAATTTTATAATAAAAATTATAAAACCAACCTCTAATTATCGCATAATATTGATACATAGTGTTTTATTAATCGCGACGCTTTACCAAACTGCATAAAAAAAGAATGTCTTTTGACATTCTTAACTTGGTAGCGGGGGCAGGACTCGAACTTGCGACCTCCGGGTTATGAGCCCGACGAGCTACCAACTGCTCTACCCCGCAATTGCGGGTGCAAAAGTACAACAAAAATTGAAAATTGCAAAAAGTTTTTTGAAAAAAATATGTAGGGGATGGTTAAACCACACCCTACATATTATATTTTAAACATTAAAACAAATATGTCAACCCCACCATCGCATTGAATCCCTGCGCACGGTAGTTGTTCCAAATGTAGTAGCGCTGGCAAGCTATGTTGTTGAGATATAGGAATGCGCTGAAATTGTCATCGAACTTGTACTCGCCAAAGAGGTTCACATCAATCACGGCTTTCATCTTCTTGGCAAACATTACACCTTCAACATATTCCTTTGCAAAGCACCTGTTTAGGAAATAACCTTCGATACCAAACGAAATCTTGTTGGTAAGACGGTACGAAGCCCTCAGGCTAACATCCAAATCTGGCATTTGCCACGGACGCGCATCAGCAATTTTTGGAGCATTAAGTACTCTTGAATCTCCCAACTTTATATAATAATAATAGTGTGCCTTCAGCATAATGTCAAGTCCTGGTGTAAGGTCGCGCATCGAAAGTTCGGCGTATGCTCCAACTCGGTCAACATCCATATATTCCATCTTGAACTTGTTATGTAAAGGAACAGTAGTATCGTTGACAAAGAAAGCCATATAGTCTATGTGTGAGTAATTGGCATTTATGTGAAGGTAAATCTTACTGCTAATGTTGGCCTTTACACCCAAATTAGCCTCGTGCTGATAACTGGTATTATGATACCCTTCATAACTGTTTATAAAAGGATTAACCGTAGAAATAAATTCAAGGTTGTTTGTCTGCAAATGCCCACCATAACTTATGTACGGAAGAATCGTATTGCTTACATTCAATTGAGCATATACATCCGGATATATATAAAATTCGTTTTGGCTATTTATCAAATCAAAGCACATATTTGCGCCAGCTCGTACTTGCCATTTTTCGTTTTCAAAGCGAAAATATGGCTCTGCGCTTAGATACATGTCATTCAATGACGACACCTTTGCAGGAACTCCTAAACCAATTGTACCAATTACAACATTTGTAGTTGGATTCGGATAGGCAGCCATCTTGTTGGCATTGAAGAGATAATCAATATCAAGTCCGTAGCTGATATTCTTTACCGAACGACCTATATTTGCAATAACATCAATCTTATGCTGATCGTCCTTTGTCTTGGTAAAGAAATACTGGTAGCCTAAACCTAACTTATAGTTCCAATGCTTCTTGCCAGTCTGCTGGGATTCGAACACCATGTTAGCCCCTACCCTATTAAAACGCTGTTTTTCAACCTCATCGCGCGTATCAACATAATCAAAGGTTTCCCAGTTTATAGTATCGGTATTGCCATAAACCTTCGGGTCGTAACCGTAATAGTTTATTCCGTTTGACGAGAAATAGATCTTGCCCGAAAGCACCGACTTTGCAAACAATTTCTTGCCAAATGCCTCGATGCGACTATCATCATATCCCGAATAAATCTTCTGGTTCAAGTAGTTCTTAATTTTTCCGAATGAAGAATGGTGGTGTGCAGCGATACCTATGGAATAGTTTTTCTGTCGCTTAGAATTAACGTACAGTTCTGCAAACGGAGAAATGTAGTTTCCATATCCCACCTTCACAAAACCAGTGTTCAGTGGCTTCAGCGCTTCACCCTTAACTGTTGCCGCCGAAATCTTTTGTGGAGTAAAACTTGTACGGTACATTGTAGGCATAACCGAATATTCGAACTTCGGGACGGTCTTTACGGTATCGGCAATCACTGGAAGATTCTGGATTCTGCTTGCATCCTTTAGCACAGGCGAATAATCGTTGTAAATGACAACCGTCTGTTCCTCAAGGGTATTGTCCTCCTGAGCCATAAGGTTACATCCTAGCACAACAAATGCTAACAGCAAGGTCAAATATTTCATATCGTTAGTTTTTCGCTTCATTTTCAATCTGTTTATTCGTTGTTGTTTTGTTCTGAATTATCCTTCAGCTCTATTTCTTGAGTATCATTCTCGTCGGGGAAAACATCATCGGGAAGGTCGATGTTAAGATCCTCATCTGGGAACAAACCTCCTTCTGAATCGTCTTCGATAAGATTTATCTTAAGTTTCAGCAATTCTTCCTCCTGGCGGGCAACTTCCTCTGCCTCGAATATCGATGTAAGTTTCTCCTGCGCCTCGTCCTTTATGCCGTCAGTTTCATTGTCGTAGTTGCTAAGCACCGACTGCAAGGTGTGCTTTGCCGAGAAAATGTCCTCCTCGTCGAAATAAATCTGTGCCAAAAGTATATAGCTCTTTGCCAACCAATATGCATGCGGAGTACTAGACTGAGCAAAGTCGTAGATTATCTCCTCGGCTATGCTGTCGTTGCCGTTGTCGTAATTTATCGAGGCTGTCATAAACTTTGATTCTGCACCTTCGTAGCTTACTATTTCCTCTGACAACTTTTCGAACAGTGTCAAAGCACGCGACTTGTTGTCCTTTGCCATGAACGCCTTCGCCATCTTGTACTGCGCTTCGCGGACATGCTCGATATTCGACCTGTCATAGTCGATGACATCCTGTGCCGATGTAATCACATTATCGTAATTCTTGGCATTGTAGGCACAGCGCAAACGCCCGAGAGCAGCAACAAGCTTGGTAGACTTGTTTTCGGCAATCGGATAAAGCTTATCGTAATAATTATAGGAATCGTTCCAGTTTTCCTTGTCAAACAGCAACGAAGCCGACTTCAAAGTGCTTTCCTCGGTATAGCTGTTGGTTGGGGCATCGGCAACAATGCGGTAACTCTTCAAAGCATCGTCCTTCTCCTCAAAGTAGAAATGCAATTCAGCCTTGTAATAATTTGCCTCAATCAAATATTTGCCCTTGGGGAACTCGTTGAGATACTTGGTTATAGACTTTAGAGCATCATTGTATTTTTTGTCGATGTAAAGCTTCTTTGCGGCAAGCCAAATTATTTCGTCCTGCTCGTCCCTGCTTATTTCTACACCCGAACCTTCGCTGTTTGCATACTCAATGTAAGCATCAGGCTTATCAAGTTCGAGATAAATGGACTTTATCATGTCGTTGGCATTGCTTGCATCCTCGGTTCCCGGAAACTCCGAAATTACACGCTTGTAGTAATTCAAAGCATTGTCGTAGTGCTTACGGTTGAACTCAATTGCGCCCAAACTCGAAAGTGCGGTACTTTTGTTTGCCGAATGTGGATAGTCGGTTATAAGTGTCTCATAGTACAATTTTGCCGAATCTTCAGCATTGAGGTCGGTCTGATATGCACGAGCAATTCCAAACATTGCATTGCTTGCATATTCGGAATTCGGATATTCTGCCAGCAACTTCTTCAATGCCCACACCTTTTCGTTCGACATTTTCAGACCGCCGTATGTGAGCGACATCTGATATAAACTGTAGTCGGTTTCAACAAGACCAATCTTCACTGCTTTCTTGTAGTATTCCGAAGCAGCGGCGAAATCGCGGTTGATGTAGTAGCAGTCGCCAATACGGTTGTAGGTGTCGTTTATGACAACATTTTCCTCATCTCCCGAAATCTTTTCATACTTACGGAACCATGAATTTGCAACCGTATAATCCTTCTTGTCGAAATATGCATAACCTAAATTGTAGTGGGCACGACCATATTCTTCAAGGTTTATCGAACCAATGGCATTTACAAACTCCTTGAACTGGTCGATTGCGATGTCAACATTTCCTTGGCGGTAGTTTGCTTCGGCTTTCCAATAGTGAGCTAGCGATTCAATTTTTCGGTCGTACTTGCCGTAAGCAAGCGACTTGTCGAACATATCTATTGCATCGGTATATTTCTGCGAAATGAAAAGTTCCTCGCCACGAATGAAAGTCAATCTCTGATATGCCATGTCAACCTTGGAGTTGCGATAACTGATGCTTTCGATTGTAGCGATTGCTCTCTGATAGTTCTTGGCACTCATGAAAGCATCAAGCAGATAGTCGTATGCAGCTTCGGTACGCGGACTGTTTGGATATTCCTCAATGTAGCGGGTGAATGCATTTATCGCCTCGTTGAACGGCGAAAGCGAAAGTTCAAAACATAACTGTGCAAAGTTAAACAATGCATCTTCCTTTATGACAGGATTATAGTTATATAATGATGCCGTCTCGAATGCTCTGCGCGCTTCCAGTTTCTTGCCTGATTTCAAGCAGCAATCGCCCATGAGGTACGAAGCGTTCTGCCCTATGGTATCCTTTGTGCGTGTTATCTTTCCGAAATTCTTTGCTGCCTCATCGTACTGACCAATGGAATACTGAGCGTATGCAAGTTCGTAGTAGTCAAAGTCGGTTGCCGATGAATTGGCTTCCATATAACGCTTGAGATAAGGAATTGCCTCTGAATACTTCTTTGTGCGAACATACGAAAGACCAACAATCTTTGCATTTTCGGGAGCTGCACCAACAAAATCCTCGCCGTGCTTGTCGGCATATTCGACAACAGCATTGTAATTTCCCTGCATGTAATAAATCTGCAAGATGTAGAATGGCACAATTGACGAGAATGTTGGGTTGTCCTGCAGCTTCAGGAAGCCGTTGAGTGCAGTCTGGTACTGTTCGTTGATGTACTTAATGTGCGAATAGAAATACAAGGACATAGTTCCGTACAAACCATCCTTGTCCTTTATCTCATAGAAACATTTTGCTGCCTCATCGAAGTTTTTGCGAGCATACAAGCTATGACCTTTCTTGAAGAAATATTCTTTCTGGTCCTCGGCGTCGAGTTCGGTATATTTAACCTTGTTGTACCATGCAAGGGCATTCTTGTACTTCTTGTCGCGATAGTATACATTAGCCATTGCAAACGATGCCTCGTTTGTATTGTTGCTTTCTGGATGATTTATAGCGAACTGGTTGAGCTGATACTCGGCATCTTTATTGAACAGATGCATAGAGCACATGGCAAAGTAGAATGCCGCATCGTCGCGGTATTGTGAATTTTCAATGTCGCCGCTATTCATTATCTTGAAAAATTCATTTTGTGCGGAAACATACATTCCCTTATCGTACAGTTCCTTGGCAGTACGATAAGCAAATTCGTCACCAACATATTTCATGGTCTTCTGACCTGCCGCAGCAAATGCTACGGACAGCAGAAGAAGCAATGTTGCAAAGTTTCTTAATTTCATATACACTGCAATATTTCTATAAAAACGTGTCTATCAATACAATATTGTCCAAATTTAGCAAAAATCAAAAATAGAGTTTTTGTATAGTCCAAAACAAACCTTACACCTCTTTTAATTAACACGATATTGTTTATTACTATCAATCATTGCATTGCGTATATTTCGATAGCTACCGCTACCTTTGTAAAGTCACTTATATAAAAATATTTATGGACGAAAATAGCACTTTGCTCGTTGATGTCAAGGGTCTGAACATATATCAGGACGACAAGTTGATATTGCAAAATGTAAACATCCATGTCGATGTTGGCGAGTTTGTTTACCTGATTGGAAAAGTTGGTAGCGGAAAAAGTAGTCTTTTGAAAACCATGTACTGCGAACTTCCTGTAGCTGAAGGAGAAGCAACTGTTGTAGGCTACGACTTGAAGAAAATAAAGAACAATAAAATTCCGCTTCTGCGACGCAAGATAGGCATGGTTTTTCAGGATTTTGAACTTATGAACGACCGCTCGGTTTACGAAAATCTGCGCTTTGTGCTAAAAGCCACCGGCTGGAAGGACAAGCAGGAGATTGAAACACGCATAAACGAGGTACTGAAAAGTGTTGGAATGCTGGACAAGAAAATGTCGATGCCAGCACAACTATCTGGTGGTGAAAGGCAGTCGGTAAGCGTAGCAAGAGCATTGCTCAACAATCCACCGATAATCTTTGCCGACGAGCCAACAGGAAACCTCGACCCCGAAAGTGCCGATGTAATTGTGGACTTGCTATACAAACTTTGCCAATCCGGCAAATCGGTGTTGATGGTAACCCACAATCATGGATTTTTCCGCAAATATGCAGGTCGTATTTATGCTTTCGGCAACCAGACCGTCACAGAACAGGGCGACAACAAGATTGCAATAGCAGTTGACGACATTGATGACATTGAAACTGCAACATCGGAAATATTTGATGCTGCCCCAGAAACAAATATACAAACGCAAGATTTTGTGTCTCAAGAAGTTGAACCTCAAAATTTGGAACAATGACAAAACGCATATTTTATATAATAGCAATTGCAAGTATCTCTTTGCTTGCTTGCCAAAAAAAGTGTGTTGAAAACACAACAGAACCTGATGCACCCACCACCGAATGTGGTGAAAGCGATAATCTTATAAACGCAACTTTGTGGATGCAACATTCAGCCGAATATCGCGCTTGTTGTCTGCAGACCTACAAAATTGCAAAAGTTGTCCTTGCAGAAAACATCAAAACCAAACAGACCGACAAACCAGCAGCAGTAGTTCTCGATATTGATGAAACCGTACTCGACAACAGTTACTACGAAGCATACATGGCGGCAGAAGGCACATCGTTCTGCGATTCCACTTGGGCAATATGGACATCGAAAGCCGATGCTACCGAAGTGCCTGGAGCTATTGACTTCTTGAAATACGCACAGTCACTTGGCGTAGAGATAATCTTCATATCGAACCGATATCCCGAAGAACTTGAACCCACAATGACTAACATGAAAAAACTCGGTTTCCCCGAAGTTCCCGCAGAAAACTTCTACATGAAGGAAAAGGACGCATCGAGTTGCAAGAAGGAACGTCGCGAACTGGTTTCTGAAAAATACGAAATTGTAATGCTTGTCGGTGACAACTTAGGCGACCACACCGAAATTTTCGATGAGCGCAAGACCAAAGGCGATATGTTGACTGAAACCGATGAAATAGTTGAACTGCTTGGTTCCCGCTACATTGTGCTTCCCAATCCAACATACGGCACATGGGAAAAACCAATCCTTGCCGACAAGGAAAAAAATGCACGCGAAAACCGCATCAACGCACTCAAAACCTTCTAAACACCTACCCCATCAATGCACAAGTTTCTGACGCTTGAAGGCATACTACTCATATTGGGATATTTGGCATTGGCCTTCCTGATTGTGTGGTTCATATCGCTGTTCAAGTACAAGAACGATGATGAAACAAGGCGGTACTTCTTTATTGGGTTTGCTTTCAAGATGACTTGTTGCATTGGATTTGCCGTAATCTATGACTTCTACTACAACTGGGCCGGTGATACATATTACTACTATATGGCATCACAAAGATTGGGACAGGTCTTATTTCAAGATCCAACTTCATACTTCAGAATAATGTTCGATACAATAGATGGTAACAACATACAAACGCTTACTCCAGGACTTGCTTACTATCCTGTACTACGCGACCCATCCAGATATGCCGTTCATAGATTTCTTTCGCCATTTGCAATTATTGGTGGCGACAACTATTATACCATCAATATTTGTTTGGCGGTATTTACGTACTTGCTAAACTGGAAATTCTTCCGATATATACGCACTAAGATAAATTGTAGCGATAAATTTACATTCATATGCATAATGATGATTCCATCAGTCGGATTCTGGAGTTCAGCACTTATGAAAGATAGTTTTACATTTACCTTTAACCTTGTATTCATAATGTGCTTTGCTAAGATTTTCTTCGACAGGAAAATCCGAATATCCACTATTTTGGGACTTTTGTTAAGTGCCTATATCGTAATGGAACTGAAAGTTTACATCCTATACGCCGCAATAGCAGGTTGTATGGTATGGCTTGGAAGTGGATATATCAACAGAGTAAAAAGTACACTTTTCAAATTTATTATTGCACCTTTGCTTATACTTATTGTTGCATTCGGAGGTATGTATGCCTTAAGGTTTGTTGGAGAAAGTGTAGGTGGCACATTCAGCAATGTAGATTCAATGCTTAACCAGGCTAGTGTAACACAACAGGACTTGAAACAGGAATACTACCAAGGACACTCTTTCGACATTGGCGACTTTGACGGTTCTATCGGAAGTTTAATAAGCATGGGCCCAAAAGCAATAATTGCTGGATTGTACCGCCCGTTCATATTTGAGAGCGGCAGCGCTGTAATGCTTTTGTCGGGATTGGAAAATACAGCACTCCTTTTGCTTTCAATATTCGTGTTCTTCAAGGCGGGAATAAAATATTCTCTGAAACAAATACTTGGCAATCCATTTGTGAGCATGTGCTTCCTATTTTCTGTAGTACTTGCTCTTGGTATCGGTATTTCTACATCCAACTTTGGAGCACTAGTCAGGTTCAAAATTCCACTTATTCCGTTCTTCGCGCTCGGCTGGCTAGAAATATTATCAACAAAACGGAAAGAAAATGAAGCAATTGCAGCAGAGGAATCCAAAAATTCGGAAGAATCAAACTAAAATAATGAATGACATAACCATCCGACAAGCTACTGAAAAAGATGCAACAATTGTGGCTAAATGCGTATTGGCTGCTATGGAAATCCTTGACATAGATGCTTCTATTCCAGCTAATATGGAAAAGTCTTTTCAAAATCTGAAAGATGCCACTCTTGATAACACTCGGTTATATAGTTGTAAAAATAGTCTTATTGCAGAAGTAAACGGAGATGCTGTAGGATGTCTAATATCCTATTGCGGAGACAATTATGCTACTTTGCGAAAACGCACATTCGACATTCTATACGAAGAAAGTGGTCTAGACTTGCGCAATAATCCAATGGAAACAGGACCTGGTGAATATTATCTCGACTGCATGGCAATTAAAGCGAAATTCAGAGGGAAAGGCATCGGACATTTGCTGATGAAAAAAGCAATTGAAAACAGTGAAATGCTTGGTTATAAATATTTTACACTTTTAGTCGAAAAATATCACAAGCGCTTGCAGGAATATTATGCGCAACTCGGTTTTTCTCCAATTGAAAATATTGTGGCCTTCGGATCGGAATATACCAAAATGGAATATAAACTTTAAACCTTTCTATTCCACCACCATCACTAAGACTGGTTTGAAATCCTTTTCTCGAAAAAAAAAGACTAAGCACTAGATAAAATGCAGAATAAAAATCTACCATGCCCAGACAAGTAGTCCGCCGCAGATAATTATTCCCGTTATAACCAAATCTATAATACAGAATCCCATAATGTCCTTTGCGTTAAGCTTTGCAATGGCTAATGCTGGAATTGCCCAGAACGGCTGAATGAGGTTTGTCCATGCGTCGCCCCACGAAATTGCCATGCCCGTAAGTCCTGGATCAACAGCAAGATTAGCACCAGCAGTAAACATTATTGGTGCCTGAATTGCCCAGTGGCCGCCTCCCGATGGAACGAACATATTTAATACTGCAGCACATAGGAAAGTCAACAGCGGATAAGTCTGCGGTGTAGAGACAGATATGCAGGCATCGCTTATGACTGTGCCAAGACAAATTCCCGATTCTCCAACACCAGTTATGATTCCCATAATGCCGGCATAGAACGGAAACTGAAGAAGTATTCCCGCTGCCCCTGTTGCCGACTTTGTGAACGCACGAACATACGACAAGGGCGTTCCATGAAGTATGACTCCTAGGAACAAAAATAACATTATCACAGAATTAAGGTCTAGAGAACCTCCACGGAAAAACAACTTGATAACAAGATAAGTAAGTCCCAATGCAGCAATCACCCAACTCAAAATACGACTATTTTCCATTTTCTCGGCAGGAGTACTACCATTTTCTATTTTGACAGGTTCGTCATCGACAAGCAGCTGGGGATTTATAGAAACCACTTTTTCTGGTTTCGGGAGCATAAGCGCATTTACCGCAACAAGGGCAACTATTATCAGGGCTACAATAACAATGTTGTATGGACTTAATACTGTGTCGGTTATAGGGATAGGATTTTCCAATGCACCTCTGGTGACCTCTTTAAGTCCACTGCCCTGGGTTGCCATTGTCAATGGAATAGAACCCGAAAGACCTGCATGCCATACAACGAAACCGCTATATGCAGAGGCAATCAGCAAACGATAATCTACACCCTGCAGTTTCTTTGCAATTTCCTTTGCAAATATTACGCCGACAATCAACCCGAATCCCCAGTTGAGCCAGCAGGCAAGCGACGAAACGGCCGTTACCAATGCTATTGCACCCATTGGTTTCTTGGGCAACGATGCAAGCCAACTTATACCTCGCTTAATAAGCGGTGCCGATGCAAGAGTAGAACCACAAACAAGGACGAGTGCCATCTGCATGGCAAATGCAAGCAGCGACCAAACTCCGTTGCCCCAGTTCTCCACCACCTCGAGTGGCGTCTGGTGGCAGACCGGCATTGCGATAGCAAAAGCCACCACGGTAAGAATCACAGCAAAAATGAACGGTTCGGGCAGTAATTTCTGCACCAACTTCACACAGCCATTTATTATTTTCTGAAACATTTCCTGATATTTTGGTGCAAAAGTAAGAAAAGTTCAACAAAAAAAGAGGATGCTCGCATCCTCTTTTTCGTTGTTATTTGTAATTGATACTATTTTTCGGGAACAAGTCTAACCTTTGTGTAGCTGTCGAACTTGAAGTATTTTTCAGCTGCCTTTACCATCTGGTCCTTGTTTATTGCATTGATGCGAGCATCCTCGCCTGTTGCCTCTTCGGGAGTGATATCACCCTCTACAAGGTCGATAACAAGACCTCTCCAGTATCTGTTTTCCTTTACTTCGGTTTCGTGTTCACGTTTCTTCTTTTCGATAACCTTAGCAATTTCCTCATCGCTTATGTCACCACCCTGAATAGATTTTATCACATTGAAAATCTTTTCCTTAAGTTCTGGTTCTCTTGCAGGGTCACAACTGTAGAAAATTTGTACAACATAAGTTTCATGAGGAGTTTTCGATGTTGCAGGATATGCGCCTATTGAATATACACCGCTTTCCTTTTCACGAATCTGTTCGAGAAGCTTGGTGGTGAGTATCTTGCATATTGCATCGATTTCAGTATTGTTCTGAGCATTGTAGTTGAAATCGCCATGGAACATGATAATTTCAATACACTTGTCATCCTTGCCTTTTCTTACATCCTTTTCAACAGCACCCTTTGGTGGTCTAATTCCAAGGTCAACAAAAGTTTCGTTACGTTCAACAGTTTCAAGCGAAGCCAAATACTTTTCAACCAATGGTTTTACCTTCTTAGCGTCAACATTTCCAACAAAGTAGAATGTGAAGTTGCATGGGTCGTTGAAACGATTTTTGTACAATTTGCTCATGTTCTTGAAGTTAACCTCATCAAGCATAGCAGGAGTCATAGGTTTGCGATATTCGCTGTAATTGCCCATAATCCATCTCAAAGAATCCTGCCATACGCTTTGCGGGTCGAGCATTGCATTTTCGAGCATACCCTTTTGCTTTTCAATATATGAATTGAAAGCATCTTCGCTGAATTTTGGCTTTGTGAAATAAGCATTTACAAGTTCGAGCATGGTTTCAAATCCTTCCACGTCGCAACTGCCAGTAAATCCTTCTTCGGTTTCACCAATATATGGCGACACATGTGCATTCTTACCAGAGAGATATTTCTGAAGTTCGGTTGCATCGTAGTTTCCAAGACCACTTTCGTCCATTACATCAACTATGCATTTTGCTGTAAGAGCATCCTTTGCACTAAATTTTGAGTAACCGCCTTCGCTCTTGGCAGTCATTGTAATTTCGTCGGCCTTGAAGTCAGTGTGCTTCAAAACTACCTTTACGCCGTTGCTCAAAGTCCATGTTTCGTAACCAAACTGCTTGTTTACAACTTTCTTCGAAACTTTACCCTTCGGTCCGAGTGCGTCAACCAACGGTTTGTCAGCAACCTTGTCAACGTATGGTTCAGTGCTTGCCTGGTTTGCTTCCTCAAATGCCTTTCTTATCTGTGCTTCGGTCGGGAGCTTGAAACCTTCCTTTTCTGGTGCCATAACGAATACCACGCAGTTTTCGTCGGTAATCATAGTTTTAGCATAATTGTTTACATCGTCGAGTGTAATTTCGGGAATATACTTGTTGTAAAGCTGATGTTCATATTCTGCACTCATAAATGCTGAATGAGGCGGCATGAAGTTTGCCTTGTATTCATTGATATAACTTTCCGATTTCTGTTTGTCGCGTTCGTTGTACTGCTTTTCAATCATCTTTAGCATGTCCTTCTTTGCACGGTCGAGTTCGGTCTGAGTAAAGCCGTGCTGAATCATTCTCTGGTTTTCGGTAGCGAGAACCTTGACAGCATTTTCAATCTTGTCGTTCTGCAATACAGCAAGATTCATAAAGGCATCCTTTCCTCCCATAAATGGAGAATAAGCGCCAAATGCCTGTACGAAAGGAGGATTTGGAGCTAAAGCAATTTCTGAGAAACGAGCTATAAGCATTTGCGTCATGAGTGACGAAACCATGTCGCGACGTGCGTCAGCAACTGTAACAGTTTTGGTCTGTGGGTGCTTGTAGAAAACGTAAACCATAGTAGCAGGGCATTCCGGGTCGCTCGAAAGCTTTACAACGGTTTCCTTGTGGTCGGGAATGATTTCCGTTGGACGTGCTTTTGGATTTTCGGGTTTTGGAATTTGTGAGAACTGCTTCTTAATGCGGTTTTCCATATCGGCTGGGTCGAAGTCACCAACAGCGATAACTGCCATGAGGTCGGGACGATACCAAGTCTTGTAGAAATCCTTTATTACCTTCGGGTCGAAGTAGTCAACAACTTCCATAAGACCAATCGGGAGACGTTCTGCATACTTTGAACCGTTGAAAACAGCGGTAAGCATATCGTTTTGCAGACGTGTCTGTGCGCCTTGGCTCAAACGCCATTCTTCGTGGATAACACCTCTTTCATCGTTAATCATATCGTCGTCCATCGAAAGTTCGTGTGCCCAGTCGTAAAGAACGAGCAAACCCTTGTCGATGAATTCGCTGTTGTCGGTCGGAACCTTGATTCCATAAACGGTTTCGTCGAACGATGTGTAGGCGTTTACTTCGCTACCGAACTGCATACCTATAGATTCCATGTAGTTTACGAGTTCGTTCTTGCTGAAGTGTGTACTTCCGTTGAACGCCATGTGCTCTGTAAAGTGAGCCAAACCGCGCTGCTCTTCGGTTTCGAGAACCGAACCTGCATAAACTGCGAGAGTTAGTTCTGCACGATTTTCTGGAATTGAGTTCTGCCTAATGTAGTAGGTCATACCGTTGTCGAGTTTGCCTACAATTACCTTCGGGTCGTTGGGCAACTTGTCGGAAAGTGCCAAACCCTGCGAAAATGCTGCTCCTATGCTAAGGACTACAAAGAGCAACAAAAATGTGAATTTTCTCATTGTATATAATTTTAAAATTTTCTGCCGGCAAAATTAAGTGATAACCGATTATGTCAACGTGAAAGATTTCTTAAACTATCGGGACTGACAAGCTGTACCTGCTCAATGACTTTTCCCTTTTCGTAAATCACTTTCATAAGTTCTGTACCATCCTCCAAATAGAAAGACCAGATGCCTTCGGCAGTATCGTTGACATACTTCTTGTTGTACTGCACTTGACCATTAACGTAATACACCTTGTTTTCGCCATCGCGCAAACCGTGCGTATAGTCGCCCGTACTCCAAACCTTTCCGCACTCGTACCAAGCAATCCAACGTCCATTGCGCAGGTTGTTGCTATCGAGCGGACCTTCCATGCAGATGTTGCCGCTCTTGTAGTAGCGCTTTTCGTACTTAGCGGATGTGCTGTCTGCCTTGTCGAAGAACCTAATGCGACGAGTTTCCCCTGTATCGAACGTATCGGTAACGGAAAAGTCATATACGGTAGCAAGTGTATCGGCAGTAAGAACTGCGGGAATTGGTTTTTCGTTTTCGCCTGTGCACGAGAATAGCAAGTAAACAGTTGCAAAAGCAAAAATTATAAGGAAAATATTTATTTTATTCATTTCTTAGTTTCTGTTTTCTATGTGGTGTCGTTGCACGCAACGACACCACAAATTATTCATTATCAGTTGTCAATTATTCATTGTCCATTCGTCTATTCCGTCTTTTCACCGAATGCCAAATCACCAGCATCACCGATTCCAGGGACAATGTACGATTTAACGGTCAATTCATCGTCAATGGCTGCAGTCCATACAGTTACCATACTTTCTGGCAATACTCTTTCTATGTATTCAAGTCCTTCGCGACTTGCAATCACTGCTGCGACATGAACATGCTTTGGAGTTCCGTATTCGAGCAAACCCTTGAATGCCAGTTCTATACTGCTACCACTTGCAAGCATCGGGTCACATATTATTACATTCCTATCCTCGATGGATGGCGAAGTGATGTAGTCGATTTTCACCTCGAACTTGCCGTTCTTCTTGTATTTGCGGTAACCAGCTATGAAAGCACTGTCGGCATGGTCGAAAAAGTTGAGAAAACCCTTATACATAGGTAGTCCTGCACGGAGAATTGTTGCCAGGACTGGTTGCTCCTTGAGCGTAGGTACTGTTGCGATGCCGAGTGGCGTTATTACATCCTCGTCGGCAAACGGAAGACGCTTGCTGATTTCGTATGCCATTACTTCGCCTATACGTGTAATGTTGTTGCGGAAACGCAACCTTTCCTGCTGGATTTGAACATCACGCACTTCTGACAAAAACTGATCGAGCAAACTGCCCTTGCCTCCTAAATTGATAATCTTCATAATTCTATTCCTTTTACAAATTTGGTTGTAAAGATAATACTTTTACGATTTACAAGCGTCTTTTTCGAATCAAAAATCAAAAAATCGTGCCATTATTTTAACAAATTATATTTTCAGGAACATTAACTTATAATTTTTTTGAATTATAGTGGAAATTTTATTGTTGGTAGTATAATCGTACAACAAAAAACTTGTGGCATATAAAAAAAACAATATTTTTGCATCGAATCAACAAGAGAGAAATATCTCTCGTTGGTTCCTAAAATTGCCCTCATATTATCAAACTTTATTTTAGCCTCCGTAAGAATCCCAAGCTTTCGGGGGTTTTTTTATGCACTTACCCGTAAAACAACAATAAGCAGATACGAAAAACGGCTCCCTTACGAGAGCCGCCAACGAATTTTATCAATTTTATTTTTGCCTACTTCAAGATTTTGAACTTACCAAAAATTGGCATTGGCTTTGTGCTTCCCTGTGCAGCGTTTACAATACCGATAATTGCAAATACGAGGAAACCAATCCATACCAACCAGCTGATAAGACTCCACATTGTCAACAATCCAAATGACCATGAATGGATCAACAATGCAGTTATAATGTAACTGATGATACTCCATGCAACTTCACAAATGAAAAGTCCGAGACCCTGATTTGCGTGGAAACGAGCAAATTTCGATTCCTTAGCTGCGAATATTGGAACCAATACTAAAATTCCAAAGTATGCAAGGATTGCAAATACCTTATTGTTCTGTACATCTTCTGGTGTAACCTCTGTCTGTGCTGCATTGTTTTCTGCAGGCTTGTTTTCGAGTTCTTCTGCCATGAGTTTATCTCCTTTACTTAAATTATGAATAAATTATTTTTTGCAAATAAAATGAATATTCTGTTATGATGCAATATTTTTTTTGTTTCTAGCTTCGCCGTTCAACTTTTTGCGCTAAGCATTGCGCAACTACAATTGATTCTCAACTTTAATCTAATTTCTTTCAACTTTGAACTTTTGAACTTTGAACTACTCGATAGAGTACAGTTCTCTATTCAGTGTCAACTTACCTTTCTTGTTGTACGACTCGTACTTAACTGCGCCTACACCGAGTTTCCACCACTGCTTCGAACTTACGTTTACCTTTACGAAGATAATCTGTGCGCTGTCTTCCGAATCGACGCGTATGCAGTCGTATGTGCCTGCATCGGTTGTTACGCTTTGTCCGGTTGTAACGGCAATATTGGTATTGGTAATGGTTATGCCAGGACCGGTAATGTGGCAGTCGTCAAGTTTTTCGCCGTTCGACGGATGTTCGGGAAGGATAATTGTGTGTCCCTTTATTGAGTCAACGTTTACCATCGATGCCAGCGAACCGAGAGCGTAGCGAACGTCGGTGTGGAAATATCCGTCGGCACTCCAAACCTTGCCCTTATACACTTCGCCAGTCTCCTTGAAGTTGTCCTTCAGCCAAACTATGTCGAAAAGTATTGTGGTCTTGCCGTCGTCCTTCTGTACGTCGGTTATCTCGTACCTGAAGGCCTGTATTATCTTGCCCTTTGCGTCCTTGTCGACGTAGGTGATTTTTGTGCCGACCTTCTCGGGCATATATGTCTGTGCAAAACTAGCATTGGCGAATACTAATGCTAATAGAACAAGAATCTGTATTAAAACATTTTTTTCATAATCATCTGAACGTATTGTGTTAATCTATTGATTTTTGTTTCATTGTTACAGTCTCACCCTTAAAAGTAAACTTCATCTCCTTGTCGCTGACAGTAAATGTAGCCTTGTCAACAACATTTCCATTTTCGCCAAGGGGAATACTGCCTTCGCCGTTATTATATGTGACATCACCAAACAAATTGCCACTATCCAGCAGATTGCCATCATCGTCATACTTCGTGAAGAAAAGATTTGCATTATCTTCGACGCTGATAGTCAAACGATATGTACTGTTTTCTGATTCAGAAAACCATTTTGTCCTTGTAACAGATTCTGGAGCAGAACTTTTTGCTGGTTCAACAGATTCGGCAGCGGATTCGCTGGTTTTGTCGGTGTTTTGTTCCTTGTTGTTACCGCAAGCAGTCATTAAGGCTATACTTGCAATGCACATAAGTGCTAAAAATGTCCTTTTCATATTATTAAATGTTTGTTTACATGTTGTCTGTCTAACAGGCTTGCAGTCTCACAGACTGTCAGCCCGTTGGACTGTTAGCCATTTACTTCTTCACAAATTCAACCCTTCTGTTCTTGGCCTTGCCTTCGTCGGTGCTGTTGTCGGCGATAGGTGAGGTCTGACCCTTGCCAACCGAACTGAGGCGGTCAGCGCTGATGCCCAATTCAACTAACTTGTCGACGATTGCCTTTGCGCGGGCTTCGCTCAAGGTCTGGTTAGATGCAGCGTTGCCAGTATTGTCGGTGTGACCCTGAACTTCAAACTTGAGTTCCGGATTTTCGTTCATAAGTTGCACGATGCGGTTGATTTCGCCCATCGATTCCGGTTTGATTACCGACTTGCCAACATCGAAGGTAATGCCGTAGGTAATGAACTTGCCATCGGTCATCATACGGTCGTAGAGGGGAACTGCTCCCTTGGCGATACGGACATTGCGGATGTATGCCGGATATTCTTTTCCTGCACTGTTATATCCTATACCCAACCAACCGTCTTCTCTTTTGTAATTAGGAATGTTGACAACTCGTTTTTCGTCAACGTAAATTTTTACAGCACGCCTGTTTACCGACATTGACACATGATGCCATTTATTGTAGCCAAAATTCTCAACATTCTGCTCTGTTGAAGCTCTATCGCCATCGATTTTGCCCCAACTGCAAGAAAATCCACGCTTTCGGTCATCGTGTGTATATGCCCATTCCGTCACATGATTATAAAAACCGAAATTTAGAATATCGCTTCCTATCCATCTGTCGCCACTTTTGCATAATCTTACCTGCAAATATCCATAATCCTGACCTTCTGTCTCATAAAAATCGTAATAGTCAAACTCTATTGTAAAAGTCTCGCCTAAATAATTATCAACTTCCATCAGTGGTTTAATCCAACAGTTCTGGTACATAGCAATCACATTTTCACCATTGACTTTAGCTATTTCGCACTCTCCTTCAACCAAATCCCACATTGACGGGAACTCTCCTAACTGCTCACCAACGAGTTGGTCGTAGTAGAAGCACTCATCACCAGGCACAAAGTCGAATTTGTTCCACTCAGATGAAGCTTTCATATTGGCATTTGCACCATCGGCGCGTTTTGCACCACATTCATCGCAGAATTTACCCTTATTGCCCTTGTGTCCGCACTGTGGGCAAGTCCAAGAATCATCGGCTGCAGTTGCTTCCGGTTTCTTTGCTCCACACTCGTTGCAGAATTTACCTTGGTTGCCAGTATGTCCGCAAGCAGGGCAAGTCCAACCGCTTTCCGATGCAGTGTTGGTTTCAGTTGCCGAAGAAGCACCTGGCTTCTTGGCTGCACATTCCTTGCAGAAGTTGCCATGATTGCCAGTGGCGCCACAAGCAGGGCAAGTCCAACCGCCATTGTCGTGCGGGTCGTCCTGAATTGTACTTGAGTTATCGTTTTTCTCCTTTTCTATGGCTTTCTTTGTATTGTCGAAAGTTTTGTCGATGGCATTGTCCACAGCCTTGTCAACGGCTTTATTTACACCTTCTTCAACCTTCTGGTTGATTTTATTCTTTATTAAGTTACCAATCTGCGCATTTGCTGCAAATGCAAAGCATAACGCTAATGCTAATACTATAAACTTTCTCATAAAAATCATATTAAAATTTTAGCAAAGGTAGAAAATGTTTTTTGAATAGCAAGAAAAAAGTTGCGGGAAGGCTTGCTGTCCAATTGTCTGCCCTCCATTCTAAAGCCATTAAAGGCTTTTATGGACTTAATGGCCCAATGGTGGGCAGCTAGCCTTCAAGCCTTCCCCACACCACAGTATTTCCTTCAATTTTCATCACGGAAAGTGAAAAATATTTTGTGAAGCTGGATTTTTTTAATGTACAATGGATAATGGATAATGGACAATTGAGATCTTGGGGCAAATCAACTTCTATCATATCACGAAAATCAATACCTTCATCGTTGGCAAGTTTGAAAACGCATTCCTTGCAGTTCCATAAAACAGTCAGTTTTTCGAGGTCGTCGGTAGCAACAGCAAGTTCGGACTCCGAAAATGCACGAGTGGCAATCCTTTGTATGCGTGGGGCAACAACCTCAATGTCGATTCCAACGGGAAAATCGGGATTGTAGATTATCGCTGCCATATTTGCCGAATGACTTATGGAAATATAACCATTGTCAAGATACGGTTTACGATCATTGTAGTGTATGGTCTGGTGTATGCCAACTGTTTTCAGCAATGCGCGAACCGACAGCAATTCAATGCGGCGCTTCGTAGCCGAACACCGTTCTATATAATTGTTGTCCTCTTCTGTTAGGTCGCACATCGCCCGAAGTTGCTCCTCGGTCTCTTCCATTTTCCAGAAGGCAACAAGTGATTTGTCGGGTAATATGTTCTTTTGAATTAACAATTTACAATGGACAATGAATAATTGATAATGGATAATTGATAATTAATAATTTGTGGTGGTCGTTGCGCGCAACGACACCATCTCATTCCTTCCATTCAAAACTTTCCATGAAATGTTCGATGTCCTCGCGAACAAAATCAACTACCGGAGCAAGCGAATCCTTGTTGGGACGGGCATCGAAATATAGCGAGCCGCGCATGAAATGCGTGGTGCTGTCGGTGAGGAAAAACTGCAACTGCGAAGCCACATTGCCCTTTATGTTGTACAGGCAGCCAAACACCCTAGATGAATCCTTTCCAAAAATGTTTTCCTCGATGGCATCGGCCTTGATTGTATGTTTGTAGGCAAAATCGTGTGCATCGTTAAGCAGGGTGTCGATGTCGTTGTTCACCGTACGATATGTCATATAAACTGTTGCCTTGTACTTGGGAAAATAGATGTCGAACCAGCAGTCGTTGTCCTTTTCCTTTATCAGGAACGAATACTCGGGAATTTCGAACTTGAACGGACATTCACCATCATACTGCTTGTAGGTCTTTTCGGGAAAATCGATACGGAAATAACCTTTGGGACGAGGAGCATACGCCTTTTCGCCACAGGCGCAAAGCACTGCCAGGCAAATGGTTAGCATTATGGCAAGAATCTTATTTTTCATCGGTTTCGGTGTTTTCGGGTTTTGGAAGTTTCACACGTATCTTCTTGATTCTACGCTCGTTCGATGCAGTTACAGTAAAATCGAAGTCCTTGATGCTGATGGTCTTGTCCTTGGCAGGGATTTCCTGATTTATTTCGAGCAACATTCCCGCAAGAGTTTCCGACTCGCCTTTGGTTTCCTGGAACACCTCGTAGTCGACATCCACTATCTTGCAGAAATCCACTATGCTGGTCTTGGCATCAAACTCGTAGGTGCGGTCGTCAATCTTCTTGTACATGTCCTCGTCGGTGTCGAACTCGTCGTGGATTTCGCCCACAAACTCTTCCAAGATGTCCTCCAAAGTCACGATTCCGCTAACGCCTCCGTACTCATCGATTACGATTGCAATATGCATCTTCTTCGACTGGAAATTGGACAACAAGTCGTTGATTTTCTTGGTTTCGGGAACTATAAAGTGCGGACGGATAAGTTTGTGCCAGTCGAAGTCGGGTTCGTCGACATGGGCAAGCACATCCTTGATGTAGAGGATTCCCATAATGTTGTCGAGGTTGTCCTCGTAGATTGGAATGCGCGAAAAGCCCGATTCAACAATGTCGCCAATGACCTTTGAGAATTTTGTATCGTACTCGATGGCGAAAACATCCACGCGCGAGGTCATTATTTCGCGGGCATCAAGAGACGAGGAGTTTACAATGTCCTCAAGCATTTCGCGGTCATCCTTCAGGTCGTCAGATGCGAGTTCTATGGCTTGCGACAAGTCCTCGATGCTGATTTCGGATGTATGCTTCTTCTGAATGCGTTTCTTTACGGCATTGGTCGATTTTATGAGTATAATGCTGAACGGATAGCAGAGCGGCTCCAATACCCGCAACGGATATGCCATTATTTTTGAGATTGACAGCGGATATTTTGCTGCCAAAATCTTAGGAATCATCTCTCCGAACAGCAAGATTATGAATGTGATGACAACGGTTTGCAACACAATGACAAGCACAGTATTCTCCATCGAGGCAAAAAGTCTGTCGGAGAGAAACGCCGTGATTATCACTATTGCAATATTGATGAAATTGTTAGCAACCAATATTGTTGCAAGCAGTTTTTCAGGTTCGGAAAGCAGTTTTGCAATAAGTTTTCCCTTTGCTGTCTTTGCCTTGCGGATTTTCTCTCTGTCATTTGCCGAGAGTCCGAAAAATCCAGTCTCGCTTGCCGAAACAAGTCCGGAGCATACGAGAAGAATTACCACAACGATAATTCCTATTATTGTCGATTGATTATAAGGGTCAGGGTCCATTTTTTATTTGGAGGGGCGTGTTTAAAACGCGCCCGTACAATATTAATTTTTGTCAATCAATGCATTTGTTGTGTTGCAAATTAGAACGGCAAATCGTCTTCTGCGTTATCCGGCTGGAAAGCAGGTGCCTCGGCTGCTGAATCCTGAGGTTGAGCAAACGGTTCTGCTGCTTGTGCGCTCGGCTGTACCGGCATTGCTGGCTGACCGTCGCGTGCCGATTTGGGTTCCATCATGCGGATTACGTCGGCAAGAATTTCGGTAGTGTAGTGGGTTGCATTGTCTTGTCCCTGCCAACTGCGTGTCTGCAAGCGACCTTCGAGATATATGAGCATACCTTTGTCGAGGTAGGTTTCGCAGAACTTTGCGAGGTTTCTCCATGCAACTATATTGTGCCATTCTGTATTTTCACGCTTCTCGCCGTCCTTGGTGCGATAAGGTTCGGTAGTAGCCATGCGGAAAGTTGCAACAGGCGTATCTTCCTTTACATAACGAATTTCGGGCTTTACTCCAAGCCGTCCAATGAGCATAACTTTGTTCAAGTACATATCAAATAATTTTTTGCAAAAGTAAAAAATATTTACGATTTGGCAAAGCCGAGATAAAGGTTACGATTAGGGTTTACGATTTGTGGTAATACATTGTAGGGGATGGTTTGAACCCATCCCCTACAATTATTTTTCGTATGGCTTACGCCCGTTTATTCCTTTACAACCTGCTTGTTGACTACATAGTTGGCCGTGCTGACGCGAACGATGTAGGTTCCGGCGGATAATGTGCCGAAGTTAAGTGTCACTTCGTTGTCGGTTCCTGCTGAAACTGTGTCAGTAAGGACTGCCCTGCCAAGCATGTCGTATACCTCGATGCTTGCTGTCTCGTCGGCGAAGTTATCCATGTGTACCGTTACATTGTCGTGGAACGGATTCGGGAAGACCTGGACGTCGGGTTCGCCGTAGGTGTCGTCGCAGATGGCTACAACTATTTCGGAAACACTGCGTGTGCCGTCGTAGTCAACCTGTACGAGGCGGTAGTAGGTCTCGCCGTTTGCATTGTAGTCGGTGTAGGTGTAGTCGAGTTGCTCGATGCTGTTGCCGGCGCCTGCAATGCGGGCAATCTCCTTGAAGTTGATGGCATCGCTTGAACGTTCAAGCGAGAAGTAGTCGTTGTTGCGCTCAGATGCCGTTGTCCATGCAAGTTCTACCGACTTGCCGTTGCAATCGGCGGTGAACGAAAGCAACTCGATTGGAAGCAGCGTGCCCCTGTCGGTTGATGCCAGAGTGAGGTACGAAGGTTCTGTTGCACGAGAACTTACTGGCGGAATGTTTGCAACTACCGATATTGTGGTGTTACCATCGGATATAGAACCGTGAGTCGAACTCATATTCTTCCAGTAGCCGCCCATATACATTGCGGAATAGATCTTTTCAGGGTCATAGTTGTTCGGTGTGCCGAAGTGGGCGCTTGGATCTGCTGCCTTTACGGTAAGCGTTGCTGCCAGGTCGGCAGTGGTGTTTACCCTCCAGTACTCGAAGTTGCTTACATGGTCGAGTTGCGGACTGTTGCTCGGGTCCATGTCGGCAATGTGCCACCAGCGTGGCAAATCGTTGAAACCGTTGGTTTCTTCTGCATCGTTATTCTTAACAGACTTCTGGTAGAATGTTACGGTTGTGGTACTGTTCTTTGCCAGGGTTTCAACCCTTATGCTGCCAAGTACGTCGGGCTGGTTTGCCGAATGGCTTCCTGTAGGGAAGACAAAATTGCTTTCGTTAAGGTCGCCAACGAGTTTTGTTACTGTTCCAGCAACGAAACTGTGGTGGCTTTCACCGCATGCTTTTGCGTTTTCGCGGAAGGTTACATTGCCTATCAGAAGTCCATTGTCAAATGTTGCAGTGTGATTAATGGCGATGCTGCCTCTAGGTATGATGTTGCCGCCCTGGTTCTTGAATATTACGTCGCCGAAGGCGATGTCGTTGCTTATCGACTGGTCGCCGCCGTTGGTTGACGGGCCGCAGAAGACTACTGTGCCGTCTAGTGCATCCAATGTTCCAATGTTTTCGAGGTTGCCAGCAATATTTAATATCCTATTAGAGGGAACCGTGAGTGAAGCGCCATCGGCAATTGTCAGGTTGTGGGCGAATGCCTCGCTTGTCTGCGAAGGCCAGTATGCTGAAACGCAGTCGGCAGAACCAATGAATATGTTACTTTCCCTTGTTGGCATTTCAGTTGCAACAGAATATTCGCCATCGTAGACATACCAGTTGGAAGCAATATTCCAGTCAGCAAGATGACTTACAGTGCCGCCCTTCCATATATAATCATACTGAGATGCATTTGGAACATTTGGCGTCTTCAGGTCCAAGGCGAAACTTGTTTCCTGTGGGCAGGTGGTAGTGGCAAAGGTAAGGGTGACCGATGTGCCTTCGGAAGCGGTGTAGATTGTTCCGTCGACCGTCTCCTCCACCGTTCCTGACGATGCCGTCCATGTGCCCGCAAGGTCGATGTCATACTTGGTTCTTGCCGGAAGTGCTACGGGAACGCCCTGGCATACTGCAGGGAATGTGAAGTCCACAATCGGTTCCCATATTGCGTACATGTATTGTCTTGGACTGTAGTTGTCGGCTGCTACGTAAGAAGCGGCATTGGTGTAGGCGGCCTCTTTATAAAATGAACCTGTACTACTATTGTAGAACAAGAAGTTCGGGACACACTCGGTGATTGTAGCATCAGACTCTTCCGACCTGTACCAGCCCTTGAAGTTGTAGCCTTCACGTGTTGGAACTGGTGGTTCGACTGCCACGTTGATGCCAAGGGTTGGAGCACTTGTACTCTCGCCATCGATATGTTCAACGGTAGCAGTGCCATCGTTCCTGAACCATTCTATATAGGTGTGGGTGGGTTCTTCTATTTCCACATATTCGGCACGAAGCCTTATTGTGTAGGTTGCCCTGAACACAGTGTGAATACCATCTGGTGCAGTTATACCAGTTATGTCATAAGAACCACCAGTATAGATATCTGTTGAATCGTTTGAATTGTACCATCCAGCGTTATCCATCTTTGAATCCGCCTTAAGCACGGTAAAAGCAGCACCTGGGTAAATATGGATGTCGGAATCTACAAAGTCTGCACCATTCCAATGCTGCAATACCCAATGCGAGAATTCCTTGGTTGCATGCGAAGATGCGTGACCTGCTATAGCATACGTATTGTCCTGATATAATTTCGAGTCACTTGGCACGTTATCGCCACCGTTAGCAAGATATTCCACATTAATACCAATAGCGCCACGCAATATTGCACGCCACTTAGCGTAAAGGTCAAACTTCTTGGTAATCCAGAAACGTTCTGGGTTTCGTACTGTTGTCGCATTCGTCATAGAATCGGAATTCCAAGGATTATCCCCGAGGACGCCATATTTGTCCATTGGGTCTGTATAGTCGGTAGTTTTGTTATATGGAGTTGTAACCGTTGTTTCGTTCAGAGGACTAGCATCTTCATCAAAAGCATGCATATATGCTCCGTCGGTGTACCAGCCCACAAATTCATAGTCGGCACGGGTACCTGTAGGTGAACTGACTTTATCCCCGCATGTAATACGGAAATTCATTGTCTGGTTGTCTGAACCCCAGTTTAGAGAGACATCCTCCGGATCAACATTTGGATGAAGGAAAACACGGTACTGGATTTGACGCCACTTTGCATACACCGTGATACCACCTTCAGGAATAGTAGTAAAGACAAACCTTTGTGTACAAGGTTTATCAGAATACCAACCCTCGAACACATAACCATCTGGAGCAGAAGCAGGAGTGTAATTGTTGTAGGAACTTATATTCGCACCATAGGGGATGTCAGATGCTGTTTCTATCTGAGTAGTACCATCTGTAAGAAGATTATTGTTATCACCATCATAATAAGCACCATTCATGAAGTTGATGATATAATCATTACGCAAATAGTAGCAATAAACATTAACAGCATTAGAACCACTACCCCATACTTGAGTTACCGAATTGTTACTTGAATTATAACCTTGTGGCGGATAAGAATTGCTTTTTGAGAAACCAACTAAATCAATATAGTCTTCTGCTTCTGTAAAGAAACCATAATTAGCATCAATGGTCTTGTATTCAGTAAAACCTTTGCCATTATATGTTCTGTCTGGAGTTTGTCCTGAAATAGTCTCTACATAATAATGTATATGTTTTGTGGACTTGTCTGATACATCTAAACGAAATGTCACATTCGCATTAGGCATTATATCAATATAAACAAGCACTTGAGAATATGGAGTATTGCTTTGCGGATCCCATCTTTCACCATGGTTGTATGTTGCACCATTTGTTCCAACAATAGGAAAGTAAGAACTTATACTCTGCTGATACAAAGCAGTAATCTCTTTTACTGTCGTCCAACCACTTCCCTGCGTATAGCGGGTGCCAGTATACTGAGTGCCATTATTGGAGTCTGTTAATCTCCATCTACTATTTCTGTAGTATATCCTTACATACTGCCCACCTACTAAACCATATTGTGTGCCCGAATTACTCGTCGTAGCATTATATGGATGGTCCTGGAATGTCAATGTATACTGCTTTCTGACATAATATACATTCAATACTGAATTTCCTTCAGTTGCAACAGTCACACCTGTATCAAAAGTATTGAGATAAAAGCCAGTATATTGCTTATTTGCTCCATTAATGCGAGCATAGGCATTTTCGCCAGTTCCCCCCTGTCGGCTAACCGTATTGATAGTGCTTCCAACATTGCCAGACAAAGAAATAACTTCCTCAAAATCATAACCATCACCAGCTACATTCTGCTTCCAAATAATAATAGAATATGATGCTGTAGTATTGGCGTTCCATTTTGCCCAGACATGGGTATTTTCAGACAATTCGTTTCCGAAAGCAAATGGTTCCGTGGAAGTGATACCACTATCGTCACCAAGATACCAATTATCAAACGTATAACCATTTCGCCTCATATTCAATGATGGTCTGCTCGTAACCTCGTTTGCACGAACAAAGTCAGCTGCCTTGTAGGTTGCTCCCTTACCATTCTCGTGGTAAATAAGCCAGTGGCCTTCGGTAACATTAACCCTAAAGGTCACATCGCCAGTTATCCTGATTTCTGTACTATTGGAATAATTACTGAGATCATCCACATGTCCATATATATGTTCTCCATCGGAATGCGAATACACCATCCATCCCTCAAAGTTCTGAGTGGAGGAAGCCGGTGTGTATGATGCTGAGACAAAATAAGCCAAAGTGGGATTATCGACATCAGCGCGGAACGGAACCACATCGGTATGTAGTACAGATTCGTTTTCGGCCAGATAAGTAACCGAATAATGCTTGAAAAGCATCGCATAATAGTCAATCTCGTTTCCGTCCTCAACACCAGCATCCAGCGTATTTCTAATAGTGGTGCTAATTTCATCAAAAGTTAAGGCGTATGGGATGTCCACCTGATCATAGAGTTCATTGTCCATCCAGCCCATGCAATTTACGCCATCGGCAGGAGTACCAAAGCCCGGATTATATAATATAGCGTTGTAATCACCATGGTCTAAATCAGCTTTCTTCACATAAACCGTTACTATATACGGTTCGCTTGCCCTGTGGAAGTTTACCTTAAGGCGAGCATAATCACCAGTAGCGGTAACTATATATACCGAAAACGAATGTGCCGGGAAAGTAATCTTACCATTCTCGGAAGCCACTGTTGCAACAAACTCTGGTCCGTTTGCACCCTCATGATAAATATCAACCAACTGGCCGTCGGCGAAGTTGGTGCCATCCATTGTTACAATCGCCGGTTGCTCGGGTTCCGGCTGCCACTCTCGACCATCTTTTGTGATGTCGATGTCGTAGGCGCAATATACCTGCTCGCCATTCGGAGAGGTACGCTCAACTGGAGTTGCACTCACCGAAGCATCTTCCACGCCCCACACTTGGAAAACCAAAGAGTCGGTTGCAGAAATGTTACTTTCTACTGTAACTTTTGCCTGTCCCCATGCATTGCCAGCAAAGAGAAGGCAAACTAGAATTACACAATTAAAAAACGACAATCTTCTTAAAATTGCGATTTTTCTTGATTCATTAAAGTCAAATTTCCTCATATATTATTAATTATCAAACTTTTAAATTTATTTATATATACAAATAAATTTGCCACAAAAGTAGTAGTCCTTATTAGTAAGTATTCTCACAATGTGAACAATTATACAAAGTATGGTCAAAAATAATGTATTTTTGCATACAAAATATATAATCAGTAATTTTTGGTCTACATTATACTAGCAAATACCAGAAAGAATTCATCAAAGCACCGCATTGAAAAATATATGTGGTACTTATGTATAAAAAGTAGGGGATGTTGAATACATCCCCTACAATTATTTTTTGTACGGTTTAAGTCTATTTATTCCTTTACAACCTGCTTGTTGACTACATAGTTGGGCGTGCTGACGCGAACAATGTAGGTTCCGGCGGATAATGTGCCGAAGTTGAGCGTCACTTCGCTATCTGCGCCTGCCGAAACTGTGTCCATAAGAACTGCCCTGCCAAGCATGTCGTAAACCTCGATGCTTGCTGTCTCGTCGGCGAAGTTTTCCATGTGTACCGTTACATTGTCGTGGAACGGGTTCGGGAAGACCTGGACGTCGGGTTCGCCGTAGGTGTCGTCGCAGATGGCTACAACTATTTCGGAAACACTGCGCGTGCCGTCGTAGTCAACCTGTACGAGGCGATAGTAGGTTTCGCCACCGTTTGCACTGTAGTCGGTGTAGGTGTAGTCGAGTTGCTCGATGCTGTTGCCGGCGCCTGCAATGCGGGCAATCTCATTGAAGTTGATGGCGTCGCTTGAACGTTCGAGCGAGAAGTAGTCGTTGTTCTTTTCGGTTGCAGTTGTCCAAGCAAGTTCCACCGACTTGCCGTTGCAGTCAGCGGTGAACGAGAGAAGTTCGATTGGAAGCAGTGTGCCCCTGTCGGTTGAAGCCAATGTGAGGTACGAAGGCTCGGTTGCACGAACGCTTACTCGCGGAATGTTTGCAACTACCGATATTGTTTTGTGGTCAGCGGATATAGAACCGTGAGCTGAACTTATATTCTCCCAGCATCCGCCCTTCCACATTGCACTGTAAATCTTTTCGGGATCGAAATTGTTCGGAGAGCCAAAGTGTGCATTCGGGTTTGCTGCTTCTACTGTGAGCGTTGCTGTCAGGTCGGCATCGGTGTTGACCTTCCAGTACTCGAAGTTGCTTACATGGTCGAGTTGAGGATTATTGTTGGAGCACATGCTGCCAATGTGCCACCAGCGAGGCAAGTCGACGAATCCGTTGGTTTCCTCGGAATCATCATTCTTAACCGACTTCTGGTAGAATGTTACAGATATGGTCTTGTCCTTTGGAAGTTCTGCAGATATGCTACCGAGTACGTCTGGCTGCCTGTGATTCAACTCGTCGTGACTGCCTGTCGGGAATGTGAAGTTTTCGTTGATACCACCGACATGCTTTATTACTGTTCCACCGACGAAACTACTGTGGTTTGTTACTGTTGCAACTGAAGTTTCATTGAATGTTACATCGCTGACCACTATGCCGTTTGTGAATACTGCCTCCTTGTTAACTGCCACACTGCCGCTTGGCAATATGTTACCGCCGTTGTTGTTGAACTCGACCTGACCGAATACAATATTGTTGCTTATTGACTGGTCGGCAGTTCCGCAGAATACTACTTTACCATCGTCTGAATCCAATGTTCCAATATTTTCTAGGTTGCCGGCAATGTTCAAGGTTCTGCCCGAAGGAACTGTAAGCGTAGCGCCGCTTGCAATGGTCAGGTTGCGGGCGAATCCCACGTTTATATCGTTGTTCATCTGCTCTGGCCAGTTGGATGATACGCAGTCGGCAGAACCAATGAATATGTTACTTTCGATTGAAGGCAATCCTGTTGCTACAGAATAATTGCCATTGTAAACATACCAGTTGGAAGCGGTATTCCAGTCTACCTCATTACCAGTTGTTCCGCCCTTCCATATATAATTATACTGAGATGCATTTGGAACATTCGGTGTCATGAAGTCCAAGTTGAAACTTGCGGTATGCGGACAATTTGAAGTGGTAAATGTAAGAGTAACAGATGTTCCATCTGCAGCGGTATAGGTTGGTCCGTCAACTGTCTCCTCGACTGTTCCTGACGATGCTGGCGATGCTGTCCATGTACCTGCCACATCAATGTAATACTTGTTACTCGTTGGCAGTGGAACGGGAACACCCTGGCATATTGCCGGGAATGTGAAGTCCAAAACCGGTTCCCATATTGCGTACATGTACTGTCTTGGGTTGTAGTTGTCTGCTGCTACGTAAGAAGCAGTATTGGTGTAGGTATCCTCCTTATAAAATGAACCCGTGCTTCTATCATAGAACAGGGCATTCGCGTTGCACGTGTCAATGGTAGCACCCGACTCATCAGACCTGTACCATCCCTTAAAATTGTATCCTTCACGGGTTGGCACTGGAGGTTCAACTGCCACGTTGATACCCAAAGTCGGTGCACTTGTACTCTCGCCATCGATATGTTCAACGGTAGCAGTGCCATCGTTCCTGAACCATTCTATATAGGTATAGGTGGGTTCTTCTACATCCACATACTCGGCACGAAGCATTACAATATAGGTTGCCCTGAACTCCTTGTAAGGAGAACCTGGTCCATCTGGATAAACTTCATTAAGATCGCGAGGACCGTCATAAGTGTCTGTTGGATGCTCTGGATCGTACCATTCATATATATCCCTATATGCATTATCCTTGAGCACGGTGAAGGTAGCACCGGGGTAAATGCGAGAACCAGGAATATCTTCAAACTCTCCCGTCGTTGGATTGTATGTCTGCAATACCCAGTGCGAGAATACCTTAGTGTCGTCCCTATACGAACATGCGTTTGCTGCAATTGCAGACACATTATCCAGATACAAACGCGAATCGGTAGGCGCAGGACCAACTCCACCAGCAAATTCATTTACATCATATTCCACATTAATACCATTTGCTCCCTGCAGTTTTGCACGCCATCTAGCATAAAGGTCATACTTCCTAGTAATCCAGAAACGGGCAGCATCGGAGCAATATGGATCGTCGCCCAGGACACCCCATTTATCCATAGGGTCGGTAAAGTCAGTTTCTTTATTATAATATGTTCTGACAGTTGTATTATTCAACCGTTCACTTTCGGGGAATGTCTGAGTACATCCTGGGTTTTTGAACCAGCCCGCAAATTCATAGTCGCTACGGATACCTTTAGGTACGCTTATTGTCTTTCCGTATGCGATACGGAAATTCATTGCTTGGTTGTTTGAACCCCAGTCAAGAGTAAGGTCGGATGAAGGAACATTGGGGTGCAGGAATACACGGTACTGAATCTGACGCCACTTGGCGTAAACAATAATACCGCCCACAGGCATCTTATCCCAACGATATGGCGCAGTACAACCCTTATCAATATACCATCCTTCGAATACATAACCTGGTTCAGGACAAGTAGGTGTATACGATGTATCTCGTGGTGAAATAGCAACCCCTTGTCCGTATATTCGCGAATCATCAAATAGGTTAGCATCGAGATTTTGAATTATATTGCCATTGCCGTCAACATATTTTCCATCGAAATAGGAAATTGAAAATTGCTGACGGTTGTAAACGAAATTAATATGATACAATGTGGGGTTACTTGTTGTCCATTGTGTTTCGTTAGTCCAATTTTCCCCTCTTTTTACATCAAAATCAAAACCGTTATATTTAGGTGCGTTTTGTCCAGAAGACTGATTACCACTGGAACGACTGACAACAACGGCATCTTCATAATAGGTTCTGCTGTTATATGTATGTGTCGCATATCCGGTATAATCCACACCGGCAATAGTCTCGAACCAGATATGGTATCTCCAGTTATAAACCGTTCCTCCAGGGAAGCGAACAACAACATAGTTGCCGTTTGCATCATTAGTAGCACCAAGGATATTTTCATTCATAACAGTTATGATACCTTTTACAGTACCTGTACCATCAGCAATAGGATTCGGCTTAAGTTTGGTCCCTACCATCATTACAAAACTTACAGGCTCCCTACCGTTGGCACCTGTAATTTCATCGTAGGTCGGCCACTTGCTACTAATGTCTTCACCATAGTAGGCTTGCATTACAAAATAGTAATACGTTTTTCCGCCTACAGTTTCCGATTGAACCGTGAAACCTGAACCATCGGTGACACCAGGATGTTCCGTTTGGTTTGAATGCCAAGTAACAAGACCGTTCAAATCGTTACCAGAAGCAGAGTTGTTGGCATAATCGGAAGTAGGTACCTGTACCGAAGACCTAATATAAACCGTACCATTATAAACAGTTCCGTTATTATTATTACTTGTCCTAAATGCATTATTTCTCCAATAGACCTTTACATACTCTCCATTTAAAAAACCATATTTTTCTGGATTATTATCATTGTCAACTGAGGAAAGTGCAGTGTATTCATATACCGTCTGCGTTGTAGTCCCATTCCTATACAGATAGAACTTGAAATTGTACTCAATTCTATCATAGTACAAGTTAAGAACTGCGTCGCCTTCGGGGGTAACTACTACTTGCTGGTTCTTACTATCCTCCCTTAGACAGAAACCTCTATAGTGACCAGCGACTTTAGTGTATTGGAGAGATTCTACATCGGTTGATAATTGACCATTGCCAAAGGTAGCATTATGTCTTGCATAATCCTCATCACCATTATCTACTGATTCGTATGGAATAAAATTACCCACAGTCCCATCTTCTTTCACATAAGACGCTGCCACCTCGTAACCATCGCGGCTTAGGTTCTGCGTCCAGAAAATTACTGTATAAGGGGCAATAGTAAGCGGAATCCATTTAGCATATAAATCTACGCGGTCGTCAATTTCTCTTCCAAACACAAACTCTCGGCAAGCAGGATCAGAAGGTTCAACAGTACAAAGCGAGTCGGTGTACCATCCGCCAAAGGTGTAACCCTTACGCACCATTTCAAATCCTGGTACCGATTGCGGGTCGGTGGTAACCTCTCCGTCACGAATAAAGTCTGCTGCCTTGTAGGTAGCACCCTTGCCGTTCTCGTGGTAAACCAACCAGTGTCCCACGGTAACATAAACCTTAAAAACCACATCGCCCGATATCTTAATATCAGTGTTATTTTCATAAACATGTTCAATGCCGTCATTACCATATATATGTGTAGCGGAAACATTATCATCCACTCTCCATCCCTCAAAATTGTGGGTACCATCGATAGGAATATAAGAAGCGATTACCGTATAAGGCATATAGGTAAAGACTGAATCTGCACGGAACAGCAACTGGTCTATAAGAGTAACGGCATCGTTATCGACCAGATAGGTTACAGAGAACGACTTGAAAAGCATAGTGTAAAAATCCAACTCGGTGCCATCGGCAACACCAGCGGACAAACGGTTGGAGATGCTGTCGCGCACCTCATCGAAAGTCAAAGCGTTAGGAATATCAGCATCGGTATATGCCTCCTTGGCAATCCAACCCCTGCACTGCACGCCGTCGGCAGGAGTACCCATGCCTGGGTTGTAAACTATGCGGTTGAAATTACCATCACCCTGGTAGGTGTCGAGGTCAAGTTTCTTTACATAAATCGTAACAATTGTGCCATCTGCCTGGTGCAGGTTAACCTTCAAACGGTTGTAATCTTCTGCTTCGGCAACGATATACACCGAGAACGAATGTGCAGGGAATGAAATCTTGCCATTCTCGGAAGCAACGGTTGCAACAAACTCAAGTCCGTTGGCTCCCTCGTGGTAAATATCGAGCAATTGACCGTCGGCAAAGTTGGTGCCATCCATTGTTACAATCGCCGGCTGCTCTGGTTCGGGCTGCCACTCACGGCCATCCTTTGTGATGTCGATGTCGTAGGCACAATAGAGTTGCTTGCCGTTCGGAGATGTGCGCTCAACAGGAGTTGCACTCACCGAAGCATCATCCACGCCACGCACTTCAAGAGAGAGAGAGCCTGTCTTTGAAATTTCACTTTCTACGGTAACCTTTGCCTGTCCCCAAACATTGCTTGCAAAGAGAAGGCAAACAAAAATCAACAATGCCACACAAACGCTAGTAGCGATTGAGCGGGAGTGCTTTTCATTATTATACGAAAAGGCACAAGCATCGTTAGAAATAACCACTCTTCTATCCAATACGGACATAAGATTAAATTTTGACTGTTCCATAAATTCCTGACTATCAGGTTTTTTAATATTTTTATTGCATAAAGTTAAAGTTGTCGCAAAACTAGTAATTGTTATTAAAAGTATGCATATCATTTAAAATATTATATAAAATATATATTTCAAATAAGTATAATAAACAATTAAATATACTATATGATGACTTTTTAATACAATTAACAAATCATTAAAGTAGACGAATGCCGAAAAGCACGGTTCAAAAGAATGGAAAGGATAGAGATTCGGTCTGGTGAGGATTCTGTGGGCTGCGACCGTTTGACGCTACGCTGTTTGAATGGCTGCGCCCGTTTGAATGGCTACGCCGTTTGACGCTACGCTGTTTGAATGGCTGCGCCGTTTCTAGGTTTCTGATAGCAACAGATGCTGAAATAAATTCAGCATGACTTGAGGAACACGACATCTAGTGGCAGAATGAGGACAAACGGCACTCCTTTTTGTCATCCTGAACTTGTTTCAGGATCTGAAAAGGAGTGTGAAACATAATTGGACGAAGGGAAAAGGATAGCAGCAGATGCTGAAATAAATTCTGCATGACTTGAGGGAGGAACATACTACAAAAAACCTCCGCGGTAAGGAACCGCAGAGGTTTTATATTTGTCGTGCGCATTTTTGCTAGTTCTTCACAACCTTGCGGTTGATGACGAAGTCGGCTGTGTTGACACGCACATTGTAGGTTGCTGCAGGAAGGTCGTTGAGATTGAGTAGCATCTGGTAACTATTGCCAGTGCTGGATATGTTCTTCTGCGCCAACATCCTGCCGAACATGTCGAATATTTCAACGGTTGCATTTCTGCCGTCGAAGTTTTCCAGATTGAGCATAAGGTCGCCGAGGAAAGGATTCGGATATACCAGCACTTCGGGTTCGCCATCGACAGCATGGCAAGTTGCCGAAACAATCTCCGAAGCGGTGCGAGTGCCGTCGTAGTCAACCTGCACGAGGCGGTAGTAGTTGTCGCCGCCGTGGGCGTTGTAGTCGGTGTAGGTGTAGCTGAGCGGCTCGATAGAGTTGCCGGCACCTGCGAGGCGTGCTATTTCGGTGAAATAAACCGCATCGTCGGAACGTTCAACTACAAAGTAGCTATTGTTGCGCTCGGTGGCGGTAGTCCATTCGAGCACTACGCGGTTGCCGTTGCACTCGGCAGTGAACGACACAAGTTCGATTGGGAGGATTGTGCTCTTCGACTTTGACCCGAATGTGGTGTAGTTGCCCGATATGCCTCTTGTTGCGCTTGCTGGAATTGTTACACCTGTTATGCTAAGCGTATTGTCGCTAATATAAGCCGTGCCTCCTACATTTGTCCAGCGGTTGTTGTCGTAGAACGCCATCTGTATGTTGGTTGGAATTCTGTCTTCTTCGGCTGTTTCGCTGTTGAAGTGCATATCAGTGCTAGCCTCTGCAACAAAGTCTGCGGTTATAGCTTCGGTTGACGAAATCTTCCAGTATTCCACATTCGATACATGGTTGAACGGATTTTCGCCGCTCATGTCGGCGGCATTCCACCAACGTGGCAAATCGTTTGTGCCGAAGCCTGCAGGATTGCTGAAATATTGCACAGAAACATTTGTTGCCGTACCATCCGTTACCTCAACCTTGCCAAGATTTCCGTTGCTGCCGGTCGGGAACGAGAAACCTTCGGCACTACCGTTCTTGGTAACTTTACCATCTACATGGCTAGTTGGTTTTGCGCCTGTTGCAGATGCTGAATTGCCGAACACAACATTACCGCTTATGATACCGCTGGTAAAGGTTGCTGCGCCATTGATGGTAAGGGTGTGGTTTTCGGCGATTTCAAGGTTTAGACCGTTGACCATGGTAAGGTTGCTACAAGATTCATCTCTAGTTATATGCGGAAGTGCTGTGATTCCACATCTTCCTTCTTCGATGATATACACTTGACTGGAACTGGTCGGAACATCTGTTGCAAGGTGATAACCGCCTCCATAGTAACGTGTCCAGTTAATTGTGGAGTTCCAATCTGCATTGGCATTTTTGCCTGCCCAAACCAATGCATTGTCGGAAATTCCATCGATTTCGTATGCACAGGGGCAGAAAGTGGTGTAGTTATCTGCAGTTGCGCTAATTTGAATTATCTTCAATTCTACATCATCAATACGGACATTATTACTGCTGGTATTCGTAAGAGTCAAATTGAAATTTGTAACATTACCAGATATTGTTACGGTCCATCTCTTTTCAGAACCAGAAATGGTAACATTGTCAGTACTTGTTGTTAAGTTGAAATTTGCATGGTTTGATTTGAATGTAAATAACATTTGGTAAGCACCACCTGTTGGAATATTAGATATAATCCATGCTCCAGCATTTGGAACCAAAAGTTCAGGAACAGTTCCTCCAGCATAATGATCATCAACACCATCTCGTATATATGGAGAGCCACTTTGACTATATGATAATGATTCGTCATTATAAACAGAAGTTCCTTCCTGAGCATATCCACTTGGAGTCGTTCCTGATGTACCTCCATCCCATGTTTCAGACCATAGAATTGTATTCAAAGGTGCATCATTAGGATTTACATCGGCATATACTGCATAGTAAATTTTTCCACCCGTAACTCTTAAATTGGCAATCTGCTCTCTTGTCATCATTGCCGGTCTATCGTTCTGTTCTTCAAATTGCGATTCTGCCCAGCCTACAAAATGTTTTCCTGTACAAGCATATTCTTCTGCTTCAGCATCTTGTGGACCATTATCTTCAATATATTCATTAGGACTATAATTATAATCTGCCAATACCAATCCGTTTGCCAACCATAATATCGTTGCACCCCACATAGCATATAACCTTACATTGGCATTAACCTCTATTTCATCGCCTATTCTATAATTTGTTCCACTACCATCGGCAGCTGTATTCCATCTATCAAAGAAGAACCCTTCCATGCTTAAATTTTCAGGAACCAGAACGGTTGCGTTATCCCCCAAATCGTATTCATTATCATCTTCTGGTACATCTCCTTCTGCTCCATTCGCATCATAAATAACAGAGAACTTATCAGAATGCGAACAATCAGTAGTATAATTTGTATAAGCATACACTGGTGCCATTGCATATATCATTACCTTAGAAATACGAACGCCATGATCTGAATCTGTACCTGAATTTGAAGTAATCCTCAGCCTGCCAGTTCCTGATAAAGTCGTACCATCTGTATATATATTTTCACCAGTCTGACTATTTCCAGTTACTGTAACATCTTTCCATGTATTTGTTCCGTCACCAATAGTTAAACTATTATACTGCGCTCCACCAAATGTACCACCATAAACAATCACCTTTGAAAGTTTACTTAGATCAAATTCATCGGATTGTATGTATGAACCTGTATGAAACATTCTATATGTACTTTTATCTGTAGTACTCCCACTATATGACCATGTATCGTATTGTAATGTCTGAATAAGAGATTCTTCATATCCTGCAATATCCCTTACAGCAAATACGGCATAGTACGTAACATCGGACGTTACTGCAACACTTAAGTTTGTACTCAAATCATCAGGAGCAGTGGAAAAATTATAATAATCTGAATGTGTTGTCCAACCTACAAAAACTTTTGAACCGTCGCAATTACTTGAAGTTGGTACAGGAACATCACCAACGGGAATTATTGTTCCTTCACAATATGATTCCGATGTAATGGAACCGTTCACATTCCATGTAACATTGTAAGTTTCTCTTTCTGCAAAATTTATCCTAACAGTACAGTCGCTTGATGGTGTTACAGTAAAACTATTTCCTGACTGTGTTACCGATGCTCTTCCTGATGTAATAGAATATGCAGGAGAAGCATATTCGACACAATCATTAGGCGTTGCCGTAATAGTTGTGCCAGACAAAGAAACTGTTCCCAATGAATTGTTATTTGATTGGGCTGTAATTGTGTATGAAGGGGCCACGGCATACACTACCGTTATGGATTTTATATACAAAGCTCTTGTTCCTCCCGTAAACGAAATTACTATTTCTCCAGAAGATGTTCCTGTCCCTGTCTTTGTCCCCACTGTAGTCCATGATGATGTTGCCGTAGAAGCGAGATATGTTGAGCCACCTACTGTAATAGATACATTATGTTTTCCTTGATAACTTGCACATTCTACCGAAACAGATTTTATTGTTCCAGGAATATTGTTGGTTGAAAATGTAATATTTTCTACTCCTCCATTTTTCCCCAATTGAATACAATTAGAAGACCACCCAGTATATGTAACTCCTGATTTTAATGTTCTTGTGTAATTCCATGTAAAACTACCTGTTGATATTGTACCAGACCCAGGAGCACTAGAACCTAATGCACCAGAAGTTGCTGTCCAAATTACTGTTTCATCTGCACCTCTTACTCCCAATCCAACTATCATCATCCCCACCACCAACATCATCTTCATCATCAGCGATTTTGCGCCAAAAGCACCACTTGTCATATATGTTGTCTTCATATACATGATATTTAAAACTCAAATTCAATAAAATAAACTGCAAATATATACACTATCTTGTTGTCGGTAGTTTTCGTAATTGCCGATTATATCCATAGTGAAAAATAATATACAAAAGATGTGGCTAGAAGGTTTCTGCGGCTTCTCCGTTCTCGCGCAGCGAATCTCATTTATATTCGTTATTTGTATTCAAACACTATAGTCGTAAAACTATTTTACATTCATGCATTATTATCTCACAACCCAGTTTTCCAATTTAATATTAGGAATCCTTTCAAAATGCTTTGTGTTTTCGGTAACCATGACAAGGTCATAATTTGTAGCGGTAGAACCTATCAACAAATCAAAATCATCAATTGACATTCCTGACCTTTCAAGATATGCCTTATTTTTTCCGTATGTTTCGATTACATTATCTATAGGTAACACTAGAAAATTACTGGAAATCAAATCCACATCTCGCATCCTCTCTTCCGCTCTATCACTTTTGACTGCACCATAGTACAATTCAGCCAAGGTAACCACAGAAATACAACACCGCTCCTGTCCAACCTTGTTTATATGTTCTTCTATTCCAAATTTTCGCTTCAGCAGAAATATGCATATATTTGATTTCGTTCATAAATCCTCCGCTAATCTTGCAACATTGTTTTTTCTTGCTCCTCTAATTAAATCCGCTTCCGCGTCGGCCGAAAGCCCATCATCCACCCATGCTCCGCTTAAATTATCAAGCCATGCCAAACCATTTTTACCATCACCGGTGGAACGTTCTTCAATCGCAACCAACAATTTTATAGCAAGACATTTCTTTACATCGGATGCCAATTTGCCAAACTCATAACTTTGATATATTCTATCAGCAATATTTTCAGGTGCTATATCTGTAGGTTTCATAGGATACTTTTTTTTGCAAAGATATGATTTTTCTAATTATTAGCAATGAATAACAAAAAAGGGCGACTTTTCGCCGCCCTTCCTCTATAATATCATGAAACGATTCTATTCCGGATTGAACATTGCGAACTTGCACTTCTTTCCGTTGCGGGTGAACATGTAGTGAGTTCCGTTGTACTCCTGGAATAGTTCAGGTATAATCTTGCTCTTCTTGTTGCTCTTTGGGAACAATGCCATTCCCGAAACAGCACCGTCGGAGAAAATGGAAACCGCCATTGCAAATCCGTTGCGGTCTGGCGAAGTTGCTTCCTTATACTTGTCACCATTGAGGTTTGCCTTCGACTCGCCTGCCTCCAAGTTGGTGAGGTTCTTAGCATTGTCGTTGTAGAAAAGGAACACCTTCTCGCCTATTGCGTAGGTTGCAACCGACGAATACTTTCCGTAGTCGTTCCAACTGTACTGGCTCTTCGGGATTCTAACCATCCACTCCATATTATTAAGAGGACTGGTGTATGCAACAAGCACATCGTTGAAGCGATAATATTCGTTGAAGATGGTTTCCCTAGTCTGCGGGTCGAAAATTGAATCCTTCCAATAGTTCTTGTGCTCGGCAACTACAACCGAACCGCCGTCGGTAAGATAAAGCACATTGAGCAACTGATAGTCGTACTTCTGGTCCATAATCCTGCTCAACCTTTCGGCATTGAATGCAGGAACTTCTGTCTTTTGGAAAGTATAAACTGCCTTCTTCGAATCTTTTGCGTTGATTGCCTTCTTCTCCTTAACGTCGAACTTCTGGTGGTAGATTGCCTGATATGAGGTCTTGCCCTTTGGTACCAGGAAACCGTAAACGTCAACGTTGTCGTTGTCGTCGATTCCGAAGATTGCATCAACTAGGACGAGTTTCTTGTCCTTAACATCGAAAGTAGCTACATCGTCCATAGCTGGATTGAAAACCAAAAGCTTGTAGTCGTAAGTTATGATTTTCATCTTCTGGAGCTGTGCCTCGGTAGGACTAATGCGAGCGAGCATATAAACGCTTCCGTTGTTCGTTATCTTGATTTGGTCGATAGCAAATGCCTGTCCTACAAGCGGAAGTTTAACCTGCTTGTTGTACACTTCCCTGAGGTTCGAGTTGTACATCTTGAAATAGAACGGTTCCTCGTTGTAGGTCTGGAACGGACGGTTGTACCATACGAACATGTTCTGTCCGTTTGGAGTCATGCACACGTTGAAGTCAGCCGACATATTCTGGTTAGTAAGCTTACCGATTACTCGAGGTTCGCCCATTACCTGTCCGCTGCGACCAAGTTCCTGTATGTACAAAAGTTTTTCCTTCTTCAGGAAGTCTTCTACCTGCGTAAACAGAACTACCTGTCCGTCAACGTAGAACGATTCTACATATTCGGTCTGGTTTCCATCAACAACTGGAAGAATTATCTGCGCCGATGTTTCCCTTACAAGCGATGCGGCATTGAAATATTCGAGCCACAACTTGTCCTCGGCGTCCATCCTAATGGCAAAAAATCCGTCGGAGTCGCCACCAATCATCCTTACGTAGTCGTTTCCTTCGTCAAGAGTTATGTCCTTGTCGTACCCGAAGTTGGCTGTCGGTTTCTGCTGTGCATTCACTGCAACGCACAAGCACACCGTTAGAACAAACAAAAATATTTTCTTCATCTCAAAAAGTTATTTACGTAAATAAGTTGCGAAGATATATGTTTTTTTGGAAAGCGAAAAACTATTTTTTCATATTAGCAAGCTGACCACATGCCGCTGCAATGTCACTACCCTTTGATTTTCTTACAGTTACAACAATATTACAACTCTCAATATGACTTATAAATTTTTCCATTGCATCGCTTCCTGAACGGCGAAAAGTGTCGTCGGGATGCGGATTGTACTCGATTATGTTAATCTTGCATGGCGAAATTTTCGTGAATTCCGTCAAGGCGCGGGCATCGTCAAATCCATCGTTGACACCTCCAAGCATCAGATACTCGTACGTAACCCTGCTTCCTGTCTTTGCATGGAAATATTTTATTGCTCCTGACAGCTCCGAAAGCGGATACTTGCGGTTTATTGGCATGATTTCGTTGCGCTTGGCATCGATTGCCGAATGCAACGAGATGGAAAGATTGAAACGGACACCATCATCGGCAAGGCGCCGTATCTGCGGTGCAATTCCGCAAGTCGACATAGTTATACGCTGCGGCGACATACCCATCGACTGCTCCGAACTCACCATATTGATTGCCATAAGCGTATTGTCGTAGTTCATAAGCGGTTCGCCCATGCCCATAATGACGATATTCGACAACGGCATGCCAAAAATTTCATTCGAAAGTCCGTTCAGCGAAAACACCTGATGGAATATTTCGCCCGAGGTGAGGTTCCGCTTGAACCCTAACTGTCCGGTAGCGCAGAATGCGCATCCCATCTGGCAGCCGATCTGTGTAGATATGCAAGCCGTCACCCTGCCATCGCCAGGAATAAGCACCCCCTCGAACCGACAACCGTCGCAGGTCTCGAACAGAAACTTGCGCGTTCCATCGACCGATGCTACTGTATACACGCACGTAACGTTGCAGAAACGGAAGTTTTCGGACAAAATGTCGCGCAACGACTTCGAAATGTTGCTCATCTCGTCGAAACTGCAGGCACCTTTCTTCCATATCCACTCGTAAACCTGAGCCGCACGGAACTTTTTCTCACCAACACCGACAAGAAACGCTTCGAGTTCCGATCTCGACAACTCGCGAATATCCCTAAGACCTGATTCCATCTCTAATCAAAATGAAAAAAGGTGGTTTTCACCACCTTTAATGTTTTTATTTTATGCAGTCTGCCTTATCCTTGACAGATCTCTCGTATGATGCAGTCTGCCCAGAATTACGAGCATTGTTCACCATAGTTTGCGCTTCGGATTCGTATCCCCACAAATAGGTAACTGTATTGCCAATCTTTATCATCCAGCATGCAGGTTCGTTTGACGAGGAAGATGAAGCCGCATTACACGACTTTTCATCGTTTGCTGGAGTTTCGACGTATTTTGCATTCTGGTAACCCTGCCCCTGCAACGATGCAACTTTGCGCCTTGCAACCGTTTCGGTCGACCAAAGGTACATTTCGGTTGACTGTCCATTCTTTGTGCCAGTTATAGTCCAGCATTTCTTTGGCTGCACTTTTTCGTTGTTAGCATCGCATGCTTCAATTGTCTGATGATTGCACCTCTCGTAGGAATATATTTCATTGTGCTGAGACTGCATTTCATTAATCCACTGCGTTACTTTGGCTTCGGTATCCCATCTAAATTCAATATCACCGTTTTTGCCAGTAATCTTCCAGCATGCCTCAACGTTGCTGTTATTATTTGAACTTGATGGTTTAACAAATTGCGACTGACTAATTTGTGAAACTGAATTTACTTGTTTCGGTTTCTTGGTCGGTTTTTGTCCGAATGCGCTGACTGCAATCACTGAAAGCATTATGCATAATGCAATTGTAAGTATTCTCTTCATTTCTATATTTTTTTAATTAATTTGAATTGCAAAAGTAGCAATATTTTTCAAAACAACTTTCATGCCATAAAAAAGAGCGGCAACTTTCGCACCGCTCTTTTATAATTTCAATTTTATTAGACGTGCTTATTTCTTTTTGTCAGCACCGAGGAACGGATAACCGTATTCTGTTGGTGGGCAGAAAGTTTCCTTTATCGAGCGGGTGCTAATCCATCTGTAGAGGTTGAGTTCGCTACCTGCCTTGTCGTTGGTACCCGATGCTCTTGCACCGCCGAATGGCTGGTTGCCTACAACTGCGCCTGTCGGCTTGTCGTTGATGTAGAAGTTACCAGCTGCGTGACGAAGGGTGTTTTCTGCTTCGATGATTGCATAACGACACTTTGCAAAGATTGAACCTGTGAGTGCGTATGGTGAAGTTTCGTCGCAGAGGTGAAGAGTTTCGGTGTACTTGTCGTCGTCGTAAACGAAAACGGTGATAACCGGACCGAACATTTCTTCCTGAATTGCCTCGTAGTGCGGGTCAGTTGTAACGATGATGGTCGGGTCGATGAAGTAACCAACCTTCTTGTCGTATGTTCCACCGAGAGCAATTTTTGCCTTGCGCGACTTCTTAGCTCTGTCGATGTAACCAGCAATCTTGTCGAAGGATTCTTCGTCGATAACTGCGTTTACGAAATTTGTGAAATCGAATACATCACCAACCTTTACGGTCTTCATCATTTCCTTAACATTCTTCAAGGTTTCATCCCACAACGATTTTGGAATGTATGCGCGTGAAGCTGCCGAGCACTTCTGTCCCTGGAATTCGAAAGCACCGCGTACGATTGCAACTGCGAGTTCGCGTGGGTCAGCCGACTTGTGAGCGAAGATGAAGTCCTTACCGCCAGTTTCGCCGACGATCTTTGGATATGTGTTGTACTTGTCGATGTTGTCGCCAATCTGCTTCCAGAATGCCTTGAAAGTAGATGTGCTTCCTGTGAAGTGGATACCTGCAAGATGTGGAGAAGCGAAAGCTACGCTGCTGATAACCGAACCCTTGCCTGGGAGGAAGTTGATAACGCCGTCTGGCAAACCTGCTTCCTTGAAAATCTTCATCAGGTAGTAGTTGGAGAGGATAGCGGTAGTTGCCGGCTTCCAAATAGTAACATTACCCATCAATACTGGCGAAATGTTGAGGTTGCAAGCGATTGATGTGAAGTTGAATGGAGTGATTGCATAAACGAATCCTTCCATTGCGCGGTATTCGTTGCGGTTGAGTACCGAATTGTCGGAAATTGGCTGCTGAGCGTAAATCTTAGATGCGAAGTAAGAGTTGAAGCGGAGGAAGTCGATAGTTTCCTGTGCGCTGTCGATTTCTGCCTGCATCGGGTTCTTACCCTGACCGAGCATAGTAGCTGCGTTGATGACATATCTGTACTTCTTCGAAAGAAGTTCGCCAATACGCATCATGATGGAAGCGCGTTCAATCCAAGGGGTGTCTTCCCACTGCTTCTTGGCTGCCAATGCAGCATCGATAGCCATCTGTACTTCCTTCTTGCCAACCTTGTGGTACTTTGCAAGCACGTGCTTGTGATTGGTAGGCATAACAACCTTACCCATGTCACCGGTCTTAACTTCCTTACCGCCAATGATGCAAGGAATTTCGATGCACTGGTTGAACTGACGTTCGAGTTCTTCCTTCAATAATTGTCTTTCTGGTGTTCCGGGTGCGTATGAGAATCCCGGTTCGTTCTTCGGCTCTCTGAATGAGAAAAGTGCGTTATTCATAATCGATAAATTTATTTTATAATTTTTTTGATTTGCAAACCTACATAAAATTTCTGATTTATGTATCGATAGAATGAAAAAAGTTTATGAGGATTGTTTGAAATGGTTTGAAGTTTAATGTTCAACTGTTCAAAGTTCAAAGTTTAAATGGTTGACGCCGTTCCCATGTTTCTAATTGTAAAAAAACGGCAGACACGAAAACCGCATCCGCCGTAAAAAATGTAAACTCTATTTATTCTTTCACAAACCTGTCACGAGCAATTATGTTGTTGTTGTTTATAATGCATTATTTGCATAGTGGATTGTTGCATAGGGCAACGAGATGGGGATTACAAATCCTTATACTCGAGCCTTCGGGATTACAAATCCCGAAGGACGGGGTAATAATAATTATTTTGTCCATAAAAATATGCACAAAATCCCAAAAATATCTGTAATAAGGTTAATTTTATATGCCACATATTGTTACTTTTTAATGTTAATACAATAAATATTATCTATATAATTATCAAATCCACAATTAGTCCCATATGCATATTCATCGTTAGATAAAAATCTAACAATAGAATTAATCTGTATAGGTTTTTCTGCACCAACTACATCCGATGGCAGTTTAATACTATATTTTATCAGAGCCTTTTTTTCAATCCCACCTTCTTCATATAGAATATAATATAATTGTTTACAACTTCCTTTTATATCATTTGGAAGTAATGTGTCATTTATAAATCCACATATTTTCATCCCTTTATTTGGCATATTACATTCGCAGGTATCACTTTTTTCGCATCCGCTTAATACTATCACCCCCATTGCTGCAACGAGTAGTGATATAAAAATTTTTCTTTTCATAACCTTTCGTTTAAATATAATTGTCACAAATATACTCATTATTTTCTAGTGTACAATAAAATTTAGGATTGGTGCAATGTCTTGTATTTTTCGGATAAAATATCCTTATATTCTCACCTTCGGGAGTGCAAATCCCGAAGGACGTGATATTGTACACTGCATCATAACCAGTTACAATATTTCCAGCCAAATCCGGATGATTAAGCTGAACACCGTTATCAACAACAGCAACATTAATTCCTGATCCAGTTGCAATTTCCCATGCTTTTTCCACGTTTATATCTATTCCAGATGTATTGCAATATTGTCCTGTGTTTTTCAAATTCCACTGCTGATTATAATATGGATTTTGCAATACGCCTTTTCTGTAGAAACTTGGTATGGCATATTCAACACTGCCAGAATTCAATAACATACTTGCATATTCAAAAACATCATAGTTAGTTATCGAAACAATATAATCATTTTCATCGTATTTGTTCCAATTGTAATATCCTGTGTATAACACGGGCAAAGAATTTAACAACTCCTCTATTTTTACTTTATTATTTAACTGAACGAATATATCATTGCCAGCCCATTGTATAGTAGAATCAATGGTATATATTAGTTCGTCACTCAAATACGAAACAATATCATCGTTTAAAATTTCTGACAAATCATCGACTAAACCTATTGGACTTCTAGAAGTTTCCAACTTTACTATATCTTCTCTTATATATTCGCATTGGATGCCTCTATAAAAAAATAAGTCGATAACATGATTTTTTTCTTCTAATGAAACTTTATCATTGAATTGAACATACCGATTCCCTGTCTTTATAAAAAACAAAGAATCTTCATCTAATTTGTATTTAAAGGCAAATCTTGATGTTTGAGCAAAGTTGCATACACCAAACAGAAAAATACAAAATATAAATAGCCATAATTTTTTCATAATATTTATTCTCTTTTTTGTTTTGCAAACACATAAAATCCACTAGGCGCATCAGGACTGGCTGACACACCTCCTAAATAGTCCAATGTCATAGTATTATTATCCTTATCCAGATTAATTGTAAACGAATAGTCATGTCCATCATAGCAACATAGCTTTAAGACATCTCCATTAAAATCATAACCAGAATATTTTTTATTGTCAAAAAGAGAAAGATGCGAAGCCGTTTTAATTACCATAACATTCTTTTTTTCAAATATAAGTTTCAGTTCTCCATCTTTAGTGTAATCGGGATTTGTACATATCCATTCCCCTTGAATTTGTCTTTTCATAGTTATTTTAGACTTTTCGCATCCAGTCAACGCCATCACTCCCATTGCTACAACGAGTAGTGATATAAAAATATTCTTTTTCATAATCTTTCCTTTCGTTTTAATATAATTGTCACAAATATACGGATTATTTTCTATTGTGCAATGTTTAGCGGATAGAATATCCTTATACTCTTGCCTTCGGGAGTGCAAATCCCGAAGGACGGGTTGCTGCTATAAACAGCGAGCTAAAGGTTACAAATCCCGAAGGACGGGAAACCTACTTTACTAGTACAAGTCCGATGGTTTTGCACTGCCGAACTTTAGGCGTTCGATGGTCGGGTCGTTGATGAGGTCGTCGCGCTTGATTTTTGCACCACGAACTATGTAGTTGTCAATAAACCACATCGACTTGTCGAAATCGTAAAGAATACGGACAGCAACCTCGTGACCAAGGTCTTCGTAGCGCACAAAATAATACGGATAATCCTTTTTCTTGAACTGCGGGACTATCTTGCTGCTACCGATGAAACCTATATTGAACAGTTTTATCTGCTTGTATGTTACAAGACGGTCGGCAGTACCATGAAGGAACATTGTCGGTGCTGGCGGCTGACAGCGATACTTTACTTTTCCCTTCTTGGAATATATTGCACCTGCAAACGACATAACACCGGCATAGCGGAAACCTTCTGGCAGGATTTGTCCAAGTTTGGTACGATTGCATAGCTCATAATCAGCCTGCAATACTGTTATCGCACCCGCACTCGAACCTGCAAGTATTATCTTGCGGCTATCAATCTGCAATTCCTTCTCATGATCAATCAGGTATTTAGTTGCGGTAAGCAAATCTTCGGCAGCCATAGCAATCGCATCTTCCAACGGCTTGCGGTTTACCGGACCTATGTTTTTCGCTCCTTTCAGACCTAACCTATAGTCGATTGCCACCACATTGAAACTACTGTCAACCAACCTCTCATAATATGGCAGATAATACCCTTCGTTGCGTGCCCCGCTGATAAATCCGCCACCGAACACAAATACAACTGTATAGTTGTCAGCCGAATGCGCCGACTTATAGAAATCGAAGTAGAGCGAACTATCGCGCTTTGCAAATTCATAAGTTGCCGTAGGTTTTATCTGTGCATTTGAACATAATGTTGCAATTATTGCAAAACAACTCAGTACCAATGTCTTAATTATAGCTTGCATATATTTGTATTTTATTGTGAAATGAAAACATTCTCTATATGTTCAACTTTGTACTCGTCACATATTACATAAATGACAATCGCATCGAAGCGAATCTCACAACTTGTGTTAGATTGCCTAGCGTATGCATCGGCGGCTTCGATTAGGAATTTAGTCTTGTTTGGTGTAATGAAATCGGACACTCCGCCGAATTGCTCCGAACTGCGAGTTTTCACCTCGACTATCGCCAATACATTGCCCTTTTTAGCAATTATATCTATTTCTTTGTGATTGTATCGCCACTGGCGTTCCAATATTTCGTAGCCCTCCGAAACAAGACGCTTTGCTGCTATGTCTTCGCCAAGTTTTCCGAGTTCGTTGTGAGCAGCCATTGCATTATTCTTTTGCTGGTTCTTCCAACTCTTCCTTTTCTTCTTTATTATGGTAGAGTTCAATCGCCACTATCATTGCTGCAAATCCCCAGAACGGAACCGCTATCTTGTCGATGTCGAGAAAGTTGTTCAGTGCACCGTGAATGAAGTATGTGACAAGACCGCACAACGCCGAAGCCACTATCAACTTCAATCTCCTGTCCTTCAGTTTGCGGTAGGTTCGAGTTCCTGTAATATATATTATGATGCAAACCAGAATGTAGTTCAGCATTCCGAACAGTCCCGACTCGGCAAGCGAACCCAGATAGTCGCTGTGGGCGTTACCGCCATCACCTGCATTGGTACTGATAATTGTCTTCTCGTCAGAATGCTGGAACGGAGCATACTTGAACTGATATGTTCCTGGTCCCCATCCAAATACCGGTTTTTCCTTAAACATCCTATAGGCACAGTTCCAGCGGTTTATTCTTTCCAGATTCGACGCATCGGAAGTAATGTTGCTAATCGACTTTATGTGCTTCGAGAAATCTGTTGACGATTCAACCTTATTGCCTTCCATCTTGATGAGGATTTTATCCTGCATCAGCACAAATCCACCTATCAGCACAATTATTGCAGCAAACACAATCTTGTTGCTTATCTTCAACTTTAGGATCAGGAACACTGCGAGTGCACCGAAAAGACTTATCCATGCCGCACGAGTATAAGAAAATATAAGTCCAGTAATGAAAATTACAAGCAGTACAGCAGCAACAATTCTCCACTTTCTATCAACTTCCCTATTCAATGTGAATCCAATAAGGAAAGGAATGAACATTGCTATCGCTGCACCGTATGAAGTATGATCGTTGAAGAACGGATTCATTATGCCATTGCCTATGTGCTGGTCGAAATTGTATGCCGAATGCTTTACGAGAGTAAATATAATAAGTGCGGCAAACGGTATCATATACAAGAAGAAAAACCTGTACATATTCCTTTCGCTCTTAAAGACCAGTATTCCAAGGAAGAAGAACGGCAAAATGAACCATAGCGATGCCACCCAGCTCTTAATGGATACAAGCGGCATAGTACTGGTGCAGACAGTAACGAGATGCCATAGGATGTACACGAATATCATTACCGACAACGGATGCTTCAATATTTTCTTGTCGTATTTGTGCTCAACCAGCAATTTCAGTATGAATATGAACATTATGCCTACGAAAAGTGGTTCCGTAGGTATGTCGATGTTAAATCCCAGGTCGGGATAGAAATTCTTGAGTGGAATTGAGAAAGGTATGCACAAAACCGAAAGCAGCAGAACCTTGTCGAGTGCAAAAAACATTGCCGCTATCACAATGAGTGCAACGGGCAGCAGATTGAAAGCAAACGTCTGGTACTTCGCAATCAGAAAGCAGTCGATGGCAATGAAAACGGCTGCAATCGCATAAAATGCTATTATCTTTGCCTTGGGTGTCAACTTATTCTTCCTTTGGCTTCCTGCATCCTTCAACAATAGCTATCCCTATTACTCCAATAAGGAATCCGCCCAAAGCAGACAACAGGGCTATGATCCAGCGTATAGGGTAAAATTTCTTGTCTGCTACAAACGGCCTTGAAACCACGTGCGAATAAGTCTGGACCTTGGTCATGTCGCGCTTTGCATCTTCACATACCTTCAAGTCCTTGTTGTAGCGTTGTATTGTATTTGTCAGCAGCGAATCGGTCGTCTTAAATTCTGCACCGTATTCCTGCCAGTTCTTCAGTATATTTGCCGCCTCGCCACCACGACCTTGGGCAGTTGCCTCGCTATAAGCCCTTGTCTGCGACTTTTCGTCAATCATACCATATTCGGTTCCGTACTTTTTCATTATTTCCGAAAGACTATCAATGATATGCTTCTTATTCTTAGCGGTATTTGTGTAAATTTCAAGAAGTTCCTTCGACTTGTTTGCATTCATGTACTGAACATGGTGGTCGTAACATTCTATTATTGAATTTACCATGTCGGCTGCCATTTGAGGATCCTCATCGCATACGGTTATCTGTATTGCATCGTTAGGAGTCTTCTCAATAATGACATTGTCGTCGTAATACTTCAGCATCTTTGCCAGCGAACCATTTGCCGACGAGTCGAGTCCGTAGTGTGAATATAAGTCGTACCTCTCAATTATCTGGAACATAATATCGTCAGAACCAATAATTTCGAGCATCTGCTCCGATTCTGACTCATCAGAATGACATATAATGTTTGCAGGATACAATACTGCCGACGATTTGTATTTTGGATGTATGAAATATGGACATGAAAATACGATTCCTAAAATAGCGGCCACCACCGTTATTATCAACAGGTGCCATTTCCATTTTGATATCATGCTGAAAATGCTTTTCGTCTTGAAGTAACTTTCCATAGTTTCGTAATTTGGCAGTAGTATTAATATTCTTTTTCTGTCTGTCTTTACTTTAACTTTGTTATGCTTGATTCCCGTTCCTTCAACTATTTTTTTTTTAATGGGTCAATAATTGCAAGAACCAATAAGGCCAGCAAAAATGTAGCCACAACACTTGTCAGTACAATGAGCCAACGTATCGGGTACGACTTCTTTTCTGCTTTCTCTGCCTTGTTGACAATGAACGCATTTGGCAAGTCCTGCTCAAGTTCAATCTTTGCTTCTCTGAATTTACTCCTACGCAATGTCAGTATCTGCACTTCCTCTTTCAACTGTGAAGTCAACATGGTATGCGCACCACCGTATTTTGCAAGAGTGTCGAGTTTCATCTTAAGTTCGTTCGTCCGGTTTATGTTTCCACTTGCCAAGGCAATGGCATATTGCTCGCTATACATTTCAGTCTGCGACTTGACATCGATTACACCAAGTGTACCTAACTTTTCAAGAGAATCGCTTATGTTCTTTATAAGAGCTTCCTGTTCAAGCATCTCATTTTCGACGATTTTAAGAGCTTTGTATGCTCTTTCGCGCTGCATACGGGAATAAACGGTGTCGAGCAAATACGAAATGTCGTTGGCAATCATCGCCGCTGTATCGGGACTTTCGTCAAGAACCTCTATTTTTACCGAGGTGTATTCGGTACGCGAGAATTTTACATTGTCGTCGTATTTGTCGTACAACTTGGTATAGAGGTACTTTGTATTCGGGTCAATCCCGTAATGCTCAATAAGATTATACTTTTCTACAATGCGATTCCTTATATCGTTAGACTGAAGCATCTGCATCATCTGTTCAACCTCTTCATTTTCACCAAATTGCAAAAGACCTTTCTCAGTATTCATGTCTGTTGCAAGTGTCTGGGATACAGACGTGGAATTTGCTGGGTACAAGATGACTGTAGACTTGTATCTTTCGGGAATACAATAACTTATAATTGCAGAGACAACAAACGCAATTGAACACACCACAAGCAGATGTTTCCACTTCCTGCATATAAGAAGCAGAACATCTGATGCGCTGAATGTTGTTTTGTTGTTATTTTCGTCCATTTCGAATCAAAAAAGCATTATTTTGCTCTTTCTGAATATTCCTTTGTACGGGTGTCAACCTTTATCTTTTCACCTATTTCGATGAACAGCGGAACCATTACCTGAGCACCTGTATCGATTGTAGCAGGTTTCAGTGCGTTGGTCGTTGTATCGCCCTTGAGACCAGGTTCTGTATAGGTTACTGTTGCCTCGATAAATGGCGGAAGTTCGCATGAGAGCGGTGTTTCGGTTTCAGCGTGAACAACTACTTCTACATCCTGTCCTTCCTTCAAGAATTCTACACCGTCGATAACATCTTCGGGAATAGCAATCTGCTCGAAAGTTTCCATGTGCATGAAGTTGTAACCCATATCGTCCTTGTATACAAACTGGTACGGACGACGTTCAATTCTTACCGGGTTTATTGATGCACCAGAGTTGAAAGTCTTGTCGATAGTTCTTCCGTTTTCGAGACTCTTGAGCTTTGTACGGACGAATGCTCCGCCTTTGCCTGGTTTTACATGCTGAAAATCAACTACAAGGTAAAGCTTTCCTTCGAGTTCCATTGCTAAACCTTTTCTAATGTCTGCTGTTGTTGCCATATACTATTTTCTTAAATTAGGGCGCAAAGATAATCACTTTTATTTTTTTATGTGCATTTCAAACACATTTATTGATAAAAAATTACTCGACACATAAAAAACGTAGCAACGAAGTTTTTATTGCCTTGCCTCAAAAAAATAAACCTTACTTTTGCAAACCATAAAATATAGCGCAATGGAATGTAGTTTTTGTCCACGAAAATGCAAAGTTGACCGCACAGAAAATGCTGGTTTCTGCCGAGTTAAAGGTTTGACTATCGCCCGCGTAGGAATACACGAGTGGGAAGAACCATGCATTTCGGGAACGCGCGGAAGCGGAACAATTTTCTTCTCGGGATGCAACCTGCGATGCATTTTCTGCCAGAACGATTCCATTTCGCGCTCGGCATACGGACGTGAAATTTCTATTGACACACTTGGAAAACTGATGCTCTACCAGCAAAGTGTGGGTGCAGAGAATGTAAATCTTGTAAGTCCTACACAATTTACGGGACAAATTGCCGAAGCACTCGAAAAATACAAATCACAAATTAAAATTCCGATAGTATACAACAGCAACGGATACGAATCGGTAGAACAACTACATCGCCTTGAAGGTCTTGTCGATATTTATCTTCCCGACCTCAAATATGCCGATGACACGCTTGCTATGGAATATTCTTCTGCACCACACTATTTCGAGGTAGCAACCGCCGCTATTGCCGAGATGAAACGCCAGCGACCAAAGAATGTGTTTGTAAACGGAATGTTGCGACGTGGTGTAATTGTTCGTCATCTTGTATTGCCAGGCAACCTAGAAAACAGCAAGCGAGTGCTCGACTATCTTGCATCCTTCGACCGCAACATATATGTAAGCCTTATGGCTCAATATTTTCCAACGGCAGATGTAAAAAGTCATCCTTTGCTCGGACGAACCATTACTCAAAGCGAATACGACGAAATATCTGACTATTTCAAGCAATGCGGACTGCACAACGGATATTTTCAGGAACTGAGCAGCAATTCCGATGAATATGTGCCCGACTGGTCATTGGAAAGGTTAGACGAGGTGTTAGGGAAAATGATAATTTGATGATTTGATAATTTGATGATTCGATGATTCAAAAATTTAACAATTAACATATTGCCGATTTAAAAGAGTGGATTACTTTTGTTGACATTAATATTAAATAAGTATGAATATGAGAAAGAATTTTTTATTTGTAGCAACAATGCTGTTTTCGATGGCATTGCTAAGCGGATGTAATTTTTCCAGTGGTGTAAACATCAACAATAATGATTCTCAGGAAAACCAGGAGGCAACAGAAGAAGAAAAATCAGAAATTGAAAAGGCAATCGAAGCATCCGATTTTCCGTGGTATTTCCCCGAAGAAGCCAAGAATGAAGGACTTGCCGAAGGACAGACCGTTTTGTCAATACACTCGTTCTACCCCGACAAACTAAAGGAATCAAACAACCCAGCCGAGGAAACCTATATTTTTTACAATGCAACCCTCAAGAGCATCGGCGAAAAGTCGTCTGTTGTGACAAGTATGGGTCAGGACATCGAAATGCCTAATGCGTTGATAATCCCGCTTCCGCAGGGACAGACAGCAAAGAAAGGCGACATAGTGCTCACTTGGTGGCAGAGCGGTTCAGGAATGGAGCGTGCAATAGTTACCGACGATTCAAATCCCTCATCGCCAAAGGTTTGCTACTTGGATATGGATTGGAAAGACGATGGCAAGGGCTTTGCAAACGACCACAACAACGAGCAGTTGAGACCTAACACATTCACCGTTCTAAAGAACAACGAATGGCAACCGGGCGCACAGGTTACCGTCAATGCTGATGGAAGCTACAAGATTTTCACCCTTATAAATGCTGCCGACAAATATTTGCTTTTGTCGGGATGGGCAGGAAAAATAGAAGTATATAAGAAGGAATTCTGCAAGGTTGTTCCTCTTGAGCAGGACATAAATGTAGGTGATGAAATTATGGCCAACTTTGTTGGAAGCTTCAGGACTGGCTACAAGGTTACAAAGATTGACAAGAAGATTGGTCGCGTATGGGCAACCGACTCGTATGGCGAAACCAAGATTTTCAGTATTCTGGATGTGCTGAAAGAAGAATAAGCATTTGAACAACAATACAAAAAAGCACCTCATCGGTGCTTTTTTTATTTCTTCAAGTTCATTTTGAACTTCATGTATTCATCGGTAAGAATCTTCTTGGTATAGAGCGGAAACTCGCCCTTCATCATCCAGTCGTAGTATGCCGAATCCCTACGGAACACCTCGGTTAGATGCATACCCTTGTACTTGCCAAAGTTAATCACAACATTATGGTCAGCATCGTAAACCAACCTTCCCATAAAGTCAGCATTGCTATTGTAAGACGAGAACTTTGAAATTTCCTGTATGTCGTTGCCAATGTCGGTGTAGCGTTCGAGCTGCGCCTTGAAAACCTCGTAGGTGGCATCGGTGTCGGCATTTGCCGAATGTGCATTTTCGAGGTCGCCATTGCAGTAGAACTTGTAGGCAGCAGAAAGATTGCGCGGTTCCTTCTTCATGAATATGCTCATCACATCCACAAAATTGCGCTTCTTAAGGTCGAAATCAACTCCGGCACGGATAAATTCCTCGGCAAGCAGAGGCACATCAAACTTGTTGGAATTGTAACCTGCTATGTCGGCATCGGAGAAAATCTGCACCAGTTCCTTGGCAAGTTGCTTGAATGTCGGACAATCAGCGACATCGGCATCGGTAATCTTGTGTACTGCCGTTGCCTGCGGTGGAATTGGCATTTCGGGGTTTACGCGGAAAGTCTTGCGCAATTCATTACCATTTGGATAAACCTTTATTATTGAAATTTCTACAACCCTGTCGGATGCAATGTTTACACCAGTCGTTTCAAGGTCGAAAAATACTATCGGTTTGTGAAGTTGTATTCTCATATACGCATAAAAAAAAGATTACCCGAATATTCGGGCAATCTATTGGTTATAATTACATTCTGTTAATCATCATCGGCATGAGGAGCATCAGCACTTCCTCATCGGGATTGTCGTTGTCCTTTGGCAGTATCAATCCTGCACGGGTTGGGTCTGAAAGTTCGATTGTTACTTCGGAAGTCGAAATGTTGTTAAGTATTTCGCCGAGGAAATTCGACTTGAAACCAATCTCCATGTCATCGCCCTGATACTGGCACGACAAAGTTTCCTTTCCAGAGATCGAGAAGTCCATATCCTGTGCTGATATTTCAAGGACATTGCCTGTTATTTTCAGTCCTACCAAGTTGCTTGCCTGGCTTGCGAACATACCTACACGACGAAGCGAGTTTGCAAGTTCTACCCTGTCGATTACGAGGGTGTTTGGGTTGTCGCGCGGAATAACCGAATTGTAGTTGGGGTATGCACCTTCGAGAAGTCTGCATGTCAACTTTATTGAACCGAATGAGAACACGGCGTTCTTCTCGTCAAATTCAAGAACTACATCGTCTGCTGCCTTCGGAAGAATGGTCTTCAGTACGCTGGCAGGTTTTTTCGGAAGTATGAACGAACTTTCGGTCTGTGCCTTAACTTCCTTGCGAGTATACTTTACAAGCTTATGAGCATCGGTAGCAACAAAGTTTATTCCGCCTTCCTGCAATTCGATGAAGATACCGTTCATTATAGGACGCAATTCGTCGTCGCCAGTTGCAAATATTGCAGAGTTAATGCCGTTGTAAAGCACATCTGGACTAATACTAATGCTTATTGCCTTGTCCGACTTCAACTGTGCTGCCTGTGGGAAATCGCTTGCATCAACACCTACGATTGTATATTTTCCGTATCCTGATGTAATGTCAATCCTGTTGTCGTCTGTGTTTATGCTGAATGTAAGCGGCTGCTCCGAAAATTCCTTGATTACCTCGAGAATCTTCTTCATATCGGTAGCAATGACACCCGTACCGCTATAGTTTTCGAGCGGAATAGTAGTTGTGATTGTGCTTTCGAGGTCACTTGCGGTGATTCTTAAAAGACCTTCTTCAACCGACAACAATACGTTGTCGAGTATCGGGAGTGCATTCTTGGAGTTTACAACCCTGCTTACTATCTGCAGGTGCGAAAGAAGCTGTGAGCTTGAAATTACGAAATCCATATATGTTATTTTTAGTTTTTAAATTGAAATAGGGCGTAAAATTACTAATTTTATTAATACGTTGACTTAATTATTTGCGTTTTTATCACCACCTGTTAATCAAAATTATACTGCAGTTGGCATTATGCTAATTATCAATAAAATAGTTGCACCATAAAGATGATGCAACTATTCAAAAAAGTTATTTTTATTACTATGCTTTATTTTGAAGATTCCAAAACTATTGCATTGGGATACTTGTCACCTAAACCGCCCAGTACTTCGTTTGCTTCTTCCCTGCTACTGAAATCGCCAAGATAATACTTGTACTTTCCATTCACTTCCCTTACCTTCAAGTTAGGAATATTGAACGATTCAACATCCTTCTTAGAAGATAATGCGAAAAGTTGTACTCTATAAACTTTTTCTCCATCATTTACATTTGCATTTTTAGCATTATCATTACTGGCACTGGTATTATTTTCCGAAACAACCTTCAGGTATCTTTCTGAACCCTGTTCCAAAACCTTGAACTCGATACGACGGTTGTACTTGCGGGTTGAATTTGAACCGTTGCTTGCAATAGGACTTGATTCACCGTACTTCTTTATTTCAACCTTATCCTGCTTTACTCCACGGTCGACAAGATAGTTCTTTACTGCCATAGCACGACGACCCGACAAAGCCATATTGTATTCATCGGAACCTACATCATCGGTGTGACCATTGATTTGGATTTTTGCACCTGGATTGTCCTTCATATAATCTACAAGTTCGTCCAAGTTCTTTGTGTACTGCGACTTAATATCGTACTTATCGAAATCGAAATAAATATTTCTCAATTCGAGAGTATCAGAATAGGTTATATTGCTCGGTTCTGTTGGTTCCGGCTCGTTCTTGCCGTTGTCAACATAAACTTCGTTTGTAGCCGATACCTTTATATTATATACGTTCTTATCAGTCGGACGGTTGTTGTATGAAATATCATCAGAGTTTACCGACTTTGCAAGATAATCAATTACCTTCTGCATTTTTGGAGAATCCTTTGGAAGTTTGTTTTCGTCAAATTCAAGGTTAACAATCATCTGCCTCGATTCTTCCTTCATCTCGTCATTGGTCTTCAATACATCGTCGAGTACCGAAGTTACATCGGATGTTAGTTCCTCGTTGTCATGCAAAGCAATTTCAGCATCCTTGCTCATGAGCGGAAGAATAACATCCTCGAGAGACATTGGCGCACCTATACGCTTGAATGATTCGCCTTCTTCTTTGGTCGGGGTTTTCTCTATTTCCTTTAGTGTTTCTCCATTTTTCGAATAAGTAATGCTGTAGTTGTCGTTTGGCATAAGATAGCAGTAGTATTCGCCATTCTCGTCAACATTGTAGGAACCGAGGTCTTCGCCCGTAGTCTTGTCCTTTACCCAAACGGTAACTTCCTTTGGAATGGCATTGTCGGCGTACTTCACACTACCCTTGTACACAATCATGTTCGGTTCCGACTTGTCTTCAATAACATAAATGTCGTATTCGCCATACGAATCTTCACGTATTCCAGCAACGTATGCGGTCTTGCCGTCGCAACTGAGCGAGTAGCATATATCATTGTCGGGAGTGTTGATTGGGCTGCACATGCTTTCTGCCTTCGAGAAAGTGCCGTCATCGTTTATCCTTGAATAGAAAACATCGTATCCACCAGTCGACTCATGTCCCTTCGAGTTGAAATACAATATGGAACCATTCGGATGTACAAATGGATATTCCTCATCGTTTGGCGTATTGACCTCTTCGGGAAGCAACTGCGGTTCCGACCATTTTCCGTTCGGGAGCTTCTTCACAACATATATGTCAAGACCACCGAAACCACCTGGACGGTCGCTGGTGAAATACATGCTGTTACCATCGGGAGCAACTGCAATATGAGATTCCCTGTACTTAGTGTTTATGTCGGAATTCAACTGCTTCGGCTTACCCCACGAACCTTTGTCGTTCATTTCCGAAACATAAAGATTTCCCTGCAACGACGAACCGGAACGGAAGAAATACAACTGCTTGCCGTCCGACGATACTGAAACAACCGACTCGTTATAGTTCTTTGAGTTGATTGTATTTGGAAGCAATTCTGGAGAAGACCATTCGCCATTGCTTTTCCTCTTGGCCATATAAATTTTCTCATCGTCGGATGAATTCAACGAATTTGGACGCTTGGAAGTAAAATACAACGTATTTCCGTCGCATGTAATTATAGGTGAATGGTCCGAATATTCGGTATTAATTACATCGCCTACATTTGCAACATCGGTCTTGGTGCATGACTTCTGCATTGTCATCTTCTTGGCATTGTTGCTTGTCTCAATCTCAACTTCGGCACGCGCCACCAAGTCGTTGCGACCGTTTGAAGATGAAACTTCTTTCGACCTCTCGAGCATTGCCAAGCTCTCGTCGTACTTACCAACCATACGCAACGCTATACCGAGTTCCAAATAGCAATCAATCGGACACGTGCGTTCAGTGTGATCATTTACCACATAATTAGGATTTGCATAATCGAGCGATTTTGTCAAATACTCAACCGCAAGAAACCTGTCCTTGGAGGAATTCTTGTAGCATACACCCATGTTGTACCAAACATTGGGATTATCCGGATCCTTATCCTCCGCTTTCTTCCAGTGTTCAAGCGCAGCTCCGTAATTGTCTTCATACATATAAGCTACAGCATCGTAAAAATTACTCACGAAAACCTTGCTGGACTTCTGTGAATAAAGTGTTACGCAAAAAACTACGCTCAAAACAATCAATACTAGTTTTTTCATCATTTAAAATAAATATAATTAACAAAATAACCTTTTTTTAATCCATCCATAAACGGAATCGGCATCATAGCCGCATTCCCTAATAAGTTCTTCCTGCGTTCCATGCATCACAAAACGGTCGGGAATACCAAAGCGTTTAACCTTTACATCATAGTCGTTGTCGGAAACAAACTCCAGCACCTCGCTTCCAAAACCGCCTGCAAGGACATTGTCCTCGATTGTCACAATATACTTGTGCGTCTCGCAGGCCTCGCGCAACAAATCTTCATCAAGCGGTTTAACAAAGACCATATCGTACACTGAAACGGTAACGCTGTCATCATCGTGAAGTCTATCGGCAACCTTTACTGCGGTTTTGCCTGCCGTTCCAATGCTTACTATTGCAATATCGTCGCCCTTGCGCAAGCATCTGCCCTTCCCTATCTCCATTTCCGAAAATTCTATTTCAGACTTTGGATACATGGATTTTCCTCGCGGATAGCGAATTACAAACGGGAAATTATTTTTCTCGAGTTGGGCGGTATACAGCAGATTGCGCAACTGATACTCGTCAGACGGTGCAGAAATCACAAGGTTAGGAATGCACCTGAGGTACGAAATGTCAAATGCGCCGTGATGTGTGGCACCATCCTTGCCTACAAGTCCTGCCCTGTCGAGGCACAAAACCACATGAAGGTTCTGCAATGCAACATCATGCACAATCTGGTCGAACGAACGCTGTGCAAACGTGCTGTAAATGCAGCAGTAAGGTATTATGGCTTTTGTTGCAAGTCCGGCAGCAAAAGTCACTGCATGCTGCTCCGATATGCCGACATCGAAACTCCTGTCAGGGAATTCCTCAAACATTTTCACGAGGCCACTACCCGATACCATTGCTGGCGATATTGCTACAATATTTTTGTTTTCGCGGGCAAGCTTTACTATTGCCTCACCAAAAATGTCCTGGAATTTCTGTGGACTATTCGGGTCTGCGTCGGCGGAAATAACTTTTCCGGTCTCGACCTCAAATTTTCCGGGAGCGGCATGCCACTCACGCGGATTTTCCTCTGCGGGCTTAAACCCCCTGCCCTTCTGTGTGATAAGATGCAGAAGCAACGGTCCGTTTATGTTCTTCAAGTCCTCAAACAACCTGACAAGCGAAACCACGTCGTGTCCGTCGACAGGACCAAAGTAACGTACATTCATCGACTCGAACAGATTGCTCTGCTTCATCACAATTGACTTTATAGCATTGTCAATACGCTGCGTGAAATGACGCACGTCGGGTCCAAGTTTGTTGACCTTTCCGAGGAAATGCCATACATCGTCTTTAACCTTGTTGTATGTCTTCGAGGTGGAAATATCGGTAAGATATTCACGCAGTGACCCAGGGGTTTCGTCGATTGCAATCTTGTTGTCGTTGAGCACTATGAGCATATTCGGATTGCATACTGCGGCATTGTTCAATGCCTCAAATGCTTCACCACCCGAAAGTGCGCCATCGCCAATTACGGCAATGGTCCTTTCTTTGCTTCCATGCATCTTGGCGGCAACAGCCATTCCAAGCGCTGCAGAAATACTTGTGGATGAATGTCCAACACCGAAACAGTCGTACTTGCTTTCTGCAGGAGTCGGGAAACCGCTTATGCCTCCGTATGTCCTGTTGGTCGCAAATTCCTTGCGCCTGCCGGTCAGAATTTTATGTCCGTATGCCTGATGTCCAACATCCCAAATTAGGTTATCGTCTGGAACATTGAAAACGTAATGCAAGGCAACAGTAAGTTCTACAACACCAAGATTAGCACCAAAATGAGCGGGATTAACGGCTTCAGACTCAATGATGAACCTTCTGAGTTCATCACATACCTGCGGCAATTCGACAAGGTTTAACCTTTTCAAATCCGCTGGAGAGTTTATTTCGTCTAAAAACTTATACGACATGCCGTTGTATCGTTGTATATTTCCACCATTTTAATGAAGCGGCAAAATTACAAAAAATAAACTTACACTTACAAGTAAATATTAACATAAAATTGTAAATAAATTTACTTCTAAAAAAGTCATTCTACTGAACAAGATTCATATTTTTGCAATTCGGATTATTTATATTAGTTTTTACTATGAAAATCAATACGTTATTAAAATCGACATTGCTATTGATAGCAATATCTGGACTGCTTTTTTCGTGCGTACCGTCAAGAAAATTCGAGGATGTTAAAGCCGAAAAAGAAAATTGCGAGCGCGAACGCGAAGAATTGAAAAAGCAAAACGAAAGCTTAACAACTGCAAATAATGAACTTAGGGCAGCAATAAGCAAGAACGAGCGCGAAATTGCAGCTCTAGTTGCCGACACTGCAATCAAGAGCAATTCATACAGGATTCTCACCCTACAGTATGACAAGATCAGTGACCTTTACAAGCAACTTCTCGATAACCAAGAGAAACTGCGCGCTGGCGCCGATGCCGAACAGCAAAAGGCAATGGCAGAATTGCAAAAGTCACGCGACGAACTTCAGGCAAGGGAAGACGAACTTAGAAGTCTTGAAGCAAGTCTAATGCAGGAAAAAGCAAAACTTGAAGCAATGAAAACCATTAACGAGCAGAAAGAACGGGAACTGAACGAAAAGAACGCATTGCTCGAATCACAGCGCAGCGAACTTAGTAGCAAAAACAGCGAACTCGACTCAAAGAACGCCAAGGTTGCTGAACTACAATCAATTCTCAACGCCAAGGATTCAGCGATGAACGCATTGAGAAGCAAGGTTTCGGAAGCGTTGTCGGGTTTCGAGGGCAACGGACTTTCGGTAACTCAGAAGGAAGGTAAAGTTTATGTTTCGCTCGATGAAAAACTGTTGTTCAAGTCTGGAAAGTGGGATGTTGACCCCAAGGGTCAGGATGCATTGAAAAAACTTGCTGGCGTACTCGAAAACAATCAGGACATCAACATTACAATCGAAGGTCACACCGACGACCTTGCATATAGCGGAAACGGTAACATTCAGGACAACTGGGACCTCAGTACCAAACGTGCAACCTCGATAGTAAAAATTATCCTGTCGAATTCGAATATAGACCCAGCAAGATTGATTGCTTCGGGACGCAGCTGCTATCTGCCTGTCGACGATGCCAAGACTGCCGAAGCCCGCGCGAAGAACCGCAGGACAGAAATCATCCTTACTCCAAAACTCGATATTCTTTACGAGTTAACTAGGTAGAATTTAGACCATGACAAAAATAATAAAGCCCGACTTTACGCCGGGCTTTATTTTTCTATGATTGCAAACTTATTCTGATTTCTTCTGCTTCTTGTCAAGCGGCAAAACACCTGCCATCTCGCCAATTACATTGACAAGGTCGGTATCGGAAGGAACAACAATCTTTGCATTGTTCTTCAATGAATTCTCCAATGCTTCTATCTTCCTTAAAATCTGAGCATTGCCAATGAAATATTTTTCTGCTGCCTCGTTAACCAGTCTTATTGCTTCGGCCTCACCTTCTGCATTCAAAATCTTTGCCTGGCGGAAACCTTCTGCCTCCTTGATTTTTGCACGCTTTACACCGTCGGCCTCAGTTTCGGCAGCAGTAGCATAGTCAATAGCAGCAATCTTTTCATTCTCTGCCTTAACAACCTTGTTCATAGTTGCTTGAACATCCTGTGGCGGATCAATCTGCTTCAACTCGGCACGTACAATCGAAATGCCCCAGTCGTTGGTTTCTTCCGACAGAATCTGATGCAACTCGGTATTGATGCGACCACGCTCACTGTTTGCCGACTTTAACGTAAGTGTACCTATGATGTTACGCAAAGTTGTACGGGCAAGATTAACTATCTGAACCTGATAATTGTACACATTGTACAAAGAATTTTTTACGCTCTGCTCATCCTCACGGACACGAAAATAAATTTGAGCATCTACAGTTGCATTCAAGTTATCGTTGGTGATGATTTCCTGCGGATCGGCATCAACCATCTGTTCGGTGACATTCACACGATATATTCGGTCGATAAAAGGAATAATCCAGTGCAAACCTGGACCTGCAAAATGATGATATTTACCAAGTCTCTCGACAAGTGCCCTATGCGTAGGACGCACTACCTTGAAACCTGCCAGAAACAATATGACCACTACGGTCACTGCAATTACAATACCTACTATTTCCATAATGATTTGAATTTAAAAATTTTGACAAAAATAGATAAAATAAATCAACTTTTCAAGATTTTGAAAAGTTTCTGGTTTCTAAATCCTAGTTAGGGAAATTCGGTGCGCGATAGTTGGTCTACAATAACGCTTTTGCAATTTGCTCCACAAGTTCTTCCTTATCTAATCCTTCCCCGTCAATGGTGATTTTTGCCAAAGAATAAAACTGTTCACGGTTTCGGAGCATAGATTCGACGTATGACAAAAGTTCCTCTTCGGATTTTCCCTGGGTTAGAGGACGTTTTTTCACCGATTCCGAAATTCTTGCCACCAGCACATTTGGCGGAAGTTTTATATAAATTGTCAGCCCGAGTGAATTCATAAGTTCCATATTTCCGTTGAAACATGGCGTTCCACCTCCGCACGACATGACAAAACCATCTTCCTCAGAAAACGATTGTAACACTGCGGTCTCCAATTTACGGAAACATTGCTCATCGTATTTTTCAAATATCGATGACACGGAAGTGTGATATTTTGCCTCTATCTCCGAGTCAAGGTCATAAAAAGAAAGATTGAGTGCACTTGCCAGTCGCCTCCCAATGACGGACTTGCCTGCACCCATGAATCCGACGAGAAAAATCCTCATCTCTTAAAAAAGTGGAATCTGCAATTGTGCTTCTGCCCTTTGTGCCTCCATCTCTTCCTGCTTGCGTACCCTCGGTTTGCGAACCACCTGCTGAATGTTGAAACCAAGTTCGTTCATCAGTTTCAGGCGCTCATCAAATTCCAGGTCAGCATAACGTTCGCAAGCAGCATCGTATATTTCGACAATCAACTTGTCGGTTGTGTCGCGGATGTAGTCAATATTTTCAACTTCGGCCTTGTTGAGGTTCTGGCGATAAGCACGTTCCTTGTGTATGTCATCGAACTTTTCAATCCAAATTTTAACGGATGAAATATTTGGATTTGAAAGAAGGCGGCCTCCGTTGGCGACCCTGTTCGAGTCGCACTCGAATAGATGAGCGGCCTGCTCAAGAAGTTCTTCTCCATTGCGAGGATTAGGAATTACAAACGGATACTGTAAACCGTACCAAGATGTGATGTCAACGGGAAGTTCACCACGTTCGATAGCCATGTGCATCGACATATAGTAGTGTACAACGAAAGTTTTTGCCTTGCTGAACAAATTGTTGTAGTTGTTGTTGAACGCTTCTTCCTGCTGTCTCAGACATTCCTTGTAAGTTCTGAACTTCTCGAATACAGAAAGATTTTCTACAGTTATATTATACTGATATTCAGCAAATAAACAATCTTCTCCAAGCGGATTCTCTCGCAAATACCCATCGAAAGCCCTCAAAATCTCGAGGCGCTCCACATCGGTATGTCTATAAATCAATTTCTCCATCCGTAAATTATCTATAAAATCGCGTACAAAAATATATTGCCATTAAAAACAAAATTCAGCCAAAATATAAAGTAATCAACACATTAGTGTTTATTACCATTTATAACCCTCGGATTTTCAACACACAACACTTTTAAACATATAATTTATCACACATAAGTTATTAATAACCAACGAAATAACATATAAGAAACAAAACATTGAATGTTACCAACAATTGAATCTTTAAATTATTATTTGAATTGTTAAATCATTGTATTATCAAAATTTGTTATTTTTGTCCGTCAAAAAAAATTACAGATGAGATTCAAACGAATATTGTTAAAACTCAGCGGCGAATCGCTTGCAGGAGCAGCAAAACAGGGAATCAACGAAACCCACCTGATGGAATACGCCAACCAGATTAAGGCCATACACGACAAGGGCGTACAGATAGGAATAGTAATAGGCGGAGGAAACATCTTCCGTGGCATTTCGGGCGAAAGCAAAGGGTTCGACCGCGTAAAGGGCGACCAGATGGGAATGCTCGCAACGATAATCAATTCGCTTGCACTGCAAAACGGACTTGAATCGTTGGGCGTAAAGACTAGATTATTTACATCAATAGGAATAGAGTCAATCGGCGACCGCATATCGAAGCCAAAAGTTATCGAAGCACTGGAAAACTCGTATGTGTGCATACTTGCAGGTGGCACGGGTAACCCGTATTTCTCGACCGACAGCGCATCGGCACTTAGGGCAATAGAAATTGAAGCCGACGTATTCCTTAAAGGTACGCGCGTGAATGGTGTATATACTGCCGATCCAGAAAAAGACCCGACTGCTACAAAATTCGATACAATAACATTCGACGAAGTATACAAGCGCGGACTTAAAATAATGGATCTCACCGCATTTACAATGTGCAAGGAAAACAATATGCCGGTAATTGTGTTCGACATGGATACTTACGGCAATCTCGAAAAGGTAATAAATAACGAAAACATAGGAACTTATATCACAAAGTAATCATGGAAGAATTGGAATTGTATATAGACGATGCAAAGGACGGAATGAAGTCCGCCCTCGAACACCTTGAAAAGGAACTGGCAAAAATTCGCGCTGGTAAGGCAAATCCAGCAATGCTCGAATCGGTAAAGGTAGAATGCTACGGCATGACATCTCCGATTACACAGGTAGCAAACCTATCGGCACCAGATCCAAAGACTATCTTCATACAGCCATGGGACAAATCTACAATCCCTGCAATAGAGAAGGCAATCATGGCTGCAAACCTCGGTTTCAACCCAGCAAACAACGGTGAAGTAATTCGTATAATTGTTCCGCCTCTGACCGAAGAACGCCGCAAACAACTTGTAAAGCAAGTAAAGGGCTTGGGCGAAGATGCAAAGGTAGTCATCAGGAATGCTCGCCGCAACGCAATCGACGAATTCAAGAAATTGAAGAAAGAGGGCGTTTCGGAAGATGCTGCAAAAGATGCTGAACAAAACGTACACAAGGCACACGAAGACTTTATCAAAAAAGTTGATGCAGTAATCGATGCCAAGGAAAAAGAACTGATGACCGTATAATATAATTACGGTTAAATAATAATCATTATACATCCATTATAGGTTGAAAAACTTGTAATGGATGTATTTTTATGTTCATGTGTGATTTCCCCTACTCCACTACCAATACGCCGCTTACCGACCAATGACTGAAACTGCCTGCCTGAGGTTCGCCCATCGGTATGGCAACTGTAATCGTATGCTTTCCTACCGATAAATTGCTAAGGTCGAAATAAACCGGCTGAGTTGCAGTTCCCGGACACCAGCCACTTCGTGAATAGTCGCTGCTCGAAAGTCCATTCCAGAAATTTCCGCTCACTGGATTGAACCTGCGATAGCAACCGCAATCTTCACGCCAAGGTGTGTGCGAATATGCTGGTTTTCCGTCTATTAAGATAGTGTTTGGCTTGGGATTGAATTCGTCGCCACCTTCCCAACCGCCATGACCAGTACTGATATAGCGCAGCCGGACTTTCTTGGCTTCGGGAATATAAACATCCACTGTAAGACTGTCGGTGGCGAAAAGTTTTCCGTAGTTCTGCCCTGCCATTTCAAGCACATTGCAAGTGTTGAACAATGGCACACATCTTCTGCCGTCTTCCGAATTGTCATCATTCAAGAGTTCGCTTCCTGGGTACGACTTTATGTCGAGCGTAACCTTGTGACCGCCACCATCGTAGTTGCCAATCCAAACGCCTATCCAAACTTCGCCACGAAGCAAGGGTGCAAGATCGGTAACTTCCTGTTTATAATAGGTTTCGTCTGCCCACTCGAGACCATCGATCTTCACCCGGTCGTTGAAATGCCCAACTCCGAAAGGCGTGAAAAAACGCATCAGTTCAACTGGCGGAGCATATACCATCGATGAAATTTTATATTCTTCCAAACTGCTTACGCCAGGCATTATTCCCTGATATTTCTGCCCGTCCTTTCCTGTAAATATCGGCAGAGAATCGGAATGGTTGTTTATGCCATCGAAAAAGTTTGGACAAAGACGCTGACCAGCATTTGGAATCACAAACACTGAGCCGGTACGGTCGTAAGCATCACCGTTGCTATGCTGGTGCAACTCTATAAATGTCTGGTAATGAGATGGTAATTCTGGCAAGCGAACCCTTTTAAGAGCAAGCGTACCGCCTGCATAATGCAAGACACTGTCGAAAGGCGTATTTGCTCGGTAATCACCTTCAATGTGATCATTTTTCTTTCCCCAGCTCAACTGAACATCATCGAAAATGCGAGTCGTTATTATTAACTTGTCTTTCTTTATTTGCGATAATTCTCTACCAGTAACACGCTTGTAATCACCGCTTTCAGTAATATTTTTCGATGCATTTTTATCAAACGAGGTGTTCGTCAACTGCAAATATGTCTGTCCGTTACGGCGAAAAGCCACCAGCACGCCTTTGAAGCGTCCATAATATGGAACAGGGTTCAAATCAAATGGATAATCCTGCACAAAGAATTCAAGTTTGTTGCTATTGATGTTGCATGTATAGCAGGTAAGTCCATTAATTTGTGCAGTGTCATAATCTATGTCAGTACGCCCAAACTTTGATGCCACCTCGAAACGCTCGTCAGATGCTTTTCCATCAAACTCTGCACGCACGAAAACGCTATCCAAGTCGAGATTTACGATTGTAGTTTCATGCGCATAACCAGAAACAAACGGACCCTCTTGTTCCTCGGTAACTACCTTATATACAGGAGTTTTCAAAACTATTTCCATAAAAGAAGTATCGATTGAACTTCCATATTCATAAACTTCGTAGTGGAAACGGTTTGCATTCTTGGTGATTTTTACTGGCTTGATTTGAGAGAAACAAGATGTAGTAATCAATAAAATAACAATTGACAAAAAGGTGCTTTTCATAACATTAAATTTTCGAGGCAAATATATCCAAAAATTAACATACCCGCGTTAAAAACTTAATTTTCAAGTTCTAGACATTATTTAGTACATTTGACAATTTGAATTTAATTAATTGTAAAAGTTATTAAATGACTGAAAATCATATTAGTTAACAAATAAAATTTTGCAATAATATGGTAAAGCCAATCAGCATATTAGACAAGGACTATTCACAGTGGCTGAAAGATTTAAGTTCTCGCTATCGCCGTAGTCAAATTAAGGCCGCGGTGAAAGTAAATCAGGAAATGCTACAATTTTATTGGGAACTGGGCAGGGATATTGTGGAAATGAAAGCAGAAAGCCGATGGGGAAGCGGCTTCATGAAAAAATTAAGTCACGACTTGAAATCAGAAAATCCGGATGCTACTTGTTTTTCAGAAACTAATCTGCTGTATATGAAGAATTTTTATATTCTTTTTAAACAATCTCTTCCAAATACTCCCCAAGTTGGGGAGCAATTTGAAAAGACTGCAGAATTTACTCCCCAACTTGAGGAGCAAAAAGAAGCTTCTCTTATTGAGCATTATAAACCACAATTCTTTATGATTCCGTGGGGACACTATAAACTTTTAATTGATAAATTTAAAAAACAAATGTTGCAAGAAGAAGCATTATTCTATGCTCAAAAAACAATAGAGTGTGAATGGAGCAGAGATATGTTACTTAATGCAATAGATTCCAACCTATATAATCGAGACGGTAAAGCTCTATCGAATTTCAATTTGACACTACCAAAGGAATTAAGTAATCTTGCACAAGAACTGACTAAAGACCCCTATAACTTTGCATTTACAGGAATTACAGGTAAATACAACGAAAGTTTATTAAAAGACAAGTTACTAAATAATATCACTAATTTTTTAATAGAATTAGGTTCTGGTTTTGCGTATGTAGGCAAAGAATATCGCTTGCAAATCGGTGAAACTGAAAAATTTATCGACTTATTGTTCTACAATCTTAATTTGTCGTGCTATGTTGTAATTGAAGTTAAAATAGGTAAGTTTGAATTCGCAGATGTTGGACAACTTGGTGGATATGTTGTTAGTTGCAACCACATTCTTCGCAAAGATGGACGCGATAATCCAACAATCGGATTGCTAATATGTAAATCAAAAGATCGTATTGTAGCACAATATGCTTTAGAATCAAGCTCTCAACCTATTGGAATTTCAGAATACGACCTCGAAAAGTTTTATCCAGAAAAAATCGAAGGAACAATTCCTACCATCGAAGAAATTGAAACTAAATTAAATGAAATGTCAAAAGAAAATTTAAAATAAATGACTGAAAATTACGATGTTATAGTAGTTGGTGCAGGACATGCAGGATGCGAGGCGGCAGCAGCAGCAGCAAATATGGGAAGTAAGGTTCTGCTCGTAACCATCGACATGAACAAAATTGCGCAAATGTCGTGCAACCCAGCAATGGGTGGCGTTGCCAAAGGTCAGATTGTCAGGGAGATAGATGCGCTTGGCGGACTTTCTGGAATTGTTACCGACAAGGCAATGATACAGTTCCGCATGCTCAATATGTCGAAAGGCCCAGCAATGTGGAGCCCCCGCGCACAATGCGACCGAATGGTTTTCAGTGCCGAATGGCGTAGCCAACTCGAAGCAATAAAGAATGTTTCTTTCTTGCAAGATACTGTAAATAAGGTACTTGTAGAAAACAATCGCGTCTGCGGAATCGAAACTTACCTCGGCATAAAAGTTTACGCAAAAGCAGTGATTCTTACCACCGGCACCTTCCTTAACGGACTGATGCACATTGGACATAGGCATTTCGAAGGCGGTCGAATTTCGGAACCTGCTGCTGTTGGACTCACACAAAGTCTTGTCGATCTTGGTTTCACTTACGACCGAATGAAGACTGGCACACCCGTAAGAATCGATGGCCGTACCATTAACTTCACTGATTTACAAGAACAAAGGGGTGATGAAACAATAATTCCGTTCTCTTATTTGCACAACTACAACCAGCATTTTCTAAAACAAAGAAGCTGCTACATAACTTACACCAGCGAAGAAGTTCACGACACTCTGCGCAAAGGACTTAAGGACTCCCCTCTCTACGATGGCACCATTAAGAGCATAGGTCCGCGCTACTGTCCTAGCATCGAGACAAAACTGGTAACTTTCCCCGACAAGGACAAACACCAACTTTTCCTTGAGCCAGAGGGAGAAACATCGGTAGAATTCTACCTCAACGGATTCTCATCTTCATTGCCGATAGATGTCCAGTACGAAGCATTGCGTAAAATTAAAGGTCTAGAAAATGCAAAGATTTTCCGTCCCGGCTATGCCATCGAATACGACTTCTTCCATCCTACCCAACTTAAAGCCACTTTAGAAACAAAACTCATTGAAAATCTGTATTTTGCAGGACAAATCAATGGTACAACCGGCTACGAAGAAGCTGCAGGACAGGGCATTATCGCTGGTATAAACGCACATCTGAAAATCAACGATAAACCAGAATTTACACTCAATCGCGACCAAGCTTACATAGGTGTTCTCATCGATGACCTCATAACAAAAGGAGTTGACGAACCATACAGAATGTTTACTTCGCGAGCAGAATTCCGCATACTTCTTCGTCAGGATAACTGCGATGTTAGACTTACAGAACTATCGCACAATATTGGTTTGGCAAGCGATGAACGGCTCAAAGTTTTCGAAGACAAAATCGCAAAGCGTGACCAACTTATCGACTTCTGCAACAACCAGAGTTGCAAGCCAGAAACTATCAATTCAATGCTTTCAGAATTAGGTAGTTCTGAGCTGAAACAAAGCATAAAAATGAATAATATTATCACTCGTCCACAGGTGAAAATCAAGGATTTATGCCCGTACGACGAAGACCTTAACAACCTAGTTTCGGGCTTTGGCGACAAGAAGGACGAGATAGTTGATGCAGCCGAAATTCTCCTGAAATATTCAGGTTACATTGAAAGGGAAAAACTCATTGCCGACAAACTGAAGCGACTTGAAAATATTGTAATCGAAGGCAAAATTAACTATGCTGAAGTGAATTCACTTTCTACCGAAGCAAGACAAAAACTGATGAAAATAAATCCACACACTATCGGTCAGGCATCACGAATAAGCGGTGTTTCACCATCCGATATAAGTGTGCTATTGGTGTTGATGGGAAGATAATAAAAATTAAATGTTTCATGTGAAACAATTATAACGATAAGATTATTAAAGAAATAAAAAAAATAATATGCATAACAACAACACACGCCCCTTCGACAAGCTCAGGGAGCGAACCAGAAAAATAGAAGGTAACATTGTGAATCTGTTCGACAGAAAAATCTTCAAAGGTGAAGTAATTATCGAAGGCGACAGAATAACAAAAATCAATCCGAAGGAAACTACAAGTGATGTTTACATACTTCCTGGATTAATCGATTCGCACATTCATATTGAAAGCACAATGATGATTCCAAGTGAATTTGCAAAGGTCGCTGTTAAGAACGGAACCGTAGGTGTTGTTACCGATCCTCACGAAATAGCAAATGTGCTTGGTGAAAAAGGAATTGATTTTATGATAAAAAACTCAGAATCAACACCTTTGAAAACATTTTATTGTGTACCTTCATGTGTTCCTGCAACCACTTTCGAGACCTCGGGAGCAACACTCAATGCCGATAAGATAGACAAGATTTTCACTAAATACAACTTAAAAGTGCTTGGTGAAATGATGAATTACCCAGGCGTTATATTCAACGACCAAGAGGTTTTGGCAAAAATTGAGATAGCAAAAAAGCATGGTGCTGTTATTGATGGACATGCTCCACATGTAACAGGCGACAATCTTAAAAAATACATAGCCTCTGGAATAACCACCGATCATGAATGCGGAGACATTGAGGAAGCAATCGAAAAAATAAATCTTGGCATGAAGATTCTCATCCGCGAAGGTTCGGCAGCCAAGAATTTTGAAGCTTTATACCCACTAATTTCCAAATTCAATAAAATGGTAATGCTTTCGACAGACGATTCACACCCCGATGATCTTACAAAATTTGGACACATTAACAAAATATTGAAAATGGGTATTAAGAACGGAATTGACATCTTCGACTTACTAAATGCCGCTTGTGTTAATCCGGTCAAACATTACAACCTACCAATCGGACTACTTCGCGAAAACGATTACGCCGACATGATAATTGTTGACGACCTAAAAAAGTTCAATATTCTTGAAACAATAATCAATGGCAATACCGTATATTCTGATGGACGAATTTTGTTCAGCACAAAACAGATTAAACCGATAAATAATTTCGAGGCCAAAAGAATTTCGGAAAGTGATTTGCACATTGAACCAAAATCAAAAAAGATTAAGGTATTCGAAATTATCGAAAACGAACTGCTCACAAACTGCATCATAGAAAAGGCAAAAATTGAAAACAACAATGTTGTCTCCGACATCGACAATGACATACTGAAAATTGTTGTCATGAGCAGATACACCAAAGATGCAAAACCTCAGATTGGTTTCATTCGCGGGTTTGGACTTAGGGTAGGAGCAATTGCCACATCTGTTGCACACGACAGCCACAACATCATTGCAGTTGGAACTTCAGACGAAGACATCATGAAGGCAATAAACGAAATCGTGGACAACAAGGGCGGACTATGTTATGTAAAAGGAACCGACTACTACACCTTACCACTCGAATTTGCCGGACTGATGACACAACAAAGTTGCGAACGAATAGGGGAGATCTACGGTAGACTCAACCATATCGTAAAGAGCAATGGCTGCAGACTCCAGTCTCCATTTATGACTCTTTCGTTTATGGCACTACTTGTCATTCCTAGTCTCAAACTTAGCGACAAGGGACTGTTCGATGGAGACAAGTTCGAGATGACAGATTTGTTTGTATAACTATGTTTCATGTGAAACAATATATAAAATAGTGATAATTAACATTATAATTAACTAAAAAAATCTCGGCTTCAACAAACTCAGACAGCGAAAGATTTAGTCCGCCCCCTGAGCCTGTCGAAGGGTAGGACTAACGAAAACCTCATGAAATGCTATATGTACATATTACTTTGTGATGATGGCAGTTACTACACTGGCAGCACAAGGGATTTGGAACAAAGGCTCGAAGATCATTTCAGTGGGGCAGGTGCTAATTATACAAGAAAACACAAACCTATTAAGTTAGTCTATTATGAAAAATTTGATCGAATAGATGAAGCATATTACAGGGAAAAGCAAGTGCAAGGGTGGTCAAGGAAGAAAAAGGAAGCACTAATAAATGGGTACGAAAACAACCTACATGAACTTTCGGAATGTAGGAATGATAGTCATTTCAAGAACCATGGCTTCGACTCCGCTCAGCCAGCGGATAACAACGAAAACAACCGCACCCTGAGCGGAGCCGAAGGGAAGGTAGAACGAAAAAATAGAAAATATGAATCTAAATAAAAAATATTACAATATTCATGGTTCAACTACGCTCAACTAGCGGGTATTGTTTCACATGAAACACCGCATAAAACACTATAAATCAGAATAATAACTACTCAAAAATATGAAAATTTTAATACAAAGAGTGAAACATTCGAAGTGTACGGTCGATAGTAAAGAAATATCGAAGATAGGGCAGGGGATGCTCGTTTTTGTAGGCATCACGAACGATGATAACGAAGAAGACATTGAATGGCTTACCAACAAAATGGTGAATCTGCGCATTTTCAACGATGATGAAGGAGTTATGAATAAATCGTGCATGGAAATAAACGGCGAAATTATGATTATAAGCCAATTCACCCTGCATGCCCGCACAAAGAAAGGAAACCGTCCATCGTACATCGACGCAGCTCGACCAGAAATTTCAGAACCTCTCTACAACAAATTCATAGAAGCAACAAACAAACTTACTGGCAAACCATCAGCTACAGGCATCTTTGGTGATGACATGAAAATAGAACTCCTTAACGACGGTCCAGTGACAATAATGATTGATTCAAAAAATAGGTTGTAATTCGTATTTGAGCATAAAAAAAGCCCACAGTAATTGGGAACTGCGAGCTTTTACATCTAATTGCAACTTGATTTATTCCTTGATAAATTTACCTTTTAGAAGTCCTTTTTCGGTATTTAGATTCACAATGTACATTCCAGCAGATAATGCTGAAACATCAATACTTGCTGTTGTTTCCAAAATTTTACTTTGCATTACAAGTTTACCTTGTACATCGTAAATAATGATTTCAGAAATTTGAACATCACCACTCACATTTATAAAATCAGCAGTTGGATTGGGAAACATTATAACTGAACCTATAAAATCTTCTTCAACACCTGCTCCATTTGGGCCATAAACGGTATAAAATCCCCATGCAACACAACCTACATTGTTAGTTTCCTCAACAAGAACAGAATATGCACCAACAGCAAGATTTGTAATTGTTTGCGTTTCTCCTCCATTATTCCAAGTATAACTGTATGGTGGATTGCCTCCAGTAACATTTGCCGTTGCTGTACCGGTGCCAGAAAATATTGAATTGCTGTTTGAATTCGTTCCAGTAACATTTACAGATATGTTGCATCCAGCGGGATTTACCGTATATTTTCCTACCTTTTGACAAGAATTTCCATCGGTAACCGTGACAAAATATGTTGCAGGCGGTAAATTATTGATAATTTGGGTTGTTTCAAGATTATTCCAAGCGTATGAATATGGTGAAATACCACCGTTTGGAGTTGCTGTAGCAGTGCCGTCCATTGCTCCGATTGATGTTTCATTGGTTCCAGTTACATTGACTGTAAAACCATCGCACGAAGGCATATTGAACACGATTCCATCAATGTAAAATTCACTACCAGCAACTGGTGAAGGAATACCAAGCTGTGACGGAGAAGGGAATCCAAGAAACATTGCAGAATAATCGGGAACAGAACCCACACTTGATGTAATCAAAATGTTGATTGTATCTGGCGTAATGGTTGAAGAGTAAGCAAAAGGAATATTCATTTGCGTCCATTCTTCAACTGTGTTACTGACTTCAAAATAGCATTCGCCAACTGTGTCAGTCTGAGCTGTGGAAGTGTTGTATTTTGTAAGTTGAATGTGGAAACAGGCAGCATCGTTACCCATCGGTTTTGCCTTGTATATGAAATCAACCGAAACTGGACGCTTATTGTACGGAACGCCTTCACCATATTCGCCAAGTTGAATGAAACCGCCAACAGGGTTAGGAAATGGTAGTGATATTCCTCCAAAGCCCATAAATCCTCCTATCTGGAAATTAGGACATTCAGGGCAACTGCCTGTAACAAGTTTTAGCGAAGCCGAACCTTCCCCTGGGTTGTTTGTTTCCTTGAAGGCTGTTTGTGCGCCACCTCCATCTGTTGAAAGTTCGTTTGATGTTGTCCAGTTGGATGGTTCATTGCCGTTCCAACTTTCAAAATTTAGATTCGTTATGTTTGTCTGTGCATTTGCACCGAAAGCAAACAAAATCCCAACCACAAAAGTCAAAATGTAATTTTTTCTCATGTCTTGTGTAATTTTTAAGTTTATAAATAAAAAATTAAATACTAGTTATTTTGCGCCCACCAGTACCTCATAGGCAATTATACAAAAGAAGCGTGGCACTGTATGTCTCACACTGTACTTGAAGGTCGTAGGATTACCTGTAAAACAAATGCAAAAAACAGCCCACGCTATGCGCGTGGAACCGCTATACAACCCCTGTTCTACTTTGAAAATTTCCTACGTTTTCAAGTACAAGGAAGCATAACGCTTCATTAATCAAATATGTACGGTTTGGCGAACCAAACCAATGGCAAAAATAAAAAAAATGGAATAGAATTGCAAAATAAATTTTGCAATGAATTTTTATTCTCAAAAAATGTAAAAAACTACTTCTTCGAAGTCATTATGTCCAATACATAATGATCGGTTTCGTTCATGCCTGAAGTACCGATGATTGTAAGGTTGCGAATACAAGCATCAACATCATCATCAATGATTCCTTCAACACACGAAACACAATGATTCTCCATGGCCAACATAGATGAAAATGCTGCAGAAGAAATTCCTGTAGCAATTTTCAACGAACAACTTGGCTTGGCACCATCGCAAATCATACCTGTAATGTTGGCAATCATATTTTTTACCGAATAGCAAATCTGCTCATAGGTTCCGCCCATCAAATAGGTTATGCCGCAGCTCGAACCAGTGGAAGCAACCACACAACCGCACAAAGCTGACAGACGGCCAAGGCTCTGCTTAATGTAGATTGATGTCAAGTTGCTGAGTATCAAGGCACGGATAAGTTTTTCCTCTGGTTGTTTGGTGTCACGAGCATATATACAAACCGGAACTGTAGTTGCAATACCTTGATTTCCACTACCTGAGTTACTCATTACCGGACTCGGACAGCCAGCCATGCGGGCATCGCAAGCAGCCGATGTATATGAAACAATATCCTTGAAAATGCCGTTGCCAAAAAGCGCATCGTGCTGATGTCCGTGCAACATTTTGCCCAAAGTATGACCAAAATTATTATTGAACGATTCCTCTGCAATCGACATGTTCATCTTGCCAGCCTCGAGAATGAATGAAATCTCTTCTATTGGAGCAGTAGTTGCAAAATCGAAAACCTTGCGCATCGAAAGTTGCAAAGTTCCAGAGTCCTTGCACTCGGCCGATGAAATCTTTTTCTCGAAAATAACATCATTGTTACGAGAGATAAGTACAAAATTGGTATGTCCGCAAGCAATAACAGCCTTTGCAGAATCTGAACCAGCATAACAAATTGCCTCTATATAAAGTTTTTCGGTGATTCCAGTCTTACGCTTTATACTAATCTGCTTTGCATCAATCATTTGCTTGCCTTTTTCTATGCTTTCAGCATTAACATCCTTCAGCACTTCAAGACCATACTCCGACTTGCCAATCAAAGCACCCAAAGCAATAGAAATAGGCAGACCAATCATTCCAGTACCTGGGATACCAACACCCATGGCATTTTTCAGAACATTGTCGCTCAACAGAACTTCAATTCTTTCGGGAACACTTCCGAGCGTTTCCTTTGCCTTTGCCACAGCCAATGCCACTGCAACAGGTTCGGTACAGCCAATAGCCGGAACTACTTCATTCTTTATCAAATCAATAATCTGCTTGCGTTCTATTGCTTCCATATCAAAAATTTTTGCAAAAGTACAACTTTATTTACGATTTTGGTATTACGATTTATGAATTAGCAAAAAAGAATTTGCGTTTCAAATCATTTAACTTTTAAAACATTATTTTGTTGAAAAAATAAAACAAACTCCTTATGAATTTTGCCTCGTACAATGTAGTTTTGCATAAAAATAAAATTTACGACAATGAAAAGCTTAAAGGAACTGATGCCCGAAATTTACTTCGAGGTAATGGACAAGGAAGATTTCGTAGAACACGAAATGTATCTAAACAAGATAATCGACCCTAACAACCACACAAAAATATTCAAGCAAAAAGGCGACATTGAGGAGTTCGTTTTCTACAACTACGACCTTAAGCGTCTGAAAAACAAAATATTGAAAGTCGTATCCAGCACCAAGAACAATGTCCTGATGTACAGAATTTTCCCAAGTCAGAAAATGGACTTCATACTGGCATCGTTCTACGAAGACCTTGAATTCTGTGAACGCCGCAACGAGTTCAACATTCCAAATACCGAGGATTTTAGAAAAATATTCATCGACAAGAACAACAAGATTACAAAATATGTTGATTTCGGTTACAAGACCGATGATGCAAAAAAATCGACAACCTTGTTGCTGAAATGCGTAAATATTTCGCACAATACACTTATTTCCAACATATTCGAAACCATCGAACGCCACGAACTCAACTGCGACTACATGGAATTGTGGCAGGTTAAGAAGTCGGACAAGAAAATTGATGTTTACTACGAAATAGCCATCGAAATAAGTTCGCTGCTTCCGAAGGAAGAAATTGACTCGATAGGTGACGACTTCGAACGCTACATCCAGTGCTACATTAAGCCGATGAGTATATTCGACCTTGTTGGCCCTGCAATGGTTGGACCTTCAAGTTCACACACTGCCGGCGCAAACCGCATCGGACAAATCGCCCGCAATATCATTTGTGCTGTTGAACAATCAGGCGAAAAGATTGAAACTGTTGAAGTAAAACTTATCGGTTCGTTCCGTGATACTGGCGTAGGACATAAGACTCCATCGGCACTTGGTGGCGGTCTTTGCGGTTATGTCACCGATGATCCTCGCATGATTGAAGCTGGAAATCCTGAATCTTTGTGCAGTAAAGGAATAAAGTTCATCAACAGCATTGCTAAATTCAACGGCTATAAGAAAGGTTCTGCCGAAGATGATGTAAGATACGCCGACCAGAAGAATGCAAACATTGCAGAAATTATTTTCAAAACCGATAAGGCAACACATTGTGTAACAGGATTTTCGATTGGTGCAGGAAATGTTGAGATAAGGTTCTACGACGGTATGCTCGATTTTGCACTCGACGGAAAGATTGATACTGTCCTGAATGGTGGAAAAATTGAAAAAATCAACGAAAAGAACGCAAATCTGCCGAAAATTGCCAAAATTTACAACGAAAATTCGGCTACCGAACTTCCAATGATGCCTTTCCATACTTTCGAGGAACTTATCGAATATGTGAACGAGGAAAAAATCAATCTTATCGATCTTATCCTTGACATTGAAAGGCAACTGCAGAATACCGACCGCAAGCAGGTTTACGACAAGATGCGCAGCTACTGGAACATTATGCAGAAGTCGGTAGATGACGGAATCCGCAGCAACGAACTTACGCTTCTTAAACTCACTGGCAAGGATTCGAAGAACATCAACAAATACCGCGAAACAAACAAAATTTTCGACAATATTTATGGTAAAGCTGTTGCATACGCTGTTGCAGTAAATGAAATAAATGCAAAATCTGGTGTTATTATCGCTTGCCCGACGGCTGGTTCGTGTGGTATTTTGCCAGGTGTACTGAAAGCATACAACGAAATTCACAAACCAGAAGAAGACAAAATATTGGAATCGTTGATGATTGCCGGTTTCTTTGGAATGATATTATTTGGTGATGTTTCAACTGCCGGAGCGGACTATGGATGTCAGGCCGAAATTGGCTCGGCAGCAGCTATGGCAGCATCGGCACTTGTTTACCTCGAAGGTGGCGATGTAGAACAAATGATCGAAGGATTTACCATTGCAATAAAGAATTCTCTCGGTCTTATCTGCGACCCGATTGCTGGTCTTGTTGAAGTTCCTTGCGTAAAGCGTAACGGTATTTATTCTTCGCATGCAATCAGTGCAGCCTTAATGGCTTTGAGCGGTGTCAAGTCATTTGTTTCTCCTGATGAAGTTGTTCTTACAATGCGTGAAGTTGGTGAACGCCTTAATGTCGACTATAAGGAAACTGGTAAGGCTGGTCTTGCAAAGACTCGCGATGGAAAGGAAGTAGAAAAGAACTTTGCAAACGAAGTCAAGAAGTTCTTCAATTAATTAATTAATTGACAATGGATAATGAATAATGGACAATATTCTTATAAAGAATGTTGTTTCAAGTTGTAAAATAAACTAAAATAATTCTAATAATTATCAATTATTAATTGTCAATTATACATTATCAATTAATTTTCACGCTCTTTGAAATACACAAGTAATTTTTATCAACTTTTTGAAAATTGCAGTTAATTTGTTGAAACAAAATTTATTGAAAAATTGCATTTTTCGTAAGTTGTTGTCTTAAATGACTTATCGAAATTAACAATTAGCGTTTCATACTGATTATTTCTGTGAATAAAAATTATTAAATTTTTCTTGCAAAATTGTAAGGTGCTCGACTATATGGAAGTTGAATTTAGGCAAGAATTTTTTATTATTTTTTGATGTATTTTTTTCAACAGAAAAGATGTGCGAAGTGAACAATGAAAATGCAAAATCAACTTGAAAGAAGAACATAAAAAATCGTCATTTTTCTTCTTGGCAAAAATGCTGAAACATAAATCTATCGCTAAAAATCCTCGCAATAAAAAAACTTTTTTGGGTTAACTTGCAAGAGAAAATTTCAGAAAATTACTAACCAATTAACAAGCATTAATAATAATCATCAATTAAATTTATTTAAATAAAATATATTATTGTTATTATGATTTTTTGAAAAAGCAGGATTCAAAAAATTGAAAAATGAAAGTGATAAAAAAGTAAAGACGCATAATTTTGTGTCTCAATAGAAACAGATAAAAAATTATAAAAATGAAATACATAGAACTTAAAGAAATAGATTCCACCAATGCTTATATCTCCGAAAAACTTTCGGCAGGAGAAATAAGTGAACCAACAACTGTATATACCAATTCCCAGACAAAGGGAAAGGGCATGGGACAGAACGTCTGGGTAAGCGACGATGGAAGTAATGCACTTTTCAGTATTGCCCTGTTTACCGAAATAAAAACTGAAGAAATTTTCAAAGTCAGTCTGGCAACATCTATGGCCATATTCGAATTTTTGAAAATAAAGGGCATTAAGACGAAGATCAAGTGGCCGAATGATATTTATTACGAAGGTAAAAAACTTGGCGGAATACTTATCGAAAACAAGTTAGACGGCAATATGGTTAAGTCGTCTATTATAGGTGTAGGAATAAACCTTAATCAGGAGAAATTTCCTAAGTGGTTGCCAAATCCGATTTCATTGAAAAATATCACTGGTGAAACATACGATATAAAGGAATTTGTAACAGAAATTTCGGAAAGGGTGGAGAAGAAGCTCAATGAAATAAAGGATATACCTTTTGCAGATCTTCGCCTCGACTATCTTTTAAACCTTTACAAATTTGGAGAAATAGCAATTTGGAAGATTCAAGGCATAAAGGATGAAATAAGCGGCAGCATAGTTGATGTTAAGCCATCTGGAAAAATAGTTGTACAGGCAGTATCTGGCCAGCTTTGCGAATGCGAGGTAAAGCAGATAAAGTTGGTGGATGATTAGAATGATTAATGGCTAATATACTTGCGAATTCATAAAGATTTAGAAACTTAGAAACGGCGTAGCCATAGAAACAGCGTCAGTGAGAAACTTAGAAACAATTTATTGATTCTTTCTCATTATATTTTCCAAGTTTATTTTCAGCGATACATAGTTCACCGACCCTGCAATATGGTATGATGAATATGAATATTCCAAACTGAATTTTTTGAGGCATAAACCAAAACCAGCAGAGAAACCGACAATCTTACCTTTATTTGGAAGTGCCAGTTCTGCGCGACGACGATAGTTGTAACCAAGTGAAATGTAAAATACATTCTTGATGTTTATATCTATACCAAGAACAAAGTGGCGCATAAGTTCATCGCCAGCATGACCTAGTTTATTAAGAAAGTTTTCCTGCTTTTCTTCACCATTATCATAATTAGTTCGCAATGTACTTTCGTAGCGAAGACTCCAGTTTACAAGGTCGATTGCAGTAAGAGAAAGTGAAAACGGAGCATGCTTGAATTTCTTTGTAATTCCTAATTGTAGATCAATAGGTAAACCTTCGCGAACGCCTTTTGTGTATCTTTTAATTTGAAAACCAAGGTTTTTGACAACCATACCAACCGAAAATAAAGATGCTGTGTCCTTGTATGTTGCACCTAAATCAACAGCCACACCAAACGAAGTAGCTTCAAAATAATCGGAAACTATAGTCTTTAAAGTACCGCCGAAATTGAATTTTTTAAGCGGATATGCGTACGAAATGTTTATAGCATAGTCGGCAGCATTGAATTTGCCAAGAATTTCTCCGTATTCGTTTGTGTTATAGAATCTTCCGTAGTTAAGGTATTGTATTCCAGCAGAAAAAATTCCAACTTTTTCAAAATTGCGTGCATAAATTGCATAACCGAGATTTATGTCTGAAACATAATTAGTATAGCTTAGTACAAACTGATTATGCATGTCGGCTGTAAGCATAGCTGGATTTGCGTTTACAAAACTTAAGTCGCCATCAATATGCGAAATATTAAATCCACCCAAAGCTGTAATTCTAGATGAAGTGGGTATGTTGAGGAACTTGTATGTTTTATCTCCGCCGTTCTGCGAAAATGCAGAAAGACAAATCATTGAGAGTATAACTATAATTACAAGTCGTTTCATCTTTAGAAATAACGCGCAAACTTACATAAAATTTTACATACAAGTCAATATTGTAAGAAAATATTAATGAAAGACAGCTCATTTGTCATGACACAAATTTATTTTATTAATTTTGCGCTTCGATTTTAATGACAAATGCCAGCACGAACAGCAATCGTAATATTAAATTGGAACGGTGAAAAATTTCTCCGTCAGTTTCTGCATACGCTTGTAGAAAACACAAATTCCGAACTGGCTCGCATTTGTATAATTGATAATGGTTCTACCGATAGTTCAATTCAGTTTATTTCCGAAAATTTTTCGCAGATACAACTTGTAAAACTTGACAAAAACTATGGTTTTGCAGGTGGTTACAATCGTGGACTGAAAGAAATAGATGCAGAATATTTTATGCTTTTAAACTCCGATGTTGAAGTTGGAAAGAATTGGATTTCACCGCTTGTAGAACTTATGGATAGTGACCAGACTATAGGCGCATGTGGTCCTAAACTTATAGACTACAACAATCGTGAAAAATTTGAATATGCTGGAGCAGCCGGTGGTTACATCGACAAGTACGGATATCCGTTCTGCCGTGGTCGGCTTTTCGAGTGTCTTGAAACCGATAACGGTCAGCACGACACACGCGAGGACTGCCTCTGGATAAGCGGTGCGGCATTGTTCATACGCGCCAAGTTGTTCTTTGAGGTTGGCGGTTTCGATGATGATTTCTTTGCACATCAGGAAGAAATTGACTTGTGCTGGAGAGTGCAAAACTCTGGTTATCGCGTAGTTTGTGAACCAAAATCCGAAATATACCATGTAGGTGGCGGAGCTTTGCCAAAGTCAAATCCATTCAAGACTTTCCTCAATTTCCGCAATAACCTTTATCTTGTTGTTAAGAACCTTCCAGACAAAGAAATAGGAAAAGTATTGTTTGTCCGCTTCTTCCTTGATGTTGTTGCAGCTGTAAGAATGATTTTCCAAGGAAACTTCAAGGAATGTCATGCAGTTTTCCGCGCCTACGGCGAATTTTTGAAGAACAAGAAGAAAATGAAGCAAAAGAGATTGCCTATAACTCGCAAACCTTCATCCGAAATTGTTGGAATGTACTGCGGAAGTATAGTTTTCAAGCATTTCCTTGGTAAAAAGCAAACTTCGAGGGAGATATTTGGAAAGTAATTTAATTCTGCTCCTTCTTCTTTGCCAAACTTTCCTTTATCATTCCTATTGCCGAACGCAAATCAAGTACGCGAAGTATAACAGCCACTAGCACGCAAACTACAGCCACCCCACATAGAACAATCCAGCGGTTGTAATTGATCATATTTGCGAAATATGCTGTTGCTACTGCTATTATTACAAATACGGTAGTCACGATTGTGAATTTCAAATTGAAATTAAACTTGAATATGCGGAAGGCAATAATGTACTGGCAAAGTCCTGTTGCAAGTTGGGTGACCATGCTCGAAATTGCTGCACCTACAACACCATAATGTGGAATAAGAGCAAAGTTTAATATAATGTTGAGTACCATTCCGCAAGCGGCCATAATGTTCAAGTATTTCAAGCTGCCGTTTGAGGTTAACAAGGTGCCGAAAATGTAGGTTATGCAGATTCCTACGAAGCCCACCATTAATATAGACAAAACTATTGAACTGGTTTCAATATGTTCGAAGTACATAAGTCCCATGATGTCGCCATTGAAGAAAAGGCAGACGCTCATAAGTGCAATTGCTGGCACAAAAATAAGCACGAAAGCCGTCTTGCACAGTCCTTCCACATTCTGTTTCTGCTTTATCATTCGGGCAAACATTGGCAGTAATAGCACCGAGAACAAGTATGCAAACATTGATGCGGCCTCCAATATTCTAAACGCCTGCGCGTAAATACCTGCCTGTTCTTTGCCATCAGGAAGCATACGTTCAAGCATTACAGAGTCGATGCGGTTGTAGAACGCCATGAGAAGAATGAGCAATGCATACGGAAAACTTTGCTTGATGAAGGCGATGAAATATTTCATCTGGAAATTAAGGCGGAAATGCTTTGTCTTGCTGAAAACGATGAGGAAAGCAACCAGCGCAGTAATGAAATATGATGCAGTTTGTGTGAGGACAAACCATTCAATTTTAATTGGCGTATCGGTTATGTGTCCCCAAACCAGTATACTACAGAAAATTATCATCAGCAAACGATCGAGTATCGAGAGCATACTGTCGGTCTTGAACATCTGCATACCGCTGACATTTGAGCGCAGGTATAGCGTCATCGACTGTAGGAACTGGTTGACAACCAATATGCCAAGGATTTTCATCTGACGCATTTCGTATCCGAGGCAAAGTGCAACTATCATTGAAATGGCAACATATACCCCTGCAAGTACAATCCTGAGTGCCAATAAATTGGACAGACTTTTGTCGAGTAGGTTACGGTTCTGGGCAATGTTGCGGTTGTTAAAATTGGTTATGCCCATGTCGAGGATGATGTTGAGCAGGAGCGAGAAGTTTAGCAACGAAAAATATATGCCGAACTCCTCGGCACCGACAATGTTCTGTACCGATCGCTCCACTCCGAATATCCAGAAAGGTTTTACCAAGATATTCAGGAATAGGAGAAAGCAAAGGTTAATCACAAAGTTTCTCTTCATCCTTAAGAATAGGACTGCAAAATTAAAACTTAAAAACGAATCCAAAAACCATAACGAATAATATGCTAAAATGTTTTGTTGGTGTTGAAAAAAAATAACTACCTTTGCCAGCGAAATTTTCAGTATTAATTAATATTTAAATTTTAAAGAAATGGCTTATAAAATCAGTAACGACTGCGTATCTTGCGGTACATGCGCTGGCGAATGCCCAACAGGCGCTATCAAAGAAGGAACTCCTTATGTAATCGATGCTAACGAATGCGTATCTTGCGGTACTTGCGCAGGTGCATGCCCAGTTGGTGCAATTTCAGAGGAATAATAGCAGTCTGAAAAGAGATTGATAGGTTGCCATATCGGCAACCTATTTTTTTGAATCATAAAATTGAAAACTATGCAAAAGACTTGTCCGGAATGTCACAAGACATTTGAATGCTCGCAAAGTGAAGATTGCTGGTGTACACGCATCACCATTCCCGAAGATGTTGCCAACTATTTGAGAGGCAAATACTTTGATTGTCTTTGCGAGGACTGTATGACCAAAATTTTAAAAAACAAGGAAAAAATTTTGGCGGGTAAATAAAAAGCACTACTTTTGCAGTCCGTTAAGGTACCTTGGCCGAGTGGTGAGGCACCAGTCTGCAAAACTGGGTACTGCAGTTCGATTCTGCAAGGTACCTCAAAAAAAAGACATCCAATTGGGTGTCTTTTTTTATTTTGCGGAAATTAAAAATTCACCTATTTTAGCATCGTAAATTTTAAAATTTAGTAAGATGAAAAAGTTTTGTTTATTCGTATTCATTGCATTGACAAGCGCATATTCGTTTGCACAGAATGCATCGGTGACATTTGAAAGTGAAAGAAGCGAACGTTTCTGGGTTTACATAAATGGTAAGCAACAAAACCATCATCCAGAATCTTTTATACAAGTTGATGGACTATATGCCGATTGGGACTACAATATCCGCATAGTAGTGGAAAACAAGCGCAGGTCGGAAATGACAACTGTAATGCGCCTGCACCATGGAAACAACAACTATTCGCTAAACTGTAATTCAAGGAGTGGACAAATAAACCTTAATCAGAAACATGGCAACTATCCACCTCATCCGCAAAATGGTAATCACAACCAGCACGGAAATCATAATCAACAGCCGCCTCATGGTCAGTATCCTCCTAACGGGCAGCATCCACAACAGGGTAATTATCCACCACAGCCCCCTCAAGGAAACTTTCCACCGCAGGGACAGTTCCCTCCTCAGCAACCGCCGCAGGGTGGACATCATGGTCATCACAATCCTCCGCAGGTAATAATAGTGGAGCAACCAGCACAGGAACCTGTAATAATGCCGTGTTCGGATGCAGATTTCATTGAGGCAAAGCATACGATTGAGAATGCCGATTTCGAACAGACTAAACTTACTATTGCAAAGCAGATAGTTGCATCGGAATTGATGACAGCCAGCCAGTTGGCAGAAATTGCACGCCTGTTCGATTTTGAAAGCACCAAGTTGGAATTTTTAAAGTATGCCTATGCATATTGCTTTGACAAGAACAAATATTACTTGGTAAACAATGTATTCGATTTTTCTTCATCGGTTGACGAGTTGAACAAATATATAAGCAGACAATAATTTCCTTATAATGACAACAGAAAATTGTAACTACAAGATAGCATTGTTAATAGATGCTGAAAACATCTCTAACAAATATGCCGATGGCATAATGAATTCGCTTACCCGTTACGGTAGGGTGATAGTAAAGAATGCATACGTGTCGGTTGACGATAAGGGTGCCGTTACGCCCAATGCGTGGATACACACATGCAAGAACAAAGGTATGCACCTTGTAACCCAAACCCGCAATGCCTCTGGAAAAAACTGTGTGGATTCCAAACTGATAATAGATGCAATGGATATTTTGCATTTAAATACAGATGTCGATTGTTTCTGCTTGGTTTCGAGCGACAGTGACTTCACTACTTTGGCATCCCGTCTTCGCGAAACTGGCAAGTACCTAATAGGAATGGGAGAGAAGAAGACCATAGTTACGCTTCGTAAGGCATGCGATGAATTTATTGAGTTAGAACGAGTTATACCAGACGAATCGCTTGATAAGTATCGTAAAGCAGTTGCCGAGGGTGAAGATGTGCCGCCAGTTTCGAAGGAATTTATTGCAAGTGCAGTTCGCCGTATGGTTGCCGACAACATGGCCAACGACAGGGTTACAAACCTCAGCGAAATAGGATCGCGCTTGAAAAAGATGTACCCCGACTTCGACTCACGAAACTACAAATTTTCGCAGTTGGGCAAATTCCTTGCGTCCCTTGACGGATTGAGCGTAAATAACTCAGAAGTCGAGTTAGTTGCAATGAAGAAGAAAAAAAATAAAAAATAGTATAGTCATTTCATATTGACATGATTATAACCTTGGCAATAATAACAATCATTTATGTATTGCTGATATTGGCATTTGGTTATTATTGGCGTGAGGATGAAGATGTAAGGTCGTTTTCGACAAATGCTGAAAAACCTCTTGTGAGTGTCATTGTTGCATTCAGGAACGAGGAGAAAAATCTTTCTGCCTTGATAAATAGTCTTTTTGCACAGACATATACAAAATGCGAATTTATACTTGTCGATGACCATAGCGATGATAATTCACTGGCTATTGCAAAATCGTTTTCCGATTCAAGGATAAAAATAATTTCTGCTGGCGATGAGGTTATAGGCAAGAAGTCAGCATTGAGGTTAGGCTACGAAAGTTCATCAGGAGATATACTTTTTTTTACCGATGCCGATTGTGTGCTTGGTAGCAGATGCATTGAAACAACCGTTGCGAAAATACATTCCGAAAAATGTCAAATGCTATGTGGACCAGTGCGTTATTTTCATAAAAAAGGTTTCTTTCAAGGTCTTATGCAACTTGAATTTCTTTCCCTTACTGGCAGTGGCGCATCGGGTTTTTTTATGGGCAGACCGTTTATGTGCAATGGTGCCAATCTTGCTGTTGAGCGAAAGGTGTATGCCGAAGCCGATTTAAATCCGAAGTATTCATCGGGAGATGATGTTTTTCTGCTCCATTATGCGCATAGTAAGCATAAGGTAGGTTTTGTGCAAAGCGGAGAATGTATTGTCGAAACACAAGGACCAGAAGGAATTTGTGACTTTTTCAAGCAGAGGGTAAGATGGGCGTCGAAAGCAGGGGGATATAAGAATGGATTTGCCATTTTTGTCTCGTCTTTGATTTTCCTGATGTCGCTTGCGCTGATTGTCGCCTTTGTGGCGGGTTGCATAAATCCGATATATTTTATAGTGTATTTCTGTTTGCTAATGATGAAATTTGCAGTTGATACATATTTTATTATTCCAGTTTTGCGATTTTACAGCATGGGCAAATTATGGTGGGCAATTCTTCCGTTGACTATTATTTATCCGATTTATATTGTGTCTGTTGTCGTGGCATCGTTGTTTTATAGGCCGATGTGGAAGGGGAGAAGGGTTAGGGGCTAAAGTCGTTTCTACGCTTCGCTGTTTCTATGGGCAAAGCCCGTTTCTAGGTTTCTAAGTTTCAGTGTTTCTGGGTTTGAATGGCTACGCCGTTTATACGCTGTGCTGTTTCTAGGTTTCAAGTTATTTGAAATTGTTTCTGGACGATGCATGCATCGTCAGTACCATTATTCGAAGGGAGCAAATATTGTGATTTTATCTTGTTTTGTGTCGATGTAGGGCAATAATCATAAAAATATCATTTTATAATTTATTTATAATCAAGTGATTATAAAACCATCATAATATATGGCTCATATATTATAAAAAAGAAAAGATACTCTTGTTGAACTTGTCCTAAAAAATAATGTGTAAAAAATACACAAAAAATTTGGTCAGTTCAAAAATATGATTTATCTTTGCGTAAAATTTACACAGTAAAACGACGCCGAAAATAAAAACTATGGAGTCGATGAAAAAATGAAAAAGATGAAAAAGCCTTGCCGTTTATCCTTCCGCTTTTGTCAATGGGGACTGACAAAAGCGGTAAAGGAGGCGAGGAAAAGTAAAATGAAAAAAAGAAGAAAATGATAGATAAAGAGTTAAACATTCCAAAGAAATTCTTTAGTCCAAACTTTGATTTGGAACCAAATTCCGAGCGCGTATTTTATGTTGAAGGCGATGATGATGTGACAAAGTTTTCAAACGAAATCACAATGGCGGAATTTGGAAAATGGGTAAGCGAAAAGGATGCCCGTTGCAATCAGGTAGATAAGCTTGCCCAGTGGCTGGAGGAATTTACCAACGGCGACAACGACCTTGCTGTCGATTTGCTTAAAAAGGAGTTGACAAAGCGTACATCGAGGAAGAAAATTCGGGAATTTTGTCCGATTATGGTCAGGGATAATGACGTATATTATCTTCAACTCGATAATATGCGCACCGAAAAGATTACATTTAGCCGAGCAAATGTCGCCAAAACATTGTATATCTTCTTTTTGCGTCAGATTGAGCGCGCCAGTATGGATGACACAATCCCGAAATGTTTGTCAAGGGTTGAGATTGCAGAAAACAGGCAGTATCTGGACGAGATACAGAAAATATATGAAAGAATAAGCGGAAAGAAGTGCGACATCAAGCCGTGGTTTCAGAATAGTGCGCCGAGCAATGACTTTATCAATGCGCTTTCGTCCATTCGCAAAGCGTTTGAGAAGATTTTCTTCATTCCGCACATCAAGGTATGCAGGAAGTGCTACAGCATAGAAATTATGGGCGAAGACAGTTATGGAAATTCCCGCTATGGCATTGGACTTTGTGTGAATAACTTTGACCTTGGAGAGTTTAGCATTCTGCCCGATGAAGATTAATACTTACAAGACTAAAAAGGATAATTCCGTTTTATTTTTGTATTTTTGCCTAACTATAATATTTATATTTATGAAATTTAAAGGATTATACAGAGCAGGACACATTGTCAATCAGTATCAGAATCTTTGCCGTGGAATTTGTGTTGTTGACGACTTGGATGTTGATGTTTTTCTATGTGATAACACTATTCATATAATCGTACCCTGCCCGAAACTTACAAGAAGTGACAACATAGTTGCTTTGTTTGTATGCGATAATAACAAAAACTATGTTACGGTTAAAAATTATGAAGTTGAAATACAAGAACCGCTTGTTAAAGATATTGAACAGACGGTGATGGAATTTAACCATATTTCTTTATCTGTGGCGTGCCAAACTGGTGGTATTTTGCATCCAACCACATACGATGAACTTAAAATGTATGTGGACAATTATTCCGCCGATGTTGAACTCAATTCATTTATTTGGAATCCCCATAAAGATTTCAATATATACAATGAGCCATACAAGGATGGATATGGCGTTTATTTGGGGAAATGTTTAAGATATTGTGTAAAGGACAAAGAGATTGCTGACAAAATTTGTGAAATACTAAAAAAAGATTTGACGAACTTTGTCTTGGGGCGTTATCCAATAAAACAAAGAACACACGAATAGCGTGTTTTATTTTACAAGACTAAAAGGGATAATTCCGAATATATAAGATGATACACACAACAGAAGAGATACAAGCTGCATTCGAATATAATGTAACACTTCCGTGTTATACGGGCAAGGTGTTCGACCCATATTTTCACTTTAGAGAGATTCCACCTGTCAAGATTTGGTATGATGGAAGCGACCACTCTTTCCATACGAGCGTGGGTGTAAGCATTGACTTTGAAAGTTACGAGAACAATTATCTTTATTGCCTTATGAAACCCGATTATGGAATCAGCACATGCCTTGGTGTGTTGTATGACAAGATAATTGCCGCGTTCAAGGAACGAGGAATAATTCTACACTCTCGCTATCCAGACTAACGCTCTTGTTTAATGAATTGCCATTTGATAAAACTAATAAAGTTGTTTTACAAGACTAAAGGGGATAATTCCGTAAAAAAATGCTTAACCCAGCGAGATTTTGAAAATTTCACCAGAATCCGCTGCGTATCGCCATTTTTTTACAAATCAGTATGCAGTGGCAAACAAATCGTCAAGTAAAATTTCGTTTGTAACTACGGCAGAATGAGCATTACGGGCAACGCCATCGGTAGTTATCATTGTGAGTTGTATGGATTTGTCGTTGCCGTTTTCTTCTGCGAATGCATCAATTTTATGATCAAGTTCCTTTTCATATTTTGAGGTTATTGTAAACTTGCCCTTTACATATTTTATTTCGCAAAGATTTATAGTGTCGTCTTTCCTGTCAATAACCAAGTCGATTTGTGCACCTGGCTTTGACGTTTTGCTATTCCATTGATACACATTGGTCAGTACGCCAGATATTCCCAATTTTTGTTTTATCTGTGCCACATGGTTCATGCATAGTTCCTCGAAGGCAAGACCTTTCCAAGTGTTGTATTTTGGAGTGTTGATGTTGTGCATCCAGAAATGCTCGTCACCGAAATCGTTCTTTACGACTATCTTGTTGTAAAACAGCGAAAAGAAATCTGTCAACCTGTACGATGCACGGTAGTTTGACTTGCTTTCAAAAACATTCTGTTGTGTAACAAAGTCCGACTGCACAAGGTCTTTCAAGATTTTCGTAAGAGTGCCTCCATCCTTTATGCCAGTGGCTCGCACAATTTCATCCTTTGTAAGCCCATTGTCTTTTTTAGTAAGAGCATTCACCACTTTATAATAGTTTTCCGACCCTGCAAACAATGACCTGTATAGGTGGTCGTATTCGTCGTGGAGTTTTCCAGACTTGGAAAATATCAGTGAATCAATATTTTGTGCAACACTCAATTCGCGCTCCATTAAACTAATGTAATATGGCACTCCGCCGAAAGTCATGTATGCTTCAACAATTTGCTTTCGCGTTAAGTTGAATCCGTTGACCTTGAAAAACTCTTCGCATTCCATAAGCGAGAATGCCGACAGTTTTATACTCCCGCTAAGGCGGTTGTGAAGTCCGCCTGGATTGTCGAGAATGTTGTTTACCATCCACGAAGCCGAGGAACCGCAAATTATCAGAAGAATGTCATCCCTTGACGATGCCCAGTCGTTCCAAAAATGCTCGAAGGCGGGCAAGAAACGTGAACGAGGTGTGTCCATCCACGGCAATTCGTCGAAAAAGACAACCTTTTTGCCCTTGTTGCTGGACTTTTCAAGCATTTCGCGCAATTGATAAAAGGCTTCTATCCAACTTTTAGGTCTGTTTTGCGAAGGCGCACCGAATCTTTTCATCGTAATGTGGAAGTTCATCAACTGGTCGTATGTTGTAACTTCCTTTGTCTTAGGAATGGCTGTTATTGCAAAATCGAACACACCTTTAAAAAATTCCTTGACAAGAAATGTCTTGCCAACACGTCTTCGTCCGTATAACATTACCAAATCCGACTTCTTCGATTCGTAGTATTTTCGTAACTCGTTTTGTTCCTTGATTCTACCTATCAGTTGTGCCATAGTTAATTAAAATTTGACGATGCAAATATACAATGTTTTTGTAAAAAAATCATTATATCTAGCGAGATTTTAAAAATTTTACTCAAATCCGCTGCATATCGCCACTTTTTTACAAATCAGTATGTGTTGGCAAACAAATCGTGGGAGTAATATTTTCTGCTACTAGCAGAATTTGTTCATCTACCATATTTGTTGTAATTTTGTACCCGAAAAAATGAAAAAAGATTAAAGAAATGAAAAATACCAACAATGATCTTTCTTATCTATGGACGGCGGAGAAAGCCAACGAGCGTGCCCTTTATGATATGTGGCACGATTGGAGTTGCAGAGCAATCTGGGATGATGACGACAAACAAGAGGATACCGATGAAGATTCTGCTCACTACATCAAGTGTACGGTGCCGGATGTGGAAACTGCCAAGGCCTACTATGAAGCACGGCATATACGAGAATGTGTGTGGGGAGGAACTCCAAGTTTGTTGGACAGAGAATACTCTTCGAAAGAGGTCGATGAATATTGGAAGAAGGAAAAAAAGTATAACAAAAAGCATCTTGATATGCGCGACCAGATTTTCACGGGCGAGAACGGGAAAAAAGGTCTCCGCGATGTGTGTGGCAAGATACTCATAGAGCCGCAGTTCGAAGACTTTCCCGAACTATATACCTGCTTCGAGAGGTCCAATCTGATTCCAGTCGTTCTTAATGGCCGTTATTTCCTGTACAACATCAGGGAACACAAAGTTTTAACCAAAGGTTACGAACGCATATTCCGCTACTTCTGGGCATATATGGAGTATTTTGTGGTTGTGGAAAATGGCAAAAAGGGTATCCTTGACGGATGCGACGGCACCGAGTCCACTCCCATCGACTTGGACGAGGTTTATGAAATGCAGGATCCAGATGGCGCAGTACCTGTACTGAAGGATGGCAAAATCGGCTTCTTGTGGGGCAAGACCTATACCAAGCCCATTTTCGATGAAACAATCATCGAATCGGAAGAATACACCCGAGTTTTGTATAACGGCAAATGGGGCTGGATTGGCAGCGATGGAGAATTCACCACAAACAAATCGAAAGCATCGTTTGGCAGTTGGTACGATTATTCGAAATAAAATCCTGCTACTAGCAGAAATCGGCATCATACGAAAAAACGTGCTATTATTGCACTGTCATAAATAAAAGACAAAAATTTAATAAATTATATCTATGAATCATTACACAGGAAATATCTCACCCGGACAAGACATCATTTTTGTGTTCGGAAGCAATCCCGAAGGACGGCATGGTGCTGGTTCTGCCAAAGTAGCACTAAGAAAATTCGGTGCAAAAAACGGTCAAGGCGAAGGTCTTGCTGGAAATTCGTATGCCCTAATAACCACCGAGTTGCGAAAAGGTCATCCGCGTATCACATTGGAGCAGATTAGCGACAATGTACGCCGACTTTACGAAGTTGCCAGAAAAATGCCCGACAAGCGTTTTATGATTGCCTATCGTAACCAGCCCAACGAGAGAACTCTTTGCGGATACACAGGCGCACAGATGATTAACTGCTTCCTTTCGGCAGGAGACATACCAGAGAACATCTGGTTCAGTGAGGAGTGGTACAAGGCAATTTTAAATTTGGGACTTTAGATTTACGATTTTAGATTTTTAAGGTTAGATAAAAACAATTAATTATGAACATTTTATATTTACACGGTTACGGTTCATCGGGGCAGAGTAGTACCGTAGATTTTTTGAAAAAAGCACTGCCAAGTTATTATAGCATCGAGGCACCTGACATTCCTGTTGACCCGGCAGAAGCATTGCCGTTTCTCAAGGAACTTTGCGAAAAAGAGGATTTTAGCATTATCATTGGTACTAGTATGGGTGGAATGTACGCACAGCAGTTGCCTGCTGCATTTTTCCGTATCTGCGTCAACCCTGCTTTCCACATTTCAGAACAGTCAGAAATACTTAAAGTTGGTACATTCGATTTCTTTCAGCCACGCAAGGACGGGCAAACAAAATTTACCATTACCGAGGAAATAATTCAGCATTACCGTGAAATGGAGGCGCATCAGTTCGACAACTATAGTCCAGACAATTCTGAAAATATTCTTTGTATGGGACTATTTGGCAATCACGACACTATAGTAAATTGTCGCGAAGAATTTATGCGCTACTATTCCAATGTGCAAATTTTTGAAGGTGAGCATCGTATGAACCAAAAGGTTCTCAAAAATGTGGTATTGCCTATTATCAACAGATTGGAGAATTATCGCCGCGAAGCAGGACTGCTTGGGGAATTAGAGAATTGCGCCAATTGTCCAGAAGACCGTGAGGATTGTATGTTTTGCCAAAACTACGGCGGATTTGTAAAATGTGGCGACAAACCTATCCATTTTATGAAGCGGTATTTTGTTGAAAAAGAATGGCAAAGGTTACTGAAAGAAGGTATTATCCCTCAACCAAAAGAAGACGAGCCAGCAATTCATGTTGGCGATGCGGTTTATGGATTCTCGCCAGATTACAGGAAGGTATATACTGGCAAAATCACTGAAATAGTGAACTATACGGACAAGAATCACTACGAGGCGAATATTTCCATGCGTCCGTTTTATGGTTTGCCAGTCGAAACTCGCATTGTAATGGATGGTCTTTTCGACACTCCACGAGTGAGCAGAGGTATTAAATCCATAAATTTTGCTCCTGGCGAAACTGCTGAACGGCCGGTTGATATGCAGATAGAGAAACTTCCACCTCACAAACCTGTCGCACAAATGGTGTTTTTGGACAAGTTGTCCGCAAATAATGCTGCTCAGGAATATTTAAAAAATCAGATTGAACTTATTAATGATGCGATGAGTGATGTGAAGAGAAAATTGACGATTCAAGAAGATAATTACGAATGATGAAATTAAACGCATTTACTTTCTGCTACTAGCAGTATTTAAAGGTGAATAAAATGCGCTATACATTTGTGCTGTTGAATTTTCGTAAATAAAAAACATAAAAATAATGAATATGATAGAAATTGAAAATGTATTGAAAATTGAAGATGGCGTACTGGTAGAGTGCGATCGTGATTTCAGTGGAAAATTGGTAATTCCAGATTCCGTAACAAAGATTGACAACCAAGCATTTTGGGATTGTGATAAATTGACATCAGTTGTAATTCCAGATTCTGTAAAGGAAATTGACAATTATGCCTTTGATAGTTGTAAAGGTCTGGAAGAGGTGACAATCGGCAAATCGGTTACAACAATAGGTATTGGGGCCTTTTATCAATGTAGCAGTCTGAAAACTGTCAACTATAATGCAACTGATTGTATGTCAATAGGATTTGACGAGGAGGAAGGTTGCAACTATAGCGTGTTCGACGGTTGCACATCGCTTACGACAATAAATATTGGCAGCAATATAACAGGTATTCCAAATTCTGCATTTTGGGACTGCGACAAGTTGACCGCAGTGCATTATGGCGGTGATATTGCTGGCTGGTGCAAAATATTTTTTGGTGACTTGCACTCGAATCCGCTTAACAAAGCACACAACCTATACATTAATAACGAACTACTAACGGATCTGGTTGTCCCCGACTCCATAACGCGAATAGAAGCCTTTGCCTTTGCTGGTGCTACTTGCCTGAAATCGGCAGTAATTTCCGATTCGGTTACTAATATTGAATGGAGCGCATTTCTCGGTTGCACGACTCTGACAACGCTGGCAATTCCAAATTCGGTAACTCACATCCGTCCCCACGCATTTTCGGGCTGCAGCGGACTGGCAACAATTTCAATCCCCGAATCAATCACGAGCATTTCAATAAGTACATTCTTCGAAACTGCCTGGTACAATAGTCAGCCCGACGGTGTTCTGTATCTTGATGGATGGTGCCTCGGAAAAAAGGGCAACGCACTCGCCGGCTCTTTGACTATAGCCGATGGCGTAAAAGGCATAGCAAATAGTGCTTTTGCCGATTATGGCGAACTTACATCGGTTGTTGTTCCCGATTCGGTTTTGTATATCGGCGATTTTGCATTTTCTGGCTGCTATAAGCTTAAGTCGGTAACACTTGGCAAGTCCCTCATAACACTTGGCAATTCGGCATTTTCTTATTGCAGCAACCTGACTGGGATTGTGCTCCCCGATACGGTAACAGAAATTGGCAGGGATGCATTTGCCGGTTGTAAAAAACTAAAGTCGGTAGCATTGGGCAAATCTCTCACAAAAATTGGCATTAAGGCCTTTGATGATTGTGTGAAACTGACAGACATTACGATTCCCGATTCGGTGACAGAAATAGAAATATATGCGTTTAGGGATTGCAAGAAATTAAAGATGAAGATTCCTGCATCAGTGACAATATTTGAAGATTACACACTTTCGGGTTGCCATAGACCTTGCACCGGCATTGAAAGCAAATATAAAGTAGTCAAAAGCGACTTGTTGTGGAGTTTTGTAGATATGGAGTCCATATAACATTTAGCCTCGCCGAACAACCGGGCAAATGCCTTATATTGCTTCCCCGCCAGGACAATTATAGTTATTTGCATATAGGCAATGAAACAACAGAACCGTTTGCCGAGGAAGAATTGGACAGACTGATACGAAGTGTTGCCGACTATATGCAAGTTGGGGAAAAATTAACTACTAGTGGTGGTGTTACTCCGGGAGGACTGAGTCTAATCAAGCGTTTTGCAAATTATGGTTTCGACAAGGTTGGCGAATATAGTGACGATTTTATGCTAAAGTGGTCAGGTAATGCTTTATGTAAGGAGTGTAAAGTTCCATTTATCTTAGATTATGAAAAGTTTGCAGAATGGCTGAACAATCCTGCACACAAAAACGATTTCAAGGTATTGGATGGCAATGCCCAGCTAAGCGAAAAAAATACCCGACCGATAGTGTGGGAACTGGAAAAGAAATAAAAAAAGATTATTCGTAATAACCATATGAAAAGAAACATGAATGAGATTTCGGACAGGTTAATTCACACTGCTCCCCGTTCCGTATCGCAGGTTCATTATACCTTCCGAAATGACGGTTTGGAGTCATTCCGCAAGGCTGGACGAACAGGCGTAGGGACGAGCCTTGTGAGTCCGCTTGTGCGGAATCTCCTTTTATGAAAAAACGGATAATCATTATATTAATTAGTTGAACCAAAATAATAATTGCGATGAAGAACAAATACACAAAGCAGGAGTACGACAGGCAGAAGAAAATGCTGAAAAACATTTATGACACACCGCAGTTTGCACCACAGTTTTACTGGAACGAAAAGTACCTCACGGAGGAATTGAAGGACAAGGTGCCGTATATCGGCATACAGGACTTGATCGATTACAAGTATGTGATTTGTGCAATGCCAAAGGATCAAGTGGAAGCGATTCTTTTTGAATTTGGTCGCCACGAGGTTGTGAAAGAATACAACAGTCTTGACGAACTTGTTGAAGACGATTGGAGATTGTGCTAAAATGAAATTTTGGGAATATTGTAGGTGCAAGGTGCAAATCTGCACCTACTTTCCATTTTTTCTCCTAATTTTGTCGCCATAACATTTCTAAATGCCAGACATCAGCGACATATCAACATCAGGCAAAGTGACGGCGCAGGATATTCGTGTTTCCAGCAAGTTTACCGACTTTACCGAACTGCCATCAAAGGGACATTGCCGTTTGACAAAAGCGCAGCGCTACGGAATGTGGAATGTGCTGAAAGGTTTGAAGCCACAATACTCCTCCAATCAGCAGTATGTTGAAATGCTCTCCAAGGAGTTCGCTATGATGGTCGGATTGACGCACCCAAATATTGTTCGCACCTACGGACACGAAAATGTTCCCGAACTTGGCGAGTGCATAGTTATGGAGTATGTGGATGGTCGTACGCTGGCTAACTTTATAGCCGAGAAACCATCGTTGGAGCAACGCAAACAGGTAGTTACGGAACTAGTGGATGCACTTTCCTATTGTCACAAAAAGCAAATTGTCCATCAAGACATTAAACCGTCCAACATTCTTATAACCCACGATGGTAACCATGTAAAAATCATTGATTTCGGGCTGTCCGACAGCCACGAATGGGCGATACTGAAAGAACCAGCATATACTAAGGCCTACGCAGCACCCGAACAGCTTGCTGGCGAGGAAGTTGACAATCGTACCGACATATACGCTTTCGGCATTATACTCAGGCAGTTGTTTCCGAAACGTTACGGAAGCGTGAGTCGCAAATGCCTGCAACCGCAACGCGAAAAGCGGTATTCTTCTGTAGAGGCAGTCCTTAATGACATTCGACGCGCCGACAGCAGAAGAAAGAGGATGCCTATTGTCGCAATTGTACTCACTATTCTGATTGGATTGGCAATATTTATTGGTAGTAGGTTTGTTCAAAAGGAAATGGTTTCTATAATTGATTCCCGTGTTTTAGAGGAAGAAAAATTTGCCGATTCGTTGCCACAGAAACAAGAAATTGCGGTAAATACTAAAACAGAAAGTGTTCAGTATTCGCAAGCAAAGTCAAAGACAACAGAAGTTTCATCCAGAAATGAAACGGAAAACTTTACTACTCAGTCGTCCACAACTACAGAAATGGAAACTCCAACTGCAAAAAGTGAGGCAGAAAAACAAGCACTCGACCAGGCAATTTCCGACTTCAGATTGGCTATTGATAGCATGTTTGTACCTGTTGACCTGTATATCCAAAGCGAAGAATTGAAGACTTCCAACATACTGCACGACCTCATCTACATTGCCGAATACAAGGCAAAAATCAGGGAATGTAAAGTTCGGAAGCAACTGCCAAAGTCCAAGCGGACATATTTCTTCGACTATGCCAACAGCCAGATTGAAGCAAAGAAGAAAACATATACGCAAAAATATCCGTCCATACCAGTTTTTACTAATGAACAAAATGTTAGGGATGCTGAAATATATCAGCCTATTTGGGAGCAAAGCCAGAAATATCAGGAAGAGGGACGGATGCTTTATCAGGACTGGAAAAAACAGATGCGGACAAAGTGAAAATTTAGGTTGTTCAGGATTTGCAATCTTGAACATACGAATATAAGCATTTGTAATGCGCAGTCAAAAAAATATGAATAATTGTCAGTAATGTTTAGCGGATTACTGCTATGGCAGTGAGCTAAAGGTTACAAATCCGAAAGAACATACATATAAAGGTAGAAAGAATCTCTGATTATGCTTTGTTCACACTTGTTAGTCCGCCCTTGTTACCAATTACAAACAGTTCCTTTGTGCCGTCGTCGAGGATGTGTTCCACATATAATGGCTCGTTGGGCGTGAAGCGTTCGCAGAGGAAAGAATCTCCAACTTTCAGTTTCGCATTTTCCGATTCAGTCACTTCAAACCGATTGTCGCCTTTGTAGCAAAGTTTCAGTCTTCGGTTAGGATTCCAGCGGATTTCTACCTTGTTGTCGGCGACCAATTCGTTCGAATACAACGATTTTGCTACCACTCGATGCGACGACTGCACACTTTCGGTTTCGCAGTAGTCGGTTACAAAGGTTTCCCAGTCGGGGAAGCCTACGAAGCGAGCCAAAACATCAAGTGTTACTGTGCGTACAGAGGCATAACCATCAACATACCCCCAAATTCTTTTTAGTGTGGATGTGCTAACTGTTTCTTTCAGTCTTCCTTGTATTTCTCCCGACAGGAATATGAAGTCGGTGGATGTCTTTATGCTATGGCCTGCCGATTCCGATACCAACTGGCGCAAAAGTGCAATATGTTGTGGATTCAATGACATATTTCTTACATATAAAGTTTCGTGGCAAAGATAATACAAATTATAAAAGCTCGAATGGTTCTTTTGTGGTTCTTTATGTGTGTTCAATTAGTGTTTTTTTTATGTTATAGAAATAAATAGGTGTCAAAATGTTACAAAAAATAATAATTGTTGGTGTCAAAATATTACAAAAAAGTTGTATTTTTGCTGTCGATTTGTTACAAATAAAATGATATTATCATGATACAACGAACTGCAATACAATATCTTGAGAATTGGAGAAACTCTTTAGATCACAAGCCGTTAGTACTCCGTGGTGCGAGACAAGTTGGCAAGACTACTCTTGTAAATCAATTTGCCACAGGATTTGACACATATCTATATCTAAACCTTGACCGTCGGCGTGACCACAATTTGTTTGAAGAAGATGATATTCCAACTTTAATCGACAGAATACACATTCATTGTCGCAAACATAAGACCGAAGGAAAAACTTTGCTTTTCATAGATGAGATACAAAATTCTCCAGAAGCAGTCCGTTTGCTCCGTTATTTCAGGGAGGAAGCTCCTGAACTATATGTTATTGCAGCAGGTTCGTTGCTCGAAACACTGATTGACACACATATATCTTTTCCTGTGGGTCGCGTTGAGTATATGGCTTTGCGTCCTTGCTCGTTTGTCGAATTCCTAAATGGAATAGGCGAAGAGTATGATGCTCAAGTTGTTGCAGATTTATCTGCTGATGCCATACACGACAGGCTTATGAATCATTTTCTTAACTATGTGCTTGTCGGAGGAATGCCTGAAGCAATTGTGAAATATGCCGAACATAGGGATATACTGGCGGTAAACCCTATTTACAGCACCTTTTTGAACGCATATAGCGATGATGTTCAAAAATATGCACAAAATAAGACAATGGCAACCGTCATACGCCATATACTCAAGGAGGGGTGGACATACGCAGCGGAGCCTTTAAGTTTCAATAACTTTGCCGATAGCAATTATCGTTCTCGCGAAATGGGCGAAGCTTTTAGAACCATTGAAAGGGCTTTGTTACTTGAACTTGCTTATCCTGTGACTACAGAACAGATTCCGTTGATGCCCAATTACCGTCGAAAACCGAAACTATTATGGCTTGATACGGGTTTAGTGAACTATTATGCAGGTATAAGGAGCGAGATATTTAATGTAAATGATATTATGTCGGTATGGAAGGGCAGGGTAGCCGAGCATATTGTAGCGCAGGAGTTGATAGCAGAAAACTTTGAGTTTGGCACTCGTCGCAATTACTGGGTGCGCGAAAAAGTTGACGCATCGGCAGAAATTGATTTTGTGTATAGGTTTGGTAACAAGGTGATTCCAGTTGAAGTGAAAAGTGGTACCAATTCAAAATTGCGTTCGTTGCACCAATTTATGGATAAGGCTCCTCACGACATAGCTGTGCGCGTATGGACTGGCAGGTTCTCCATCGATACTGTTAGAACGCCATCAGGTAAAGATTTTAGATTGGTTAACATACCATTCTACTATGTTGGACAATTGGACAAAATACTATCAAGATTATTGTAATACAAACTAGTAAACTGGGAAAAACAATTTTGAAAACAAAAATGCCAGAAATAGGTTCTTTTATGGTTCTTTATGCGTTTTTTTGCAATTGTATTGGTTGCACGCCTTTCTATTTGTAACGAATATTGCTGATAATCAACGCAACAGCTACTTAAAATAAATTTTGTAGTTTTACTCTAGTTTCTTATATTTGCATTTGGCTTTGTTTGCCAAGCCGTACATATTGATTAACGAAGCGTTATGCTCGTCTTGTAATCGGGAACGTAGGAAATTTCTGAATTATAATGACAAGAGAGTGTAAATGTTCTCGCATACAGCGTGGACTATATATTACATCTACATTATAAGGTATTCCTACGACCTCCGATTAGAGAAGTGGTATAGCAGTGCCACGCTTCTTTTCATATAGAATTGCCTATTTGGTGCTGGTGGGCAGGAAAAGGTAGTTTTTAATGTGCATATAGGTATAAAAAGAACCAAAAAAGAACCAAATGGGGTATTGCAAAGCACTTTACCTTTGCAGAGTGAAAACGAAAATATAATGTAGCAGATATAAAAGTTTAACAATCAAAAAAATTAAAATTATCATGAATAAAATTATTACAAGTCTTGTCCTATTATGTGGCATTTTAGTAGTTTCAATAGCTTTTGGGCAGAATCATACAATAAATCAATATTCAGAAAAATACTCTGAAGAAGTTGGAAGTTATATTTGGGCTACAGGAACGGCACAAGGACATTATTATTACGACAAAGATGACAACAAAGTTCTTCATGGAAATCTTACAATTAATGTAAATGACAAATTATTGTCCAAAAGTACTAGTTGGATTCCAGAATGGAAAGGCGAATGGATATGTAAGATAACAGCAAATGCAAAATATATTGACGGCAAACTAGATGGACCTTTAACAAAACTAATAAATTTTTCAGGAGGCTATAAAACAGGATCGCTTAATCTAAAAGCAAATTATAAAAATGGTCTTCCTGACGGTATTTGGACCTGTTCTGACAATCTTGATAGAGATGATAATGAACAAATTACATTAACATGGAAAGAAGGAAAGGTTATTGCCTATAAATGTTCCAACGGTTCAATAACCATAAACAACGACACTTTAATTTCTGGAACTATTAAAGGTTATTCATATAAAAATAATATATGCGTAAATAAATTTTTGCGCAAAAATAATGAAGTATCCGAAATAGAACCAGATGCAAAAGCATTAGTCGAAGCATATATTGAAGGGAAAATATCAAAAGATTCTCTATTAAACAATGGATATGTATTGCGGGAATTAAGATTAGGATGGGGAGAAGAAATATATAGTTCTATTTTTTGTTTGAAACGCGCTTGGATTGAATACTTCGATAAAAATTTTAAATACCCTCAAGAACCAAACATTATGATATTAGCAAAAGCAACAATAATTTCCTTTGAAGATCTAGTTAATTATTTCGAAAATAATAAAAAATTGAATACTCCGTATGAATGGTATATAAAAAATATGGAATATGGGAATTGCAGAGTTTCAAATTCGGCAAAAATAAAATTTATTGAATACTACAACAAACGTGAAGTCGAATTACATAAAGAAGCTAATGAGAATATAGCACAATCGGTAACCTCGACTCTTACAAAAGTATTGAATGAAGTAATAACTTGGCCCACAAAAAATGAACGCGAACTAGAAAAATACTATAGCTATTCAGGTAAAGGAGACAGAAATAAACTATTTAATAATGATATTACATGTACATACAATGTTTTAAAGGATTGGCTGCCACTCTATTCATATAAAATTGATTCTGTATATGCTGATTGTAATGTTGATACTTGCATGGCAGTATGTACAATTAATGTAAAAGGAAACGAAACTAATTCTTATAAAACATATAGAACAAATGTGTGTTTTATAAGATACAATAGTCATGATTATTTATTTAACAAAGACAAATCTTTCAAACTCAAAGAAAAAATATATAATGACTGGGATAGTATCATTGCTCTGAAAGACAATATCAGAAACAATAAGACAAATATTAATAAATGCGAAAATACATATAAAGATGTGTGGGAGGAATATAATACACATAAAACTATTAATAGTGCAGTTTGGGCTACTATTAAAGAGGAAGAGGTAAAACAATATTTGGCTTTATATAATAGCATTATTGATACACAGATGAACTATATTCTTTTTATTAGTTCCAGAAAAGCAATTGACTCTATTTCTCCAAAGATTCTTTCATCTGCTACCGATTATAAGGATATACAAAAGGCGTATAGTTCATATTATAAGGCTTGTGATTTCAAAATCTCCGACATAAAGAAAGATTGTCAGCGGATGAAGCAAATATTAGACATACAAGATAGTTGTTTGTCCTTTATTGAACTTCGGAAAAATATTGATTCCAACAATCAGAAATTAGCTACGTTTAGCAAAACTGCCAAAAATATCTATGGTGTTTACTCTTCATATTTTAAGGGAGTTGATTTGACTTGGACTGCCGACAATACATGCACAGCCAAACTGAGGAATGTGATTGATGTCCAAAATCAATTCTTGAAAGTTATGTCATCGTCAAAAGTTTCGGAATTGGATGAACAGGTCAAAAAAATGAAAGACAAGAGTTTTGAAAATATAAAGAAGCAAATATTTGATTAGAAACAAAAAACAGATATAATGAGAAAACTTTACATTTTATTCTTTCTGCTTTCCCTTTGCTTGGGAGCATTTTCGCAGGAAATCACAGTCCGTTTTACAGGACAGCTTAACGGAACAAGCTACTGCCGCCTTGACAGCGTAGCAGTTACTAACCTTACCCGCAACTGGACGGAAACCATCGAGTACCCCGACACAATAATAGTGCTGGGCGGTATAGTGGGAACAAATCTGAACATTGCCGCCACCCAGGGGCTTGGACAGAACATCCCAAATCCTTTCGATTGCGAAACCCGCGTGGAACTGTCTGTCTCGCAACGCGAAAATGTGCGTATGCAACTGCTTGACGCTTCGGGAAAGCAGTATGCTGACTATCGCGGTTCGCTTGGTGCAGGTGTTCATACCTTTGACATTTCGGCAGCAGCACCGCAGGCATACGTTCTAAATGCAATCGTTGGAAGCCATTCCTATTCAATTAGGATGGTAAATATGGGGAGCGGATGCGGAAGTAGCATAAAGTACACTGGCATTTCAGGCAGCATTACGGCAAAGTTAACTTCAACCAACGAGTTCCAGAATGGTGACAACATGCATTACATAGGATATGTAACTATAGGCAGTGAAGTTGTAGCAAGTAATGTAGTGGAGCAACCGCAGACGGCAAGCGAAGATATAACGCTGAATTTTACACATTGCCAACCGCTGGCTGAGCATGTCGAAGTCACGGCTTGTGATTCGTACGAGTGGAATAATGAAACTTATAACGTAAGTGGTGATTATCAACAAACATTTGTGGCTGCAAACGGTTGCGATTCTGTTGTTACCTTGCACTTGACAATAAACCGTAGCAACACAGGAATTGACGAGCAGACCGCCTGCGATAGTTACACTTGGATTGACGGTGTGACCTACACAGAAAGCACCAACGAACCAACATTTACTTTGACAAATGCCGAAGGCTGCGATTCGGTTGTTACCTTGCACTTGACAATAAACCACAGCAACACTGGCATTGATGAACAGACCGCTTGCGACAGCTATACTTGGATTGACGGCGTAACCTACACCGAAAGCACAACTGAGCCGACATTCACACTTACAAATGCCGTTGGTTGTGATTCAGTTGTTACCTTGCACTTGACCATCAACCACAGTAATACAGGAATTGATACGCAAACTGCTTGTGATTTTTACACTTGGCTTGACGGCGTGACGTACACAGAAAGCACCAACGAACCGACTTTTACTTTGACCAATGCCGCTGGCTGCGATTCAGTTGTCACCTTACATTTGACAATAAATCACAGCAATATAGGAATTGATACGCAAACTGCTTGCGATTTTTACACTTGGCTTGACGGCGTGACGTACACAGAAAGCACCAACGAACCGACATTTACTTTGACAAATGCCGAAGGCTGCGATTCGGTTGTTACTTTGCACTTGACAATAAACCACAGCAACATTGGCATTGATGAACAGACCGCTTGCGACAGCTACTCATGGATTGATGGTGTAACTTACACAGAAAGCACCAATGAACCGACTTTCATTTTGACCAATGCTGTAGGTTGCGACTCTGTTGTGACATTACACTTGACAATAAACCATAGCAATACTGGTGTTGATGAGCAAACTGCTTGCGAGAGCTACTCATGGATTGATGGTGTAACTTACACAGAAAGCACCAATGAACCGACATTTACTTTGACAAATGCCGAAGGCTGCGATTCGGTTGTTACCTTGCACTTGACAATAAACCACAGCAACATTGGCATTGATGAACAGACCGCTTGCGAGAGCTACTCATGGATTGATGGTGTAACTTACACAGAAAGCACCAATGAACCGACTTTCATTTTGACCAATGCTGTAGGTTGCGATTCTGTTGTCACCTTGCATCTTACGATGGTGTGTCCTCCTACGGTGCAGACTATTTCTGCAACAAATATAACAACTACAGGCGCAACCCTTTCTGGAAATGTAAATTCGGATGGAGGAGCTATAGTAACTGCTCGCGGATTTATGTACGGTACAAGCGCAAATAACCTTTCACAAACTGTAGAGAGCGGTAGCGGAACTGGTAGTTATACTAAAGCGCTCACTGGTCTTTCCTCTAACACAACATATTATTACAAAGCATACGCAATAAATTCAATTGGAACATCGTATGGCGAAGTGATGTCGTTTACGACAAGTTGTGAATGTGGAGGTTCGTACAAAGTTACTGACTATGACGGAAACCAATACAACACCGTACTTATAGGCGAGCAGTGCTGGATGGCAGAGAATCTCAAAACTACCAAATTTGCTAATGGTTCATCTATTTCTTATGGCATATATTCAGATGCGTGGGATGTGCAGTATCCACGGATTAGTGAAACGGTTTCTTACCGCTATTATCCGAATAATAGTAGCGGCAACGTGTCCACATACGGATATCTCTACAATTGGCCTGCTGTTATGCACGGAGCAAGCAGTAGCAGTACGAATCCAAGTAATGTACAAGGTATATGTCCAACAGGGTGGCATCTGCCGAGCGAAGCCGAATGGACACAACTTACCAGCTATTTAAAAACGCAAAGCCAGCATCAATGTGGCGGTAGCACTACTAACATAGGCAAGTCGCTTGCCTCTACATCTGGCTGGAATAGTAGTACAAATACATGTGCTGTAGGTAATACTCCTGCCAATAACAACTCCACTGGTTTTGGTGCGAAACCTGCAGGTTACTTTGACCCCACTGGATATGTTGACAATGTAAGCGAATGTGTAAAATATTTCAAAAGTTATGCAGTTTACTGGAGCGCTTCTAGTGGTAGTGGTAGTTACCTGTCTTGCTTCGTTATCGCCACAAGTAATACTGGAGCCAATGTGGTCAAATCCTATTATAGAAAGAACTTCGGAGCATCTGTTCGTTGCGTAAAGGATTAGGCAATTTTTATTAATTATGATTTACGGCAGTCGGCATTGGTCGGCTGCTGTTTTTTATACTATTCTTTTTGCATTATGCAAAATGGATAGTGAAAAAATCCATAAGTCGATTTTTGTTTTTTACTATTCGTTCTGTTTTACTTGTTTCGCCTTGTGTTGCTAAAGGTTGCTAAATAACAATAGTGGGAAGGCAAAAAAACAGAATAATTTCAGTCTTTTTTCAATCAAAATCACACACAAAAAAAGAACCAAATTAGAACCAACGAAGTCTGATTTTTTTTATATTCCTTTGCGGTGTGATTCGTTCAATGGATGATATTAAACAAAAATAGTTATTAATTTAAAATTTAAGTAAAATGAAGAAACAAAGAATTATTGGAGCGGCTATCGCCTTTGTAGCCTTGGTGTTGTTTATTTTTCTTCCAATAGCTAGTGTTCACCGTGGTGTAGATGCTTATTTTTCATTGGGAGAATGTTATACGAACTTTGATGTGCTTTCTGGGGACATAGGCCTATTCGTTACTGTTACTAGTGTGTTGCTTATATTTCCTCTATTTGGAATAGTGGCAAACCTTATAGGCAAGTTACGAGTATTGGCGGCTTGGCTTATGCTTATCCCGTTTTTGTGGTGTCTTGTGCCAAAAACTGATATGGGCAGTGCTGTTTGGGTTTACGGTGCGCTTACAATCGTGCTAATAGTTTATTCTATGTATATGAAGATTAAATCAAAAAAAGCAGTAGCAAATTAGTTAATAGTAACAATAGTAACAATTTAAAATTCAAGTAAAATGAAGAAGAGTTTTTTATTAATTATGTGCGCAGTCGCGCTTGTGTTAGGGTTTAGTTCGTGTGGGAATAATACAACTATAAAGGAACAAGAAGAACCTTTGGGTCAAGAAGAAACTAAGAAAATTGCCGCTTCACAAATAAAATTTTACGGCGAACATGGTGGTTTTTTCAATGTTGCTACAGATTCTGTAACCGTTAAGTTGGTAAATGTTGATTCTACGGATTGGGATATACGTGCAATAGTCCCAATAGGAACAAATATGAGTTTTAAGGAATTTTGTGAGGCAAATAGGAAACCGCATCATAAATTCTATCAGGAAGCATCAACATTCGCACTTAACTATTTTGATGCTAACGATGATGAAATTAATTATCAGGCAGATAGTAAAGATATTTATGATGTGGTTAAAAACATTTTATCTGCAACAGGAAATGCATCTGCCAATGATATTCATATTGTTGGCAACCAGTATTCTGGATGGTCAAGAATGAACAAAAATGAAAATATAAACTATTCGAAAGCAAAAACAATATTTGATAAGCTTTCTTCTATTTCTATTAAAATAGTAGTAAGAGATGAATATTGTGAAGAAAGCAACCCTACTTATGATGACATAATAAGCCAAGCGCAAAGAATGGCGGATGATGCAATGAATCAAGCTCAGAAAATGGCGGATGATGCAATGAATCAAGCTCAGAAAATGGCGGATGATGCAATGAAATCAGCACAAGAAAGAGCTAAACAACTTGGATATTAAGCAAATGAAACAATTGCTATAATAACTAATGTTAATTGATTTTAATATGTTTGTCGGCAGTGAAATCTGCCGACTTTTTTGTTTATGAGAAGCATTAAGGAATTAGAACTCGCCCGAAAGATGTAGAAACATCAAATCAACCAGTCCAGATAATTTTCTGGTGTAATTACTACCGTTTCCTTTACATCGTATGCTTCAAGGAATGATTTTGGAAATGAAGAGCTGCCCTTCTTGGGATTCCATTTCATTTCGAAAGCTGTCATTGTGCCGTCACATTCTTCAACATAGTCAATTTCCTGCTGTTCGTTTGTGCGCCAGAAATAAACATTTACATATTTGCCATTGTAATGATTGTACTTTTTGCGTTCAGAAATAAAGAAATTCTCCCATAAAGCACCCATATCGTTGCGCCTGTCAGCTGGCGCGAACTGCTGAATTACAGCATTGCGTATTCCATTGTCGTAAAAATATATTTTCTTCGACTTTTTCAATTCGTTTCGCAAGTTACGGCTAAGACCATTCAGTCGGAACACGATATAGCATTTCTCCAGCAAGTCGATATATTTTTCCACAGTCTTGTTATCTGTGCCTATCGTCTGGGCAATCTCGTTGTACGACACTTCGCTACCAACTTGAAGCGCCAAAGCGACAAGCAATTTCTCCAACAATACAGGTTTTCGTACACTTTCCAACGAAAGCAAATCCTGATACATATAACTTCCGGACAGATTCATCAGTAGTGTCCTGATATTTTTTTCACTGGCAACCACATCTGGGTAAGAGCCATATATAAGACGAGATTCCAAAGTTTGCTTAACGCGGATCAGTCCACTATCCTCATATAGCTCTTGTGTAGATATCGGGTAAAGATGGTATTCGAACTTTCTGCCTGTCAGAGGTTCGTTTAGTTGTCCTTGAAGCAAAAAAGAAGATGACCCCGTGACAAGAAGCTGTATGTCGTTGAAATGGTCGATTATCATTTTTAACGTTATGCCAATGCCCTTTATTCGCTGAGCCTCGTCAACCATAACAATACGCTTGCCTGCAAGAAGTTGGTTCAATGTTGCAATGTTTGCATTATCAAGCAATGCTCGTTGTTCCGGGTCGTCGCAATCAATTGCAAGCACCTCGTCCTTGCTGATGGATTTGTCTAAGCGACCAAGTATTTGTTTAAATAATGTCGACTTGCCAACTTGGCGCGCTCCTATTACGACAATTGCCTTGCCACCAAACAATAAGTCGGTAATTACCTTTTCAAGATGCCTTTTAATAAGTGCCATTATAATGTTCTTTTTAATTCGACACAAAGGTAATAAAATAATTTCTAATCCCAAATTTCATACCTATTTTTAGGATTCTAATCCCAAAAATCAGTACAATTTTTGGGATTAGGATTGTCTATGCCTAATAAAATCAGATGTATCCATACCTTGAACAATTGATTTTGAAATGATTTATTTGTTTTTGATAAGGGGCAAGTAATCCGAAAAATTGTAATAAAGGCAAAAAGGTTGGCAGGCTCACAGTTCCGTGGGGAAGTTGCATGCCATTTGGCCTTTTCTATTCTACTGTTACCCTAATTCCCTTGCTATGGCTTGTGTATTCTGGTGCATACATGCTCTGGATGGTGGTGATGCCGTTTGAGAAGTTACCCTTCTGTGTGGCAATAACCTGATATTCGAACACGTAAGTTCCCTTTGGCAGAATGTCGATGAAGAAGTTGACGGATGCGTCCTTTATTGCCTGATAGTAGCCAAGGGCATTCTTGAACCTATATCCCGAAAGTTTTTCGGTTGGCTCGAATGCCGAGGCACGCATATCCTTCAGGTGGACATATTCCATATTGCGGTCAACTTCGATTTCGATGCGGACAGTAACCTTGTCGCCGATCTTGAGTTTTGCATTCTTCTGCGTTATCGGCACAATGACTTCCTTGCCGTTTTCCACGCGGTTGACAAACAAATCCTTGCGAATCTTCAGCGGAGTGTCCTCGAAGCCCTTTATCTTGTCGATGTCCTCGTAGTACTGCCAGTAGATGCTTCCCCAAGCCACGGTGCTATCTGCCTTCGTTACAGAAACATCGCTCCACGACTTTGAAAATTCGTCCTTCTTCCACATTTTCTTGTAGTAGCCAGTGCCTTCCTCGGTCTTTTCAGTAGCAAGGTCTATCATTTTTGTGCCAAGAGTGATTTTCGGATAGTCGGTCTTGGTTAGGATGGTCTTGCCATCGAGCATCAAAGCATATACGGCTTCTGCTGTCGCCTTTGTGCTCTTCCAACGGTTGGTCTGCTTCTGCTTTAGCAACCAGACTTTCATGTCGTTAACATCCTGATGCTCGCCCATTTCCTCGAAAAATTCAATTAGCAGGGCTTGTGTTTCAATACCGCTGTTGTACCAGTACCAACCGCGTTCCAAATCCCAGTACATTCCAAGTTCTTCGCTGTGTTGAGCGTATTCCTTCAACGATGCTACGATTGACTTTGCAGTTGCGGTACGACCACTACGGTTCATTGCAAGTCCAAGCATTCCACGCATGTAGTAACCACAACTAACCCATTCTTTTTCGGCAAGTTTCATATAGTCATCAAAGACTTTCTTTTCGCTCTTGTCCAACGGATAATCATTCAAATAGAATGAGCGAACATAAAGGTAATGTATCTGCAAGTAGCCAAGTGTCAGATGCTTGTCCTTCATTTGCCAGTTGTAGATTTCACGAATTTCGCGGTCGGTGTACTTAATGGCTTTCTTAATCATGCCTTCCATCGACGAATCTGGGAATTTCACGCCAAGTTTCTTCAAATGTCCGTAGTTACCAACAATATGCTGGGTTACATAAAGGTTTTCCTTCATTCCATCGAACCAGGGCCAGCCACCGTTTGCCTTTTGCATCTTGGACAGTTTTTCTGTGGCTTTCTTGGTTTCGGATTTTATGCGGTTCATATCGAACAGGATACCAATGTTTTGCTTGCATTCGGCTTCACTTTCAGCATCGAGGAGCCACGGTGAATTTTCGAGGATTACTGCTTTAAGTTCCTCGTTGCGCTGCAGGTTCGACTTCATTGTTTCTGCATTGGTATTTTTCCATGCCTCGAACATGGTCTTTATCTTCGGGTCTGAATTTGCTACGTGCGAAGCGATGAGGTTGGAATAAATGCGCGAGAAAGTCTGTTCGGCACATTCGTATGGATATTCCATCATGTATGGCAGCGCAAGCACTGCGTACCAGGCAGGATTTGAGGTAAATTCGAGAGTATAAGAGTAGTTTTCAAGCGTATTGGAGTTGTTGTCCTTCATTGATCTGAACGAGAAGTTGGTTGTTCCTGCACGGCGAACTGGCAACGGCATAGTTTCGGTCACCATCATGCGGTTAGTAAGTATCGGCAATACTTTTTCCTCGCCATCGGAATGACCGTCGGCTATTGCAACGATTCGCACCGAAACAGAACCCAAACTCATTGGAACAGCAATTTTCCATTCTACCGAAGTGTTGCGATTTGCATCTGCACTAAACGAAACTATATTGTTTTTCAGGAACTTACTGGTTATATCATCGGAATTTTCGGTGCTGATGAATTCAATTTTTGCCTTACCTGAAATTGCATTTTCGGTCATGTTTGCAATCTTGGCTGAAATGTACATTTCATCGCCTTCGCGCATAAAACGTGGCAGATTTGGCGTTACGGAAACCTTCTTCTGCGTTATTATGCTTGTGCTTGTGCTTCCTATCTTCATGTCGCTGGTGTGAGCAAGTCCGAACATGTTCCAGCGTGTGAGACTTTCTGGCATAGTGAATTTGAGGAATATATTGCCGTCCTTGTCGGTAACAAGGTCGGATGCAAAATATGCCGTTTCGTTGAAGTTGGTGCGTACCTCGGCATTGTCGAAGGCTTCACTTTCCTCTTCCGAAATCTCTAGTTCTTCTGCTTCGTCATACATGACGGCATTGTCGGCAGATGCTTCGCTCAGCATTGCGACTTCTTCTTCTACAACAGCACCTCCTGCAGCGTTTGCTTTATATAGTACGCGACTTGACTTATAATCAGTGGTATATGCCGAGTAATATGCGTTTATCGCATTGAAGAAATACGGTTCTGGGTAAGGTGAGGTTTCGTAAGTTGTATTAGGATATTTATATTCGTACCAATGTCCGCCTTCGCTCTCGAAGCCTGTTGACCTGAAATTGTAATTGGTGTAGTTTGACGAGTACGGCCACAATCCCCATGAATGCGATGCGTACGAATCTAGCGAAGCATCGTAGATTGTTGCTGCAAGTTCAGCATCGGCTGGTTTGCCGTTCTTGTCGGTAATCTTTATCTGCCACGATTCTTCAGAGCCGGGCAAGGTCTTGTCGCGGAAAGTAACAAGGTCAACATCGAGTTGCTTGTTCTTGCGTTCTACGCTTATTGTCTTGTTGCAGGAGAATGACCTGCCGTTGCGGACGAATATTGCCGTAATGTTGACATTTCCGTAGCATTCTTCAGTGATTGGAATCTCGATGTCCTTGATTTCGTTGCTGATGTCAATGGTCTTTACATCAAGTTTATCCTTGCCGATTTGTATTGTGTAATAAACCTTTACATCTTTGAACGATGAACCGAAGCGCATTTTTACCTTGTCGCCAACATTTGCACTGCTTTGTGTCAATTCGAAATATGACGGTGCTACATAAGGCATTGCCTTGGATGATTTGTCGGTAATGCGGAAATAACTTGTGTCGAAAACTTGGTTACCATCTTTGTCCTTCGATTTCAGCGTTATCATGTACGAACCAGCCGTAAGTTTTGCATTCTTGCCAAAGGCAATTGGTGTTGTGTCGGCTGTGTTTGCCGTACCTTTCAGGATTGATGACTGAACTTTGCGGTTTTCGAGCGAATTTTCGTTGTCGTATTCGAGTGCAGGACAAAGTTTTTCCCATTCTTCCCTGCTGTACATATTGCGGTCGGTGGTCTTTTCGGTCGATACGGTTGTGCGCGAGGGTTCTGCAAGTTTGTCAATTTTGTATTCAACCATTGCATCGATATGGTTGCCAGAAATGTTTTCGCTGTAAATCTTGAAATTCTTGAATTCGCTTAATTCCTTGGTGCCCGAAATGTCGCACGATACCCACAGCGATGTGCGCGAAACGCTTAACGACTTTTCGGCTGTGTGCGATTCTCCGTTTATGTCTGCAACCACAACATCGACCTTGTAGCGGTTTACATCGTTGAAACATTCCTTTGCCAAGAAGCATATTGTAAATTCACCATTCTCATCGGTAGTTAATATTCCATCGGCAAGATGTTTCTTTTCGTCGCTACCGCCACGCCACCACCAGCGCGAATATGACGAGCAGTTTACATTGAAATTGACAGTTGCATCGCTCAGTGGTATACCCGAATAACTGACTGCACGACCTTTTATGCACACCGAATCGCCAAACGAAACTTCATCGGTAATAGCATCCATCTCAATTTCAAATGTCGGACGCTTATATTCTTCGACCTTTATGTTTTGGTAACCGGAAATATATCTTGAACCTTTGGCGTTTATACTGAAATTTCCTGTAAGCACATCATCGGGAATGCGGAACGAACCGCTTGCGCTTCCGAATCTGTTTGTAACAACGGTAAGACTGCTTACTTCCTTGCTGTTTACATCATTTAGTTTCACCAAAATGGTGTCGTTGGCTATGACTTTGTATTCGTTTTCGGAACCTGAATATTCAATTGCCTTGAAGTAAACTGTCTGACCAGGACGATATATTGCCCTGTCGGTCAGCAATTTGATGGACGAATACCGATTATCATTCGAGTAGTATCTGCTGTCGCTGACTCTGAAAAGCATGTCATCATCACCCTTCTTGACGCTAATTTTTGTATAGTAGTAATCGGACTTGCTGACATCGTATGCAAATTCACCGTTGGCGGAAGTTTCTGTCGAAAGCAATGTTTCTGTGTTTTTGTAACTGTCAACAGTAACCTTTATCTTGGCATTTGACACGGGCTGTCCCGAAATCCTGTCGATTACCACATATTTTGCTTCATCAATTCTGAGTAGGGCAAACTGCGACACCGATACCAGCGAGTATCTAATGTGCTCATCGTTTTCGGTTCCGATAAAGATAGCGTAGAAGCCAGTTGGCAACCCATTTACAACATAGTAGGTGCTGTGAGTAGAGTAGTCGCCAGCTTCGGGCAGGGTGATTGTCGTTTCGGAAATGCTCTTTGATGTGTACAATTTTTCCATTGCGCCCTTGTTATTTATGAAGCCATCGAAGTATGATGCCTTGTCCGAAATCTTCACCACTTTTACCTTTACCTTGTCAATGTTGGCGTATTCAATGTGAATAGGAATGTTCTCATCTGGATGTACTATTCTTTCCGTATTAATATCCATTTTTGGGAACTTTATTTTTTCGAGCCTATTGGTGCAAATGCTGATGAATTTGCTGTCCTTGAACTGCAAAACTGTTGATTCAAGAAGTTTTACAGCATCAACCAAATCCTTGTTCGACTTTTCAGACAATAAGTCTGCTATTTCGGCATTTATGAAAATCACGCTCTCCAGTCCGGCATATTTCTTTGCAGCTTCATTGTAGAGCTCCATAATTTTGTCGTCCTTGCCCTTTTGTCTGCGTGCCGAATATTTGATTCGGTTATAGTCGACAAATGAAAAAACAGCATTGTTCGACTGGTTTTCCGAAAGCATCTGCTGAAAGATGTACAGGCTTGCCATTTCTGTGTTTTCGTCCGAATTTTCGATTTTCAGTTTCAGAAAATCGTCAGCGTTGCAGAAGAAACTATCATCGAGGTTGGTTTTTGAATAGTAATAGCGGTTGAGTTTATCCAACTGCTTAATAACTGAATATGCCATCCTGTCGAAAAGAGTAGGGAAGAAGTCGTCAACGGCTTTTAGATCACTGAAGAATTCCTCGTATTCCTTTGCTTCCACTTTTTTCAAATCTGCATTTACAGCAAGTTTGTAATGGCTTATTATCTGCTTCTTGAATGCGTTCTTATCGTAGAATTCGAGGCGTGAGCCCTTGCTGTCGGCGGAATCGCTAACTACAGAACGTGTGTCGATGCTATAACGGTTGCGCGAATAATAGTTCTGGTACATTGCACCGATGAGGAAATTGCAGATGTGTTTTCCCGTGCCTTCCTGCACATTTGCCTGCTCCTCAAGGAAATCAAGCGCTTTCAGGTTGCCGTCCTGAGATGCTTGCACAAGGAATTTCGCCTTGTAGGTTGTTGCTTTTATCTGCTGATAGTCATTGTGTTCCTTTGTTGCAAGCGACAAAATTGCCTCCACCTTATCCAATGCCGACTTGGGCAAGTCCTTGTACTCCAATTCCTTGACATCCTTCCAAAGTTTTTCATACTTGTCGGGTTCATCGGAAAAATTGCCTGCCGAACTGCTATAAACAGCGAATGCAGAAATGCCTAATGCGGCGAATACAAAGATTGCCAGTACCAGTATTATCTTTTTCATATCGAGTCGTTTTTATTTATAAACGCAAAATTAAGCAAAATATTGGGGCATCGGCATAAAGTGTGCCATATTTACTTTATTCGGTATATTCTAGAATAATTTATGTGCCGATGTTTCTGTAAGTAGTCGAAAATGATGTCGTTTGAGCGTGAAAATTCCTTGCCCTTGTGATTTTTGCTAAACCCATAAACACTTGCAATATAACTATTTATGGCAATGTCATATTTTGCATTGGGATTGAGAGGTTTTCCATTCTCCAAAATGATTTCCATGCTTTCAACTTCTTCGTATTCGTTGACATTGAGTTTTAGGCAACATCCCGAACATAGCATCGGAAAATCTCCTGTTTCGGAGTATGCCTTATTCAGCATGTCCATTATTTCCTGGCCGCTGACCTTGTATTTCATTATGATATTGTCGAACGGATCCATTTGGTAGATGTCCTTGGCTGTGATTTGTCCCTTCGGCAGCGATTTCAGTCTTACTCCACCAGGATTCTGAAAAGCCATGTCCGATTTTGTATGTTCTCGTATCACATCGGCCATAAAGTAGCCAAGTTGTTCCTTGTTGGTTGTGTCAGCATCGGAGTAGCCTACAACTTTACTGAAAATATCAAGACTGCCGAACTCATCCACTAATTTCTGAATCTTTTCATCCTTTTTTGGAAAATCCTTGATAGAAAATACCTGTTGTGCCTTGTAGTCGATTTTGCCATTTGTAAAGTAGAATACACTTACCGTCAAGTAGTTGAGATTCTTCCCCGACTGGGTTATCATTGTGTTTCCGATAATTTTTGTGCGTTCGATTTTCTTGTGCGAATGTCCGCCGAAAATGGCATCGAACTGTGGAAACTTCTTGGCAATCTCGATGTCGGCTTCAAGTCCGCAATGCGAGATAAGGAAAAGCATGTCGCATTCCTTGCGCAGGAACATATATTCTGGCAGTACATCTTCTATCGGTTTGAACGACACATCTTTGGCATGTTTTGGGTGGAAGTCGGGAATACCGTTTGCGCCTACTTGTATTCCGCCGATGAAACCGATTTTTAGTCCTTTAAATTCAATAATCTTGTATGGCTTCACATTTATGCTGTCGTCGAAGAAGGCGTTGGCGCACACATAGTCAAAATCCGACCATTCCACAACATTGCGAAGACCATCCACGCCGATGTCAAACTCATGGTTTCCAAGTGTTGACAGGTCAAAATGCACCTCGTTCATGAGTTTTGTAATGGGGTAGGAGGGTTTTGGATAGCGGTCGTTTACAGGATGTCCAGTGCGATTGTCGCCAGCCGAAATAAGCAGGATGTCGGGATATTGTTTGCGCAGAGTGTCGAGGAGGGCGGCAAACTGCGGAAAATTATCGATGTTGCCGTGCATGTCGTTCACCGATACCACATACAGCACCTTTTCGTCGTTTTGCTGGGCATTGGCGTTGCCAACTGCTAGCAGCAATGCTACCGCGACGGTTATTATCAGTGCAAATATTTTATTACGACGTGTGGTAACGAGCATATTTGTTATTTTCTGCAAAGAAAATGAAAAATTCAAAAATTATACATCAATGTATAATACATTAATGCATAATTTCGTAGTTTCTTGATAATGAGCAAATTATTCTGATATTTTTTGCTTCAGCACTTCCACGTCAATTGGCACAACGCCAACCTTTTCGCACACGATTCCGCCGGCGAGGTTCGAAATGCGGGCAATTTCGCTAACGTCATCGGTGGAGGTTAGAAGAAGCGAGGCAACACTTATCACGGTGTCGCCGGCGCCCGAAACGTCAACAATATCGCGGATTTGGGCTGGAATGTGAACATACTTCTTTTGTGTGCAGATGAGTATGCCGTTTTCCGACAAGGTTATCATAAGAATGTCGATATTGTTGTTTTGCAGGAACTCCTTGGCGTATGGCTTCAGTGTTTCTATGTCTTTGGTCTTGTCAATCTTGCAGCCCTCGCAGAACTCCTTAAGGTTGGGCTTGAACATGGTAACGTACTTGTAGGCGTCGAAGTTGCGTTTCTTGGGGTCAACGGTGACCTTTATCTTGTTCTGTCGGCACAGCATTGTGATTCGGTGGATAATGTCAGGCGAAAGCAAGCCCTTGTCGTAATCCTCGAAAATCAGCACATCAATATGTTCGTTTTCAATAATTTGTGAAATGCGGAACATCAAGATTTCCTTCAAGTCGTCGGAAATTTGTGATGCATCTTCGTCGTCGATACGAAGCAAATGCTGTCCGCCGCTGATGACACGCGTCTTAGTGGTAGTCTTGCGGTTTTCGCTGCTGATTATGCCATTGTCGGGAAGATTGTGTTCGTGAAGCAGACTGCGGAAAACCTGTCCCATGCTATCGTTTCCGATTACCGAACAGAGATATACTTCGGCGCCAAATGCAGCAATGTTGAGTGCTACGTTGGCAGCACCGCCAAGTCGGTATTTCCTGTCAGTTACCGATACTACTGGCACTGGCGCTTCGGGCGAAATACGTTCAACCTTGCCAATCATGTACGAGTCAATCATCACGTCGCCGACGACGATTGCCTTCTTATCCTTTATTTTTCCGAAAAGTGTATCTATATCTGTCGGCTCTACTTTATTAAGCCCTTGCTGTCTATCCATTTTATTGCTTCCTGTTTTGTCTTTTTGTTCATTTTTTCACTGTTATGCACTACTGTTTCGAGAACCCACTTGTGATTGCTTTTGGAATAGTCCCTGAGTGCAGAACCAATGGCCTTGTTTATTATTTCGTCGTTTGTTCCAAGGTTTTCCGTGATGAACCTGCCAAGCAGTTCCTTGTTGGTCTTAAGTTTCATTTTGCGCTGGAACATTATTGCGGTTGCCTTAAGCCATGTATTTTTCGATGCGCTCCACGATTCAAGGAACTCAAGCGTTACCTTTGGGAACATTTCGTAGAAATGCGATACAATATCTGTCGCAATATACTCGGTGGTGTCCCATCCAGGTTGGGTTAAAATCATGCTCTCAACAAAAACTATGTCGGTTTTGTTCCACATTTTTTTGCGTCTGGCAAAAAGTTCTATACCGAAATACAGGTATTCGCGTTCTTCCATTGCAAAAAATTCGCGGATTATGCCCTTGGTGTCTTCGTATTTTGGCAGCGGATATGTCGTGAATATTGCCTTGAAGATGTTTTTAAGTTCCGTGGTCCTTATGCCTAGGAATTTTTTCTCACATTTTGTTGCTTTCGACATGCTTTCTGCCACCTCGGTATCCTTATGTCTGCCTAGGTACAAAAGTATCTGTTGGGTATATTCTTTCATATAAGAATACTGATTTTTTAACCTTGCAAAAATAAAAATATTTTTTTCAATTTATTCCATAAAAAATTGTTGCTATGAAAAATAAAAAGCAATTAATTTTGTCAGTCCGAGGGAAAGTATTATTTTTCCCCGAAATTTTAAAAGTATGAGTAGTCGCAAAGTCGGTTTCTTTCGGTTCATATTGCTCTGGCCACTGTCGCTTATATACAAATTTATAGGCGATGTAAGGAATTTCATGTATGAAAACGGAATGCTGAAATCAAAGGAATACGACCTCCCGATAATTTCAGTTGGCAATATTAGCGTTGGCGGAACAGGCAAGACACCACATGTGGAGTATGTTTTGCGATTGCTGATGGATGACTACAAGGCGGCGATACTCAGTCGCGGATACAAGCGCAAGACAAAAGGGTTCCGCATTGTCGAACCGGATGACAACTATACTCTTTGTGGTGACGAACCGTTGCAGATAAAGCGCAAGTTCAAGGATGTGGTGGTTGCCGTATGCGAAAACAGGAACAAGGGCGTTGAAAAACTGCGCGAACTTTATCCCGACCTCAACCTGATTATTCTTGATGATGCATTCCAGCACAGGCGCATAAATCCAGGACTGCACATTTTGCTTATAAACTACAACTATCCGATTTCAAGCGACCATGTAATGCCACTTGGACGCTTACGCGAATCGAAGTCGAATGTACATCGTGCACATCTGCTGGTTTATACAAATTGCCCGTCGAAACTTACTCCAATGGACAGGCGGATTCTTACCAAAGAAGTCGGCGTGCTGCCATATCAGCACCTTTCGTTTTCAAGTGTGGTGTATGAAGATACGAAACCGGTGTTTGGCAATGCAAAAAAGTTAAACTGCGAAAAGATGAATGGCTGCAATGTGTTGGCAGTTACAGGAATAGCCCATCCAGAAAATTTTGTAGAAATGCTTATGCAGAAGTCGAAAGGAGTGATACATCTTCCATTTTCCGACCATCATAACTTTTCTGCTTCCGACATTGCTAAGATTAGCAAGACTTTTGCTGAAATGAGCGGGCCAAAGGTTATCGTCGTTACCGAAAAGGACGCAGTGCGGTTGCGTACCAGCAAGTTCATAGGCGATGATTTGAAACCATATATGTATTATGTCCCGATAAGGGTGGAATTGCTATGCGACGATGAGGAAAAGAAATTGTTTAACAATCAAATAATTACTTATGTCAGAAACAACAAACGCTACAATAAACTTTATAACAACTCGCTTTAAGGAAACACCAGAAGTGGGCATAATACTCGGTACTGGACTTGGCGGTCTTGTCAAGATGATTGACATTATTGAGACAATTCCATACGAGGAAATACCTGATTTCCCTGTTTCAACAGTCGAAGGACACAGCGGCAAGTTGATTCTTGGTCGGCTTGGTGGAAAAACCGTTGTCGCCATGCAGGGAAGATTCCATTACTACGAAGGTTATTCTATGAAGCAACTTGTTTTTGCAACAAGGACTTTGATACGCTTAGGCATCAAGTATCTTTTCGTGTCGAATGCAAGCGGTGGCGTAAATCCCGATTTCGAGATTGGCGACTTGATGATTATCAGCGACCATATATGCCTGTTGCCCAATCCGCTTATCGGCAAGCACAATCCAGAGGATGGTGACCGTTTCCCCGATATGAGTTGCGTTTACGACAAGTCGCTGATAACCAGCGCTGAGGGCATCGCCACAGAACTAGGATACAAGTTGCAAAAAGGCGTATATCTTGCCACTACAGGACCTACTTTCGAGACACCTGCCGAATACAGGTATTTCCGCACTGTCGGTGCCGATGCGGTTGGAATGTCAACCGTACCCGAAGCAATTGTGGCACGCCAGATGAGGATTCCGTGCTTTGCAATGTCGATAATTACCGACCTCGGAGTGCCAGACAAGATAGTGGAGGTATCGCATGAGGAAGTGCAAAAGGTTGCTGCGGCCGCCGAATCGAAGATGACGGAGATTTTTACAAAAATGATAGAACGGCTTTAAATAAGGACAGATGGATTCAAAGAGACAGACACAGGTTGCCGGCTTGGTTCAGAAGGAACTGGCAAATGTATTGCAGTTTAAGTTCAACGGTTTGGTGCCGGGCAGATTGCTTACAATTACTGGCGTGCGAATGTCGCCAGACCTTGGACTTGCAAAGATATACCTCAGCATTTTCCCATCAACCGATGGACAATCGATAATAAAGGAAATAAATACCAATGTTTCGAGAATACGCTACGAACTCGGAAATGCAATCCGCAACGATGTTCGCCGTGTCCCCGAACTCATTTTCTACCTAGATGACAGTTTCGATGAGGTTGAACGCATCGAGAGGGCTCTAAAGTCGTAGATGAACTTTCCTTTTTACATAGCATCACGGTATTTGGTGTCGAAAAAATCGCGCAATGCGATAAACATCATTTCCATAATTTCCATCTTGGGAGTTGCTGTCGGCACCGCTGCACTGGTGATTATAATGTCGGTTTTCAACGGGTTCGAGGATTTGCTTACCCGGCTCAACAATTCGTTCGACCCCGACATAAAGGTTGTTCCAGTGCATGGAAAGACTTTTGTGCCAACTGAAAATTTCAGGGCGACAATAGATGGATGCGATTTCATTGCATCGGCATCATATACACTCGAGGAAAACGCACTTTTGCAATATGGTGAAAAACAACTTATTGCCACAATAAAGGGCGTGGATGAAAAATATCTTGAAACAACAGGACTTGACACTATGGTTGTGCGTGGCGAACCGATTTTGTACAATGAAGGAGTTGCTTGCGCAATCATGGGCGCCGGCGTGGCATACTCAATGGGCGTATTTTGCGACTATCTTGAACCGTTGACAATCAATATTCCAAGTCGCACAAAAGAAATACATGGCAATTTCAGCGATGCTGCATCCGACATTCTCAACAGTGTGACGGCATATCCTTCAGGCATTTTTGCGATTCAGCAGGAATACGACACCAAATATGTGGTCTTGCCAATCGACGAGGTGCGAAAGTTGCTGGAATTTGAAACCGAAGTTGGTGCTGTTGAATTGAAATTAAAACGCAATGCTAACAATGATAAGTCAGTAGAATATCTTTCGCAGAAATTAGGTGATGAGTTTCAGATTCTTGACCGAAAACAGCAGCACGAGTACGCCTACAAGATTATGCAATCGGAAAAGTGGGCGATATTTATGATACTGATATTCATATTGTTGATTGCTTCCTTCAACATAATTGCATCCATTACAATGCTCATAATCGACAAGCGCAACGACATTTCCATACTTCGTAGCATGGGCGCCAACGACAAGGCAATAAGGCGGATTTTCTTTATCGAAGGAGTTGGCGTGAGTCTGGTCGGTGCGGTGGCAGGGCTTATTTTTGGTGGTTTTATCTGTTGGTTGCAAATGACTTACGGCTTTGTAAAACTCGGCGGAGGAAGTGGGTCGTTTATTATTGATGCATATCCTGTTGTAGTGAACATGATTGACATTTTATGGTCGTTTGCCGCAGTAATGCTTATTGGTCTTTTTGCCGCCTGGTTGCCTGTGAAGGTAGTGACGGGTAGGATTGCAAAGTCCAGCGGTCAATAAATTAGCGTTCAGTAAAAACTATTCTGGCGCAGAATGCCTGTTTGTCACCGACCTTTCCTTCTATGGTTGATACACGTGCAATTTTTAGTTCCTCGGTGTAATTGCTTGCATCTTCGTCGAGCAGATACAGGTCCAGTGTTTCTCCTGCCATAGTTTCGTGATTGAAGGTAATGTAGACATCAGAGACAGCCATTTTTTCCATTTCGGCACAGTCGAAGCAGTCTGTTGCGTAGTGTATGTAACGTGCATTGTTGGTATGACCGTTTAGGTCGATGTCCGAATATCCAAGTTTCACGCTTTTGACAAGTTGCGGACTACTATTGCGCGGCATCATGACTTTTGGTGCAAGAGTGCCGATTGCATCCTCGTGACATGCCGACTCCTCGGGAATCATGTCTATGAACTCGGAAATTTTTACCATTGAGCGTTTTATGGTGTCGAGCACTACCCACGAACTAGTTCCTACTGCCTTTAGCATACCGTCGGTATCGCAAATTGAAAAGTCCCTGACAAAAAATGGACCGACAATGCCCTTATGCCAAGTGGAAATTTCAAGTTCATCTTTCCATCGTGGAATGTCAATGAAATGGAAGTGCATCCTGGACAGCACCCATGCCATATTCTTGCGTATCATATCATCGTAACCGAAACCAAACGGTTCGGCAGCGCGTGTTGCCATTTCCTGTGCTATGTTCATAAAGCCTACAGGTCTCATTCTCAATGTTGAATCCACATCGTAGCATGGAACTACGTCATGTATTATGTACTTGCTGTTTTTTAGTTCGTAATCCTTTATCATAATATCTATTTCATTTCGCGTTTCAAAAATACAAAAATATTCAATAACAAATGTATGGTATATGTAGGGGCAGGTACCACCCCTACATATACATCTTTGAACATTAAACATTGAATAAAATAATTAACATTGTCTTCCGTAATCCGATTATTTAATTTAAATTTACGACCTCAAAAATTAATTTGCACATGAATAGGAAATTTATACTTATTTCATTGGCTATTATGCTTTCAGCAGCGGCCTTTTCGCAGCAAACCAAATCGTTGGAATTCATTTGGAAGGGCAAGTACGACAATGCACAGAAGGCAATAGAAAAAGGTCTTTCCAAGAATCAGGACGACGTTGAATTCAACTTCTACAAGGCATATCTGCTTTTCCAGCGGGAATACGAGGGTTACGATCCAGTAGAGGCATACAAGTGCCTGCAGACTTGCGAGGCGTATTATCCGCAACTTGACGAAAAGACCAAGGAAAAACTTAACACGGTGCCTATCAATATGGACATCTTTAATAACTATACCGATACAATCTGCCGTTATGCTCTGAAAGATGCAATTAGGGCAAACACGTATGAGGCATATCAGAACTATCTGTTTTTTTACCGAAAGGCATCGGAGGACTACCGTTCCGAAGCAAAGATGTATCGCAACATCGAAGCATATAAGTTGACAATACAGAAGAATACGGAGGAGGATTATGCCGCATTCATCCGCACATATCCCGATGCACAGCAGGTTCCCGATGCAACCAGAAGGCGCGACGAAAAAGGTCTTGAGAAGGCAACTGCCGCCAATACTGTAGAGGCATACGAAGAATTCTTGAGCAAATACCCTACATCGGAACTTGCCAATGAAGCACAGGAAAAAGTTTACACAATTGCACTGAACAATGCCGAACGCGAAAACACCGCAGCAGCATTGAAGCGCTATATGGAAAAGTATCCTAAGAGTTCGCAGTACTATAAGGCCGAAATGATGTACGAGGAAAAGTTGTATAACGAGGAGACTGCCGATGGCAACTGTAGTTCGTACATTCGTTTTGTCAAGAGACACCCCGAAAGCAAATGGAAGAGCATGGCAATAACGTCGGCAATGCAGTGCGCTGGCGACAACGCCGAAATTATCAAATACTGCTACAAGAATTTGGATGGCGACAAGAAGAATCAGGCAATAAAACTATATTATAACCTTGTCGCTTCCGATGGCGAAATGGTTTCGCTCAAGGCGTTCTACGACGAACTTACCGAAAGTCAGAGAAACCTTATTCGCGACAAATATGTTGCAGACTCAGCATTAGCAGTCAAGGGAGAAAAACTGAAAATCCATAACGGATACAATGCCAAGAAGTCGGCAGCGGCCTACGACGAATATATCAAGGAGGCAGCACCACGCGAAAAAGCATTTGTTGCACTTCAGAAGATGATACAATCCGACATCGAAAGCAAAAACTGGTCAAATGCAACAGTAACCGTACTGAAGTACAAGGATTACTGGAAGGATAAACCGCAAAAGATAAACGCTTTGCTCGAAATTCTTGAACAGAAAAACCAGTCGGTTACAGTTGAAGCACTTTCCGAAACGATAAACACTTCGGGCAACGAATATAACCCGATATTGTCGGCAGATGGAAGCACCTTGTATTTCTGTGGCGAAGGCCGTAGCAACAGCAAGAGCGGCGAGGATGTATTCTATTCCGAAACTTCGGCAGATGGTTGGACAGAAGCACAGTTAATAGGCGAAGTGTCGACCAAGTCGAACGACTATCCGCAATGTGTAAACGCATCGGGCAACACTATGTACATATTCCGTAACGGAAGGTTGTACTTCTCTAAGAAGGCAGGTGCTACCTGGGGAAAACCGCAGAAAATGTCGTCAAATGTTAACTCGTGCAACTGGCAGGGCGATGCCTTTATCAGTCGCGACGGCAAGGCATTTTTCTTTGCAGCAAAGCGCAACGACATGCTCAACTTCTTCAACGATGCCGACTTCGACGGACTAGTATATCACGGAAAAGTTGACGAAAATCAAACCGATATCTATGTTTGCACAGTTGACGAAAACGGCGAATGGGGCAAACCTATAAATCTTGGTGCATCAATAAATACTATTTTTACTGAACGCACACCGTTCCTACATTCCGACAACAAGCATCTCTATTTTGCATCAGATGGACGTGGTGGTCTTGGCGGTCTTGACATGTATGTCTCGACACGTCTTAGCGACGATTGCTGGGATTGCTGGAGCGAACCGATAAACCTCGGCAAGGAAATCAATACTGCTTCCGATGACTTTGGATACAAGATTTCGGGTGACGGCACAAAGGCATACTTCTCGAAGTCCAATGCACCGAAAGGCAAGAAGGGAAATCTTGACATATATGTCATTACCTTGCCAGAAAATTTACAACCTAAGAACATAAAATAACCACAGCATAAAGTAGGAAGCAAACCAATTAGTTATGAATCCTTACGTAATTGCTTCGATAGTAATAGGTTATTTTGCTCTTCTTATTCTAATTTCTTTCCTGACCTCAAGGAAGGCAAACAACGATACATTTTTCACAGGAAACCGCAGGTCACCTTGGTTTGTGGTGGCATACGGTATGATAGGCGCCTCGCTTTCGGGTGTGACATTCATGTCGGTGCCAGGATATGTGCAGAGCAGTCAGTTTACTTATTTCGGAGTAGTGCTCGGATACACAATAGGATACGTTGTGATAGCATTCGTGTTGTTGCCTTTGTACTACAAGTTGAACCTAACGTCAATCTACACATATCTCGACAGGCGTTTTGGCAGCAATTCGCAACGCACCGGTTCGTTCTTCTTTATTGTGTCGCGACTGATGGGGTCGGCATTAAGGATGTATCTGGTTGTGTTTGTACTTCACGAGTTTGTGTTCAAGGCGATAGGCGTTCCATTTTGGGCACTGGCGCTGTTTTTTATTGTGCTTATCCTAGTCTACACCTTCAAGGGCGGAATAAAGACCATTATTTGGACAGATACACTCCAGACAACCTTCCTTTTGCTGTCAACGGTGATAACAATCGTATTTCTGCTCAAGGAAATGGACATTTCTTTCTTCGACATGATGTCGCAGGCAGCGGATGACGGTTATACCAAAATGTTCGAAACTGACTGGCGGTCAAACAATTTCTTCTTGAAGCAGATTCTAAGCGGAGCATTCATTACCATAGCAATGACAGGTCTCGACCAGGACATGATGCAAAAGAACCTAACCTGCAAGTCGTTGAAGGAAGCGAAGAAAAACATGCTTTCGTTCAGCGTGTGCATTGTCATTGTGAATATTCTGTTCCTTGTGCTTGGCGTTGCACTTATGACATATTCGTCGCATACTGGATTTGTGCTTCCAGAAAAGTCAGATAGCATATTCGCGGCAGTTGCACAGAACCTTGGTTCTGTGACCTGGATTATATTTATTATAGGTCTTGTAGCGGCTGGCTATTCGAGTGCCGACGGAACTCTCACCTCGCTCACTACCACCTTCTGCTTCGACATCCTGCAGTTCGACAAGAAACCAAACTACGATGAGCAGAAAAAGACAAGAACCCGTAAGATAACACACATAGCATTTGCGGCAATATATTTCTTAATCATAATAGTTTTCAAGCCGTTCCATACAGATTCGCTTATTAAGACCCTTTTCGACATTGCTGGTTACACATACGGACCATTGTTGGGTTTGTTCTGTTTTGGATTGTTCGTAAAGCGCCGTAACCCAAACGACAAGGCGGTTCCATTTATAGCAATCCTTTCGCCAGTAATAAGTTACCTGTTAAACATATATTCCGAGGAATTGTTTTTCGGATATAAGTTTGGCTTCGAAATACTTATCGTGAACGGATTGCTAACCTTTATAGGATTGCTGATATTTAGCAAGAAATCAGGAAATATGTTGCTAAAGCATTAATCCAAATTATTGTTGTCCGTAATCTGCTAACAGATTATCGTTTAACAGATTACTTCGTGAGATAGTAAACAACGTACCGCACAAGCGAAATTACACGGCACGTACCTTAGTCGGTTTGTTTTACAGAAGTTCCCCGCCTTAGCAAAGCAAAAGTCCTGAGTTTGTTTTGCTCTGTCTCCGGTTTACGGAACGTTAGCTTTGTCTTATGGAAACATAGTTCACGAAGTCTGCGAGTAATGACTTGATGGGATTTTGAATATATGTTTTGTTCGGGGGCGAGTGCAAAAACAGCGGGTATAGTTGAGAATACGACAACAAAAAAAGGCATCCGCAGATGCCTTTTTTATATTGAATTTTTTGAATATTAATATTGGTATTCGGTTATAGTGGTTCTTGTATATGAAGGATAGTATTCGGGATCATTATTGTAATATGTATAATACCTATAACCATCAGTATCAACACCATGGTGTACTTTTGTTGCTATTTGAGGGAAATCGCCCTTGTAAGTATAATTAATAGTTATATTCTCATCAATCCTGATTGTTCCCTGCGTCAAAGTACTCCTCATACCAGTTATGTTGTTTTCTGACATAAATGTTGAAGAAAAACCATGATAAAATCCAAATTGTGGATTTTTGTGACTATCGTATTCGTAATCCTCTGAAATTGATGTTGTTGCTGAAGATGAAGTGATTGTGCCTGAAATATTTGATATATTATTTTTACTCCATGTTAAGGTATATGAACCTGTAGTCATACCGCGAGTTTTTTTAGCAGTATAGTTTACAAAATTCATCATATTGTTAGCAATTTCCCTATCGAAAAGCAATGACAGCGGATTGTATTTTTTCATTTCTTCCGTATATTCTTTGTTCGAGTTGTAATTTACAAAGTCAACTCTGCTTATATGCTTACCATCATAAGTAAAAGTATAACTTTGATTTATTGATGTACCAACGTAAGCATCTATGCCAGCAAGTTTTGAACCATCATAGCGGAATTGCAACTGATAGTCCGAATAAATTATGCGGTCAAACCTATCCTTGCTGTCGTATGTCAACTGAATAGTTTCATAAAGAGAACCATCCGTATTATAAGAATCTATTGTTTTCAGTTTCTTGCCATCCCATGTCCATTTTTCATCCAAATACTTAGCACAGGATCCATTCCATTCTGAAAAGAATGGTTTGTCATATTCGATACTTCCTTGCAAATAAATACTTTTGATTTTTTCCTTCGGAGAGAATTGTCCGTCCTTCTTACATGATGTAAATGCGAATGCAATTGAAAATGCAACTGCTACAAGAATAAATTTCTTCATATTATTTTATAATATTAAGTTAATAAAAATTTTTATTGGACAAAGATAACATTTTTTTCACATATCATTTATATTTTTTTAAAAAATTATAATGTGATGAAAAATGTCTAGTTCATATATGAGGAACTACCATTGTTTTCTTTGCAGGATTTGTCGTAGGACAGGGTTTTGCTTCGCTCCAACGTATCAATGTCATAATCGTCGTATTTGCGCGGTTTGCTTTCGCCAAGGTTCATATAGACTTCAAGTAGTTCCGAATATTTTATAGGTATAAGCACTACCTCATCGATGCAAGCAGGAATTAGGATTGATTCGCCTTCGTTGAGGATTTCCTCGCTGTCGGCTGTCTTTATGGTAACTTGACCGTGTACGCAATGGTAAATCACAAATGAATCGAGGTTGCTATAGTCTTTAAGTAGTGAGTTCATCACTGGTAAGTAGTTGGTTGTAAAACACTTGCAGTCGACAATAGGGTTTGAGTGGTCGGGCATACGGGTGAAAGGAACCGACTGCTTGTCGTTCTTCTTGTAGTCGATTACATCAACGGCATATTGGGTATGCAATTCGCGGTTGCCACGGTTGTAGTCGTAGATGCGGTATGTGACATCGGATGTTTCCTGAATTTCGACAACGGCAGTGCCTGCGCACATTCCATGCACGCGACCAGCAGGGATGAAGTAAAATTCTCCAGACTTGACATTATGGTACTTAAGCAGATTTTCAAGGTTACCATCTTTTATCGACTGCAGAAGTTCGTTTTCGGTTGTGTCGCGGTTGAAGCCGTCAATTATCTTTGCATCCTTGTCGGCTTCGAGTATATACCATGCCTCGGTCTTTCCGCGTGCATTGTGTAGTTCGGCGGCAGTTTCGTCATCGGGATGCACCTGAACCGAAAGATTTTCTTTTGCATCAATGATTTTCAGCAGAATAGGGAACTCGTAACCGTATTCTTCCAGCACCTTTTCGCCTACAACCTCGTCAAGATAAACTTCTATTATTTCCTGCAACGTGTTACCTTCGAGAAATCCGTTAGCAACAACCGAAACATCACCCTCGACGCCTGAAATTTCCCAACTTTCGCCGCAGTCGGCAGGAACATTGCTGTCGTTCTTTATTTTCGCTATCTTGTCGCCACCCCAGACTTTTGTCTTGTATATTGGCTTGAATTTCAATGGATAAAGCATAATTATATATAGTTTTTAGATATTTTCAAAGATATGCAATTATTTGATACATCGGCAATATTTTTTCTTTTACGACGTGACTATCATCAAAAAAGAATTTGTACCTTTGATGCCACAAAATTTAAAAGATATGTTAGTTGTAGGAATTGCAGGCGGTTCTGGAGCAGGTAAAACCACCGTTGTAAACAAGATTACCGCACAGTTGCCAAGGGACATGGTGACATTGGTGCCTCAGGATTCGTACTATTGGGACAGCAGTCATCTGCCGATGGAGGAGAGGAAAAAGATAAATTTCGACCATCCAAATGCCATTGAATGGGAATTGCTGATTCGTCACATCAAGGAACTGAAGGAAGGCAAGGCGGTGGAGCAGCCGATTTACGCCTACATTACCAGTTCGCGTAGCAAGGAAACGCTTACGGTCAACCCGAGCAATGTAATAATTGTCGAAGGTATAATGGTGCTTACCCAGCCAGAATTGCGAGACCTGATGGATGTAAAGGTTTATGTTGATGCCGATGCAGACGACCGTCTTGCACGAATTTTGCGTCGCGATACGGTAGAGCGCGGTCGTTCGGTGAACGATGTTCTAGAACATTACTACGACACCGTAAAACCAATGCACTTGCAATTCATCGAACCAACCAAGCGCTACGCCGACATTATTGTGCCAAACATTGGCGACAACGATGCAGCAGTGAACCTTTTGGCAAAATTCATACACCAGCATATCGATAACAATTAAAACAAATAGCAATGCAAGATATAGACCTTAAAAATGTAATGTTCATCGACATAGAGACGGTGCCGATGTGCGCATCTTTCGATGAGATGCCAGAAAATTTCCAGAAGCACTGGGACAAGAAATCGAAGAATTTCAGAGCCGAAACCGAAAACGCATCCGATGTATATCAGCGGGCAGGAATCTATTCCGAATTTGGAAAGATTGTCTGCATATCGGTAGGCCTTGTAAATGGTGAAAAGTTTCGTGTAAAGTCGTTCTATGGCGACGACGAGAAGGAAATTCTGGCAGGTTTTGCCGATATGCTATCGAAGTGGGATCCGTTTGGAAACAAGATGCTCTGCGGGCACAACATAAAGGAGTTTGATGTTCCCTACATTGCTAGGCGAATGCTCATTAACCGTATGTACAATCTGCCCAAGGCACTTGACTTGTCAGGGAAGAAACCATGGGAAATAAGGCATATCGATACTCTTGAACTGTGGAAATTTGGCGACTACAAGAATTTCACCTCTCTGGCACTCATGGCCGACCTATTCGATATTCCAACGCCAAAGGACGACATCGACGGCAGCGAGGTTGCTGGTGTTTACTATGGTGAACACGATGTAGAACGCATTGCCATCTACTGCGAAAAGGATGTGCTTTGTGTTGCAAATCTTATGCTTAGATTGCAAGGCAAGGACATTTATATGTACGACCAGATGGAGAGGGCAAACAACTAAATATATGTTATATATTTAGATATTTTGCTGTAACAGATTTCTTGCAGGTGAATATTTCTGTCGGTTTTCCTGCAAAAAGCAGTTGTCCGCCTGCTTCACCGCCTTCGGGACCAAGTTCGATTAGATAGTCGGCTTCTTTCATTACATCGAGACTATGTTCGATGAGGATAAGTGTGTTGCCGCTATCGGTCATTTCGTTGAACAAGCTAAGTAGTTTCCGTATATCGTCGAGATGAAGTCCGTCTGTAGGTTCATCGAGGATGAATATTTCTCCTCTGCGGTGGAGTTGGTCAGCGAGTTTAATGCGTTGCAGTTCGCCACCCGAAAGCGTTGTCATCGACTGGTCGAGATGCAGATAGCCGAGACCGACTTTTGCTAGTGCCTGGAGTTTGGGCAGGAATGGCTGGTCGGCAAAGAATTCGACAGCTTCCTCAACACTCAATCCCATCACTTCGGCAATGTTTTTGCCTTTGTATCGGTGCGAAAGCGCTTCTTCATTGTACCTTGTGCCGTGGCAAACGTCGCATACGGTTTCGATGGATTCCATGAAAGCCATGTCGGAAATTATTACGCCTTTTCCTCCACAAGCTGGACATGCTCCCTTAGAGTTAAACGAGAAAAGTTGCATGTTACTGTGACTTGCCTGAGCAAATAATTTGCGTATAGGATCTGAAATTTCAAGGTATGTAGCAGGTGTGGAACGCAAGTTTATGCCTATGCTTTTTTGTCCGATGAATATGGTTTTGCGGTCGCATTGTTGCTGGAATTCCTCCATCAGCGATGACTTTCCTGAACCTGCAACGCCTGCTATCACAGTCATCACGCCTAATGGAATGTCAACCGAAACGCTTTTCAGATTGTGCAGGGTTGCATTTCTTATGCTTATAAATCCTTGTGGCTGACGAGTTTCGGTTTTGAACTGGCTTTTGCTACGTAGCATTTTGCCCGAAATGGTGTCGGATTTCAAAAGACCTTCGTACGAACCTTCGAACATTATTTCTCCGCCATGTGCGCCAGCTTTAGGACCCATGTCTACGATATGGTCTGCCATTGCAATAATTTCGCGGTGGTGTTCCACAATGAGTATTGTATTGCCGTGGTCGCGCAGGTTTATGAGAGAATCTTTCAATTTGCTAATGTCCTGCGGGTGCAGTCCTACGCTTGGTTCGTCGAGGACATACGCCATATCTGACAAGGGCGAGTTGATGTATTTTGCAATTTTGATTCGCTGCGCCTCACCTCCCGACAATGTTCCCGTGCCGCGGCTTAGCGATATGTAGCCAAGTCCGATGTTTACTAGTGCCTGAAGCCGTTTTGTAAGTTCACGTTTGATGTCAACTGCAAGCGGGTCTTCTATTGTTTCCACGAACTTCAGTGTTTCTGATATTGGCAAGTCGCCTACTTCGGAAATGTTTTTGCCATTTATACGGCAAGAGCGGATTTTTTCGTTCAGTCGTGTGCCTTTGCAGTCGGGACAAGTGCCCATCGTAAGCATAGGATTTATTGCCGCTGCGTGGAGCAGACCCTCTTCCGAGTTTATTATGCTTCGGTACATTCGTGGCACAAGACCTTCGTATTTGGCCGTTTTTGGCCAGTTTGACGGTGGATTCTTCAGTTTTATTTGCGGAGAATACAGAAATAGGTCGAGTTCTTCGGGCGTGTAGTCCTTTATTTTCTTGTCGAGGTCGAAAAGTCCGCTGTGTGCATAACGAATCCATCGCCAACCTCCTTTGCCAAAAGCGATGTAGTGTATGGTGTCCTCATCGTTTAGCGACTTGTCGAAGTCAACTAGTTTGTGAATGTCGAGTTCGCGTATTTCGCCCAGACCTGCGCAACGGGGACAACTTCCAGCAGGGTGGTTAAACGAAAATGAATCGGAGTACCCAACAAAAGGTTTGCCTACGCGTGAAAATAGAAGCCTTAGCAATGGTTGAATGTCCGTGTAAGTGCCGACTGTAGAACGACTGTTCGATGAGGGCTTTTTCTGGTCGATGACTATTGTCACTGGCATGTTTTCAATCCTGCCAACTTTCGGTCGACCATATTTGGGTAAGTATTGCTGCACAAAACTAGGAAAAGTCTCGTTTAGTTCGCGACGGCTTTCGGCAGCAATGGTGTCGAGGCATAGCGACGACTTTCCAGAACCTGAAACGCCAGTGAATACTGTTATCTGATGTTTTGGAATATCAACCGATATATTTTTTAGGTTGTTTTCAGTTGCGTTGGTTATTGAGATTTTGTCTGAAGACATAATGGGAATTTAATGATTCGTTTTACCGAACTAAAGGTTGTTTGGTATGGTGCTCGACACCACAATTTTTCATTATTAATTTTCAACTTTCACCATATCCTTTTCAAAGTCGCTATGGAAATTCATGTTCTGAAGTTTCCACACCTTGTCGGGACGGTACATTGTGACAACAAATTCTACTGGCTGGCGGTCGTACTTTAGCACATATACATATTTTGCATACGACTGAGCGAGATAGTATTTTCCTGCTAGTTCGTAGCCGTTGAAGTTGCCAAGGAGTTTGCGCGATGCTTCAAATTTTTCCTTCATTGCGGTAGTTCCTTCCTTGTTGGCTTCAAGCCATTCGTTTGTTGAAAACAAATAGTCGATGGCTTTGTTTACATCATCGTTGAACATTGTGAAGAACCTTGCCATGATGTCTTCCGGAGTTTCCTGCGCCTTTGCTGTATTGCCTGCAACGAGCATTGCCGTTATGGCTGCGATTATGATTATTGTCCTTTTCATCTGCGTTGAATTTTAATTTTCGAATTGCAAAGGTAGAAAAAAATATTAAATGGTTTCTATGTTTCAGGGTTTCTATGTTTATGGTTGTTTGAAATGGTTTGAAGTAGTTTAAAGTTGTTTGAAGTTGTTATAAACAACATTAAACTCAGAAACTTTCAAACGGGCGTTAGCCCTTAGAAACGGCGTCAGCCATTCAAACGGCGAAGCCCTCAACGAAGTTAAACGCCGCAGGCATTCAAACGGCGTAGCCATTCAAACGGGCGTCAGCCCATTAAACTTTTAAACAGCGTTAGCGTTAAAACGGCGCAGCCATAAAAAATGGTCACACCCGAGAGAGCATGACCACTTATAATAATAAAAAGGAGGGCTAATTAGTCACCCAAGGTTGCTACCATAACTGCCTTGATGGTGTGCATGCGGTTTTCAGCTTCGTCGAATACGATTGATGCTTCTGATTCGAATACATCTTCGGTAACTTCGATGCCGTCGAGACCAAACTGCTTGTTAACATCGCGGCCAACCTGAGTTTCGAGGTTGTGGTAAGCTGGCAAGCAGTGCATGAACTTGCACTTTGGATTGCCCGTCATCTTCATGGTTTCCTTGTTAACCTGGTAAGGTTTCAACAATTTGATACGTTCTTTCCAAACTTCAACAGGTTCGCCCATCGATACCCAAACATCGGTATAGAGGAAGTCGCAACCCTTAACGCCCTTTGCAACGTCGTCGGTAACGGTTACCTTAGCGCCAGTTTCCTTTGCAATTTTCTTGCAGGTGTCGATAAGTTCCTTGCTCGGCTGCAATTTCTTAGGAGCTACGATGCGTACATCCATACCCATCTTTGCACCGCCAACCATCAACGAGTTACCCATGTTGAAACGAGCATCGCCGAGGTATGCGAAAGTAACCTGGTTGAGAGGCTTGTCAACGTGTTCGCTCATAGTGAGGAAGTCTGCAAGTATCTGTGTCGGGTGGAATTCGTTGGTCAAACCGTTCCATACTGGAACACCAGCGTACTTAGCAAGTTCTTCAACAGTTTCCTGCTTGAAACCACGGTATTCGATACCATCATACATTCTACCGAGAACACGAGCGGTATCCTTCATCGATTCCTTAACGCCAATCTGCGAACCTGTAGGACCTAAGTAGGTTACATGTGCGCCCTGGTCGTAAGCTGCGGTTTCGAATGCGCAACGAGTACGAGTCGAGGTCTTTTCGAATATGAGGGCGATGTTCTTGCCCTTCATTGTCGGTTGTTCTGTTCCAGCATACTTTGCTCTCTTAAGGTCGCGAGCCAAATCAAGCATATACTGAATCTCTTTTGGTGTGAAGTCCAATAACTTCAGAAAACTTCTGTTTCTTAAATTAAAAGCCATAACTAATTTATTTAAAGTACTTTAAAAATTTATTTCACAATTCTTGTTCCTGCATTCGGATTTCCGAGCTGTCCTGCTTCGGTAATGATGCACGATTTTCCACCATTTTCAACGAAGTACAGAGCTGCACGAATTTTCGGTGCCATGCTTCCTTCGGTAAAATGACCTTCGGCGAGGTACTTCTTTGCTTCCTCAACTGTGATGGTGTCCAACTGCTTCTCTTCGGGAGTGTGGAAATTGAGGCAAACCTTAGGAACATCGGTGAGGATATAGAACTCATCTGCGCCAATCTGTATTGCAAGCAGCGACGAAGCCAAATCCTTGTCAATAACTGCGTCTATTCCGTGGTATTCGCCATTGTCGTTTACATAAACAGGGATTCCACCACCGCCGACTGTTACAACGATGTTTCCTTTTTCAGCAAGGTCCTTTACAATGTCCTTGTTGTTGATTTCGATTGGTTTAGGTGATGCAACAACCTTTCTCCATCCTTTGCCTTTCGGGTCCTTTGCGTATGAATCCTGAGGATTCTTTGCCTTAAGGGCGTTCATTTCCTCTTCGGTGTAGTAAGGTCCGATAGGTTTTGTGGGGTTTGCAAATCCCTTGTCGTTTTTGTCAACTACAACCTGAGTTACCAAGGTTACGATGTTCTTGTCAAGTTTGTTGCGTGTAAGCACATTCTTGAACTGCTGTTCGATGACGTATCCGATGAATCCCTGCGAATATGCACCGCACACTGCCAACGGCATTTCGGGAAGTCCGTAAACCTTTTCGCCGGCATTGTTCTGCAGCAGGATATTTCCAACCTGCGGACCGTTGCCGTGGCCTATAACTATATTGTAGTCGCGCTTTACGAGGTCGAGAAGACTCTCGCAAGTCTTGTAAACGTTTGATTCCTGTTCTTCTATTGTGCCTTTCTGTCCCGCTCTCAAAAGGGCGTTACCGCCAAAGGCCACAACTGCCAATTTCTTGTTCGACATAACTGTTTTGTTCCTTTTTTAATTGAAACCGCAAAACTATATTTTTTTTACCAAACGCCAATAGTGTTTTTTAGCATTGTTTTTTCCTCGGCATCATTTTTGTAATGCACGATGATTGTGCAAAAGATTAAGTTTTTTTTATCAGTTTTGATGGCAGCGGTAAAAATATAATGTCTATCTTTGCGCGTTATTTTAAAGGTAAGAATAGTTTTTGTATTAGTAACATAAATTTTTTGACAATGAAGACAATATTCAAGTTAATGTGTGTAGCAATGGCGTTGCTCGTTGCATTTTCGGTAAACGCTCAGAAGAAGGAAAAGACTTTCGCAGGAAGCATCAAGTATGCGATCACTTATGAAAATCTCGATCCACAGTACAAGGGACAGGTTCCTACCGAGATGGTTTTGTATGTTAAGGACGGAAAAATAAGACAGGACCAGGTTTCCCCGATGTATACTATGTCGGCAATCAGTCTCGAAGACGGTAGCGCAATTATCCTTATCGATGTAATGGGACAGAAACTTGCAACCCAGCAGTCGAAAGAAGATGTTGAAAAGGCAAAGGCCGAAGCAAAGGAATCAGGTGAACTCAAGGACGAAGAACCTGTTGTAAAGGTTACCGACGAAACCAAGACCATAGCTGGCTACAAGTGCACAAAGGTTGAAGTTACTACTGCCGATGGTGAAACAATGGAAGTTTTCGTTACCGAAGAAATCCCGATGCCCGCTAATTATAGCGACAGCAACCCTGTAAAGGGAATTAAGGGCGTTCCGATGGAGTACTCTATGGCTTCGCAGGGTATGAACATGACCATGACCGCAAAGGAAGTTAAGAAGGGCGGCGTAAACAATGGAATGTTCGTTATTAGCGACGACTACCAGAAGCTTTCTGCTGAAGAGTTTGCAAAGATGCTCGGCGGTGGCATGTAGGAAAAATATTTATGCAGAAAATCCTCGCAAGGGGATTTTTTGCATTTTTACAACATGAAGGAATGGAATAAATGTTAGGAAAATCGAAAGATAAGAAAAAAGAAAAGTTAGAGGCAGAAAAGCCAAGTGACGAGCCAAAGACTAAAAAGTCGGACTCGAAGAAAAAAGGTAAGGATGGCAATGTTGCCGATGACGGCGAAGGCAAGGTAAAACGTTCCGACCAGATAAAAATCTGCATCGGCGTTTTGCTTTTGGCGTTTGTGATAATAATGGTGCTGTCGTTCATCTCGTATTTCTTCACTTGGAAGGAAGACCAGTCGCTGTCGAACTACGGATTCTTCAAGGCATTGTTTGCTTCCGATGTCGAAGTGGGCAACAAGGCGGGAAAACTTGGTGCCGTAGTGGCAAACTTCTTCATTCGCGACACATTTGGAATCGCTTCGTTTGCAATAGTGGCCATGCTTGTTGCGATAAGCTTGCGACTGCTTAACATAAGGAAGGTGCGACTGTTGCCGTTCATTATCAAAAGTGCATTCATAATGCTGTGGTTCAGCATTGCGCTTGCTTCCATATTCAGGGACAATTGGTTCATGCTCGGCGGAAAGCATGGTTATTTTATGTTCACGAGTTTGCGCGACCTTGTAGGCGGTGTTGGGGCATACGCCATAATAGTTGTACTTGCTCTGTTCATCGTGATTTTCTGTTTCGAAAATTCCGTTGTGGGAATAAAGAAAATATTGGAACGGATTTCTGCATTTAGAATAAAGGACATAAAGGATAAACTTGGCGAGGATGAAGAAACTCCTGCCAATCCGCAGAATCAAACAGAACCAGCAAAGCCTATCGACCCGATACTGCCGATAGAACCATCAGGGAATACTGATGAAAACCCAACCAATCCTGATGAAATCGTCGAAACAGATACAGAAACGCCAACTACCATAGATTTTGATGGGGAAGGGGTAGATAACAATGCCAAACAAAGACCTACGGTTGGCATAGATGATGGTTTTGAGATAAATCATGGCGGCGAAGAGGAACCAGATGAACATGGTGGCGATGAAATTATTGATACTCCTGATGAGGTCGAAGTTCCCGAAAATCCGATTATGGATGGTGAAGGAAATGTTGAACTTGACATTACAGAGACAGCTGAAGAACCACAGGCAAATCCAGAAGACTGGACCAATCTGCCGGACTACGATCCTACTATGGACCTTGAGTTCTATAAGTTTCCGACAGCTGACTTGCTTCCAGACATACAACCAAAGGACAAACTTTCGGATGAAGAACTGAAACTGCAGCTCAATTCCAACAAGGACAGGATTGTGCAGACACTTAGCGACTACGGCATTGCAATATCAAAGATTTCGGCAACCGTTGGTCCAACTGTAACATTATACGAAATCGTTCCTGCTCCAGGTGTAAGGATTTCGAAGATTAAAAATCTGGAAGATGATATAGCATTGAGTCTTGCAGCACTTGGTATCCGTATCATTGCTCCTATCCCTGGTAAGGGAACAATAGGTATTGAAGTGCCAAATCCTAAGCCCGAAACAGTGTCGATGAGGTCGGTGATAAGTTCAAAGAAGTTCCAGGAATCAAAATACGACTTGCCCGTGGCACTCGGAAAGACAATCACAAACGAAACATACGTTTTCAACCTCGCCAAGACACCACACTTGCTGGTCGCAGGTGCTACAGGACAGGGTAAGTCTGTTGGTATCAATGCGATAATAGCATCGTTGCTATACAAGAAGCATCCATCGCAGTTGAAATTCGTGCTTGTCGATCCCAAGATGGTGGAACTTTCGATTTACAAGGCAATCGAAAAGCATTACCTTGCAAAACTTCCTGGCGACAATCCGTCAATTATAACCGACGTGTCAAAGGTTACGGAAGCAATGAACTCGCTCTGCATACTTATGGACGAACGTTACGAACTTCTCACCAAGGCAGGTTGTCGTAACATTAACGAGTATAACGAAAAGTTCATAAAGCGCAAGCTCAACCCCGAAAAGGGACACTACTATATGTTCTACATTGTGGTAGTAATCGATGAGTTTGCCGACATTATTGTACAGGAAGGCCGTCAGGTTGAAACCCCTATTTCGCGTCTGGCAGCAAAGGCTCGTGCAATTGGTATACACCTTATTGTTGCTACCCAGCGACCTTCAACAAACGTTATCACTGGTGTTATCAAGGCAAACTTCCCATCAAGAATTGCATTCAAGGTTACAAACTATATCGATTCCAAGACCATCCTCGACCAGACTGGAGCAAATCAGCTTATTGGGCGAGGTGACCTGCTGATTTCGTACGGCGGTGAAATTACACGTGTACAATGTGCGTTTATTGATACTCCAGAAGTACAGTCGCTTGTAGATTTCATTAGTGCACAACAGGGCTATCCATGCGTGTACGAGTTGCCCGAAGTCAAGGGCGAAGGCAGCGAAGATGGTGGTGGAAGTGGAGCAACTCTTGACCCGAATAATCGCGACCCGCTGTTTGACGAGGCCGCACGACTTATTTGCGAATCGCAGCAGGGTTCAACCTCAATGCTTCAGCGCAAGTTCAGCATTGGCTACAACAGAGCAGGAAAAATAATAGACCAGCTCGAAGCGGCAGGTATAGTCGGACCATACGAAGGCAGCAAGGCACGACAGGTGATGTACGATATTACATCTTTGGAACGATATTTGGAAGAGCTCCATGGAAATAATTAGTTGATTTTAAAAAATTTGAATATGAAAAAAGTTACATTGTTGATTATAAGTCTGTTCGCAGCACTTTTGTTGGCTGCTCAGGGTGCAGTTCCACAAATGGAAACTCTTGACCAGGTAGCAGCGAAGACCGAAAAGTATGTAGGACTGAAGATTGATTTTACCATGTATGTCGAAAATCTTCACAATGCAAAACGTGAATCGTACAAGGGAAATGCAATCTACAAGTCGGGCTTGTACAAGATGGACATTATGGGACAGGTGGTTTATTCCGATGGAAAGACAAACTGGACCTACCTTAAGGATGCCGAGGAGATAAACATTACGAACAATGGAGATAATGAAGCTTTCATGACGAATCCGCAGGCAATCCTCAAGGACTATAAGTCGAAGTTCAAGGTAAATTTCATATCCGATAAGTTTGAGAAAAATAGAGCTTTGCTTGAATTTGACTTTTTCCCGAAGCAAATCGAAAACAAGAAATATTCGAAGATTACTATCCGCATCGACAAGACCAAAAAGCAGATTTTCTCGGTTCGCTATGTTGGCAAGGACGGTGTGAACTATCTTATCGAGATTGACAAGATGCTCGAAAATCCAACAATCGCTGATTCAGAAGTGAAGTTCAGCAAGAGTTTGTATCCCGATGCAGAGTTAATTGATATGAGATAGCAATGAAGCAAGTTAACATAAAAGGTAAACTTTATAATTTTTCAAATCCCCGCATAATGGGGATTTTGAATTTTACGCCCGATTCTTTCAATCCGGCAAGCCGTGTTGTCGACAATGGTGAAATCAAGGAACGCATAGAAAAGATGTTTGCCGATGGTGCCGACATGATTGACATCGGCGGAATGTCAACCAGACCTAATTGCGAAGTTATTTCGGCAGAAGAAGAGTGGGAAAGACTTTTGCCTGCATTGAAAGTAATGGAGAAGCATTTTCCCGACAAGATATTTTCTCTTGATACTTACCGAGCCGAAATAGCAAGTCGTGCAGTTAAAGAATATGGCATTTCCATCATAAACGACATCAGTGCTGGCGATGCCGACCCGAAGATGTTCGAGATCGTAGCAGAATGCCGTGTGCCTTATATAATTATGCATGGTGCTCCAAGTCCTCAAACAATGCACGACAGGCCACAATATTCATCGCTCACGGGCGATATACTACATTTCTTTTCCGAAAAGGTGAACAAACTTCACTCGATGGGTATTTCTGATATAATTGTAGACCCTGGATTTGGTTTTTCAAAGTCAGTCGACCAGAACTACGAACTGATGGAGCATCTTGAAGAGTTTAAAATCTTTGATTTGCCATTGCTGGTCGGCATTTCTCGCAAGTCGATGTTATGGAAATATTTGGATATAACGGTTGAAAAATCTCTCAACGGAACTTCGGTGCTTAATACTGTAGCATTGCAGAAAGGCGCAGATATTCTCCGTGTACACGACGTAGTAGAGGCGGTCGAGGTGGTTAAGATTTGTAGAAAATTAAACTTGACAGATTAGAGTTATATACTGAATTTAATCGCTTGCCTTTTGGCAAATAATCCAGGATTATTCATCATAATGCTTTGATTTTTTGTGTTTTACACAAAAACTTACTTTTGCTGTAAAATAATTTATGCAAACGAAATATTTGTGCTATATTTGAGGTCTTAAAAAAACAGATAAATTAAAAGGAATTAACTATGGATAAATTCATTTCAGTAGAGCAAGCCGTATCAATGGTAAAGGATGGAATGACCCTCATGATCGGCGGATTTTTAGGTGTAGGTTCTGCCAACAAAGTGTTGAAGGGAATACACGATGCAGGAATCAAAAACCTTACCATCATAGGTAACGATACCGCTTTTGTTGACAAGGGTGTTGGTATTCTCGTTGCAAACCATCAGGTTAAGAAGGCAATAGTTTCGCATATTGGTACAAATCCCGAAACTATCGCACAGTTGAACTCGAAGGAACTCGAAATCGAATTCGTACCTCAGGGAACTCTTGCAGAACGCATCCGTTGCGGTGGTGCTGGTCTTGGTGGTGTTCTCACTCCAACTGGACTTGGAACCGTTGTAGCAGAAGGAAAGCGCGTAATTAATGTTGACGGCAAGGATTACCTCCTCGAACTCCCGATTCACGCAGACATCGCATTGCTCGGTGCAACCGTTGGCGACGAAACTGGTAACCTCGTATTCAAGGGCACAACCCAGAACTTCAACCCGATGATGGCAATGGCAGCTGACGTTGTTATCGCAGAAATCGAAAATATCGTTAAGGTTGGTGAAATCGCTCCCGAAGCAATTCATACACAGAACATTTTCGTTGACTATATTGTAAAATAAAGACTAACTGTCTGAATGTCTAGCAGAAGACCTGTCAAAAGTTTAGCAGATAAATAAAAGACCAGTCAAAAAGTACAGCAGAGAACCTGCTGATCAACTTCAAGACCTTCAGTCATCACGACTGTAAGACAGTAAGACTGAAAGACTGCGAGACATCAAGACCGTTAGACCGTTTGACAAAAAAATTAGTAACATGGAATACAGAACAAAGATTAGATTGCGCATGAGCGCAAAGGATGCACACTACGGTGGCAATTTGGTTGATGGTGCTCACATGGTTCACCTGTTTGGTGATGTGGCTACCGAACTTCTCATTATGCGTGACGGCGACGAAGGCCTTTTCTGCGCATACGATATGATTGAATTCAAAGCTCCTGTTTACGCAGGTGACTTCATCGAGGCAGAAGGTTGGATTGACCGCGAAGGCAACACTTCACGCCACATGATGTTCGAAGCTCGCAAGGTTGCTGTTGCTCGTCCCGACATTTCAGCATCTGCTGCTGATGAACTCGACGAACCGATACTTGTTTGCCGTGCTTCGGGAACATGCGTAACACCAAAGGATTGTCAAAGAAAAAAATAAGCGTACGATATGGAAAAACTGATAATCACTGCCGCAATATGTGGCGCAGAAGTTACCAAGGAACAGAATCCTAACGTACCTTATACCGTTGAAGAAATCGTACGAGAAGCAAAGTCGGCTGTTGACGCTGGCGCTGCTATCGTTCACCTGCATGTTCGTTTCGACGACGGTACTCCTACCCAGAGCCGCGACCGTTTCCAGGAATGCACCGAGGCTATCCTCAAGGTTTGCCCCGATGTAATTCTTATCCCATCGACTGGCGGTGCAGTTGGTATGACTCCAGATGAACGTTTGCAATCGACCGATACAAATCCAGTTCCCGAAATGGCTACCCTCGACTGCGGTACCTGCAACTTCGGCGACGAAATTTTCGACAACACAATGCCTACAATGCGTGCTTTCGGCAAGCGTATGATTGAACGTGGCATTAAACCCGAATACGAATGCTTCGAAATGGGACACCTTGACACCATTCTTACAATGGCTCGCAAGGGACAGGTTCCTGGTGACCCGATGCAGTTCAACTTCGTACTTGGCGTTCCTGGTTGTACTCCAGCAACCGTTGCAAACCTCTGCTGGCTTGTAAACGGCATTCCAGCTGGTTCTACTTGGACTGTAACAGGCGTTGGCCGCCATGCTTTCCCGATGGCTGCCGCTGCAATAGCAATGGGCGGTAACGTACGCGTTGGCTTCGAAGACAACCTTTATCTCGAAAAGGGCGTTTTAGCAAAATCAAACGGCGAACTCGTTGCCAAGGTTGTAAGACTTGCTAAGGAACTCGGACGTGGAATCGCAACTCCTGCTGAGGCAAGACAGATTCTTGGATTGAAGGCAAGGTAAATTAATGTTTATTGAGAAATACACTTGAGGTCGTTCCATTACGGAACGACCTTTTTTGTGCTATAGACTATTCAACAATAATCTTTTCAACATACACCTTGTCGGTTGCAATGATTCTTACAAAGTAAGTTCCCGGGATTAGGTTGTGATTGAAAAGAACTGTTTCATCGTTTGTAACATTTATGTTGCGAGTTTCAATCATTGCTCCACGAACATCTATAAGCTGGTAGGTTACACTGCCACTAATGTTGCCAAAGACTATATTGTAAGTACCATTGTTCGGGTTCGGGAAGATTGAAACAGATGGTGCATATGCCATATCTGCCGAAACTAGCAGTTCAAAGGTTGCATGAATAGTATGATTATCTATTACATTGGTAAAAGTATAAGTATTGTTTTCCAAATTCGATATTAAAGAAGTTCCGTCAACCAATACATTCTCGATGCGGTAACCTTCGTCTGGAATAATCATGAAAACTTGGTCATTGCCTTCCCTAACTATAATTTCACCATAAGGGGTAATTGTACCGTTTTCGCCAGCAGTTGCGATGATTGTATAAGTTGGAATAAGAGTGGCAAACGAACTTTTGTAACTCCAAGCACTTTGTTCATCGCCGCAAATGCTCCTAACCTGTATGTCGTATTCTGTTCCCTGTGCCAAGTTTGTTATTTCATAATAGTTTTCTGTTGTTGTAGCTTCAATCCACTCTCCTGCTGGAATTGGCTCCGAATATAGGCCAAAATCATCCAAGTTTAAGCGGAATTGGTCAAAGCTATTGTAATGACGTACAGCAATATATCCCATCTGTCCATTAAAGGAACTCAAATCAACCGTATATTCTGTATATTCCTCCGTTGCGACAGTTTCAGGCAGCACCTGTGCTGTAAAGTCAGCGACTGCATTACCTCTTGTCGATACAAAAATGCCAAAATGTTCATCGGGATACGAAACATCCTGGATTCTCAACCAAACTTTCAACGTGCCATCTAATGCAAGTCGTGGAGATACCAGCCAATTGTCGGGTTCCAATGGAAACAAATCCGAATTTTCGAAACTTGCGGAAGTCATGCATACCGTTCCAGAATGGCAGTTAAAACCGCCACCTAATTCATCGGTCGATTGCCAGCAATAACCATCTTCATCGTTATCAATAGTTGTCCAGCCAACAGGAAGACCTTCTTCGAAATCAGTAAAATACGAAACTCCATCGGTTTCTGCAGTCCTATACCATATTACATAGCTGTCGGATTCGCCCTCCCATGTTACGAGAGCAGAAGTTGAACTGACATCCGACACGGCCAATTCACGTGGCGCATAACATGACGACAGCGTAATAAATGTAGTCTCCACCCATTCGCTTGGCTCGTATCCGCAATTTGCACGCACCATCACCGTGTATTCCAATCCACCTATAAGGTTTGTTACAGTGTATGTAGTATCGTTTACATCAACAATATGTTCCAAATCGTTGTTAATACAAATCTGCCATGAAGTTTCGTTTCCACCAGGCGACCATGATAAAGTAGCGTATGTAGTATCAATACTTGAAGCAATAAGATTGGTAGGTTCGTAACATCTGGCAAGAGTTGCGAATGGTCGAATCAGCCAGTTACTATATGAATCTTCCTGACATTTTGCTCGAAGACATACCCAATAATGGGTTTCCGGCCTTAGACCTGTCATTACATACGAATTAGAATTTACATCTATCGCATTATCAAAATCAAAGGCTCTACAAATCTGCCATTCCGTTTCGTCTGCACCTGCCGTCCACGAAAGATCAAACCAAGTAGAACCGACATTGTTTAAAAGCAAATCGTGTGGTATTGTACAATCAGTACAGCTGATCCTGACAATTGAAGTATCTCTTATATTACTTATGATAAAAGTACTATCGGCATCGGTTAATATAAACGAAATATCGCTTGTAAAAAAACCGCCACCATCAATCCACACAAACTTGACTAGGCGACCGTTACAAACAGGAATCCTGCCATCAACATGCGATTCTCCATCTCTTACAGTCAATGTTGTGATAAGCACATCTGTTTCAGCATCCAAAACTTTTATAAAAGAACCCTCCCATCCATCGCCATAACTGTCGTAAAGAGAATAGATTATATCACACTGGTCTTCGGCCTCACAAAATGCTGTAGAAAATTCATATACGTCTGTCCACTCACTTTTACCATCGCTTTCGCAATTTGCACGCACTTTTGCATTGTATTGCGTTCCAGACGAAAGCCCAGTCATTGTATAAGTTGGAACATCAAGGTCAATAATGTTGTCTTCATCGTCATTAAGCACTAGCTGCCAAGCTGTTTCATCTCTGCCAGCAGTCCAAATCAGAGTTACATAACTCATATCAATATTCGAGGCAGTAAGATTGGTAGGAACAGGGCATGCGATAAGAGTTGTAAACGACACACTATTAGACCAATCGCTTACGCCAATGCTATCGCCACAATTTGCGCGCACCTTAACCGTATAGTCAGATTCGGGAAGAAGTTCGCTAATGGTATATGTAGTTTCTGTAACACTAATAAGATTTTCTTCCTCTCCATTGATGCATACCTGCCAAGCAGTTTCGCTACCAAAAGGTGTCCATGAGATTGTTGCAGAGTGCGCAGACACATTAGAAACTGCCAAATCCCTAGGTCTAGGGCAATCGGGTATTGTACAGTCAACAATATAAGAGACTGGTACTGTCTGCTGGGGACTTGCATGGCATATTTCATACCCATTGACATCGGTTATTGTATAAGAAAAATCCGGATTGTTTGTAGTATGCATCCACACGAATCTGATTTCCTTGCCATGGCAAACCGAAATCGTACCAGTTGCAAATGTATCAGTTGGCATTGTCAAAAATTTTAGGGCTCGCCCAGTTTCAACATCTACCACTTTAAGGGCAGAATTACCCCAGCCAAGGCCATAACTATCGAATAAAGAATAAGTTATTTCGCACATATCTTCCGGCTCGCATTGTGCCGTAAAAAATGGAACCCCGTAACTTGCCTCGCTTTGTTCGCTGTCGCTACAATATGCTCGTAGTTTTAACGAATAGTCAGTATTTATAGTTAGACCTGTAATTGTAGCTTCCATTGTTGTTGTTCCTGCGGGTGTACTTTCAAAATTATTCCATGTAATGCCATTGTCTAAAGTATATTGCCATGCTGTTTCTTCTCCAACTGGTGTCCATGTTACAACTGCTGAATTGGTCGTAACGCTTGTTATATTTACATTGATTGGACGCGGACACGACTGAATATAATTAACTTCAACATCTTCAACTGAAACTTTCGAATCGCCCGCAGAATTATACATTCCTATAGCAATTCTATCTGCATTGGCTGGTACGGCATTCAGAGATACAAAATATTGCCTGTAGTTTTCTGTCAAAGTAATCGACTCCAAAGGGATAAACTCTTCGTTTGACATATATCCAATCTGAAAACTTTCTGGAATATTAGTAAGAACATTATACTTTGCCCAAAATGAAATTGTCAAGTCATTTATATCCGACATTTGTGGCAACGCTATAATATTTTGTGGACTATCGTCTGCTGTCATCATTAACAAATATCTTATTCCCGAATATGAATGTTCAGTATATTCATTGTGTGCAGATAAAACTACCGGGTATATGGAACCAGACACATTGCTTTCAACAATATTCTGCCAACACGGAGGAATACCCCTGCCTGCAAAATCATCAAAATTTTGAATATATGGAATTGCCTGAATACCACAATCGGTTCTAAACGAAGTCCTTACCCATTCGCAATTACCGCCACAGGCAACCCTTACATAAACATCGTAGTTAGTATTAGCCAAAAGCCCATTGATAGAGTACGAAGTTTGAGTAATATTTTCAACCAATGTGCCTTCGTTTTCAACATTAAATCCATGAATGCCATATTTCAGTTCCCAAAGCACATCCTGAACGCTATTCCAAGCGACATCTGCAGTTGTAGCAGTGATATTCGAGACGGTCAAATCTAGTGGTCTTATATAATCAAGCTTTACATTGTCGATATGTATATTGACATCGCCACCTGTTACGGTTGACTCACCATAGAATGCAATCTTTACATTATCTGTACCATAATCAGCAAGACCAATTAGCACCTCTTCGCCTGACGTGGCAATATTGTTATATACATATTCGGAACCTTCATTGTCGTACTGGCGAAGAATTGTCCATGTAGCGCCATCGTCTGTACTTATGAGGACGATAAACTTGTCATCTTGCTGGCGAGTGGTATCCACTGGTTGTAATGTGCCCGAATATTGGGTTAATGCCAAGTCGAAAGTAAGTTGCACATTGGCATCCATGACAATATTTGGTGTTATCAACCATTCCTTGCGGGAAGAGCCCCATAGATTAACATACGCATGACTGTCAAAAACGCCATTAAGATTATAATTATACGAACAAAATGCCCATCCGCTGCTAGAATTGATGTTAAGGGAACCTCCGTCCAGCACAGTAGAAAGCAATCCTTGACCTCTTGACCAATTTTCAGGAGTAGCGTCAAACTCCTCTAGAAATGGGATTCCATATTTTGTGGTAAAATTTGATGTCCTCCATCCAGATGTACCATTGGCTTCACAATCTCCCTGAACCATTACAGTATATGCAGTACCACTAGCAAGTCCAGTAATCGTATATGTAGGCGATGTCAATCCGTTAACGTTTGTATAATGACTCTCAGATGTCACCTTGTATCGTATGTTCCAAAGTGTTTCATCGGCACCGGCTGTCCACGATATATTTGCTGAATGTACATCTGGTGTACAAGTTAATGCTGTTGGTGCCTGACAAGCAGAAATTGTTGTGGCATACCCGCTAACCCAATTGCTGTATCCTTCTTCTCCACAATTAGCTCGTACATTTACTCTTGTTTGCGTATTCGGAATTAAACCAGTAAGGGTATATTCATTTTCTGTAACATCAATAAGGCTATCCTCATTATTGTTAATACAAACCTGCCATTCCGTTTCGCTACCGCCAGCTTCCCATGTCATAGTTACTGTAGTTGTGCTTCTGTCCAATGTCGTCAAGCCTGTAGGGACAGGACAAGCTGTAAAAGTTGTAAAGGATACATTACTAGTCCAGCCGCTAAACGCTCCTTCGTAGCAAGTTGTCCGCATTTTTAGTGTATATGTTGTTTCTGGAGTTAATCCAGTTAGTTCATAAGGATTTGTATTAACATTAATCAAGTTGTCTTCGTCACCATTCAGGCAAATCTGCCATGTAGTTTCGCCTTCCCTTGCAGTCCATGAGACTAAAGCCCCGTATGCGGTTTCATCAGTTACTGCGAGAGATGTCGGCTTGAAACAATGTCCTGCTGCTGGGGTAATACCAAGCCTGATATTGTTTCGATATGTATATCTTTCCTTGCTTCCTCCATAAACCGACAAATCGTTAACATCTGGAATATCAGTATTGCTGTAATAAGATATTGATGTGTAATTTACAATAGAGCCTGAGCATCTAAATTTATAATTAGTGCCAAAACTATCATCTATGACCGTATCACAAAAACAGATTAAAAGGTTATCTGTTCCATTGTATTCAAATGCATTATTGAGATTAAGTGTAAACCAACCAGTGCTATCAGCAGCAAAATCGCCTTCATATACCAAAGTCGCCGTATCAAGAGAAACTATGTCATCGTTACTTTCAAAAGAAGTCTTTGCAGTGTGCATCATATACAACCGAAGCCTTTGTATAAGCATAGGAGCCGTATTCCTATAATAGAAACTTACAGAAGAAACTGTTCCCGCGACTTCGATTTCATCTGCCTTATAAATCTGCTGGGTAAGCGAGTATTTGTATTCCATATTTAATGGCAGTCTATAACTTGTTCCTGCACTTGAGCCAATTTCAACAATTGACTGGGCACATATTGCAACGGGGAAACAAAGTACTGCCAGTAAAACCAAATTCAGTAAAAATTTTTTCATAATAGCCCTTTATTTTACATTAATAAAATCAACCTTAAATGTTTATGGTACAAATATAATATTTTTCTAAATGCAGCAACAATTAAATGTCAAATTATCCATTTAAATATTCATTGTTCATTGCTTATTGATTACTATATTTGCAACACTAAAAAAGTAAAAAACTATGGCAAAAGTAATAGGACTTGGAAACGCTTTGGTTGATATAATGACGGTTATCGACAGCGACAAGGTATTGGAAAAATTGAATCTGCCTAAAGGCAGTATGCAGTTGGTTGACAGCGAACTTAGCGAAAAGATACAAACCGAAACAAGCAGTTTTCCGCGAACGATGGCAAGCGGTGGTTCGGCAGCAAATACAATCCGCAGTCTTGCAAATATGGGTGTAACAACTGGTTTTGTCGGCAAGATAGGTCCCGATGAACTGGGAGATTTCTTTGCAAGTGACATGAAGCGCATGGGAGTGCTTCCTCGACTGATAACCAGCGAAACACGAAGCGGAAGGGCTGTGGCTCTTGTCAGCAAGGATTCGGAACGTACGTTCGCAACTTACCTTGGTGCAGCATCGGAACTTACTGCTGATGACATAAATGCTACAACATTTTTAGGATACGATTTGCTTCATGTAGAGGGATACCTTATTATTAACCATGAACTTATTGAAAAGGCAATGTCGTTGGCAAAGGAAAATGGTCTGAAAGTTTCGCTCGACCTTGCAAGTTATAATGTTGTTGAGGACAATCTTGATTTCTTGCGTTATCTGATAGAAAAATACGTTGACATAGTGTTTGCAAACGAAGAGGAAGCCGCAGCATTTACTGGAGGCAAAGATCCCGAAACAGCATTGGATATGATTTCGTCGCTTTGCGACATTGCTGTAGTAAAGATTGGAAAGCATGGCGCATGGGTTAAGCGTGGCGAGTATAAGGATTGCGAACCTGAATTCCCAGCCAAACGTGTTGATACTACTGCTGCGGGCGACAATTTTGCTGCCGGTTTTATATATGGTCTTGTAAATAACTGGTCGCTTGACAGGTGCGTAAAGGCAGGAAATATAATTGCAGGAAACGTTATCGAAGTTGTTGGTGCTACAATGGATGAAAAGCGTTGGACAAGAATTAAAAACGAAATAGCAAAGATATAAAGGACGAATCGGTTAAAAGTCTCATAGGCTCTAAACCCTAGAATTTTAGAAATTAGAAACAAAAAAAGGCAACCAAACGGTTGCCCTTCTTTCATTTTGTCCGTTATTGTTTAATTATTTGCTTTACGATTGTGCCTGCATTTTCAGTTGTAATCCTTACGCTGTATACTCCACTTGTCCATGCCGATGACTCAACGCTTATTGAATCTGAATTGACATCAATCATGCCCATCGACTGACCAACAACATTGAAGATTTCAATTGTGGTCATTCCTTCGCATTCAATCATGAACTTGTCGCTTGCTGGGTTAGGATAGATTTCAACCGAGATGCTAGTTTCGTCTATCGCTGTAGGTATTGCAACAACACTTTCCGATGGGTCGGATTCGCCGTATGTACATATAGTTACAATGTAGTAACTATCGTTTTCTCTGCCGTTCATATCAACATATTGTGTTGATGGGATATTAGCGATTGGCGTGGTTTCGTCGTTGCGGAAGATGTTGTACGATACTGCATTCTCAGCTGCTGTCCACGAAATCAAGTTTCCGTAAGGTTCAACCGAAACTTCCAGGTTAGTAATTGTATTACATACTTCTACAGGGATTAGACTGAAGGTAGCGATAATGCTGTGTCCGTTTGCTGTTACATTGTTGAATGTATAGCTTGCACTTGCTCCGATAGTTGCGTAACTTGCAATGTCATTAATAGCGCTTTGTCCGTCAACTATTACATCGGCAATTTCGTAGCCATCGTCTGGGGTAATAGTAAAGGTAGCATTAGCACCACAGTTAACCTCAACATCGCCAGCAGGGGTTATTATACCGCCATTGCCGGCACTAGCAGCTATTGTGTAAACAATCTGGTTGAAAGTTACATTGATTGTCTGTTCTGCGGTTACATTTGCTATTGTGTAGGAGTTGTTTGCATCAAGTTCTACTGGTGCGCCATTTACGGTAACTGTACCGATTGTGTAGCATGCATCAGGAGTTACAGTAAATGTGAAGTCATCGCCTTCGGTTACTGTCTGTGTGCCAGTTGGAGAAACCGAGCCGCCTTCTGCATCAGCATTTATAATAATCTCAAATTCGTTAGCAGGAATAAGTTCGAAGGAAGCAACAATGCTATGTCCGTTTGCTGTAACATTGCTGAAAGTGTAGCTTTCTACAGCACCAGCGCTTACACCGTCAACAACAACATCTACAATCTGGTATCCTTCGCTTGCAGCTATTGCAAATGTCATGCTTTCACCACAGTTAACCTCAACATCGCCGGCAGGAGTAATTGTACCGCCATTGCCAGCACTTGCTGTAATAATGTAGGTAATCATGTCGAATGTAACATTAACGGTCTGTTCGGTAGTTACATTTTCTATTGTATAGGAGTTATTTGCATCAAGTGTTACTGCTGTTCCATTTACTGTTACTGTACCAATTGCGTAGCAAGCATTAGGAGTTACAGTGAAAGTAAAGTCTTCGCCTTGTTCTATCGATTGTGTGCCGCTTGGCGAAACTGAACCACCTTCTGCATCAGCATTTACTGTTATTACAATGTGGTTGTCAGGAATTTCTGCAAATGTTACCGAAATAGTGTGGTTTGCATCAACATTAGTGAAAGTGTATGAACTTTGTGTACCGACGCTTTGTCCATCAACAAGGACATCGGAAATCATATAGCCTTCATTTGCTGAAATTGTAAATGCCTTGCTTTCGCCACAGTTAACATTTACAACACCACTAGGTGTGATAGTACCACCATTTTCAGCCGAAGCAGTTATTGTATATGTAATCTGGTTGAAGGTAACATTGATATTCTGGTTTGTTGTTACATTTTCAATTGTGTACGAGTTGTTTGCATCAAGTACAACTGTGTTTCCGTTAACGGTAACAGTACCTATTTCGTAGCAAGGTTCTGGTGTCACGCTAAATGTGAAGCTTTCGCCAGCATCAAGCGTCTGTGTACCCGTTGGTGAAACTGAACCACCTTCTGCATCGGCATTAATTTCGATGTTAAGAACAGCGATGAAGGTTGCTGAAATGCTGTGGTTTGCAACAACGTTTTCGAATGTGTAACTTTCAATAGCGCCAACGCTTTGTCCGTCAACAGTTACATCGAGAATTCTATAACCATTGTTTGCTGCGATTGCAAATGTCTGACCTTCGCCGCAGTTAACGTTTACGTTTCCATTAGGAGTAATTGTACCGCCATTGCCAGCTGATGCTACTATTGTATATGTAATCTGGTTGAAGGTAACATTTATGTTCTGGTTTGTTGTTACATTTTCAATTGTGTACGAATTGTTTGCATCAAGTACAACTGAGTTTCCGTTAACGGTAACAGTACCGATTTCGTAGCAGTTATCTGGAGTAACTGTGAAAGTGAAGCTTTCGCCAGCATCAAGCGTCTGTGTACCAGTCGGTGAAACTGAACCACCTTCTGCATCGGCATTAATTTCGATGTTAAGAACAGCGATGAAGGTTGCTGAAATGCTGTGGTTTGCAACAACGTTTTCGAATGTGTAGCTTTCAACAACGCCAACGCTCTGTCCGTCAACTGTTACATCAAGAATTCTATAGCCATTGTTTGCTGTGATTGCAAAGGTTTGGTTTTCACCGCAGTTTACTGTAGTATTACCAGCAGGAGTGATTGTACCGCCATTGCCAGCAGATGCTACGATTGTGTAGCTAATCTGGTTGAATGTAATATTTACTGTCTGATCTGCTGTAATATTATTAATGGTGTACGAATTGTTTGTAAGTGCCACAGCGCTTCCGTTGACTGTTACAGAACCTATTTCGTAGCATTCGTTTGGAGTTGCTGTGAAAGAGAAGCTGCTGCCTTCGTAAACGGTTTGCGTTCCGTTAGGAGTTACCGTACCGCCATTGTTTGAGTTAACTGTTACATTGTAGCGTGGCAAATTGTTTTCAATGGTTACACACTGTTGTGCAGCAAGCGACTCGCTATCGTCATCGCAGACAGCGCGAATGCTGAAGCAGTGTTCTCCAACAGAAAGATTTGTTGCTGTGTAGGTTCCTGTTGAAATGTTAGATGCTACAAGAACGCCGTTGTCGTAGATGTTGACAGAAGCAGCTCCAGATAAACCATTTCCGCTGATTGTTATGTCATCAACACAGAACATAAACATGTCACTTGATACACAATGTATTGCAACATATTTTGCATTGGCTGGAACAGTGTAGGAATATTCTGTCCATGTCGCAGTGGTCGTTGTTGCAGGATTGTTCAAATTAATAAAATCGCCCGCAGAATTTCCTGTCGTAGAATATGCAGCGTAGAATTTTTCGGTGCTATATCTTGACGAGAAGGAACGTGCATAGAACGAGAAATTGAAATCTTCTGTAAAATTCAGTTCAGGGCTTACAATCCAGTCATCATTTTGAGTCGTGGAACTGATGTACGGGGATCCTATGTAGTTGTTTCCAGAATGTGCAGTTGCTACACTGCTACCTGTTACCTGACTGCCGTCAATTACGATGTAAGCCATATTTGCACCTTCGTTGGTAAAATCTATCGTACTGAATGTAGCTGTGGCCGTGTTGTCACCATCAATGTAAGTCCAACCTACAGTACCTGCCGAATTAATCGTTCCGTATGTATGTCCTTCAAAATCATCACTAATGGTTACTGTTGATATTGTCTGTGCATCCCATGTGATTGTAGCGTCTGAATTGTTTACAGCAACCTGCAATCCTGTAGGTGCGTCGCATGAGTGGCCAATAGCAGTGATTGTAATCGTTTCGTTCCATGAATTGCTTCCATCTGTAATTGCTACATTTATTGTTACAACATGACCATCGGGAACATCTTCTGCCATTGTGAAATTGAATGTGCCGTCTGTGGTGGCGTTGCGAGCGATTGAACCGAGTATTGCAGATGAATTGTTAAGAGTAATGTATTCGTCGGTTGTAGAAATAGTTGCAGTTGTGTTTTCACTTGTAGTACCTACACCTGTATTGGTGAATGTAATATTCAAGTCATTTGTTGTACTGTAACGGGCAGTTGTCGGTGTGTAGCTTTGTACAGCGACTTCTGGTCCCGGTATGTAGCAGCTTATTTCTGCCACCCAACCAGTTGAAACCTCCGATTGGTCTGATGTAAATTTTATTGTAAGAGCACCAGCATCGTTTGTTGCTGTTACTGTTCCTGGATTACTTGTTCCGCAAACACCATTTATAAGTGCTGTTGCCGAGGTAGAAGTTCCATCGTAGATGTAGAACTTATCATAGCACCTATTATATGAAGCATTTTCTAACGAAAATTCAGTGAATGTAAGTCTTACATACGCACCTTCAGTGCTTGGGTAAATAGTTTGGGTATACGACAAATTATTTTCATAATTGTCATCTCCTCCTGGGTCCTTGTATGTACCTGCGCATACATATACGGGGTCATTGCTCATTACAACATCTGGGTAGAAGACGGTAATATATGCTGTCTTTGCTTCCGTGTCGGAACCATATGCATTGTGAGCAACAAGTGTTACTGTATATTCACCTGGCTCATCGTAGGTAACGCTTGGATTCTGTTCTGTTGATGTTGCAGGTGTTCCACCTTCGAAAGTCCATTCCCACGAGGTAGGAATATTTTCTGTAAGATCGGTGAATGTTATTGACGTACCAACAGAAATTTCTGTTTCCGATGCTACGAAATCTGCTGCTGGCGGATTGGTGTTAGGATTAACAGTAATGTAGTTTGTACGGGTCTTGGTATCGTTTCCAAGAGTGTTTTCAACGCGCAGGGTTACTGTGTAAGTTCCAGGGGTCATATAAGTGTGAACTGGGTTCATCTCTGTCGAAGTTTCTCCATCACCGAAATTCCAGAGATAAGTTGCAGCATACTGCGAGTTGTTTGTAAAGGTAACCGATTCGCGTTCGATAATTGTAGTAGGTGCACCAGTAAAGTCAGCTACTGGAGGATTCGGAGCAATTACCGAAACAGTTCCGAAATAAGGTTGGTACTGCTGGCGTGTAACCACTACATAGAGAGTTCCAGAACCTGGGATTGCATTGGTAAAGTTAACCGTTGCTACACCCGATGCGTTTGCAACAGCCACACCATATATTGTAGATTCATTGTCGGTAACGGCAACATACGAACCAGCAACTGCATTTACTGTCATTGAGGTTGCACCTGACATTACAGAAGCAGGAATTGTAACTGTATTTGCTTCTGGTTTGGTAACGTATGGCATTACGGAACCATCGCCAAAGGTGTGATAGAATTGGAAGTAATAGTGGGCCGAATTATTACAATTACCACTAGTGATGCTGGAGTTAGTGTTGTTTGAAGAAACAGCCTGCTGTACGGCAAGGTTGCCTAAGTACAGCAGCGACGATGCCGAGTTCCAATAGTCATCTACGAACATTGCATCATAAACACCCATTGTTGATGCTGATGTAGTGGGAGCAGTTCCCGATGAGAAAGAGTGCGCACCTACTGCCCAGTAGAAATCTTCGTACCAATATGAGTAAGGCGAACAACCAACATATGCCACTGCACCTGCCTTAGGAACACGAATCATTGTTTCTGCAAAACATGCGTTTGTTCCTATTGTAGAACCAGGAGAATAAGTTGTAGTGGTATTGTTGAAGTTACCGGTAAGACAGCAGTTACCCACACCGAAGAAATATTTACCAGCATTGGTCAGATTGGCGACCTGTGCGGCTGTCAACTTGGGCTGATACCATTCCTGCTTGTCGCCGTGGGCAGTGTAGTTGAGGAAACCAACACCTGTGTTTATACTTGTATAGACACCATTACCCATGGTTGTGGAGGTGCCAGTAGCCGAACCTGCGTATCCAGCTGTGCTGCTGGTGGAAACAGTTGCTTCGATATTTCCGTTTTCGAAACCGCCAAATGTTGTATTGGAGGAGTTGAAATAATAGTTGCTTCCGTAGTTGATGGTAGGCCGTGCAACAGTGCTTGTCCAACTAGAGTCCCAACCTCCTACAAGAATGACATTGTTCAAGTAGTTACCGCCATCAGACATTTGGTATTTCTCGTATGTAATAACCTTTTCTACATAGTTTGAAAGGTGTGTTGCATTTTCCACAGATATACGACTGTAGAACATATCGGGGAAATAGTTGGTTGTGCTTGATGTTGAGAAGTTGATAGCGGCGTAGCCAAGGTCAGAAGCACAATTGCCGATGGAAGAATCTATGTTTTTGGTCATATATTGCGGAACCTGATCCGTGTCACCGATCACTATCAAGTAAGTGTAGGCGTTGCCTGCCGAAACAGAAGCGTTGTATTTCGTCTGAATGAATGATTTGATGCTATTGGCAGTAGTTCCAGTCTCATCAGTATAGAAAATATCAACATAGTAGCCCTTCTGCAATTTCCATGCAAGCCATTGGTTGAGAGATGCATTGTCTCTAAACCCAGAATAGCAGATAACCAACATCCTTACAGGAGTGTTGTAAAGGTCTGGATGGTCGGTGTAAGCACTCCTAGTGTTCGACCCGAAAATGCTCTTGTTCAGCAGTTGGTCGTAGATGCTGTTGAAGGCAGGGCTGTATGTGCTAGCAAAAATACTCTGTGTTAGCGCTGCATTTGCATTTTCGAAATCAACCGAAACATTAATGTCGTTGCGAACCTTGATGGTATTTGCTACGGCATTGTATGAAACTGGACGAACAGTTAGTTTGCCGATGCGAATGCCACGCATTGTGCCAAGGTATTCTACCGAAGCAATTTCATCGGTCGTGTAAACATCGCTTGCGTATGCGGCATTGTTTACGACATATTCCACGGTTGTCGGGTCAATGTTCTTGCGAACAGGAGCTTGCTGTGCCGAAAGAGTGTTGATGTCGTAGTCCTGCAGTACGTATTCGTTTTCCGAATATCCGTTTACAGTTACAACTGGTGTAGCTCCTTCCGGAATTGCAATCAACCTTGTAATCATTGGAAGCGATGGCGAACCGACTTCTCCGTATGGGAATGAACCGTCAATATAAATTTCGGAGAATGTTCCCTTTTCGTTTGAAATGGATTGGCTCTCGATGGAGTTGAATGAAAAGGTGGTGCTAAATCCTGACATGCTGTTGGATTGAAGCGAACCACTCTTTGTTGCCGATGGTGTCAACGGGATACGCCCGTTCTGCGAAAATGCAAGACTGCACATTGCGCAGATGACCACTAATAATAACAGTCGTTTCATAAAAAAACAATTTAAAAAATAACTTTGCAAGTTAATACTTTTTTGGGCATGGCGATATTTTTTGTTTAAAAATTATATGAAAATGAAATATAGAAGCGCATTTTAGATAAAAATGAGGATTAAGTGGGCTTACACACGGTTTCTGTGGCTAGCGCCGTTTCAATGCCTACGGCGTTTCTATGGGTTAAAGTCCGTTTCTATGTTTGGCTTACGCCGAGCTAAAGGTTAACTTCGTTGAGGGCTACGCCGTTCTGTGCCTACGGCGTTTTTCGCTACGCTGTTTGAGTGGCTTCGCCGTTTCAAAGTTTGATATTGTTTAAAGTAAAAAAACGGAATGTCATCTTGAACTGCTCCCTGAGCATGTCGAAGGGCAGCATCTGATTCCGTTTTTGTTTCTAGGTTTATTTGGTTACCGCTGTTTCTAAGTTTCTGTTTGTTTGATTTAGATTCAGGAACTAACAATTATGAAACAACATCAAACAATATAAAACTACCATAAACTACTTAGTAAACACCTTTACATCATCCAGGAAATACTTTCCTGCAATTCCTAAAGGACTTTCGAACTTGAAGGCAATGCGGATATTTCCCGAATATTGTGCAAGACTTACATCACCAGAGATAGCCCAGTCGGTTGATGCGGCAATGTTGGCTGACAATGGAGTCCAGTTTGTTCCATCTGTAGAAATCATAGCCGTCAGGGTATTTCCTGTTGTCATCATTCTGGTCTTGAAACTGAGGAAGGAGTTTGCCTGAAGCGTGATTTCCGGAGTTATAAGCCAAGTTTCGTTCTGCTCGGCACTATTTCCGCTGACGCTAAGTATATTTCCATCCGTTGATGCCTGAACCATCCACTTTGCATTGCCTTGTACAGCATTGTTCTGCCATCCTGCATCGGCAAATTCGCCAACTGGCGAAGCATCAAAGTTGTTTTCGAATAATTCGTCTACATCGCCAAACCTGCGACCTGTAAGTTGTACCTCGTCGGTATTGCGAATAAACAACTGGTATTCAGTGTTATATCTGCTTACGATAGCCACGAGCGAACCGCTTCCTGCCGGAATTGTGTCGCCTGCAAAGTTAGCGTAACCGCTGGTGCGAACTATCATAGTGTTGCCGTACTCGTCCTCGATGTAGGTATTAATAGTCTTTTGTCCTTCCTTGTCGGCATAGGTTGTGCCAACATACTGTTGCTGGAACTGAACCTTGCGGAACTTGACGAGTTTTCCAACATACGAGCCTGTGCCAATATTCTCAATATCAACCAATTCTGGTTCAAGGAATTTTCTTGTATCCAACTTTACAATGTTGTTGTCAACGTGAACTGAATCCAACTGTATCATACCGCTGTAGTCGCTCAGTACCAAACCTTTGAGATTTACGCGTACATAGTCGCCCTCGTACAATCCACCAGATGAAAGCAGGTGCAGGTTGATGGCCTTGTCGTCGTTGTCTCCACCTTGCAAGTAAGCAGACTTGTAAATATTGCCAATCTTGTCGGACATAGTTATGTAGCCGTAAACAGAATGGTCTTCGTTGAACTTGTATGTTCCTCCGCCGGCAGCCACAAGCGAATCGTAGATTTCCCACAGACGGGTGATAGTAACGGTATCACCAACAGGCACTTCGCTAACTTCAGGAACATCGTACTTGCCTTGGATGCATCCGCTGAACATAAATGCTGGCACTATTGCCAACGCTACTGCCAATATCTTGATTGTGTGTTTCATGTCTTTTCGTTTTAAATTTCTAGTCACATCTGTCACCATCCATGCTTACTTCTTCGGTTGAACGGATAATTATCTGATAGGTTGTCGTTGTACCTGTGTTGCCTGTTCTGATATATCGTGTCATAATTCCAACAACGCTTCCGTTGCCCTTTGGCAATGGTTGTCCTGCAAAGTCGGCATAGTCACTGTTGCGGGCAACGAGAGTATTGCCGTCACAACTTGTCATATTGCGACTCTGGGTTGTCGAGCCATTTTCTACTGCGTATGTAAGAGAGGTGTCGCTTGCTGCAAACTGAACATTGTTGAGTTTTACAAGACGGCAGTCGTAGTATGTTGGATTTTCAACAACCTGAGCCATAGTAACTTCTTCGGGAGTTAGCGGCACATTTGGTTCCTGCAAAATCACCTGCAACGAAACATCTTCCACATCAGCGAAAGTAATCTCCATCTTACCGTTGTAATTTACAATCTGTCCTCCCTTGAGGTTTAAGCGTATACGGTCGCCAACCTTCACCAAACCTGCTTTACCGAGCTTGTAGAGGTTAATGCCGCCTGTTGAATCCTGAATGTAGGCTTCCTTGTAGATATTGTCGTGGCTGTCGTCCATGGTGATTGTTCCGAACAACATATAATCATCTTTAAACTGATAGTAATCACCACTATCGGCTTGTATCTTATAAATGTCGGCAACCGTAAGAATATGGTCCTTATCCAATTCGGTTATTGCTGGGACATCGGGTTTTTCGCAGGAGCAAACAAGTGCCACGGCAGCAAAAAACATTGGAATTATTATGGTAATTATCTTTTTCATCGTGCAAATATTTTAGAATCTGAAATATAGGTTTACGAAGTAATTGATTCCGTACATATAGTAGTACTTGTTGGGGAACTTGTCGATGTTGGTCTTGTCGAAGCGGTACTGCTCGAATCCGCTGGTGGCAATCTTCTTGTTATTGGTAACATTGGAAATGCTTGCAGTGAAACCGAGAGTGTATTTGCGCTGGATTCTCCACGATTTTCCACCATAGATGTCAAGTGTGAAACCGCCTTTCAACTTTTCCTGACCGAGAATTTCATCGAGTTGCGGGTCGCCAACGACAAAGATGTCGAGTGCTTCAGCAGTGTGCTTTTCGGGATTTATGGTAACATAGTTTTCGCCAAAATAGTTGGCATTTGCACCTACATACCAGTATTTTGGTGCCGAATATTTAACGCCGATTGTAGTTGCGAGTTCGGGAGTTCCGCCGATGTGGTAGTTCTTGATGTAAACAGTACGGTCGGTGGCAAGCACATCTGAACTATTATCCTGTGTTATCGTTACAGATGGACGGCTGTTGTACATATATCTTCCGTAACCTAATGCAGCAGTTGCTGTTACTGTAGGTGAAATCTTAACCTCTGTTCCAAATTCGCCACCATAGTGAACCTTGTTAACGCCAGTCATCATATAGTTGACGAAAGTGTTAAGCTCGTCGTGGTAGAAACTTGTGCCTTCGGTGCCGTTGCGGAATTCGGTGTAGTAGCCTGTAATCTTGAGTTGGAAGTTAGGCGAACGGTAGAAATAACTGAGGTCGGCAGAGTAGATTGTTTCGCTCTTGAGGTTTGGAACAACATTGTCGCGAGTACGTGGCGAAACGTATGCATTGCGGAAATATGGTGCGCGTGAAAAAATAGTAGCATTAAGCAACAAGAAGTTACGTCCTGTAATCTTGTAGTTTACACCGGCTTTCACAGCATAGTTGAAGAATCTCTGATGCTCTGATGCTCCGTACGAGCCATCGGGGAACTTTCCGTTACGCATCTTTCCATTACGCCAGTATTCGGTGTAAGAAAGCTTCAATGCTCCGAAAAATTCAACCTTCGAATATTTGAACTCGGCCTCGGCAAAAGCATCAGCCTTGTGAATGTTTGCATAGTAGTTGTATCCGAAGATGTCGCCTTCTTCCTTCACCTGATTAGGATTGTCGAGGTCGCTCTGGATGTAGTTTTCATCGTTGAAGTCGCGTTCGGCAAATTGGTCAACATCGAGCCACCAGTCGGCACCGAGAAGATCGTCGATAACCTTAAAGTAATGTGTCTGGTTCATCATGTAGTTTACACCAGCAACCATCTTTATTTCATCGGTGAAAACCTTGCTCAACCTTGACGAAAAGTCGAAACGGCTAATGTCGTTGCGTCTTTCCTCTACGATATATTTTGCACGATTACCAGTAATGGAGTCATTAGGATTTCCGCCAACATTAGTAACCGTATAGAGGTTTTTCATATTTGCAAAATAGAAGTGATCCCAGTCGAGAAGACCTTTGTTTTCATCGTTTTGCCATTCGTCGGTAAGCTGGTTGAACATATTTTCGTCGTCATCGTAGTACGACGGGAAGTTGCGGTAGTAGTCGGGACGCGGGTCGGGAGCGTCGTACCAGTTGAGGGCTGTCGTTCCACCGCGACCGAACATATACGATGCCGATGTCTGCAATTTCATTGTGTTGTCGATGTCCCAGTAGTGAGACAAGATTATGCGTGGCTGGTGGAAATATCCGACCTTTGCGTTACGTGCCTTGCCGTTCTGGTAGCCCCAGTTGGGATTGTAGTAGTTTGAGCCTACAAGTTCGTAAGTTTCGGCAGTTGCTGCGCTCGACCTTCCGCTTCGTGACGGCGAACCGTAGATGGTAAGTCCGAGGCTGTGGTGGTCGTTGAATTTCTTTTCTGCACCGAAGAAATATGCGTAGCCCTCATGGAAGGTGCCTGGTACGTAGCCTTTCAGCGCTAGACGTGTTGATGCGGCAGCCGAGAATGCCCAGCCGTTAGTCATAAGTCCAGTGTTGTAGGCAGCCATTACCCTGTGACGGTACGAACGGTTTGAGTTTGCGTAAGAAACGCTTCCACCCTGACGGAATTCAGATACACGAGTTGAAATATTGGTTACACCGCCAAGTCCACCGAACGAGTAGTCAGAGAAATGCAATGCCGATGTATTTGTCTTAAAGCGCATTACATCGTTAAGTCCTCCCCAGTTGCTGAATACGGGACGTCCGTTTTCGGCATCGTTAACGCATATTCCGTTCATCAGCACTTCGGAGTTCTGATTGTCGTAGCCGCGGAAGCGGAAACGAGCCTGTCCGAAAGTGTAGCCTGCAGAATTTACATATACATCCTGCGACGACTGCAACAAGGTTGAAATATCGTTCTCCTGTGACCCTTCCTCTACTTCAGATTCAGAGAGCACAACTACAGGTACAGCAGGGGTTTCATAGTATTCTTTATTGCTTGTAGTGTCGGTCTGGGCGTAGGTAGCAGCCACCGACAAGCACACGAAAATGAGTGGTAAAAATTTACGCTTCATACTCGAAATTAAAAATGTGGGGACAAATTTAAATTTATTATTTGGGTTTGAGGAAAGAAAAATGGAAAATATTTTGGAAAAGGGAAATTCAATAGCAAGCCAAAGCACAATCAGTTGCCACGTTGAGCATGAAGGGGTACACAACTGGCAAGTCGTTAAGAAACTCTTTGGACTGTATGACTACTGCAGAGAAGCATCTGTTTCGCTTGATTGTGCCATAAAAATTGACGGGTACGACTACTACATAGTGCCTGTTATGGAATATAAATCCGGAAAAAACGGTAAAAATGGGGTGTCCGAAAAAGGGGGTATTTTAGGGGGGTCAAAAAAGGGGTAAAATACCGAAAATAGGGGAATTCGGAGATTATCAAAATATCAATTAAGTAAGAAAAAATCAATCAATTAATTATTAATACTTTTTCTTGCTTGGGTCAAATAATTGAGATTATCCATATCTGGTTGTAAACTATAAGCTTTTTCAAAAGAAAGTACAGCATCGTTTACCTTATTCAAAATTTTGTAACACATCCCCATGCACTTATAAATAACGGGTTCCAAAATATACATCTTTTGTAATTCTTGAAGCCATTGCAAAATAGCATCTGCATCGTGATGCAGGTTACTAATTCTTAGAATAAAAATATTCTCAACCAGGTCATCATAAAAGCGGCCTTCTTCTTGCATAAGTGCCAATGCTTTTTCCCAATAATCCCAAGCTTGATGATAATACCTTATAATGTGGAGCAATGTTCCAATATTATAAAGCACTCCAAACATACAAATTTTTCTTTGGTGTTGTTTCTCTGGAAGAAGCAACAATCGTTCGGCTTCCAAAAGGGATTCAAGCGATTTTTCGTAATAATATGTTGACATGGCGTAATCATTCTTATTGTAAAAATCGTCAGCTTTATCCTTCAAAACTCCTCCTTTTCCTCTGAATCCTCTCGGGTCGTCTGGATATTCTGTAGTCAATATATCAAAATAATGATAAGCTTTTTCCTTATCATACCCAGGTTGATTTATAAGCCATACGGCATAGGTCCATTCCGGGAAAAACAATTTGGTACCAGAATGATGGCAATCTTTTAACCAAACTTCAAACGATTCGTTGATATTAGGATAGTGCTTTTCTATTTTGCTGTGTATTATTTCATATCCTTTCACAATAATGTTTTCAGTGGCATCATCCAATAATGTATTTCCAAGTTCGTGGTTTTTATTATTTTCCGCATTCAATTCATCCTCCAGATCACGCATGGTAGGAATAGAATGCCAATCCTGGTAACTTGTACCTAGCAATGCCGATATTTTGTTTAGAGCTAGGTCGTATATACCCGAATTGTCATATTCTGAATAGTATAATTGTATGAATTTTAAAGCATTTACTTTCTCGAATGCGGATTTAAAGTCATCGTATGGGAATTGTTTACGCCATTTGCCATCCTTTTCCAGAAGGCAGACAATTATTTTTGGATACTCTTTGTTTTTTTGGTTATCTAAGCATCGCTTGACTTCTTCCAAGCACCAGTGTTCCGACTTTGACTTGTGGATACTTCTGTAGTTAGGACTATCCAATAGTATAAAATATTGGCATTCATCAATTTTATGCAGAAATTCATTCTTGAAATCGGCGACAGGATCTCCATCAATTTGGTCTCGCCATATTTTCACCCCCGAATTTTTTAGGTCGTCATACAAGCGCTTGGCAATCTGCCTATCTTTCCACGAATAACTTAGAAATACATCCATCCTTCCCGTTATTTTCTTTTTTTAATTATTTCTTGATAATTATTTAACAGATTATTGCACTCATCTACTTTTTGTTTGCATTTGGATGATATATCTTTACATTTATTGTATAAATCCATTTCACTTTTTTCCAAATCTTTAATATTTATATATATATTATCCAAATCTTCAATAATTTTATCATAATAATCAATAATATATTGATTTATTTTTAGATTATTCCACATACTACGATACATTGAGTATTGGATTTTTATATATTTTTCTTTTTTTTGTAGTTCCCGTATTAGTATTGTATCTTGGGTATAGATTTCGTCAATGTTAATAGAATGTATAAATAATAAATCAACACAAATTTTAAAACAATTTTCATCAATTTCATTAAATGTTTGTTTTAGTGTTTCAAATTCTCTCATCATAGAAAGATAATCCTTTCGTTTTTTTACTTCCATATTTAAGAATTTATCAAATTCTTTTTCACATTTGTTATATTCATTATATAACTCGTTGTTATATTTTTTATAGTAATACAATGAATCGTTTCTCGTATTTTTTAAAGTATTATAAGCATTTAAAATTTCATCGTAATTTCTGTAATAGCTAATTGGAGTACTAACAATTGGGGCATCATATTGTAAATCCTTCACATTTTTGATAAAAGCACTCCAGTTTGCACTATTAATTTTTTTTGCATATCTAAAGAATGCGGACCACTGGCAAGTATTTAGCACAGCATCCATAACTACAGGATTCATGGCATACACATCATTCCAATGCATTTTTAGGGAATCAGTCGGTGATGATTTAAAACACCACTGATCATATTTGTCCTTACCATAAAACCGATAATAAGGAGTTCCAAACATTGTTACAGTTTTGTTCTTGACGCTAAAAGATATTTGCTGTTCAAAATCAGAAAGAATATATGTTTCATACTCGCCTGCATAATATTGAATTAGTTTGTTAAATATATTGTTTCGTTTTTCTTTTTCATTCTTAAAATCTAGGAATTTGGCATGCTCAGAGTCGGCCATTACATAATTATCCGTTTTATCTGCAGGCAGTTCAAGTACTGCATCTTTTTCAAAAAGCAGCAAATCGGATTGTAATATTCTCAATCCCAAAAGATTATCCAAAAATGCATTATGGTATACAATCATGCATTTTCCAAAATATTCCCCATAAATTGAAACAGCAGCATTGTTTTTTTCATCGTTCGCAAACTCAACTATTGGTTGTAGTTGCCACACCGGCAAAGGAATTGGGCATTTTTCACCATTAACTATCACGTATGCTGCATTTTTGTCTTTATCGCAGCCCAATTCGATGGATTTAACTTCCATAGCAGGGGTTGCTGTCTGAATAAAAGCGACACCGCCTACTCTGTCGATAATATATTTTGGAATATCATCAAATATTGGAAATATATTCTCATATAGAGTTCTTTTTTCCATTTCCATCTGCGCAGAATTTAAAAATTCCAGCGATCCAAGATGCAGTCCGCTTTCAACTTGCGCCCAGCTAGTTAGCTGTATAAGAACCATCATAAAAATGGTTACGACTTTCAAAAAAAGTTTTTTCATAAAAAATTTATTAATTAACGACCCTACAAAATTAATATTTTTTTTGCAACTTATTATATACTTTTTAAAAATAATTTTATATACGTAAAAATGTAATAGATAAAAACAGCACTAGCGATTATTAATTATATGTAATCGCTTAGTTTAATCAAAAAAAACGGCTACCATTGTTATCGCAACAGTAGCCGTTTTTTATAATCATTTAAAAACTTTTATTCTGTAACAATTGTCATAATCGTGTCGCCTTCGTGAATCCAGTCGCCCTGCTTGCAGTAGAGCTTGCCGACGGTATGCCCGTTAATCGGTTTGAAGGAAAAGTTTTTGTGAAGAAATAATCGGTGATAAAAATAAATTTCAATACTTTTGTTGATTATATCAGTTTGCGGAAATTTAAAACAACCTATTTCACAATGAAAATTAGCAATATACACGGTTTGACAAAGTTTATTGTTTTGTCGTTGTCAATGCTAATGTTCTATTTTCTAAACAGATATACATTCTGGTTCAGCGATGACTACAGTATCGGGTATGATGCAAACTACGGCGGAAGGTTTTCCGAACTTTCGACAATACTAGATGCTACATCCGACTTCTACATGCAATGGAGCGGTGCCGTTATACCTACATTTTTGGGACATTTGTTCTGCGGATATTTTTCGTCAAAAACGGTTTTCAATCTGCTAAACACCTTAATGTTTGGCTTGTTTGTGCTTGTATGCACAAAGATAATCTCTAACGGCAGGTTAAAACAAATTCCGTTGCTGGCGCCAATATTGTTTATGCTTGCTTGGTGGTGGGTGTGTCCTGTACCAAGCGAGACAATGCTCTGGGTTGCAGGAAGTTTGAATTATTTGTGGAATAGTTTTTTCTGCCTATTGTTCATTTATTGCTTCTTGAATTTTGCACCGGAACGTTCGCCCATATTTTTGCAGATAGTTTTCTTCATGGTTGCATTGCTGGCAGGAATTTCCCATGTTTTGTCAACTGCCGCGATAGGCGGTGGCATTCTGATGTGGATTATCAGGGAAAGGAAATTCACAGCAAATACAATAGTCATGTTGTCGGGATTTGCAATTGGTGCGCTGTTCCTGTACTTGGCTCCCGGAAATTATGAAAGGTTTGAAATATACTATGGCGGAAGGTCATTCCTTCAATCCATGCTTTTTACATTGGCTCAGTATAAGGCGGTTTACATATCGATTATTTCTTTAATAATCATAAGGTTAGTTAATAAGGAAAGTGCCAGGGAATTTTGCTGTGAGAATTTCATTATAATAATGGTACTATTGTGGAGCATTATTGCATGCAGTATAGTGTTCCGCCCCGAGCCTCGTGCTACTTTTTTCCCCGAACTGATAGCAGCCATCTTATGCCTAAAGATTGCGTTAAAATATTTTAAGGAGGTACATCTCGGTATTGCTATCGATAAGTTTTATTGTCGATTATACATACGCCATGCATAGTTGTGTTGAGCAATATGATAAGAACGAAAAACTATTGCAGTCGCTTAGGGCGTCTGGTGGTGAAGTATGCTTTGAAACTGTAGAGTCGCCACATCGTATGGTAAATCCCATCAGGATAGATTCGTGGGCGCGGTATGGCATTTGCCAGAAATACAATTTGCCCAAGCTTGTTTTTCATCCGTTGGCATATGAAAAGAGAGATGATTTTGGAAATGTCTGTGTGCCAGAAAACAAATATGAATTGGTAAACCAATATGCATATTGCGTGTATGACTCATATATCCTGCAGATTCCTGATTCAATAGCAAGCCAAAGCATAATTAATTGTCACGTTGAGTATGAAGTTGCACACAACTGGCACAGGTCGTTAAGAAACTTTTTTGGACTGTATGATTATCTTCGAGAAGCATCTGTTTCGCTTGATTGTGCCATAGAAATTGACGGGTACGACTACTACATAGTGCCTGTTATGGAATATAAGGATGAAATAATTACCCAAATATCAATTAGATAAAAAAATAGCGACTACTATTTGAAAAATAGTAATCGCTATAAAATGGTACTAATCAATTATTTAGAAATCGAAATTTTCCTTGTTGCAATCCGTCCTTCGATGGAAATCAGTTGTACATTGTACAGTCCTGGGTTCCAATTTTCGCAGTTGACGGTTATGCGTTCGTCTTCGACATTTTCGATTTCACCAACAAGTTGACCTGCTACATTGTATATTCTTACCGTAGCAATGCGTTGTCCTTCGATGAAGAACTGACCGCTAGTCGGGTTTGGATATATGCTAAGTTCAGTAGCAGACCATTCGTCGATAGCATCGGTAAATACGCATTCTTCGTTGGATAAGTTTATCATTCCGTATTCGCAGTCGCTTTCAACTACATAGCAGTAGTTGCCTGCATAGTTTGGTTTGTCAGTGTAGGAGGTTCCATCGGTTGTGCCTACAAAAACATCGTTTCTGAAAATCCTGTAGTTGATAGCGCCATTGCTTTCTGTCCATTCGAGCATTACAGTATTTCCAATCACTTCGGCATTCAATACTGCAGCTTCGGTGCAGACGCCAGAAACAATTGTGAAGCATTCCGATGCCGAAATTTCGTTGCATACTCCATCCTCAAAGTGTGCAATGAGGACATAGCAGTAGTTTGTTTCGGGCACTACATCGGTGTCAACGAAAGTCGTTTCGGTGATATGCTCGGCAAGCGGTTCATTGTATTTGTAGATGCTGAAATAATCGGCACCCACTGGCGAGTTCCACGAAATTGTTATCGCTTCGCCTTCGCTCTTAACATCCATAACCAGCGGTATGTTGCACGGAATCTCCAGAATGTTAACGCATACTGTTTCGGAAGGATGCGATATGCAAGTGAAATCGCCATTCATCAATGCTCTGACGTTGAAGCAATGTTCTCCAACCGACAGACCTTCGATGGTTATTGAAGTATCTGTTGTGGTATCGATTGCATATTGTAGATTGTCACAGAAAACAAGGTATGAAACAGAGTTGTAGATGTCAAGGTCTACTGACTGCCAGTTCAAGTTTACGACAGTGTAGTTGTCGGTTGTAACAGTAAGTTGCTGTACTGCTTCACATTCTGGGATAACTGCCGAAACTGAAATATTCAGGTCGTCGGACTGGTCGCCTATAACATTGGCGATATGGTATCTTACTGTAGCGTTGAATTCGCCAGTTTCGGTTACGTATTCGCTTATTATAATCGTCGTGCTTTCGTTTGGCTGTATTTCGCCGCTCTTTCTGTCGGTAGTGACCATGTTGTTGATGCGACCTATTTCGTAAACGGCGATGGTGTTGTTACCCGACGGGTTCTGGACATTTGCAAGCAGCACGTATTTGCCATCCATTATTTGTGCCGATGCGCAGATGCCACCAGCCAATGATGCATCGGTTATTTCAATGTCGTCGAGATAGTGTGCCTTGTCGGTGAAATCGCCGTCGCTGAGACTGAACTGTCTTATATACGCCGACGGACCGTTGTCCTGCGAGGTCTGCGAGAACAACCACAAGTATGGACCTCCTGGCGAGAGATTGTCAAATGCAGAACCATAGACATTTGTAAGGTCGTTGCGTATCCGTGTCGATTCGCCAGTAGCAGTGTCGATGCTATAGAGCGAGTTCCAGTCACCGGCAAGCAGTTTTCCATTCTGCCTATTGAACGAGCAGTGACGTATGCTATTCAGGTCGGTAATGATGCTATCGACAACTATCTGGTTGTATAGGTCAAGCTTGAAGATGACGTTGGTTGCCTCGGTTCCATAGAAGTATGTTCCGTCGTAAGACAGGTTCCTAATCATACCTACATTCTCGATGAAGAATGTTTCGACATACTCGCCATCGGGTGTATAGCGGTTGAATTCGCCCGGACGTTGCCACGACGAAGTGTAGATGAAGAATCCATCTGTAGCTATTGCCTGTTCTGCATTGAACTGCGTGGTGAATGTCTGTATGCTGTCCCAGAGAGCCCGTGAATTCCTGTTGTGGCGAGTTTCTTCCGATTCGGGCAGAAGTTCAATGCCTTCGTAGTCGGCAACGGAACTCCAAATTAGCGGTGTTGTACCTGTGTTGCTAATTGTTATGGAATCGTAATGCGTCATATACGGATAGGTAGTTATCGAAATATCCTCGGCATCTATTGAAATCTGTGCCGAGTAGAGTTCAAAGCTAAATGTCGTATCCTGCAGAACATCAACAGTTTCACTATGTGTTGCATAATCTTCCGCCGAAACCCACAACGGTTGATGTCCCTTCGGTGCCGACATTGAATATTCGCCATTTTCGTTTGTCCATGCAACCGCGTTACCGATGACAACCCTTGCATTTGGAATTGCATAACCTGTGCTAGCATCGGTTATTACACCCGAAACCATTCTGTAACAATCGTCGATATCGAGGTGCAAACTGTAAGCGGTGTCGGCATACTCTTCGTAAAAGAATCGGCGGAGATAGTCGCCACTTTCCGTATAAGTTGTATCAAGGTAGGTGTAATGGTCGGCACACATAATTACGGTATCGAAAGCAGCATATATGGTTGTACCCTTTAGGCAACGGATAGAGTAACCATAGTAATATTCCCCACAATATCCCATGTTATCGGTTCTAGTATAGTGAGGTCCGTAATGAATTGCCTCGGTGTTAGAGCACTTGGTGGCACTCCAGAAGGCAGCTCCTGCCTCAAAATTATCGTAACCGTAGGAATTGCCAAGGTAATTGCCGGCTGGTAGTGCGCTGAAGCCACTGGTGCCGAAATAGTACGAATTAGTAAGTTTGCCATTTTCCCACAAATAATCTTCACCTGCCATTTGTGCTCCAGCATCATCAAATATACCACTGCCAAGCTCATTGTTAAGTTCTTGCCATTCTGCATCGCTAGGCAAGTGCCAGCCGTTAGGACAGATGCCCTGCACACCGCTTGGATTCATCTTGCTGCTACTTTCTCCGTTCATGGTAGCAGTCCAGTTGTACAGATAACCGTAACCTTCCACATTGCCTTGTTCTCCATTCGGGTAATAACGGTAAGGATTTGTTGAATTTGCTGTTTGTCCCAATGGAATATTGCCTTCATATCTCAAGTTTTCGGCCATCCAGATCTGGTCGCCGATTATTATCGACTTGTATTCGGTGTTGTCGCGGTCATCGATGAAAGTTCCGTAGGTATAGAACGCAACAGTGTCGCTTCGTCTAGTTCCGTAGGAATCGGTTATCTCTGCCGCAAACCAATACTTGGTTTCTGGTTGAAGGTCGCTGAAATATGAGTAATAATAGTGGTAGTCGCTTTCCTGGAAAATCATTTCCTGCATTGTTAAGTTATCCCTGTCGGTACCAGCGTACAAATACATTTCCGGTTCATTTTCATCGTCAGATTCCACATCCACTATAATCTGCATATAATCGGTTCCGCGATAAATAGGTCGTCTGATTATTACTTCTGGCGGACCTGCAGTCCTGAATCTATTGACTTCACCGTAAGTAGTAGTGTCGGCGGTAGAGGCAAAAGCCACATAGTAGTAACTTCTACCCGGTTCGAAACCGTCAGTTTCATAGGAGAAATACCTTCCATTGAACGTTTCTTCATGTATTTCGTCGCTGAGATTCGTAGATACCACCTTTGTCGAATCGGAAATATTAGGTTTAGTACTATATAAGAAACCGTATTCCTTGAGATATGACAGACCGCTTGTATTCGAACTGAAAAAACCTCCCATTTCTACAGAGTCTGATTCAATATAAGAATATTCAGTGTGTACTGGTATGGCTTTGGGTGATATTACCAAAAGGACAAACGATTTTGTTAGACCCTCGTAGGTTGCGGTAAGAGTAACTTCCACATCGGGTTCGTCCCAGTCGGGGCGAGTTACGGTCGCCGTGCCTCCCGATATTGATATTACATTCTGATTGCTTGATTCCCACGTTACTGCACCGTGTCCCGATATTGATGTCGGGAGGGTAAAGTCCTCCATTACAGCGGCAGCAGCATTGTATGGTTGGAAATATATAGGTATTCGTGCCAGCGTTGTTCTGTCGTCTTCGGGTATTCCTGCAGGCAGAGGATAAAGCCCAGCGGAGTAGGTCCAGTTTGTCGAAAATGACGATTCGAGTGCCGAACCGACCATTTCTGTTGTTGGTTTTCCTGTACCGCGCGACCTAAACTTCAGTCTCAACGAGTCAACCCTCAGGTCGCATACCTGCTCATCGAAGAAATCGTCGGTTTCGCTTATGGCGGTGTTGTCGTAATCATTTTCGGATGGAACCACGGTGGCATATACATGGTTGTACATGTTGCCTTCTGCACTTACTCCCGAGAATTGTGGAACCGAAATATTTTTATTCATGCTGGCGGTTCCATTGCCAAATAAACCACCCATTTGCATCGAAAGGGCTGGGAAAGAACCGTAGTTTGCACAGTTGCTGACGGTGAGCGTTGCATACGGATTGTAGCCTACAATTCCTCCAATCGAAACAAAACTGCAACCTGTGTTTGTCGCGAATACTTCTGCAATGTTCATACATTTGTCAACCACCACAATTCCGTCACCAATGCTGGCAACCATTCCTCCTGCCATTTCTTGTGCAGTTACATTTCCAGCATTAAGGTTGGAAATCAATGCTGCATCCAACATCTGCCCATCTCGGAACGGGTTCTGGAACAGATCACCAATGTTAATGTTTGAAGGCATGGTTGCTTCCAGTATCTGTCCAACGATACCACCAGCATACACACCCTTTATTACGGCATTGTTGATGCATCTCGACACATAAGAACCTTCCATAGAGCCAACTATACCACCAACCCACACGTAAGAATTTGCTGATAGTTCTATAGGCAGATTGTTTGTACAGTTGACAACGGAGCTATTTATCAAATTTCCTACAATTCCGCCAAATTTTCCACTGTTTTGTGACACAACTTTTACATCTTCACTTGCGACTTCAGTCGTGCAGTTAGATATTGCCGATGACTTTGCATTTAGGCACAAAGCACCATAAGTTGCCACATCTTCTCTTACTACAAACGAAGCAGGAACTAGGACGTTAAGACTATCGACAAAGGCATTTTCGAGGTCGTTGAATGCTGTTGCCGCACCAAGTTGCTCATTGAAACGGATGGTTACCGTATTGCCATCGCCATTCAGATGTCCGCTGAACTTGTCAACTACAGTATTGTCGCAATCGGTTAGGTCGATGTCGGCGGTAAGTTTGAAATAGGTATCATCGCCACAATTGTAAATTTCGAATCCCTTGTAGGTTGATGTCGATTGATTTTCCGACTGTTGCATTGCTTCTGCAAATGTCCTCCATTCCTCGGCATTGTCGATGGTGAGAGGATTGTCAATGATACCGTCGGTGTCGTTTGACTTTGTGCGGAACGAAACAACGTCGCCAAAGACTGTCATGTCGTCGCATTTTGCAAATGCCTGGTAATAGTAGGTTGTCTGCGGAGTAAGACCTGTGAGTTGCCTTGTGAAAGTATTTTCGCTGTATGCCATACTCAGAGTATCAACAAGCTGGCTTTCGCTTTCACCGTATGCAAATCCCACCTGTATGATTTCAGTCTCCCTATCGAAGACTATTTCTGCGCCCAAGGTTGCCGTCGTAGATGTACGAGGTGCCACAAGCGTGGTGACTTCGAATGGAGGTAATCTCTTTACCATAACATTATCGACTGCAGCAGGAGGAGTATTTCCATCACCTCCATCGTTTTTCCAGAAGAATGTCAGGTAGTACAAGCCCGGCTCAATGTTCAATTTGCTTTTGCTGTGTTTCCATCCCATTTGTTCCGACATTATTCCAGTACTACTTATGTCTATCCATCCATCTGGTATAGTGTTGTAGTTGCTACTCATGCCGTTGTCGATGCCACCTGAAAGATTTGGGTGAATAGAATCGGGAACTAGGAAAGCCCTCAAGAGATCGTAGTTGCCTTCGCCTCTAACGCGCCTGTCGAAATCGAACTGATATTTGTCTGCAAAGGTTATGTTTATTTTGCGATAAGCATAGACGTATGATGTAGAACCAGTGTTATACGAATAATTTTCACCAAAGTCGTTGGATATGTACAATGACTTTTCTCCACCGTTGTTTACTGCCGAACCTATGTGCCACTTGTTTGTCTGTCTGCCGTTGTTGAGTATCCAGTTTGAATTTTCCTCGGCATTTTCGAAGTCACAGTTATAAGGTTCGTAGTCTATATCCATAACTGTCGGTTCCACTTGGTAAACGGCACGAACAGGCAATCCATAGCTACGCAATTCGCTGCTAACACTGTAATCGCTCGACCAGAAGTTGAGATCCACCGCGCTGTACGAAACGGTAGTGTCGTACAAACTAGACCAGTAGTAACCGTCGGCACCAGTTTCCATGAGGTCGGTGCCGTTGCGATGGCCGGCAGCAGGCAGGAAGATTGAATTACCATTATTTCCCGTTATAAGACAACCTCTCACACCATTCTGCTCAGTCCATTGTTGTGTGCTGTTATTAAACAACTCTTCAAAGTCCTCCTTTGTAGGCATACGCCATTCTTCACCCCAGTTGGCGGTGGCGGCATCGTCCATTGACTCCAATATGGTCAAGTTATCGGTAAAGCCGTTGTTGCCATATTCAGAATTGTTGCAGTATTTGGTAAACAATGGTTGGTCTTCATCTGTTGTACCATTGGCATAAATATATGTGTCCCAATTGTATTCTTCCTTTGGTTCTGTTTCGCCCCATGCAAAGTAATCTCCATAGTCTTCAGGGGTTTCTGCCCCAATGTTGGTACTTGCCCACATTGTGCCGCTCGGCAAACCAAGGTTGACATAGTAGTGGTCGCCCAATAGTCCGTTTGGTGTAGAGAAGGATTTTATTTCACCGTAGCTAGTAAAGTCGCTGTTAGTTGCGTAAGCACAATAATAATAGGTAGTGCCATTTGTAAGACCTGTAAGCGCAACAGAAAAATCGTTTGTTACGTCTTCGCTCTGAACGGTATCGGTAAGGTTTGAACGGCTAGTACCATACACAAATCCGCGTTCGATAATTTCAGAGCTTCCAATGTTGAGAATGCGTCCGTGGAGTGTTGCCGATGTGAGTGTTACATCGGTGCTTGAGTTTGTTGCTACTGTAGGCGAAGGACGGTAAACAGCGCGAACAGATATTCCGAAGTGGCGGCTGTCGCTGCCTATACTACAATTTCCCGAATAGAAGTTGAGTAACCATGAATAGTAGGGAATATTAGAGTAAAGCGAACTCGTCCCGTAAAAGCCGTATTCACCGTCCTCCCCGAAACTACTGTCGTAGTGGCTGCCGGCAGCGGGCATAAAGATGGAATTGCCATTGATACGGCTTGTGAACAACCTTCCATTCACTCCATTTATGGATGTCCATGTAGAAGTGCAATTATTATACAATTCCTCCATTTCCTCGTGTGTAGGCATACGCCAGAACGAACCCATGCTGACATTTGCTGCATCGTCGCTTTCTTCGAGGGTTGTCAAATCGTCGGTAAAACCATTGTAGCCATATTCAGAATTGTTACAATACTTTGTAAGAGTATTTTCACTTCCATTACAATGTTGGTATGTACTCCAATCGTAGGTGTCTTTGGGTTCTATTTCGCCCCAAGCATAGTAGTTGCCGTAGTCTTGGGAGTAGGTTGCACCGACATTTGCATAAGCCCAGTATGTATTGCTTGGCAGTCCAAGGTCAACATAAGTATAGCCGTTTAATAATTTGTGGGTTTTGAATGATTTTATTTCACCATAACCTGAGCCATTGCTATTGTATGCGTATGCACGGTAGTAATAGATTGTGTTAGGATCGAGACCGATGACATCAACAGAAAAATCGTTGGTCTCATCGTCGCTTGTAATATTTTCTGTAAGGTTTTCCGGGTCGGTTCCATAGTCGAATCCGCGTTCTATAATATCGGAAGCACCATGAATTAATATCTCGCCGCTCAAGATTGCCGAAGTTCCTCCAATATTGGAAGCAGACGATGTAGCAACAATAGGATTTATAATTTGTTCTAAACGGATATTATCCACTGCAGCAGGTGGCTGGCTAGAACGGTCGATGTTTCTCCAGTGGAAGTAAAGGCGATAGATCTTGTCTCCATTACCCATGTCGGCAAACTGGTTGGAGGAGATGATCATCTCCTCATGTTGCCAAGTGCTTTGCATGGAGAGCCAGTGCTCATGAGCAGATGAGCCGTAGTTTCCCGGCTGACCGGCAGCATCGTAGTTCACACCATTCACAGTAGGTGGATTGCTGCCCGCTGTGGCAGTCACCACATCAGGATTGAGCCAAAAGACGCGCAAAAATTCATGGCTGTATAAACCACCCTGAGCTTTCCAGTCGAATGACAACATCAAATCGGAGGCACCATCCGGTATCAAGATATCACGATACGCATATACACGGGTTTCCGTGCCGCTATAGGTATTGGAAGCACCTCCGTCGTTGGAAATATACAATCCATTTACACCGCCCTCAGTTGTGTTCACATCACTGGAACTGTCGGTAGGGACACCGATGTACCACTTGTTTGTCTGTGTACCGTTTTCGAGCGTCCATTTATCATTTTCGATGGCATCCTCGAAATCACAAGTATATGGCAATGTTGCAGGAAACTGTCTGGTTTTGAAATTTATGGATTTCCATACGCTTTGGTCATCATCAGAGCAGAAAGCACGTACATATACATAATAATCTGTAGAAGCACTTAGTCCCGTTAAAGAGTAGGTAGAATCTGTTGCAGTTATGATATTATCCGAAATGTTGAGGACGTCTTGTTCAAGTTCTGTTGTCGAAACGACAATATTCCATGTCAGGGCAGAACCTCGTTCGTTCCAGCTTATTGTTGCCGATTCGGTCGTAATGTCTGTTGCTGCTAGATTGGTTATTTTCGGACATGTAATTTTCATAAAGTTTATGTTATCGATAGCTGCTGGTGGATTTGATCCGCTAGAACCATTGTTTTTCCAAAAGAAAACAAGATAGTATGAGCCAGCTTCTAGTTCCTTCTCGGCAGAAAGGTTCTGCCAATCCGAAGAATTACTATACAATAACATGTTTCCCACGTTTATCCATCCTCCTGGGTAATTGCTACTGTTTCCCGACATACCATTGCTTGCGCCTGCCGACAAGTCGGGGTTTAGTGTGGTTGGGACAAGAAAAGTCATCAAAACATCCATATAACTTTCTCCGTATGCACGCCAGTCAAATGATATATAGTATAAACCATCTTCTTCGACATTTAGTTCACGGTAGGCGTATACATAAGATGTTGAATATATGTTGTAATTATTGCTTGAACCATCGTTACTACTAGATATATAAAGACCTTTTTCACCCCCGTTGCTTGCTGCCGCACCAATATGCCACTTGTTTGTTTGGTCACCGTTGCTAAGTGTCCAGTTGTCATTTTCGGTGGTATCCTCGAACCCACAAGCATATGGCAATGTTGCAGGAATCTGTTTGGTATGGAAAAGTAAGGATATCCAATCGCTTTGGTCATCATCAGAGCAGAAAGCACGTACATATACATAATATTCTGTAGAAGAACTTAGTCCCGTTAAAGAATATGTAGAATCGGTTACCGTAATAATATCTTCCGAAATGTTGAGGACGTCTTGTTCAAGTTCTGTTGTCGAAACAACAATATTCCAGGTCTGGGCAGTTCCCCGTTCGCTCCAGCTTATTGTTGCCGATTCGGTTGTAATGTCTGCTACTGCAAGATTAGCTATTGTCGGGCAGGTAATTTTCATAATGTTTATGTTATCGACTGCTGCTGGTGGATTTGAACCGCTAGAACTATCGTTTTTCCAGAAGAAAACGAGATAGTATGAACCTGCTTCTAATTCCTTCTCGACAGAATTGCGCTGCCAATCCGAAACATTATTATACGATGACATGTTTCCCGCGTCCATCCATCCTGATGGGGCAGTGTTATAATTTTCCGCCATACCATTGCTTTCCCCTGCCGACAAGTTGGGGGAGTGTGTGGTTGGGATAAGAAAAACCTTCAGATTGTCATAGTTGCCTTCTCCGTATGCACGCCAGTCAAATTCTATCAGATATAAACCGTCATTGTCTAAATTTATTTCGCGGAAGCAATATACATACGATGTTGAACTGGTGTTGTATGAGTTGCTTGTGCCGCCATCGTTGGAAATGTACAATCCTTTTTCACCGCCATTGCTTGCTGCCGTACCAATGTACCACTTGTTTGTTTGGTCGTAGTTGCTTAGTGTCCAATTGGCGTTTTCGGTAGCATCCTCGAAACCATAAGTATATGGCAATGTAGCAGGAATCTGTCTGGTATTGAAAACTATGGATTTCCATTCGCTTTGGTCATCATTCGAGCAGGAAGCACGTACATATACATAATATTCTGTAGAAGAACTTAGTCCCGTTAAAGAGTAGGTAGAATCTGTTGCTGTTATAATATTTTCCGAAACGTTGAGGACATCTTGTTCAAGTTCTGTTGTCGAAACGACAATATTCCAGGTCTGGGCAGAACCTCGTTCGCTCCATCTTATTGTTGCCGATTCGTTAGTAACTTCTGTTACACGCAGATTCTTTAAATTAAGGCAAGTTGGACATGCAATATGTGTTACAGGTGACGACATACTACCTGAACCTGAAAATATTACTCCGTCAGTAGCATCATAAACTTGGTATGAAGTTTCATCGGAATAACGACCATTAACCCATTCAAACCTGATTTTCCTGCCGTTGCAAACAGAAAGAGAACCTGTTGCCGACGAACCAGAGTTTATTGTCCAAGTTGCCAGAACCTCATTTGTTGCTACATCAACTACATTGATGGCATTGTCATTCCATCCATCACCGTAGCTATCGGAAAGCGAGTAACTTATTTCACACATATTTTCGGGACTGCACGTTGTCGTGAACGAAGAAATATCGCTCAAAACTTCTGTATCAACAGTTATGTGAACCTGATAATAGTACTGTGTACTGGCCTGCAGTCCTGTAAGTTCGATTGAAAACTCATAGTCAGTTACCGTTCCGCTAGGTCCAGCTTCCATATTATTTTCCAGTGTTCCGAACCACACTACCGCAGTCGAATTGTCTGGAATATCGGTTACACTACCGCTTATGAGTGCTGAATTTGCAGTTATTTCAGTCGTTTGATTAAGCACAATCGACTGTCCGAACGAAGCAAACGTAGTGAAAAACAATAATATAGCACTAAATGCTACTTTTGAAAATAATTTGTGGGAGATATATTTTCCCAATTCCCTCTTATATATATTCCTCATAGTAGAAAAATTTTGCGATTATAAACCGCGCAAAATTAAGAAAAAAATGTATAAAAACAAGAAATTATATGTTTTTATAGTTTTTGAGTCGCATGTTAGCAATGGGACTTGTATGGAGTAATGTTTTTCTCCGACTAAAAACGTTTTTTATAGGCATAGCAAACAAAAAACGGCTACCATCGCTTTTGCAATAGTAGCCGCCGTGGGTTTAATCAAAAAACTTTTATTCTGTAACAATTGTCATAATCGTGTCGCCTTCGTGAACCCAGTCACCCTGCTTGCAGTAGAGTTTGCCGACTGTTCCGGCGTACTCGGAAATGACAACTTCGTAGTTGGTGTTGGATTCAATGTAGAACAACTGCTCGTTGATTGGAATCTGGTCGCCAACCTTGTACTGGTCGGAAATGAAGGCGAACAGCAACTTGCCAGTTTCAGGCGCCTTGATTTTCTTAATCTTCGGATCCTTGTCGTCCTCGACCTGAATCACCTTGTTTTCCTTATTCTTAATGACATCAAGTTCTTCATTGAAACGCTTCTTTGCCAAGCCGCTCTTGTAGTCGCGATACTGCCTGTCGTGCATTGCAAGTTCAAACAGTTCTTCGTCGTCCTGACCGCAGTCCCAGCCCTTTGTCTGCATTTCCTGACGATACGACTCAAGTGCATCGGGATATTCGTCCTGCGGATTGCCTGTGAAGAATTCGTAACCCTTCGACTTTGCAAGTTCCACAATTTCGGGAGCAAGTTCGCCCGGAAGTTTACCCATACGACCAAGAATCATATTCCAGCTGTCCTTGTCAATCATCGAGAAGCGAGGCTGACCAGCCGACATCGCATATATGTTCATAAGTGCTATGTTCTTGACATACTGGCTGAAAGGTGTTACCAGTGGAGGATAGCCAAGTTTAGGCCATACATATTCTACCTCTTCGAAAAGTTGTATCAAAAGGTCGTCAATCGAAACTGTTGGCTTGCCAAACTGCTGCAACGATACATTGATAGCACTGTGCATACTCTTGAGGTCTGACATCATAGAACCCATCATTCCGCCCGGAAGACCGCACCTTACAAGCAATGACGAGCTCTGTCTGTTCTTCATTTCCATGAAGTAACCCAAGAAATCGTCCATGTACTTCTGGTTGAGGGTACGAACCTTCATGTAGGCATTCATATTTATTTCGGGAACATCGAAACCAGCATCGTAAAGCATTTCCCTGATTGTTATTACATCGGGGTGAATCTTTCCCCATGACAACGGTTCTACTGCCACATCAATGATGTCGACGCCGTTGCGAGCCACTTCGAGCATCGAGGCAGGGGAGAAACCTGGTCCGCAATGTCCGTGATATTGGACTATTATGTGAGGATACTTGTCCTTGATAGCCTTTGTAAGCTTACCTAATGTTACAGGACGACCAACACCTGCCATATCCTTCAGTCCGATTTCATCGGCACCAAATTCAACAAGCTTGTCGACTACCTTCATATAATATTCCACAGTGTGAATCTTCGAGTGTGTGATACTTAATGCACCCTGCGAAATCATTCCTGCCTCCTTGGCGTACTTTACCGACAACTCGAGGTTGCGTGTGTCGTTCAAACCGCAGAACGAACGGACAACATCAACCCCCTGAGCTTTCTTGACTTTATACATCAACTGACGTATATCAGCTGGAACTGGGTACATGCGCAATCCATTCAATGCACGTTCAAGCATCATTGTCTGTATTCCTGCCTCGTTGAACGGTTTTGTCCATTCGCGGACTGCCTTGTTCGGATTTTCGCCATAAAGCAGATTAACTTGTTCGAATGCGCCACCGTTGGTTTCAATACGTGAGAAACATCCCATTTCAATTATTGCCGGAGCAACTTCCTTCAATTGGTCAATACGCGGTACATATTTGCCGGCTGATTGCCACATATCCCTGTACACCAAACAAAATTTTATCTTCCTTCCCATTATAATTTTATTGTTTTTGTCTATAAATCAATACCTTAAAAAATGAAAAAATTTCCGTTCAAAGTTACGAAATATTTTTTGTATTTGAAATAGCATTTTTTCAAATTATCTGTAAAGCATGATTATCAAGATTATAAATGCAATTTGATGTACAATCTTAAAGCAATAAGGAATTATGACTTTTTTGAAAATTATAAATATGTGAAAACCCTACAGTATCGTTCTCGATGCTTTTATGCTTTTACAACCTCTGGCGAGACTGTAAAATTATGGTAATGTGTAGTTGAATATAAACTGCCTAGGACTTTCATAAAAACAATCTATGTCGTACCATAGGGTTTCACATATACTCAGTGATTGCTCACTTTCGCCTATATGACAATTATAATGGTAATTTCGTTGCCTCAGCCAGGCAGTTATTTTCTGAAATTATCCGTATGGCATAATAAATAAGATTAATGGAAGATTTTTATGTCGTAATGCAAAAAATGGCTGCAATATACAATCGTCATAATGTTTCAATAAATCTATCTAAAAGCAGAGCTTTGCGTCCTTTATCTTCTTCCTAAATCGTAAATCTCCTTGAATGTTGTCTAACAAATCGTAAATCGTAACTCCAAAATCGTAAATAATGTTGTATCTTTGCATCAAAAATTAATTTAATGGTAACACTCGAGAAGATTAAAGAAGCCGGCAAGCGCGTAGAGGCTTTGAGGAGGTATCTTTGACATAGATGCCAAGCGTGAATTTGTAGAAACCGAAAACAAAAAGACCGAAGCGAGCGACTTTTGGGACAATCCCGAAAATGCAGAAGCCACACTCAAGAAAATCAGCGATGTAAAGAAATGGATAGTCGAGTACGATGCTGTGTCGTCGAAGTACGAGGACACGGAGGTCATGTACGACTTCTTCAAGGCGGGCGACATTACCGAACCCGAAATGGATGCCGAGTACGACAAGTGCATTTCGGTGATAGAGAACCTCGAACTGAAGAACATGCTTGGTAGCGAGGAAGATGTGCTTGATGCCGTGCTTAACATAAATTCGGGCGCAGGCGGAACCGAAAGTAACGACTGGGCTGATATGCTCTACCGTATGTACACCCGTTGGGCCGAGGATAACGGCTACAAGGTTCAGATTATCGACCGTCAGGACGGCGATAGCGTTGGTATCAAGTCGTTGACAATGAGTTTGTCGGGCGAATATGCCTACGGATACCTGAAGGGTGAGAACGGTGTGCACCGTCTTGTTCGACTTTCGCCATACGATGCAGCGCACAAGCGCCATACTTCGTTTGCATCGGTGTTCGTATACCCGCTTGTTGACGATACCATTAATATAGAGATAAACCCTGCTGATATCGAGTGGGACACTTTCCGAAGCAGTGGTGCTGGCGGTCAGAATGTCAACAAGGTGGAAACGGCAGTGCGACTGAAGCACATTCCTACAGGCATTGTTATCGAAAACATGGAAACCCGTTCCCAATTGAAAAACCGCGAAAACGCTTTGCGACTGCTTAAGTCACAACTTTACGAGCTCGAACTGCGCAAGCAGCAGGAGGAACGCGACCGCATCGAAGGTCAGAAGCGTAGAATCGAGTGGGGTTCGCAGATTCGCAACTACGTCATGCAGCCGTACAAACTTGTCAAGGATTTGCGTACTGGCTACGAAACTGGTAATGTTCAGGCGGTTCTTGATGGTGGAATTAACGAATTCATCAAGACTTACTTAATGGAATTTGGTGGGAAATAAAGATTACGAATAGCAGTCCTTGAAATCCTGAAATCTTGCCATCCAGTGCTGTTCGCGCTCGTGGGTGAACTCGTCGCGCTCGATGGTTGAGTACTCGTCAAACTGGTGCAGAATCTGGAAGTTGCCATCGTCGTGGTGTTGGGCGGCAGTGAGTTCGGCTAGGGGCGAATCGGGTTGCTGACCAATGTGGTGCAGTTCGTAGGGGTCACCGTTTTCATCGTGAGGAGGATAACCTTCACCCATAAGGTCGGCATTGCACCAGTCCCAGTATTCAGGATGTTTGCGTCCGTACCAGTTGCGACAGTTGTAGGACTCGCCGACTATGGTTGGATTCAGCAATGCCGCTTTTCCGTTTACACGCCCTTCCTTAAGTCCCGCCTTAATATAAACATTGGCTTCGTCCATGTCGCGGATGTAGTCAACTATTGCCGACGACCAGCCGGTGCGAAGCTTTAGTGTCATTTTTTCTAAGGTTGATAGCATATCTAATTATGGTTTAATGATGTTTGAATTTGTTTTGGGAGGTTTGATGTAGTTTGATGTTGTTTTGAGTGGTTTGAAATTGTTTAAGGTTGTTTCAAATTGTTTAGAGTTGTTTGAAGTTGTTTTCATAGCCACAAATTTACGAAAATAAATGTGCGATACCAACCACGACAAGCGCAATTATTGCAACAATTAAAATTCCCAAAACTATTATGACCCACTTTATGCCCTTGACAATCTTTGCAAGGTGTTCGTTGGATTCTTTCAGGTACGACTGGATAAGATTTAAACCACCTGTTACTGTAATAAGTATATCGTCAACCCATCCTGCTACTGGAATGACATCTGGCAGAATATCGACTGGCGATAGCGCATATATTATTCCGATTACTGCCCAAATCCACGCACCCACGTGCGATTCTTTCTTTTCTTCTAAATATTCTGACATAGCTTTATCTCCTTTCTTCCATTGACTTCCAAATACTTTCGTAAATAGACTTGTTAAACATATTGCTAAACGGCAAAATCGAGTGTGGTATCGTCCCTATGCTTCCGCAATGCGGGCACGGTTGTGGCACAGACATCATAGTAGCCATATATTCAATGTCGGGAGCCTTGAATATCTCAGCGCACTCTGTGCATTTGAATCTTGTTGTTCCTCTATACATAATTTCTAAATTTTATGAGGCAAAGATAATGGGTTAGAATGCCAAAAATTGGCAGTGTCTAAATTTTTTTTCGCCAAGTAACAGCAACATAAAATATGCGTTCCACGAAAATTAGTATCGTTTGTTTTTCGGTGAACGAGAAAAAATGTGCTTTCACCGAAAAATAGTCGAGTTTATTTTTCGGTGAATGACAAACATAATAATCAGTTATTTGTGCTTATACCAATTTCTTTTTTCAGAAGTTCATATACATACGATGGACTTTGCGAATATAAGTCACCTTCTTTAATCTGAAGAAGTTCGTACACATGTGAACAATAGACCTTTTCTAGAGCCTTGTCCATATCCAAACCTTCGTCCTCCATAATAAAGGCAACGAGTTTGTCTACAATCCTATTCGTTAAAAATTCTTGTATTTGCTTGTCTGTCATATTCGTTTCAATAATTTAACAGCCCGTTCTGTTCCAAAGAAATATTGGTTGTTCAACTTTTTGTAATCTAATTCCTTGGAAAGTTCCTCAAGAGTAATTGTTCCTTCCTCGTAGCGACCGAGCATATATGCAACACCGTCATTTGCTATCGGTCCATAAACTATATCGTAGTCGTGATGAAATATGATATTCCTGTTACGGTTCTTGAAAATAAACTCAGCCCATTCTATTGAAACTGACTTGAATATACGAACTTTCAAATCCAACGATAAAAGGTTGCTTTCATCGAATTCGTATTTTTGAACTATTGGTGCTCCGTGAAACAGCAAAGATTTTTTCTTCGCCATTTCTTCTGCTTGACTTTCTATGTCAGTCAAGTAGAATCCGCGTCCAAAATCCTTGTATGGAGAAGATTTTGAAATGTCTATTGTATCAAAATCAATATTTGTTCCATGGTATAGTATCATACGAGGTAACCTCCATTATTATTGCAACATACTATTAGGTCATCAACGGCATCTTCGATAGATTGCAAATGTTCAATGTCGTAGAAATCGATGAGGAATGCGATTCCTTTGTAGCGATGCAAATACAAAAATGCCTCTTTTGCTGGCAAATTGAAACGTTTGCCGAAAGCTCGTATACAGGCATTAGTATATGGAATTTGATACTTGTTCATTAATGAATTTTTTGCAAAGATACATCTTTATTGAAATATTTGTATATGGCTACTGTTGATTTATGCGAATATCTTTGTACACAATACTATAATAGCAATTGCAACAATGGCAAAGAAGCCAATCTGCACCATGACCAACTTTGTGCGCCTAAATTTATTTGCAAGCGCTTCGTGTCTCTCTTTCAGGTACGACTGTACAAGGTTAATGATGCTTATTGCCAGTATAAGTCCATCATCAATCCATCCATAAATCGGGATGACATCGGGTGCGAGTTTGCCAAAGTATGGCAGTGAGGAAAAAATTTTATGATTGTAAAAAATGACAACCAATGGAACAATTTAACGCATTGTTCTATTTTATGATAGTATGTTGTGAATCAAAACTTTAATATAGGAATCCAAACATCCAAAGAGGAATATGGTTCATATATACATATTCAGTATCATCCTTGACAATAAAACCCTTGCCCTTTGTTATGGATTCTATCTGCTGGTCACCCTTTTGCTTGCCGCCCACCTCGAAAGTATAGTTGTCTACATCGAAATCGGAAACTTTTGATGCTGTTATGAAATGTGCCACCTGCATCCATGCCAGGAATATGCTTTCGCGTATATTGCCTATGTTTGGTGTAGTTTCAGATAGTACGTATGCTGCATTAGGACTGCTCAAATATATTTTTTCAATCTTTTCAAGCACTTTTATTCCATCTGCCTTTGTTCTCAGAACGTTAATAATGCCTGCTTTTTCCAAATAATTCATATACTGTGGCACTGTATTGCGCCTAATTTCAAGGTCTCGTTCAAGTTTTGCATAATTTGGTTTGAACGGTACAGATTGGGCAAGCACATACAACAATTTCTTCAGTTTTTGTACTGAAGCAACTTCCATATCGGCAAACTGCGGAATGTCAAATTCAACAATCTGTTTTATAACGCCATTAAGTCTCAAAGCATAATTATCTTCCATAAAAAAAGGATAATATCCCTCTTTCAAGTAATGCTGGAATAATTTTAGAGGACGTTCCTTTTCCATAGGAAATTTTACTTTCCCTTGCAGAATTTCTTCAAGTGTATATGATGGAAGTTGCCAGCCTTGTGAAATATTTACATATTCGCGGAAAGAAAGTCCATGAAGTTTATATTCGAGTTTGCGGCGACTCAAATCGGCTCCGCCTTTTTCAAGTTCCAAAATTGATGAACCGGTATATACTACATGCAGATCAGGTATCATGTCGTATATGTTTTTTATCTCAACCGACCAGCCCTTGTACTTATGGATTTCATCAATGTACAATCGTTTTCCTCCGTGCTTGTAAAAATCAAGTGCGAGGTCGTAAAGTCTATGCTGTGTAAAATAGAAATCATCGGCAAGTACATACAGAGATTCGTCTTGATTATCATATAGTTTTATGTGTTGCAGGACGAGTGTGGTTTTTCCAACTCCACGAGATCCTAGCAATGCGACAAGTCGGGCATTCCACTGGATTTTATCGTGTAAGTATCTGACAAATCTTGTACTTGTCTTTTCTATCATCATTTTCGACGTTGTAAACAATGTTTCCATAGCAGTAGTATTCACATGATTATGCCGCAAAGATAATACTTTTATTTTAATCTGCGCACTCCACTGCGCACTTTTTTGAAAAATCTGCACACTTTGATGCGCACTTTTTGTTTAAATATCTGTTGTGGCTATTTGAAATTGTTTGGCGATTCAATAATCTGTAGGCTCACAATGCATTGTGAGCCTACACCTCAGCAAAACAAAAATCCTTCGTTTGTTTTGTTCTGCCTTCGGTCTGTACAAAAATTGTCCATTGTCAATTAAAATTCTTTTCCCCATTGCTTGTTTTTGGCAATGTGGCGGTTTATCTTTGCGACAGATTTTAAAGAAGAAACGATATGGCAAAAAATTTTTTCAATAGGTATGTGTGGCTGATAGATACAATACAGCGTTACAAATATATTCAGTTTGGCGATTTGCAGCGCGAATGGAACAGAAGCGCAGTGAACGAAGATGGTGCAAAACTGGCGCAGCGCACATTTTTCAATCACAAGGAAGCGATATCTGAAATTTTTGGCATTGAGATAAAGTATGACAAAAGCCGCGGATACTACATTTCCGACGATGAACTTAACTTCGATGGTTTCCGCAATTGGTTGCTCAGTTCGCTGTCGGTAAACAACTTATTGCTCGAATGTTCCGACATGCGCCATCGAATCCTGTTCGATGAGGTGCCGGGTGGTCAGCAGTATGTAAAAACGGTGGTTGATGCCATGCGGTCAAGTTCGGAACTGGAGGTTACCTACCAGAAATTTCTTGATGATGAACCGTTTACATTCAAGCTAAATCCATATTGCATAAAATGCTTCCGCCAGAGGTGGTATGTGCTCGGCAAGAATTCGTACGACCGCAAGTTGAAAATATACGCCTTCGACCGCATAATGTCAGTCATTACGACTGCAAAGCACTTTAAGATGCCAGCAAATTTCAGTGCAAACGAATATTTTGAGCCTTTGTTCGGAATAGTTGGAGGAGGAGAAAAACCGCAGTTAATAAAGATAAAAGTAATTGCTGAGCAACGCGGTCACGTGCGGACATTGCCATTGCATTCATCGCAAAAAGAAACCGAAACAAATGACGATTACTCTATTTTCTCGTACTATATGGTGCCATCGTTCGATTTTATGATGGAACTGCTTTCGATGGAGGATATGGTTGAGGTGCTTGCGCCCGACAAGTTCCGTAAGGAGATAAAGCGTCAGATAACGGGAATGTACAAGTTATACAAGTAGAGGTGCAATGCATTGAATTCAAAAAATCGTAAATCAAAAATCCAAAATCGCCAATATTATTGTATCTTCGCAACCGCTAATTACAAACATTTGTAACTATGGAATATCGTGAAGAAAAGGATACCATGGGAATTGTTCAAGTTCCTGCCGACAAGTATTGGGGAGCACAGACGCAGCGCTCGTTTCAGAATTTCAGGATTGGTGGACGAATGCCAATAGAAATAATACGCGCTTTTGCAGTGCTGAAAAAATCAACCGCTAAGGCAAACGAGGAACTTGGCAAACTGACATCAGAAAAATCGGAATTAATTGCAAAAGTGTGCAACGAAATCCTTGATGGTCAACTTGGTGACCAGTTTCCACTGGTGGTTTGGCAGACGGGTTCGGGAACGCAGACCAACATGAATGTCAACGAGGTGATTGCAAACCGTGCACATGTCATTTCGGGCGGAAAACTTACTGATGCAAAAAAAATTATGCATCCCAACGATGATGTGAACAAGAGCCAGTCATCCAATGATACCTTTCCAACGGCAATGCACATAGCAGCAAAGCTGGTCATTGAGAGGAAAACCATTCCGGCTATCGAAAAACTTCGCGATGCTCTCGATGCAAAATCAAAAGAGTTTGCCGACATAATCAAGACTGGACGCACCCATTTCATGGATGCTACGCCGATAAGTTTCGGACAGGAATTTTCTGGTTATGTCTCACAACTCGACCACGGACTTAACGTGTTGAAGCACAGTTTGTCACATTTGTCGGAACTTGCTATCGGCGGTACGGCTGTCGGTACTGGACTAAATGCTCCGAAAGGGTTCGATGAGGCAGTTTGCAGGCATATTTCTACCGAAACTGGCTTGCAGTTCGTTCCTGCTCCAAATAAGTTCGAGTCGCTGGCTTCCCACGATGCCATTGTCGAGACTCATGCAGCACTGAAGCAACTTGCAGTAAGTCTTGCAAAGATTGCTGGCGATTTGCGCTATATGGCAAGTGGACCACGTTGTGGATTTGCTGAAATTCTCATTCCCGAAAACGAACCCGGTTCTTCCATTATGCCAGGCAAAGTCAACCCAACGCAAATCGAAGCAATGACAATGGTTTGCGCACAAATTATTGGCAACGACACGGCAATAACAGTAGGCGGAATGAACGGACATTTTGAACTTAATGTATATAAGCCTCTCATTATAAAGAACTTCTTGGAGTCGGCAAATCTTATGGCGGAAGCATGCATTTCGCTTACCGACAACTGCGTTTCGGGTATCCGTATAAACGAGCAAAAAGTTTCGGAGTACATGAAAATGTCGCTAATGCTGGTGACTGCCTTGAACGAGAAAATTGGCTACGAAAAAGCAGCAATTATCGCAAAGACAGCCCACAAGGAGAACATTTCGCTTCGCGAAGCAGCACTGAAAACAGGTTTTATATCTGCAGAAGACTTTGATAAGGCAGTCGATCCGCGTAAAATGGTATAATCGATTTTCGTGTTTTGACAATAAATAATAATTTTGCGCAAATTTTTTTGCATGTGCGGAATAACAGGATTCTACTCTATAAAGCATAATCAGTTCGCCACTCAGGAAGAACTGAAGGCAATGACCGACTGCATTGGACATCGTGGTCCCGATGCACAAGGGCATTACTACAACGACTATGTGGGACTTGGTCACCGCCGGCTCAGCATCATCGACCTTTCTACAGATGCCAACCAACCAATGGAGTCGCATTCGATGCGCTACACTTGTGTTTTCAACGGCGAGATATACAACTACATGGAAATCGCTTCTGAACTCAACATCGAGCTTAAAACAAACTGCGATACCGAGGTCGTTGTAGAAGCTTTCGCCGAATGGGGCATTACTTTCGTAAACAAGCTAAACGGAATATTTTCCATTTGTATCTACGACAAGCAGGAACGCATAATGTACCTTTTCCGCGACCGGTTGGGCATAAAACCGCTTTTCTACTATTGGGACGGCGAAAACTTTGCGTTCTCATCGGAAATAAAATCCTTGTTGAAAATAAGTAAAATCCGCGAAGGAAGACAACTTAACAATATAGCAATCAGTGGATTCCTTAATTTGGGATTCATACCAGAACCCGATACCATATATTCAAGCATAAAGAAATTTCCGAGTGGGGAAGTTGGCATTGTGTCGGAAAATGGTTTCCGTTCCGAAACATACTGGGATGTTGAGGGCATAATACGCCGAAATGTGATAACCGACTACGAAGAGGCAAAATTGCGTATCAAGGAAACTTTGGAATCGGCAGTGAAGATGCAACTTATGAGCGATGTGCCTTTCGGTACTTTTCTTAGCGGAGGCATTGACTCAAGTCTTGTGACTGCAATTGCATCCAAGGTTTGCCCAGGCAAGTTGAACACATTCTCAATTGGTTTTGCCGACCGCAAGCACGATGAGTCGGAGTATGCTCAAAAAATTGCCGAATATCTTGGAACCTCGCATCATAAATATACTGTTACCGAAGACGATGCAAAGGAACTCATAAGCGATATGCTTGATTTTTACGATGAACCCTTTGCCGATTCGTCTGCAATACCTACCATGATGGTATCGAAACTTGCCAAGAAGGATGTTACCATGGTGCTTTCTGGCGATGGTGGAGATGAACTTTTCCATGGTTACGGGGCTTATATTTGGGCAAAAAGAATGCAAAATTTAGGCAAAAAGCCAATAAAGCGACTTATTGGCGGCCTGCTTAGCATATCGCCGTCCGACAGGTACAAGCGTGCGTCATATATATTCAAGTACAAGAACAAGGCACATCTTAAGAGCCATATTTTCTCGCAGGAACAGTATCTTTTCAGCGAACTTGAACTTACAAGGTTGCTCAACGGAAATATTTATGTTGATACTGGTGTGGAGCAGGATTATTCCAACTATGTGCGCAAACTGACACCCGAAGAAGCCCAGGCAATTTTCGATATCCGATACTACCTGAAGGACGACTTGCTTGTTAAGGTCGACCGTGCATCGATGAAATACGGACTTGAATGTCGTGTTCCTTTGCTCGACCACAGACTTGTGGAATTAGCATTGAATATAAGTCCTAAGTTCAAGATTTCCAACGGAGTGCAGAAATTTATACTGAAGGACATCTTGTACGATTATGTTCCGAAGGAATTTTTCGACCGTCCCAAGAGCGGATTCTCCATACCTTTGGAGCGCTGGTTGCAAACCGACCTTTCGTATCTCATCAGCGACTATCTGAATAGCGACATTATTGCAAGATACGGCATTGTAAATTATGCAGAAGTCCAAAAATTTATTAAAAAATTCAATGCAGGACACGGATATTTATACAATAGGATCTGGGCGCTGATAGTATTGCACAAATTCTTGGTAAAGAACGAAAGGATGGAGTAATTACGCTAAATACTTCTTCTTGCAGAAGACGCTCTGCAGTTTCATCTTTAGTACGCCGAAAACGGCTTCGCCTATAATTCCACCGCTCATTTTTGATGTGCCTTTTTGCCTGTCGGTGAAGATAATGGAAACTTCCTCGATTTTGAAACCGTGCAACCATGCCTTGAACTTCATTTCAATCTGGAATGCGTAACCAATCATTTTTATGTGGTCAAGGTTTATGGTTTCAAGCACCTTGCGGCTGTAGCATACGAATCCGGCGGTTGTGTCATTAAGTTTCATGCGTGTGATGAATCGTACATATTTCGATGCAAAGTAGGAGAGGAGTATCCTTTTCATCGGCCAGTTGACAACATTTACGCCAGTTTTGTAGCGTGAACCGACGGCTACATCGGCGCCATCCTTGCATGCTTTGTACAGGTTTTGCAAGTCAGCGGGATTGTGCGAAAAGTCGGCATCCATTTCGTAGATGTACTCGTAGCCAGCATCAAGGCACCATTTGAACCCCATAATGTAGGCGGTTCCAAGTCCGAGTTTGCCACTACGCTCAAGAATGAACAGTCGTTCTGGAAATTCAGTCATCAGTTTTTTCACTACGTCGGCGGTGCCGTCAGGCGAACCATCGTCAACAATAAGTATGTCGAATCGAGTTTCAAGACCAAACACAAAACGGATTATAGCCTCGATGTTCTCGATTTCGTTGTAGGTCGGTATTATGACGATGTTTTCCTTCATATGAAATATTTCAGACTGCAAAAATACAACTTTTATTTTTGATATACGAGTAGCATGTCGATTTTAGATTATGCTTTTCTAAAAAAGTAAATTTTAAAAAAAATTGCTCTTAAATGCAGTGTCGTAATATTTTTTATCTATCTTTGTAACTTTCACTAAGTAGTGTCTGATTTTTGGCACTAAATTTGATAGTTTAACATATATTTTTTGATATATATATGAGAAAAAATATTTTTACTTTATTGATTATCATGCTATTGTGTGTTAGTGGCATGATGGCGCAATTTAACGGGGCAGGAACGCTTTCCAACCCATATTTAATTTCATCAGATGAGGATTTGTTGAATTTTGCTACCGCTGTTAATGAGGGTAATGATTTTTCTGGGAAATTTTTCAGGCAGACGGCCGACATCGACCTCACAGAATCGCAGATATTTGCAGAGGGATTTACGCCAATTGGCGATTATGACATGGATTTCCCATTTTCGGGAACCTACGATGGTGACGGGCATTCAATCATTAAACTTGTTGTCGAGAATGCCAATATTGCTGCAATGTTCGCATATCTTCATAATGGTTGCATAAAGAACCTCAACTTGGAGAACGAGAATGTGCATGCCTACTATGGTACTTTGGCTTCGGGTCTGGTTGGCGAAGCCGAAAATTCCACGATATCAAATGTCACCGTGAGCGGACAGGTGTCGGCAACTGGTGTATTGCCAAGTGTAGAATTGTCGGGAATTGTCGGAAGTTCTACTGGCACTGAAATTTCGGGATGTGTCAGCATGCTTTCGTTCGACGTTACTTTGGCAACTGGCGAAAATGTATACATCGCAGGTGTCGCTATGGGTTCGGATGTTAGGGTTACCAACTGTCTAGTGTCAACGTTTATAAGGACTAGCGGTCTTGATAATCTTGACTATTTCCTCATATCGAGTGAAGGTGTAGCAATCAATAGCATTATTGCCGAGTCGAATGTTGTTCCGTCGGAATGTGAAGTCACATATACCAATTGCTACTTTGACCACCAGAACACAGTTATTGCCGAGTATCCATATTCGACGAGCGATTTGTCATACGGTGACACAGGGTTAAATGGAGGCATTCAAGTAGAACCTACTCTCGGCAAAAGTTCCAGTGCGACATCTGCCGAAGGATTATATGCAAAAACCACCGCATTGTTGACATCGGGTTCTATATTTAACGACCCCGAGCATTGGACAGAAACGGCAGGCCTTTATCCTCGTCCCGCAGCAGTTGCCAATACAAATGTGGCATTGCTTGCTGCATCGCCTATGACATTGGATCCAAGCGATTACATTAATTCGGTTGCAAGAAACTTTACTGTCAGCACAGCAAATAATGTGCAGTGGTTTTCCGAAAGTTCTCTTGTGCAGGTCGACGGCGAAAATGTTATTTTGGAGCATGGTGCTTCCGATTCGATAGCAGAAATGTATGCTTTCAGAAACAATACAACAAAGACAAAACAGATTAACGTTCTTAACAATGCCGAAGGTTCAAGGGCAAATCCTATAAGGATAAGTACCGAAGAAGACCTTCGTCAACTTGCCGAAATGCTGTATTCGGGATTTGATGGTTTTTTGGGGGGATATAATTCACCCGGAGTATGGAAAAGCGGTGCCGATGATTATCTTTCCGATGCAGATCTTTATTTCTTGGTTGACGCAGATATTACCGTATCATCCGATTCGGCATGGATTCCAATAGGTTACGGTTATAACACCCCATTCAGATGGCACTTCGACGGAGGAAACCATACGATTAACCTTGGAGAGGTTTCCGATTCGTCGTTAATATGCTTCGGACTTTTTGGAAACCTTTCGGGCGCTGTCGTTTCAAATCTTACCGTGACAGCCAATATAACATCTGATTATGCTAATTTTGTTGGTGGTATTGCTGCAATGGCAGATTCGACTCTATTCTCAAATTGTACTTTTATTGGTAGCATTGATTGTCCTGGCTCACATGTTACAAGTTTAGGTTTAAGTGATCATAAATCTTCTACTTCCGATAGGTATGTTGGTGGTATTGCAGGTTCTGTTGCTGGTGTGGCAATACACAATTGTGTAAATATGGCTGCACTTGGCGATACAATCAATAGTAGCACAACTATTGATTTGGGTGGTATTGTTGGCGCGGGCAGTAATTCTTTGCTAAGTACTTGTGTAAATGCAGGAGATATTTATGGTGAAACATCCAGTTCGAATGGATTTGGCGGTTTGATTGGACATGCCGAATATATGACGATTGACGGCTGCGCGGTTTACTCGGAGGTAGTTTCGGGTTGCGGTATTGCTGGAATAATTTCTAGTTCGACGGTATCCAACTGCGCCAACTATGGTAACGATGCAATAGCATTTGCATTTAGTTCGACGTCGACATTATACGAGGGCAATGTTACTGTGCCAGGCAATGCATATTATATGCCTTATACTGCAAAGACAAGTGTCTTGATGGAACTTACTTATGATGACAAGACTGACTACAATGTATGCGAAAACAATTATACCGACAAGCAGTATGTTCCGACAGTAGGTTTCTTTTCCGGATTCGAGAGCGTTCTTACTTCCGAACTCACATCATCGGCGTTTGATAAACTCGATGCAAGCAAATGGATTTTCAATAATGGCCGCTATCCTATGCCTGTTGGTACTGACATCGACTGCGACGTTGTGAAGTTGGCAACTACGCCTATATTGCTTTCGGCAGCCAATGGTGATAACTACAATTCGGTAAAGTCGGTACGCAGTAGTTTTGGCATAAATTCTAACGACGGCATTACATGGACGCTCGATGGAGTTACACTTACAGAAAATACTGTTAATCTTGATTCTTTGCGTCAGGATTCAACCTCAGTTTTTGTCTCTATTTATTCGTCTCGCGGACATGCGCAGCGCCATACGGGATTGGTTCTGCCGGCAAGATTTGGTTCTCCCGAAAATCCGCTGCTCATAGAGTCGCTTGCCGACTTCAACGAGTTTTCGGCGGCAATATCTGCATCCAAGACAGACAGTACTGCTTCGTACAAAGGGGTGAGAGTGCCAAACGGAGGTGCAGAACTCAATTTCAGACTTACTGCCGACATTGCTGCGGAGGATAATGTAACAAATATTGTCAACTTGCAACCTGTTTCCGACTTTTCGGGTAAATTCCATGGCGGAGGACATACCATAACTGTGACTGCCGCCGATGTTAAATTGCCTAACGTGAGCAAATCGGGACTTTTCAATTCCATATCGTATGCAATAATAGACAGCTTAAACGTTGCCGTCGATGGGGATATCAGTTTGACTGATGTTTCTACAGCAAGTTTATTCTGTGGTGAAGTGTCTAATTCGACGGTATGCAATTGCTCGGTAACTTTGGACGGTACTATGACGGTAAATTCTGGTGCCTTGCTGTTCGGATCAATCGAGGGTTCGTACATAAGTAATTGCAGTACCTTGGGAAATGGTAATCTGGTTGTGGGGGATGGCGGTTATTATTTAGCCGGGGTTGCCTATATTGTAAGAGCTTCGAAGTTAATAGGAGTAACAAATAATGTGAATATTTCGGAAGGTACTGGTTATGCTCGATATGCTGCTGGTGTGGTTGCTGTAAGTTATGGACTTATTCTTGAAAATTGTGTGAACAATTCAAATGTCTCTGCCAAAGAATATAGTGCTGGAATACTTGTCGAAGCAGAAGATAATATGACTATTATATTAAAGTCGGTAAACAACGGTATAATTACAGGTGTTGGCAACGGCACAAGCGGTACGGGTATAGCATGTGGAATTGCAGGATATGGTGAATATTCTACATCAGGTACTGCAATTGTTAAAATAGAAAAATGCGTAAATGCGGGAAAAATTATTGGTGGACAAGTGTGCGGAATCATGGCGGAGTCTTATGCTACTGAAAGTAGTATTGTAAATTGTGCCAACTATGGCAGTATGCAGTCTGAGTATGATATTAATGGTATTGCTTATAATGTTCCGTGTGTGGGTAACATTGTGGCATGTAGGGTTCAATACGAATCTGTAGGCGATGATGAAGATGTCTCGCAGAATATCATCTCGGAAGCATATTGCAATGATAATTTCTACGACGAGCAGATTTCTGATAATAGGTTCGAAGAAGATTTCTTTGAAGAGGAGATGCCTGAAATCAGGGTCGATTCGTTGAGTCATGGTTTTTACGACAGTGGAACCCCGCGCACTACGCAGACAATGGTAGGAAGTGCGCTTGCCAACGACTTGCCCGGTGACTGGGATTTCACCGAAGGACTTTATCCATTGCCGCTAGGCATAGACCCCAACGACCCGCGCAACAAACTGGCGCGTTTGCCGATAATGCTAGTGGCCGACGGCATAGGGCGTAACGAAAGGATAACCGCAATAATTTCTGACTTTACATTGCCTCAGGTCGATGGTGTGATTTGGTCGTCGTCAGACGAAAGTATAATTATGGTGCCTTCGGGAGGCGGAGTGGCAACTGTAACAAATCCTGAAACGGATACAGATGTCACTATAACTGCAACTTGTGAGGGATATTCGCGCGACTTCGTCGTTAAGGTATACAAGGCGATGGGAACAACTCCCTACAATCCTGTACTCGTTTCGTCGTGTGAAGATTTTGTCTCCCTCAGTTCCAGCAACAGGTATCCGTGCGGTGGTTACCATCTGTATTTCAAGCAAACCTCACCTATTGAGATGAGAGTTGCAAATGCCAATAACTCAACATTTACTATCCGGAATGGAGCAGGAGGAATTATTAATCCTAATCCACTTTTTGCATGGCGTTACAAGTTCCACGGTCATTACGATGGCAACGGACAGTCAATCAAGTGGGAAAATACAGGTTACACAGATGGATTCTACGGACTTTTCAAGTATACCGAGGATGCCGAAATTTCAAATTTGTCGCTATATGTAAACGAAATGGCGCAAGGTAGCATTGGCGGTCTTGTTGGTTATGCCAAATCGACGCATATCAAGAATTGTGCAGTATACGGAGAACTTGAATCATCGCAGATGGTTGGCGGTATTGCGCATATATGCGACGAAGGTTCGGTAATCGAGAATTGCCTGTATGTCGGCTATTTGGAATCCATGAAGGTGGGCGGACTTGTAGGCACTGCCATTAATTCGCGTATTGCCAATTCGCTTTCGATGGTCGAATGCAATGAAATGCAAAGCAATATCATTGATGCTTCGCTGTTTGCCGAAGGCAAAAATGTGGTTGTCGACTCGTGCCTGGTTATTGGTTCCAATGCTTCGGGCAATGGTATGATGGTATGTGGCGATGCTGTGATGGTTTCGGTAAATAATTGCTACTACGACAATCAGATGTGGATTCCTGCCGCAAGCGACAACCGATATAATATTATAGGTATGCCGACAAGGGAAATTTTCGGTCTGTTTGCCAATTCTCCGAAATGGACTAACGCAGAAGGAAAATATCCTGTTCCCGCTGGCACCGAAATGTTTGCACCAGCAATGCTTGCAGCAAATCCTATGCTTATCAATGCAAACGACATTAATGTAAATCATGTTACATCAATTAATCTTGACGATTCCGACCAATCCTTTGTCTGGTCGTACAATTCTAGTGCAGAGACTTCGCCAATCAATGAGGATTTTTCAATCGGCTGCGTTGATAATGAAACAGGAGTAAATATTACTGCAACACTTTCTGACGAGGATTTGGGCGACATGTCGTTTACTCGCACCATTGTGGTAACCAAAGGTTTGTTTGAGGTTGAAGGACCTGCAGCATATAACGTTTGCGAAGGTGGTGACATTACTTATCGTATTTTGGCAGGTGATGCAACTTACGATTGGTCGGTAGTGCCCGAAATGGATGTTACGGCCTTCAATGGCGACAGCATTACGCTCCATGTGCCATCCAACATGCTGCTCGAAAATAATGTTGTTGAACTGACACTTAATGTAAATTTCGGCACATGCGAAAAGTCTGAGGTGATAACATTTGCCCCGAAACCCTCAACGTCGCACTTGCACATAAACGATACCTCTATTTGTATTGGAAGCGACATTATTGTAAGTTGCAAACTCGACGACGGCTATGAGGAATATACCGACAGTTTCTTCCTGAACTGGTACGATGCAAGTGACATGAATACATCGTTGTTGGACGATACTGTTTCGGCAATGGGATACTACATTCCGATACTCAACGAGGACAGGAACTTGAGGATAATAGCAGGAAGTATCGAAGGGGATTGTGTCGACACTCTGGATGTTGCTCTCACAGTTATCCCATCAAGTTCTGTTACATTGGTAAGTGGCGAACCAAACCAGCAGATATGCGAAGGAGAACCGATAGAGCCGATAATATTCTCGGTTGCTAATCCTACTTATGCTTTGCCGTATGGTGTTTATGCCGAATATGATACGACAAACAACCTGCTTACACTAACAGGGCATCCAAGTAATACATATAATAGTGATAATACATACACCATATCGTCATGCGGAAGCGAATTTAACGGCATAATGGACGTTTCATATTTCCGCTCAAGTGCTATGAGCAACCAATCATTAGTGGTTAACCTTGGCGAAGAGGTGGACATGAGTTTTTATGGCGAATTCAACTTGGAAAATTTGATTACTTGGGGAAGTTTGGACGGTTCGGAAACATTTACTGCCGAAGAATTGGGTTTGGAAGTGAGTTCACACCAAGATGAGGATGGCATTAGTTCGTATATTGAAGGAACAGCAGAAATGCCCGGTGAATTTATTTTCCATATCACAATTCCAGCATACGAAAATTGTCCGTCCATAACATACGACAACTTCCTAGGCGTTTATGACAATTCCGATTTGATTGCAACTGCACTTGATACTACAATATGCATTGGAGAAACAGCAACACTTACAACCGTTGAACGTCCTGGTGCATACGGTGGCGACTATGTATGGACTGTCGGCAACGACACCATTGGCTCTGGCGACCGTATTTATGTTGTACCTCAGCAAACTACAACATACAATGTATTGTGTGGCGGAAAGAGAATGGTCGGCGATTTCGAAATTGGTGACTATGTTTATTGGGATGAGGACTTGAGCGAAAGCGGATACTCAATGGAGAAATATTTCGAATATAATACGTATCATAATGAAACTGGATATTTAATTGTAAACATTGAAGAGGACAGTTTGTTGTTGATGACACTTGCAAGGTTGGAAGAGGCGGTTTGGTCACCGGAAGCAACCGATGTTACAAACATTACCAACTACGCTACTGTACAAGAGGCAATGAACGATATGAACGGCCGTGCAAATTCGTCAGTACTTGCAGGCATTGGTGGTTCTGCCGCTGCAATGCTTATTGACGATGGTATGGGCTATTTACCATCGGCTGGCGAATTCGGCAATGTAATCGACAACTATCAAAGATTCATGACGTTTTTCAGAGAAAATAGTATTCATACAGCAATACTTACATCAACAGAAAAGAATGCCAATACAGTTTATGCGTTCAATCCAGAATACGGTCTTATATTGGAACACCCGAAGACAGAACCCGCTCTTGCTTTGGGTTTCAAAAAGATTGGCAAGAACGAAATCGTAAATATGGTCGGTCGTACGTCCGACATAAGAAGGTATGGTTCGGTTAATGTGATTGTAAGCGAGCATCAGGAAATATCTGCTGTCAGCGACGACGACCTTTGTCATTCCGATACGGCAATGGTAGGCATTGTCACCGATTATCCTTATGCAGAGTGGTACAACCTTGACAATCCAGAAACCGAAATTGTTGTCGACAATGGTTCTGCATATCTTCCGGCAGGACATTATGTTGCTGTTGGTACCGATGTATATGCATCGTGCCACGATACTGCAAGTGTTATAGTAAAGAATATGATGTTCGACATACCGCTGGACACAGTTTGTGATTCGCTGGTATACAGAATAGCAAAGGAAAATGTTATGGTAATGATTGGCGATGAGGTTGCCGAAGACCAGACCATTGTGATAACCGAAACTGGAAACTACACTATTACGCTTATTGCAACCGACAATGACTGCCGTGAGGAAAGGTCGTTCGACTTTGTTGTAAATCATTCTGTCCACACTTCATTCGATACAATTGTATACGATGATACGTTTACATGGAATGGCGAGGTATATTCTGCGAGCGGCGACTACGACCAGCAGTTTGTAACAGTCAACGGATGCGACAGCATTGTTACTGCTCATGTTATAATCGTTAATACAGAAACCGAATTTGCTTTGTTTGGTGTTGTTACTCGCAGCGATGGTGTTTCGCCACTCGAAGGCGTTGACGTACTTGCCGAAGGCACGTCGGTTACAACTGGTAACGATGGTAGTTACACGATTATGATTCCGAAGACGAATCCTATGGTTAAGTTCTCGAAGCAGGGCTACAATGTAATTTGCGACAGCATATCAGAAGGTGGAGCATACAATGTTTCGATGTTCAAACCCGAGGTTGAAGTTTCAATGGAAGAAGACACTACTCCTGTTACACCTTATGCCATGAGGCAGGTTGTCGTGCAGTTGAGCAATACCGGCGACGGACCGTTGACATGGAGTTCGGTTGTAGAAGCCGACGTAAACAATGGCGGCAGGAGGATGCATCCGCGCAGTTCTGCTCCAATGTGGGACCATGCCGATGATGTGATTGTTACCAACAGCAATGCCGAGCAGGCAATCGCAACCGATGGTTACTATATCTACACGGCTTCGTGGCATCATGCAGGTGTATTCAACAGATATTCGCCAGACAACGGTTACGTGGAGACTTTTGTAATTGACGGTGTTGGTCCTGTTAGAAACTTGTCGTACGGAAACGGAACATTCTTCGCAACCGACAACACAAACAAGATTTACATGATTAATATGGATACCCAGACGCTCGAGAATGTAATAGAACTCAACGACCCTGACCTGCAAATCCGCTATTGTGCATATTCAACCGAAGAAGATTTGCTCTACATAGGAAACTGGACGGAATTGTACAAGTTGGTTGCATACAATACGGCATATCCTACCATGGTGCCGCTGTCGTACTCGATGGACAATGTTTACAGCATCGCTTACGACGATTTCTCTGGAACAACTCCATGCCTGTGGGCCTTCTCGCAGATTTCGGAAAACAATGGTCCTTTTGCAAAGATTTACAAACTTAACAAGAATGGTGTTCAGGTTGGCGGAATGGTTCACTACATAAACGATGCAGCGTTGGCATCGCCGACGTCGCTGGCAGGTGGTATTTGCGTTTCACAGAACCTCTATGGCGACAAGTTTGTGCTTCTTGCAAACATACAGAATAGTAACGCTAACAACAATATTGCAGTATATGAACTTGGTAGCAAGCCATCGTGGGCACATACCGACCAGAAGAGTGGCGTTATTCCGGCAGGCGGAAGCATTGACCTTGTTGTCTCTGAACTTGCAACCGAAAACGGCGACTATTCGGCAGTTGTTAAGATTAAACCAGCAGTATTTATGCCGCAGAATACAGAAATCAACCTCTCGATGTCTGTTGCGTCGCCGACCTGCAGTCCTGCAGTGAACCTGATTGCTGAAACCGATACATTCCATGTGGTAAATCTCAGTTGGGACGAGGTTGTCGCTGGCGAAAACGAAAGTGTTTCATACTTGGTTTACGATGGTTCGTCGGCAATGCCGATAGATACTGCACAGACTAATTCATATACGGTTTCGGATCCAGAACCAGGACAGCATTGCTATTATGTACGTGCATTTATGCGTGGTGAGACCGACTGTGTTTCCGAACCGTCGAATACTGAATGTATAGAAATCATGACATTCCCTTGCGATGGGCAGTTGAATCTTACTGCACGCACGTATGGCGATCGTATACGACTCGAATGGAACGAATTGTATGGAGTTGAACATTACGTTGTAATTCGCGAAGATGGTGCATTGAGTACATTAGTATCTGGATATGCAACTGAATACGAAGACTCTACCATAGACTTTGAAACCGACTATTGCTATTATATTTTAGCACTTTTCAGAAATGGTGAATGTGATTCCAAGACATCAAATACGTCGTGTGCAAGGATCTCGACAGGCGGTTGTACTGCACTTCCTGTGGCTACCGCTAAGGCCATTGGAAATTCGGTTGCAGTAGCATGGACTCCAGTACAGGGAATGCAGTCGTATTCGCTATACAAGGACGGCAAATATCTGACAAGCACATCCGATACCATTTACTACGACATGTCGCTAGAATACGAAACCGAGTACTGCTATGTAGTAGAGATTAACTGCGGATATGGAAACTATGGATTATCAGATGCTGTTTGTGTTACTACTGAAGCTGAGGTGGGTGAGGAGAATGCTGTTGACTTGGTTGACAGCGAAAGCATCGACTTGTATCCAAATCCTGCATCCGACAGATTTATGGTAAGCGGTCAGGCAATGAAATCGGTTTCGATAGTAAATTTTGCCGGTCAGTTGGTTTATGAATTGGACAACATCATGGACGACAGCATTGTGATAGAAACCGAAGGATTTATCACGGGTGTTTATGCTGTAAGGATAACCCTTGTCGATGGCAATACGGTGATAAAACGGATAGTAATAAGTAAATAGATATGAAGAAAGTCACCATGGTGGCTTTCTTTTATTTTAATAGCAAAAAATTGCCGACAAACGAATAAAAAATCCTTTGTTGATAGTTGTTTGTCCAATGCCAACGAACAATTTAATCTGTTAAAATTATATATAAATAGTAATTTTAAGGATGCTTGTATAATGCTATTTAGTGGTGGCGTTAATGATATTATTTTTTATAACTTTGAAACCTTGTACAGACATAAAATTATTAACAACATTAATAGCAGACAATTATGAGCAGAAATTTGCTTGCAAAGTCATTATTTGTGCTATCTGTAATACTGTCGCTGATGTTTTTCGGCAACAGTTTGTCGGCGCAGATATCCTACGGCGGGAAGCCGTGGACTTTCGGTACAGAAAAGGGAGGGCAGACTTCCTTTATAAATGTGGAGTACGACGAGGTTACTCTTAAAGCTCCCGATGTTGAACCATTAATTGCCGAGGATTTGGTAAATGCCAGCAAGGACGAAATTCCACGCATTGGTGTGGAAATCGATGCTGACATTTCTATGGATAACGCAGGTACTTGGACTGAACTCCCAATGGGAGCTCGTCTGTGGACATTGAAGATTACCGTTCCTGGTGCTAAGGCGCTAAACCTTGGTTTCGAAAATTTCCATCTTGCCGAAGGTAGCAAGTTGTTCTTCTACAACGAAAACCGCAGACAGGTGATTGGAGCGTTCACAAGCGAAAACAATCCTAAGGATGGAATCTGGGGAATCGAAGTTATTCAGGGCGAAAACCTGTATGTAGAATATTATGAACCTGCATACAAGAAATCTGGAAATGTCGATAAGACCACTTTCCATATCTTCAGTGTCGGTTATTTTTACCGCGACCTACCACATCTTAGATATTATGAAGAAATGCATACTAAATCTACAGGTTGGCAATCTTCTGATAATTGCGAAGTTGATATCAACTGTACACCGGTAGGCGACAACTGGCAGGATGAAAAGCGTGGCGTTGCCGAAATTTTCCTTTTGTCCAATAATCAATGGGGCTGGTGTTCAGGTTCTCTTGTAAACAATACAAACAACGATGGAACACCATACTTGCTTACTGCATTCCATTGTGGAGAAGGCGAGACTTCATCATCAGAATACTCAAGGTGGCAGTTTTATTTCAAATATGAAGTGCCGGCAAATCAGGCTTCTGGCTCTGGTACTAGTCCTAATATTAGTGAACCGGCATATAAAACACTTACTGGTTGTACAGAAAAAGCCAGCGGAAGTATTACAGGAGGTTCCGACTTGTTGCTTTTGCAACTCAACACTACTCCAACTGCAGCGTATGAACCATATTATAATGGTTGGAACCGTGCAAACACTGCTCCGTCAAATGGTGTAGGTATTCACCATCCAGCCGGTGATGTAAAGAAGATTTCTACTTATAGCACATCTTCACAGGGAACATATAGCAACGCTGCATCAAATGCGCACTGGCGCTTGCGCTGGACGCAGAATTCAAACGGCTATGGCGTTACCGAAGGCGGTTCTTCAGGTTCTCCTTTGTTCGATAGCAACGGATTTATAGTAGGTACTCTTACTGGTGGTTCTTCATATTGTACTGCTCAAAGTGGTTACGACTACTACGGAAAATTTTACTATCACTGGGAATCAAATGGTACAGCAAATAACAAACGGCTTAAACCGTGGCTCGACCCTACAAATTCAGGAGTAACAACCTGTCCTGCTTACGATCCGTATGCAAATCAACCTCCTCAGCCCGATTTTGCTGCTTCGCGCACAACAATTCTCGAAGGCGGATCGATTGATTTCTACAACTACACATCGAACAACCCGGTTTCTTATTCATGGTCATTCCCCGGTGCAACACCATCGTCAAGCACAGCTGCTGAACCAACAGGAATTACATATAATACCGCAGGTACATACAATGTAACTCTTTCATCAACCAATGCCAATGGAACTAATTCCGTAACGAAAAATGGTTATATCACTGTAATACCTCCAACAGGTTCGTTCTGTGATACAGTTTCGCAGTTTGGTGGTTCTGCTACCAATTATGTTTTCGGTTCTGCAAATGCTGTTACTGGTTATGTTGGTGGAACAAACAACTATGACATGACAGCTTGGGCAGAAAAGTTCTCGTCAATGTCAACATACAATCAGGTTACAGGTTTCAGGTTCTTCCCTGCTGTGGCAAAACGAGGAACAAATTGTAATGTAACATTCAATCTTTGGGGACTGACAAATGATGTGCCAGGCGAAGTTCTTGCAACAAAGACCATTTCGTTGGCAAATGTTGTAACTGCAATGAATAGCGATGGTTATATTGATGTTGAATTTAATGAGCCAATTGCCATTCCTGCAGATGGATTTGCAATAGGTTTCGAGCGTCCTGGTACTCCATCATCTGGCGACACACTTGCTACATATACCAATGCTTCGGACGGAGAATACAATACTGCGTATGTTTACTATAGTGGCAGTTGGTACGATTATGCTTATTTGTTGGACGAAGAAAGTTTGCAGTACCCGATGTTCCCGTTCGTATGCTACAATGGTTCAGTAGCTCCAACAGCAAACTTTGAATCTGACACCCGTCAGGTGGAGGTAGGCGGCAGCGTTACCTTCTCCGATATTTCGTCTGGTGTTGTAAGTTCGCGCACTTGGACATTCGAGGGAGGAACACCATCGACAAGTACCGAGGCAAATCCTGTAGTTACATATTCTGCAGTTGGCGCATATCAGGTTTCTCTTACAGTTACCAATGAAAATGGTAGCGATACCAAGACAGTAAGTGCATACATTGATGTTTACGACCCGAATTCAACAAATGCATTCTCGCTAGACTTCGAAGCTTGTGCAAACTTCCAGGTTGATAATTTCGACCCGTGGACAACATACGATGGTGATGGATACACTACTTATTCTGCATCAGGACTCACGTATCCAAATGCCAATTATACAGGATCTTTCATGGCATTTAATGCATCAGCAACCGAACCTGCTGCAGGAGATTCGTGGGCTGCTCATGGAGGAAGTCGTTGCGGTATATGCTTTGCAGCTACTGATGGTAATTCCAATACTAGTACCGACACAAACAACGACTGGTTGATGTCACCGGCTGTTACCTTGGGTAGTAATTCATCATTCTCATTCTGGGCTAAGTCAATAACAGACCAGTACGGTCTCGAAAGATTCAATGTATTGCTTTCTACAACCAACAATACTTATACGAGTTTTACTGTAAAACTTAGTGGAAACAATTACATTCAGGCACCAACAGAATGGACACAATACACCTATGACTTGTCGGCATATGATGGACGTACGGTTTATGTGGCAATACAGTGTGTATCTAACGATGCATTTGCATTCTTAATCGATGATATTCTCATTTCGAGTGAATACTCTGAACCTGAAGCAGAATTTACTGCCGACAACACTACTGTAGAAGCAGGTGCAACGGTTAACTTCACCGACCAATCTACAATGATGCCAACATCGTGGTCGTGGACTTTTGATGGCGGTACACCTGCAACAAGCACACAGCAGAATCCTAGTGTTGTTTATGAAACACCTGGTACATACTCGGTAAGCCTTACTGTAACAAACGCACAAGGTACCGACACTGAAACCAAGACTGGCTATATTACCGTCACCCGTGCATCAGAAGTAATTGTTGAATGGAACTTTCCGACAACAAGCGCTGATGCAACTGCCGATGCAGGTATTCAGGCAAACCTTAACAAGACCTTGTCTGTCGGTGGTGGCGTTGCAACCCCAACATATACAAACAATGGCGCAACAACAAGATGTGCAAGTGCTACAAACTGGGCAAATGGTAGTGGTTCTAAATATTGGACAGTAAACTTTACTACTTCTGGCTACGAAGATATTAAATTCTCATCAAAACAGAATGGCGGTTCAAATAGAGCGCCGAGAGATTTCAAGGTACAGTACAGCCTAAATGGTTCTACATGGACAGATGTTTCTGGAACAAATGTTACGGTTGCAAGAAATTGGACGACGGGTGTCCTTAATGAAATATCTCTTCCTGCAGCTTGTAATAATCAGGCAACGGTTTATCTAAGGTGGATAATGAGGTCGAATACAGGTATTTCCCAGAATATTCAGAATAATGCTGCTGCTTATATCGACGACATTGTTGTAAAGGGTATCTACATGGCAGTGGCTCCAGAGGCTGAATTTACAGCCAATGCAACAAGCGTTTGTGCTGGAGCAACGGTAACATTCACCGATCAGAGTGCAAACGACCCGACATCTTGGTCTTGGAACTTTGGTGATGGTAATACATCTACCGACCAGAATCCTACTCACGCCTACGCAACAGCAGGTACATATACGGTAACTTTGGTTGCAACCAACGATTTTGGTAACGATACCGAAGCAAAGACAAATTACATTACCGTAAATGCTGTTCCAACAGTATCGGCATCTAATGCTGGTCCATACTGCGCTGGCGAAACCGCAGAACTTTCTGCAACAGTTTCGGGTGCAACAACCTACACTTGGAGCGGTCCTAGCAACTATACTGCATCAACACAGAATGTTTCGATAGCAAATGCTACCGCAAACAACTCTGGTACTTACACAATCACAGTTACTAATGCTGCATCTTGTACGGCAACTGCATCGACAACACTTACAGTCAATGCTAAACCGACCTTGACACTTTCGAATGGTGGTCCTTACTGCGAAGGCGCAACAATCGCCCTTACAGCAAACGGCAATGGCGGTAATGCTTATTCTTGGAGCGGTCCTGATGGATTCACATCCACAACTCAGAACCCAACCATAGCAAATGCCGATGCCGACAATGCAGGTACATACACCGCTACTCTCACCAATACGACTACAGGATGTTCTGTTTCGGCAAGCACGGTAGTTGCAGTAAACGCGCTGCCTACGCTCAACGCATCCAACAATGGTCCGTATTGCGAAGGCGCAACAATCACTCTCTCTGCAAATGGTTCGGGCGGAACGGTATATGCTTGGACAGGTCCTAACGGATTCACATCGAATGTTGCTAACCCAACTATTGCAAACTCGACTACTGCAAATGCAGGTACATACAATGTTGTCCTCACCAACCCGACAACAGGTTGCTCGGCAGAGGCAAGCACAGTTGTCGCTGTAAATGCAGCACCTGCGGTAATCGCATCTAACACTGGTGCATATTGTGCAGGACAGACAGTTTTGCTGTCGGCAAACTCAGATGCAACTTCGTTTGCATGGAGCGGTCCTAACGGATATACTTCAGCATTGCAGAACCCGACTATAGCAAATGCCACCACTGCAAACGGAGGTTCCTACACTGTAGTTGCAACAAATGCAAACAATTGTACAGCACAAGCAAGCACGGTTGTTGTTGTAAATGCTAATCCTACAGCAAATGCTTCTAACACTGGTGCTTACTGCGAAGGACAGACAATCGCTTTGCAGACAACTGCAACTGGAACTTATGCATGGAGCGGTCCTAACGGATTCTCATCAACCTTGCAGAACCCGACAGTAGCAAATGCAACAATGTCTAATGCTGGTACATACACACTTGTTGTTTCCAATGCAAACAACTGTACGGCAACGGCATCTACTAATGTGGTTGTAAATTCAGTTCCTGCAGTAACCGCATCGAATACTGGCGGATATTGTGCAGATCAGACAATAGTCTTGTCGTCGGTATCGGCAGATGCCACCTCGTTTGCTTGGAGCGGTCCTAATGGATTTACTTCAAACTTGCAGAATCCGGTAGTTGAAAATGCTACACCCGCAAATGCTGGTACATATACCGTAGTTGCCACAAATGCTAGCGGATGTACAGCAAATGCAACAACAGATGTTACCGTAATTGCTAATCCTATTGCCAACGCATCCAACACTGGTGCTTACTGCGAAGGTCAGACGATTTCGTTGCAAACAACGTCAACGGGTACTTATTTCTGGAACGGTCCTAACGGATTCCATTCCAATGCACAGAACCCGACAATTGAAAATGCAACCCTTGAAAATGCTGGTACATACACATTGTCAGTTATGAATGCTGGCGGGTGTATTGCATCAGCAAGCACGACGGTTGTAGTAAATGCTAATCCGACATTGACAGCATCGAACACTGGCGCATATTGTGCAGGCGAAACAATCTCGTTGAATGCAAATTCGGATGCCACCTCGTTTGCTTGGAACGGTCCTAACGGATTCACATCAGCATTGCAGAACCCGACAATTGAAAATGCAGCCACCACAAATGGCGGTTCTTACACAGTTGTAGCAACCACCGCAGCAGGTTGTATGGCAAATGCAAGCACAGTGGTCACAGTAAATGCTAATCCTGTAGTTGATGCATCCAACACTGGTGCATACTGCGAAGGCACAACAATAGCATTGCAGACAACCGCAACTGGCACCTACGCTTGGAGCGGTCCTAACGGATTCACATCAACCTTGCAGAACCCGACAATCGCTAATGCAACTCTTGCTAATGCAGGCGTTTACACCTTGATAGTATCGAATGATAATGGTTGTAGTGCTGAGGCAAGCACAACAGTTGTAGTAAATGCTAATCCTACAGTTGAACTTGGTGCCAATGTAACAGTTTGCTCTGGCGAGAACGCAGTTCTTGATGCAGGTGCAGAACTTACATACCATTGGTCAACCAACGCAACTACCCAGACAATTTCTGTAGCTGCTGGAGACTACTATGTAACAGTATACAACGCCAACGAATGTTCTGCTACTGATAATATCACGGTTGCAAACTATCCGCAGACAACTCTTGCAACAACATCTACAGCCGAAACACACAATAATTCTCACGATGGTACAGCAACCGTAACGCCAACAGGTACCACTCCATTCCAGTATAGCTGGTCTAACAATGGAACTACCGCAACAATCAGCGGACTTGCTGGCGGCAACTACAGCGTTACCGTAACAGATGGCAACGGATGTGTTTCTACTGCAATGGTTAATGTTGCAACAATGAACACTCCTCCAGTTGCCGATTTCTCGGTTAACAATGCCGAAAATGTAACGATATGCCTTGGTGCTGAGGTTGTATTTGCCGACCTTTCTACCAATACTCCTACTCAGTGGACTTGGAACTTCGGTGACGGTCAGACGTCCAATGTACAGAACCCGACCCACACTTACGCAGAGGCAGGTAGCTACAATGTTTCGCTCACCGTTACAAACCAGGACGGAACCGATAGCAAGCAGATTACAAACTGCGTAGTTGTAAATGCTGTTCCAACAGCAAATGCAACCAACACTGGTGCATATTGCGCTGGCTCAACCATCGAACTTTCGGTTTCGAGCGACATCGCTACCGAATATCACTGGGCTGGTCCTATGGGATTCAACAGCACATTGCAGACTGCTACTCGTCCAAATGCAACAACCAACTATGCTGGAACTTATTCGGTAACGGTAACTACGGCAAACGGATGTTCGGCAGTTGCTTCTACCGATGTAGTTGTTAATGCTAATCCTACTGCTAATGCATCGAATATCGGTGCTTACTGCGAAGGTCAAACAGTAACCTTGCAGACAACGGCAGAAGGTACATATTCATGGAACGGTCCTAACGGATTCACTTCAACCTTGCAGAACCCGACCATCGAAAATGCAACACTTGCTAATGCAGGCGTTTATACCTTGGTAGTTTCGAATGCAAGCGAATGTACAGCAGAAGCAAGCACAACAGTAGTTGTCAATGCAACCCCGGCATTAACAGTATCGGAAACAGCTACATATTGTGCCGGCGAGACAGTTTCGCTGACAGCAATTTCGGATGTAACTTCATTTGTATGGAATGGTCCTAACGGATATATTTCGGCAATGCAGAATCCGACAATCGCTAACTCCACCCCAGCAAATAGCGGTACATATACAGTAGTCGCAACAAGTGCTGAAGGTTGCTCGGCTGAGGCAAGCACTGAAGTTACAGTTGGTGCAAATCCAGTCGCTACGATTACAAACAACAGCGGAACAACAACATTGACTTGTTCAATGACTTCGATAGAACTTGTAGCAAACGGCGGAACTTCTTATTCTTGGAATAACGGTGTTGCTAATACTGCAGAATTTTCCGCAACTGCTGCTGGTGACTACACTGTAGTTGTTACAAACGAAAACAACTGTACAGCAGAAGCATCGATAACGATAACTGCCGATGGCGACATGCCGGTTGTTAATATAGAAGGTAATACGACTTACTGCGAAGGCGAAAACCTTTCAATTACAGCAACATCCGATGTTCCCGCAACATTTGAATGGCAAGGTCCTAATGGATTTGCAGCTTCTTCAGCATCAATTACATTGCCTAATGTAACAATGGACTACAATGGACAGTTCATCGTTATTGCAACTCCGGCAAATGGTTGTGGTTTAGTTACTGCATTTAATGTTGTAATAAATGCAAATCCTGTAGTTGAAGTTTCTGTCAATAGTCCTGCTTGCGAAGGCGAAGCTGTAACATTCACAACTTCAACCAACGATGTAGTATCATACTCGTGGAGCGGTCCTAACGGATTCGAATCAACTCTTGCAGAACCGGTTATTGCAAGCGTAAGCATGGCAGACGCTGGTTCATACACACTGACTGTAGAAAATCAGGCAACGGGTTGTGTAAATACTTTACACACAGAACTCTTGGTTAATGCAGCACCTACAGTAGAACTTGGTGATGATGTAACAGTTTGTGCTAATGTTCCTGTAACACTTACAGCAACTGCAGGTTTCGTTTCATACACTTGGAACGGCGATGCAGGTTCGCAGACATTCACCGCAACTGAAGCAGGCGTATATACAGTTGTCGTTGCCGGCAACCACGGTTGTACAGCAAGCGATATGGTAACAGTTAACCATTATGAGTTGCCAGTTCTTACATTGACTTCAACTCCAGAATCAGGTGCTGGTCAAAACGATGGTACCGCAACCGTTGAAATTTCGGGTGGTGTTAGTCCATACGCAATACTTTGGAACAACAACGAAAACACAGCACAGATAACAGGTCTTACAAATGGTCAGTATTCGGTAGTTGTTACCGATGATAATGGATGTCAGGTAGATGGTTCGGTAACTGTAAATACAATGCATACACCGCCAGTTGCAGCATTCGAAGCATCTGCAACCTCTGGTTGTGCTCCTTTGACTGTCAATTTCACAGACCAGAGCACCAACTTCCCGCAGACTTGGACTTGGTACTTCGGCGAAAGCACTTCTTCGGAACAGAACCCTGTATATACCTTCAACGAACCGGGTACATACACCGTAACACTTATTGTTTCGAACTTGGATGGAACCGATGTTGAAACTGCTGTAATACATGTTTATGCTAACCCGACTGTAATTATAACCGAACAACCGGCAATTTGCGAAGGTTCTTCAAGGACAATAATAGTTGAAGAAGGTTTTGCTTCGTATGAATGGAGCAATGGTTCTACTGAAAACTCGACTGTTGCTACCGAAGCTGGTACATATTCGCTTACTGTAACCGACGAGCACGGTTGTCAGGCAACTGCATCTGTCGAAATGACAATGGCTCCAGTTCCTGAAATTTCACTTGGTGCCGACATTGATGTCTGCGAAAATTCGGAAGCAGAAATAAATGCTGGTGAAGGTTATGCTTGGTATAACTGGAGCACTGGCGAAATGACTCAGTCGATAATGGTTTCGGCAGCAGGCGAATATTCGGTAACAGTATTCAACGAATATGATTGCTCGGCTTCGGATGATGTTAATGTAACAGTTCTGCAGGCACCTACATTTGCTATCAGCGACACTTCTGTTTGCGTAAACGAAGAAATCGTTTTGAGTGTTGTCACAGAAGACGAAGTACTGTGGTTTGGCGAAACTGAAGGCAACTCTTATTCGCAGACTTATCCTTATGCAGGTGAATATCTCGTTTGGGTAACGGTTAACAATGGCGAATGTGAAACCACCGACACAATAACGGTAACGGTTGAAACATGTACATCAATCGACGAGACAACAGCAATGGAAATAGAGCTTTATCCTAACCCAGTACGCGACATGGCAACATTCACAGTATCGGGCTACGAAGGCGTAGTTTCATATTCTGTTGTTGACATTAGTGGAAGGGAAATGACATTCGAGACCATTTCGGTTGACAATGAATCAGTTCACACCGTTGATGTTAGCACTCTTGCTCCTGGAGTTTATGTTCTTAGAGTAACAACAGGTACAGAAGTACACAACCTGAAGTTTACCAAAGAGTAAGCGGAAAGGTCTTCAATAAAAAAGGCGGATTCAGGTCCGCCTTTTTTGTTATCAAAAACGCAATGTCATGCTGGACTTGTCTCAGTATCTGATTGCGCTTTTAGTCTGCTGTTATATTATTCCTTTTGCTTTCAGCAATGCTTCCATTTGCTTCTGCAGTTCTTCTGCTTTCTGCCCTGCTACATCGGCAAAGTTTTCGGTATTGTCGGCAAAGATTATTCCTCGCGATGAGTTAACAAGCAGTCCGCAGTGGTCGTTCATTCCGTACTTTGCAACTTCTTCCAGAGAACCACCTTGTGCGCCTACGCCTGGCACAAGCAGGAAATGTTCGGGAACAATCTTCCTTATTTCGGCGAGCATGTCGGCTTTGGTAGCACCTACTACGTACATCATCTTGTCCTTGCCTGCCCATTGCTGTGATTTGGTCAGCACTTCCTCGAAAAGTCTTTTCTCGCCGTTGTTGAACATTTGGAAATCCTCGGAACCCTTGTTGCTGGTAAGTGCGAGCAGAATTACCCATTTACCATCGTATGGCAGGAATGGCGATACTGAATCTTCGCCCATGTATGGGGCAACTGTGACTGCATCGAAGTCCATATTTTCGAAAAAGGCACGGGCATATAATTTTGATGTGTTGCCAATATCGCCACGCTTTGCATCGGCGATAATAAATATTTCGGGGTAGTTCTTGCGGATGTATGCAACGGTTTCTTCAAGGGCTTTAAGGCCTGCTGTACCTTCGCTCTCGTAGAATGCAAGATTTGGCTTGTAGGCAACAGAATAACGCGCTGTGGCGTCGATTATGTGCTTGTTGAATTCGAATATTGGCGATTCCGACGAAAGCAAATGCTTTGGCAATTTTTGTATGTCGGAGTCAAGACCTGTGCAGAGGAAACTTTTCTTTTCCCTGATTTGCTGGAATAATTGTTCGTAGTTCATGTTGAATATATGTTTGGTTGCAAATTTATGTAAAATCAGAATATGTTGGTTTAGAAAGTAATATTTACATCAATAAAAATCCCCCGTACCCGAAGGTGCGAGGGATTGTGTTTTTTTAGTTTAGGTGATTATTTTCTTATATCGAGTTCGTTGATGAGGTTCTTTGCTCCGTAGAGTTCGTCAATTACCCAAAGTACGTAGCGTGCATCAACGTTGATTGTTCTTTGCATTTCGGGACTGAAGATGAGGTTCGAGCAGAGCCATTCCCAGTTGCCATCGAAAGCAAGACCAATGAGTTCACCCTTGCCATTGATGATAGGAGAACCTGAGTTACCACCAGTAATGTCGTTGTCGCTGAGGAAGCAAACAGGAAGATTTCCGGTTTCGTCGGCATAGCGGCCAAATTGTTTCTTCTTGTAGAGCTCCTTCAATTCCTTCGGAACAACAAATTCTGGGTCATTCGGATTTTCCTTTTCGATAATACCATCAATGTAGGTCAAGTATTTGTACTTAACGCCATCGCGTGGAGCGTAGCTTTGTACGGTTCCGTAGGTGAGACGGAGAGTTGAATTTGCATCCGGATAGAAAACTCTGTCCTTTTCGAATTCGCGAAGTCCCTGTGTGTAAACTCTTTCGAGAGTTTCAATCTTGTTCATAGGACCAACGAAAGCCATCTGCAGAGGCATGATTCCTCCGTAAACGCTCTTTGCAAACGACATCATTGGGTCGCTTTCGAGAACTTTCTTGGATGGTTTTGCTAGGAAAGCATTGAGGCGGTCCTTGTCAACGAATATTGACTTTGTGTATACTGCATTAATGAACTTTGAAATAGATTCCTCTTCGGTTTTACCTTTGAAGTTCTTGAACAGATAGTCGTTGAATGCAGAAACTCTTCTTTCAGCAGGTATAGTCTTAATGTAATGGTTTAACATTCTTTCGAGCGACTTTTTGTCGGTGTTTACATAATAGTTCTTGAACATGTCGTCAACGCCTTCGGCAAAGTCTGCGCAGAAACCTTTTATCTGTTCTGCATTGCCCTTTTCGTCCTCCATCAATCTTGTCAGCGGGAACATCTGCAACGAGTTCATCATCATATCGCTACCTTGGCTGAGAAGCAAGGAGATAAGAAGCATATCTTCGGTTGCCTGTCCATACGATTCGTATGCGCTCTTGAGGTCATCGAGAACTGTTCCGTAGAGTTTCTTGCGGCTGTCGTTTGCGTTAGCCCATTTCTGGAATTCTGCTTCTTCTTCTTCCTTGAGCTGAATTGCGTTGGTGGTCTTCAAAGTTTCGATTTCACCGCCCCATAGTTTGTAACCATTTGCGAGAGATGCGTATGTGTCGGCCATTGCAAGACGGATATTGTCGTCGACATCCATATCTTCCTTCATTGCGCCAAGTTTTACGCCGAGAGCGTTAACTGCGCTTGGGTTGTACCAGTCGCGTTTGTACTTCATGCCGTATGAGCAGAGGAAACGTTCGGTGCTGCCAGGATAACCCATAATCATTGTGAAGTCGCCTTCCTTTACACCCTTTATTGAAACGGGGAGATAGTGGAGAGGTTTGTAAGGTACATTGTTCTTGTCGTATTCCTTGCTTGGTTTGCCATCGGGCGACATGTATACGCGGAAAACCGAGAAATCGCCAGTGTGACGTGGCCACATCCAGTTGTCGGTATCGCCACCGAACTTACCTATTGATGAAGGAGGAGCGCCAACAAATCTTACATCGCCAAAGATCTCATATACAAAGAGGTAATATTCACCACCTTTGTACATTTCTTCAACCGATGCTTCATAATCATTACCTTTCTTTGCTTCTTCAATGATTTCCTTCATAGCTTCACTAACCTTCTTAGCTCTTTCGTTTTCAGGAGTTTCGTTGGTTATACCTTTGAGTACGCGTTCGGTAACATCGTCGATGCGAACTACACGGCTAACTCTTAGCCAAGGACACGAAAGTTCTTCTTCCTTGCTCTTTGCCCAGTAACCGTTGTCGAGGTAGTTGTGCTCGGTGGTGCTGAGCTTGGTGATTGACTCGTAACCGCAATGGTGGTTGGTGAAAAGCAAACCTTCCTTGCTTACGATTTCGCCTGTGCAGAAACCGCTACCTTCCGCGGACTGCAACTGGAATATTGCGTCCTTTAAGCTCGAATGGTTGATGCTGTAGATTTCCTCGGCGGTAAGTTTGCAGCCAAGTTTCTGCATCTGTCCGTAGTTCAACTGTGCAATCTTGTTTGGCAACCACATACCCTCGTCGGGGTCGGGTGTTGCGTTCAGCCATAGTGCGCCTGCAAAGAGGGCTACTAATAAGATACTGATTCTCTTCATGTTATATCTGTTTTAATTTTATATTCTTTGTTTGCAAAAGTACCTTTTTGTTTATTAGTGAAGAATTTATAAATAGTTAAAGTTTTATAAACTTGTATTCGCTGATGCTATTCTCATGATATGCCCTTAAGATATAGTTCCCAGGTTTCAGAAACGAAATGTCGGTGGACGTTGTCCCAGTAGTTTTCTTATGCGATTTTAGAACCATGATGCCCTCCGTGTTTATTATATCGAAAGTGTATGGTTCGGGAAACGATAGGCACAATTCTTCGTGTGCTGGATTTGGAAATATATCTAAATTGTTGCATTTCAATGTCTTTACATCATTTACAACTATTGCATTCTCAACAGCGAAAGTGTCGGAACTGGCAGGGTTTGACGCTACAAGCACAACCGAATACGTGCCTTCATGCCTATATGTTACCTGGGGATTTTCATCTGTCGAAGTTTCTGGTTCACCGCCTTCGAAAGTCCATTGCAACGAAGTTGCGTTTTCGCTGGTATTCCTGAAAATTACACTGTGGTTTTCGTTTATAGTATCATTGTCGAAAGTAAAGTTTGCCCTTGCGGCAGCATACACCGATATGTAGTTTTCGAAAGTTCGAGATGTTAAGCAATTGCTGTTTTCGGCGGTGAGTGTCACTCTGTAGTTTCCTGCATGGTTATAAACGACTGTAGGATTTTGTTCGCTTGAAGATTCTGGATTTCCTCCTTCGAACGTCCATTGCCACGATGTGGGATTTTGTGTCGACATATCCAAAAATGAAATAGTGTCACCTTCAAGGATTATGTGGCTATCTTCTTCTGTGTCAATGAGAATCTCTATTGGGTCTGGTTCTTCTGGAAAAGATGGTTCCATTTCGGGGTCGTTGATAGGTTGTGGATTAGTTATCCTGAATTCGCGCAAATGTGGAGAAATCCTAAGTGTGAAAAATGATACCGATTTTTCAACTTTTTCGTTTGTAACCCAAAGTCTTCCAGAATCGCGGAATGCTACGCCTTCTATCTGGTTATATGTTATTCCGCCCGACTGGTTTGTTAAACTTGATGGTTGCGTAAATTCCTGATTAGTATGTTCTCCCGAGAAAAATTTGTTGTCTTCGAATCCTGTGAGCAATGTAACGTGCGGTTTAGAGTCGAGCGATGAATAGGTATATCCAACAAGCGCAACGGTGTTAGTGACATAGTCGTAGTCGGCACCAGTTACAAGATAGTTGAGGTTTAGCGTATCGATTGGCGTTACAGTATGGAAGTAGTTTGCTTTGTTTGGTATTGCGTACAAGTATGTTTTGTTGTCTACCCAGTTTTTAGAGAACAGGAAAATTGTGTCGTCCTTTACGATGAATGCCTCGCAGTCAAATCGGGTATTGGTTGCAGAAAAATCCTCTTCGGGATAGTCGGGATTGCCGTAGGTAAAGTTGATTATGCGGGGAACTATTGTGTCAATGTTTGGATTTTCAAGGTCTTCAATCTTTATCCTCAAAATCTGCATGTTGTTGCTCATCGCACCAAAGTTTCCGATATAGACATGTGTTCTGTCCTTCGCCATATCTTCCCAGTCTTCGTTTTCAACGCCAGCAATTACTTTTGTGTCAGTCACTTGTCCAGATACGGTGTCGATGCAGTAGATTTTTGCTTCGCCGCCAGAATCGTTGTGAGTCCACAATTTGCCATTAATAAATATCAGCCCCGAAGTTTCGTCAACCAAGGCGTCTAGTTCTTGCACGACCATTGTAGGCTGTTCAACTTGTGCCGATACAAAAAAGGCAACTGAGACAAATGTCACAGTTGCCAATATTTTTTGAATGAAGTTCATAGTTTAATCACCAAATTCAGACATAAATTCCTCTACCTTCTCAACCATTTCCTTTGAACCTACCACAAATGGAGTTCTCTGGTGGATTTCCTTCGGAACAATATCGAGAATCCTATGGCCGTATCCATCGGTTGCCTTGCCACCTGCCTGTTCTGCCAAGAAAGCAATCGGGTTGCATTCGTAGAGCAGACGGATTTTTCCGTTTGGCGATGATGCGGTACGCGGATAAATGTAAACGCCTCCCTTGAGCAGGTTTCTGTGGAAGTCGGCAACGAGAGAACCGATGTAGCGCGAGGTGTATGGACGGCTAGTCGACTTGTCGATTTCTTGTACGTACTTGATATATCTCTTAATTCCTTCCGGGAATTTCAAGTAGTTGCCCTCGTTAATAGAGTAAATCTTACCACTTTCAGGTGTTACCATAAGCGGGTTCGACATGCAGAACTCACCGATTGACGGTTCGTAGGTAAAACCTGTTGTTCCAAGACCAGTGGTATAAACAAGCATTGTCGAAGAACCATAGATTACATATCCTGCTGCTACCTGCTTGTTTCCTGGCTGTAGGAAGTCTTCCTTTACAACCTTTGTTCCTTGTGGTGAAATGCGGTGGTAAATGGAGAAAATAGTACCAACCGAAACATTAACATCAATGTTCGAACTGCCGTCGAGCGGGTCGATGCAGATGACATAGTTGCCGTTGATTGAAAGGTCGTCGTCGAAGATGATGATGTCGTCTTCTTCCTCCGATGCTATACCTGCAATGATTCCCGATGCTTGAAGTGCCTTTGTGAACATTTCTTCAGCAAACACATCAAGTTTCTGCTGGGTTTCGCCCTGCACGTTGATATTGTCGGTTGCACCGAGGATATTGGTTTCAAGTCCTGCACGGTTGATGCTGTTGTTAACGATTTTTGCAGCAAGACCGATGTTACTTAAAAGTCTTGATAATTCGCCTTTTGCGTATGGGAAAGCCGATTGTCTCTGAATTATAACCTCGTCGAGGGTTATGAATCTGTTTACTGCCATAATAATTTTTTTATTGTTTTGTTTTTTGCGTAAAATTTAAAGCACGAAGTTAAGCATTTATTTTAAATGCCAACAAAATTAATTGGTTTATTTTTTCGGTTTTTTAGTTTGTGCTCATTTGTCCTTATTCTGCCGTTTTCAAAAATAGATTATCTTTGCGCAGTTTTTAAAGCGAAAAAATGGACAAGAAAGAAAACAGGAAACCCGTTGAAATTTCAGAACTTGGTGAATTTGGTCTTATCGACCACTTGACAAAGGATTTTACAGTAATCGATAAGAATCTTATAAAGGGAATAGGCGATGATTGCGCAGTATTCGAGTGTGGCGACATTTGCAATCTTGTAACCACCGACCTGCTTGTCGAGGGTGTGCATTTCAACCTTGTTTATACTCCGTTGAAGCATTTGGGTTACAAGGCGGTAGCAGTAAATCTGAGCGACATATATGCAATGAACGGCACTCCTAAATATATAACGGTTTCGGTAGCTGTCAGTCGGAAATTCTCGGTTACGGCAATGGAACAGTTGTACGAGGGCATAAAACTTGCTTGCGACCGTTTCGATGTGGAGCTCATTGGCGGCGACACTACAAGTTCGATGTCGGGTTTGTTCATTAACATTACTGCAATAGGACAGGCAATGAAGGAAGACATTGCCTACCGTAGCGGAGCAAAGAAGAACGACCTTATATGTGTAAGTGGTGACCTCGGTGGTGCGTACATTGGATTGAAAGTCCTTGAGCGCGAGGCCAAGATTTATATGGAAGACAAGGAAATGCAACCCGAACTAGAGGGTTACGAATATGTAATCGAAAGGCAGTTGAAACCCGAACCACGACGCGACATTGTACGCGAGCTAGCAAAGCGTGGTATTGTACCGAACTCGATGATGGACATTTCCGATGGATTGTCGTCGGAGCTGATGCACATTTGCAAGCAGTCGGGCGTAGGATGCAGGGTTTACGAGGAGCATATTCCTATACACGAGCAGACCGAAAGTGTGGCTAATAGGTTCCACATGGTTCCAAGTCTTGCCGCCATGAATGGTGGCGAGGACTACGAACTTCTGTTTACCGTGCCTATGGACAAGAAGGAATTGGTTGAGGAAATAAGCGATGTTTCACTTATCGGTTATATCTGTGATGCTTCTGAAGGCAAGAAGTTTGTGCCTCGTAATGGAGCAGAAATCGACCTTAAGGCACAGGGATGGACGTCTTTCTAAAAAATCTGAAATCGTCAACTCGTAAATAAGTTTTACATTTGCATTCGCAATAGGGGAATTAGCTCATCTGGTAGAGCGTCAGGTTCGCAATCTGAAGGTGGTCGGTTCGAGTCCGATATTCTCCACTGGAGCCGACGAAAGTCGGTTTCTTTTATCGTTCAACGATGAATTTCCTTGTCGTACAGTTCCCGTTGATGTCGATTATCCTTGCAAGATATGTTCCTTCTGCGAAATTAGTGGTACTAATGGTGCATTTGTTGTTTGCCGTCCATTCGTTCGCGTATATGCACCTGCCAGTTATGTCGTATATTGAGACATCTGTAATATTTTCACCTTCGATGTTTATTTCGTCGTTTGCAGGATTTGGATAAACGGACAAGTTGTTGTTCTCAAAGTTGTCAATGCTTGCTTCGCCTACCGAATATACAATTTTAAATCCTCCTGCTCTTCCTGATGCATTGCTTGAAAAAACGATTGTGGCACTTTCACCATCAAAACTTATTGGTTGGGGGATAGTGTCGCCCGAAAAGGTTGCGTATTGTCTGCCGTTGCGTAATATTTTTACAAAATCCTTTTCGTATTCGGTGTCCATTTCTAGAAACTCAAATGTAAAGTTAGATGTTGTTTCTGTGGTTAATCTCCATCTGCAATTGCTATTGTCGTGATAATTCCATCTGCCGCTACCGTCAGTGATGGTGTCGCGTAGTTCGGCAAGCGTAGTGGAGAATTCGCAATATGTAGGTTTTATAGGTTCAAACGAAATCATCCATCCGTCGCCAGATGCGGTTTCGTCGGAAATGAACTTGATTAGCATCGATGTGGAGTTTACCGTATAGCTTTCTTCAGGTGTATCTTCTCCAAAAATGCTGGCTACAATTGGAGCATCCTCGTTGTCGCCGGCATATATTATTATGTTGTCGGTGGCGTCGATGTCGAATCTTGGGATTGTCAGCGTGTAGCCGCTTACCGAATCGTGCTGGGTTATCAGCCACGAGCAGTTGCTTTCTGCTGCATAGTCCCTCAGCGGACCGCTTCCATCTTCAATAATGCCTTCGTAGAAGTTGATTTCCTTCAGTCCTTCGCAACTTTGGGTTTCATATTTTGGTATGGCATTGACTATCACCTCATGTGCAAGACGGAAATTTGAACCGCTTGGCGAAAGGTTACTGATTATGAAGTATCCATCGTATGAACCGCCCCATCCCCAATTGATGTGGTAGTGGGTAGAATCGCTGTACCCGTCGAATACGAAGGCATGTCCGCTATTGTATACATAGTCGCCCCAGCCAGCATAGTAGAGTGGGATCTTGCGGTCGAGATGGTTGACAAGTATGCCGTTCCAGATGCTGTCGGGAATTACGGTGTCATTCTCGATGTTGTCAGGGATTACTGTCGGTAGACTGTCCTTGAAAATGTACTTTGCATCATCACTGTATCCGAAATAGTTGCGCATTGTGTATGCCCCCTTGTGGTTGTTCATTCCGCTGCCGTTGGGACCATAGTTCATGTCGACAGAAACACCAATGTTATACAGAAGTCTGGCGAGGTTGTCGTTGTAATCGGTTGGTTTTGCGGGCATAAAATCGTAGTCGTAGTGCTGTTCGGCAAAATTTACTTCCAAATGACCGTAGTCTGGATGGTCGTATCCGTAACTGCCAGTACCTTGTGTTGGGTATCTGAAATAGTTGAATATCTGTGCAATAGCAGTTGCTACGCATCCAACTACCACATGACCGTCAGTGCCTCTAGTATCTTCGGGACATAAACTGTTGAAGTATTTGCCTTGGTTCCACTTGGTTATCAATAAGGGCGCAACTGTTGATACTTCTCGGGACTGGAAATCTGTTGCCGAATAGTGTTCCCATTCGGAAATGGCGTGCGAAGATGCTGTCTGTCCGTTCTTTATGGCGTATGAAATTTGTTCGGCATAAGACTTTAGAACAGCGTCTACGCCTGGATGCCTGTCGGTTGAATTGCAGGTGCTTTCGTGTGAAAACGCAAGCAAAGGTTCTACCGATCTGTCAGCAGCGACAATTACAAATCCTGTTGGGTCAAGATTGAAGACATGGAAAACTTCTGTACCATCGTATGTTTCGGTGTATGAATTTGCAATCTTGTAATTGTCAGACGAAACGCCAAGGATTGAAAATCGTTCGGTAATTATGTTTTGGGCAATATGTCTGCATTCGATTAAACTTACATTTTGTGCGAATGTTAGATTAATGATTAACGATGCAAATGTTGCAAGCAAGAAAAATTTTTTCATTATCGTTATAATTTTCATGTGAGTTGCAAATGTACGAAAAAATTCTAGTTCATCGATTTTCGTTCCAGAAATTTATTTCTATATTTGTCAAATGTAAAATGTTGTATAATATGACTGCCGCTTTGCTTTGTAAGATTCTGCATAATTTTTGTAAGAAAATGTCAAATGTGGTTCGTGCACGCGGGCGTAACTTTGTAGTCTACTATTAACTTAACTTTTTTCAGAAATAAGGATGATGGGAATTTTGGAAATGAGAAACTTGAAATTGTTAGCAGCGACGTTATTGTGCATTGTGCTTGACATTCATTTCGTTAAGGCTGACGAGATCGATTCCTTGCTGGTGGAGTTTGACAAAAATCCTACTGCGACGGTTGGCAATAGGTTGATGAACTGTTTTGCAGAAAAGCAGATAGCCGATAGTGGCATTGTTTTCAATAGCAGTGCTCCAGCCGACACTTTGCGCAAGACCGTCTGTTTTTGGACTGGCGAATGGTACCTGGCAACAGGGCGTTACGACAAGAGTGCCGATTACAGCCTGGTTGCTTTGCCACTTCTGCAAGCCTGTGGCGACAAGGAGAACGAGCGCGAGTGCCTGAGCGTGCTTGCCATCTGCTATATGCGTCTCGCAAACTACGACGAGGCGATCAAATACGGACAACTTTGCAACCAGATTGACCGCGAATCGGGTGACCACGACCGCATAAGTGCGTCGCTCAATATCATAGGTTCTATCTATGTTTCCGCCAAGCAGTCGCAACAGGGACTGGTTTACATGGAGGAGGCCTTGGTGTATGCCGAAAAGACCGGCGACCCTGCCCGAATTGCGCGCACTTGCGGAACCTTGTCGGAAACTGAGTTCTCGCTCGGACATTTCGACGAGGCTCTCAAATATGCCGACCGTGCGGTAGCGCTTGAGCGTCAGCAGAATAGGGAGCCATACCTTAATGTCAGACTTGCACAAAAGGCTACGGTTCTGGCTGGTATGGGCAAGAATGCCGAAGCCGTGGAGATTTTCGATACCATAATACCTTATTTCCGTAAGACGGGAAATGTTCAGTCGCTGGCTATCTCGTTGAATCAGAATGGTGCTGCGCTGTTGGCTCTCGGTCAGAAAAGGCAGGCTGTCGATAATTTCCGTGAGGCTGCCGACTGGTGCAACAAGATGAACAATCCTCTCAACGAACTGCAGGCGAGGAAAGGTCTTTACGAGGCATTGTGGGACATAAATCCCGACAGCGCAAAAATAGAACTTGACAAGTACAACGACATCAAGAACAAGCTCTATTACGAAGGTGCTACTGAGAGCCTTGCCCGTTACACCGCCGAGTACGACAACGAACATTTGTCTGACGAAAACCAGAAGGTAAAGAATAGAAATATAATACTGGCGGTAGGAATTGCGGTGGCAATCTTGCTGTTGGGTGTGATTGTGTTCTTTTATGTGCGCGTGCGTCGTCGTTCAAGGTTGCAGCAAAATCGCTTGAAGCAGATTTCGCTAGATTTCAACGAGTTGAAAAACAATTACGAGCAACTTTACGAAAAGTTTGCAAACATCATCAGGGTCGAGAATCCCGATGCCGAAGATATTTCGGAGTGCGACAAGCAGTTCCTGTCGAAAGCAATGACCATCATAAATGACCAGATTGATGCTTCGTGCGTAAATGTTGACGAGTTGGCCTCTAAGCTTGCCATGAGTACTTCGCAGTTCCGCCGTCGTCTGGCAGCGGTGGCGAACACAACTCCGCAGGCATATATCACCAGCATCCGTATGCAGAAAGCTCGTAACTTGCTTGATACCGATTCTTCGCTTTCCGTTTTGGATGTTGCGCTCCGTTGCGGTTACGACGACCAGTCGAGTTTCACCCGCGCATTCAAGAAGTTCTTCGGAAAAACCCCGTCGGAATATTTACGAAAATAATTCTGTGGGCTTCGCCGTTTCTGTGTTTCAATGGCTTCGCCGTTTGAGTGGGCTTCGCCGTTTATATGCCTTCGGCGTTTGAATGGCTGGCGCTGTTGGCTGACAAGGCGCAGTACAATTTTTCGATTCAATCGTAAATTTGTACGAATATTTTATATGTCGTTTAATGTCAGTAATTTACAATCGTTCATTTGTATTGTCCTGTCTCCTGCATATACAATATTACATTGTGAGTAATCTGCGGAAGATAGTTTTGCCCAGTAATGCAGTCCTTGCGTAAAATCAGTGGAGAAAGTTTTTGCCGATTTTATTTCGTATGCACATTGTTTCGCTTCTTTGCTGTCAATTAGGTCAATTTCATTGCCTTTGCTGTCGCGCCAGAACGATAAATGAGGTTCTTCTCCATTGTTGTATGCGGCTTTCATAAACTGGTTTATAACATGGTTTTCGAATAGACCGCCGTTAAGGTAGTGGTTTTCAAGTTGGTATGCTTCTTTTATTTCAAGTAGAGAACATGCAAGTCCTGTATCGTAGAAATACAATTTTGGGGATTTGACCAGCCGCTTTGAAAAATTGTTGTAGTCGGGACGAAGCAGGTATATTATATAGCTGGTTTCCAAGATGCTAAGCCATGCTTGTGCGGTAGATACAGCAATGCCGCAATCGTTAGCAATTGACGAAAGATTCAATAGTTGTCCGATGCGACCTGCACATAATTTTATAAATTTTGTGAAAAGGCTCAGGTCTGATATGTTTTTCAGTTGTCTAACATCGCGCTCAATGTATGTTCTTATGTAATAAGGATAATATTCTGTAGGATGTATTTGTTTGTCGTATAGTCGCGGATAACCGCCATTGAAGATTTCATGCCATACATTTGCTGGTAGTATGTTGCTTGTTTTTAGTTCGTTGCGAGAAAACGGAAGCAGTTCAAGAATGGCTACTCTGCCGGCAAGCGACTGCGATATCTGTTCCATTAGCAGGAAGTTCTGTGAGCCTGACAGAATATACATTCCTTCGCGTTGTTCTATGTCTATATGTGTTTGTAGGTATGAAAACAGAGAGGGGACATGTTGTGCCTCGTCAATTATTGTTTTGTCGGGATGTGAAGCTATGAATCCTCGTGGGTCGGTTGTTGCGTAGTTCCTTTCGTCCAAATCCTCTAGCGACACATAGTTGTAATCGGGAAAAATATTCTTGAGCAAAGTGGATTTCCCCGACTGTCGCGGTCCTGTTAGAAGCACTATGGGATATAACTTCATAAAATGCTTCAGTTTAGGTGTTATTGTTCTGTCAATCATATAATTTTATATTTCGCTGGCAAATATAGTGCAATTTTTCGATTCAATCGTAAATTTGTACGAATATTTTGTATATTTCTAAATATCAATAATTTATAATCGTTTAAACGCTGGGCTAAAAGGCTAAAAGAAGAGAAGGTGTGCCCCCCTTGCGTTAAGGCCATTAAGACCGTTAACGACCTTAATGATGGGGGCAACACTTCCTGTTTTTTGCCTTCGCCCCTGCACTTTGTAACCATCTGCACAATCTTTGTCATAAATTGCCAAACGCGCAACTCCCTTGTAGTCCTAACTTTGTCTTCCGGAAACTCGTAGGAGTGACAATGTTTTAATTTTAGTAACTTTTAATTTGAAAATATTATGGTAAGAATGAGTAATTTATTTAAGGTAATGGCAATAATGGCCATTTTGTTTGGTGTAAGTTATAATGCCGAGGCTCAGTTGGGAGGAATGCTCAACAAGGCAAAGAACAAGGCTGTTCAGCAGATGCAGCACAACCAGTCGCAGACCGACAAAACGCAGAACGGAAAAAGTCAGCAACAGAATTCAAGCAGTCCGAAAGCACAGCAACAGCAATCTTTAAGCCCTGTTGATAAGGCTGCATTGGATAAGATGTCGCCGTATGAGACTGCTGCCGACTACAACTTCCATGTTGCAACCACTGTCACCAAGGAGTCGGCGCCCGAGGACATTGTTCGTGCCTGCCTTTTCTTCGAATACGCGCTCAGCCTTAGATATGGTATCGACTACGATGTGCTAGTAGGTGCATTGCCACAGGCTAAATTTGTAATAGGTTATGTATCAGGTGACTGGCCAGTGACAACTGGAGAACTCTATAGGATGGAATTGTCGAAAAAGTCGCCGTGGAATAATTCGTCTTCCGACAGTGAAGTCGTTTCCGATTTTCTCAGCTTGGTAAATATGGGACAATTCCAGTCGTACGGTACGTTATATAATATGTTTGTAAAGACCGCGCTGGAGGAGGGTGTATCGCCGCTCAACGATATCAGCGGATATGTTCGTGAACAACTCGACAAGATGAACACCTGCAAGACCGTTGCCGCAAAGATGTGGTTCATTCGTGAAATTTTGCATTGGATTGATATGGAAATAGTTAACCAAGGTAAGATTTTCCCGACTGCCGAAAATCTTTATCTTAACGAATTGAAGTCGGCAATGGATCAGATGCCTGCCGATTCGATTGCAAATCTTCCTATTAAGTTCCGCACTGCCGATGAACTCGACAAGGCGCGTATTGCACATTGCGAGAAAGCCACGAGATCGGTAACCAAGCCGTCACAGCGTGATGCAGCAATCGAGAACAACCTGAAGAGCCAACTTAAGAAAAACTATCCTTCAATGCAACTTGTTGAAGTTTTTTGTCCAGCCGATGCAACGGCAAAGTGGGATATAGTTAAGAATTCTGTTGGAATTCCCGAGTACCGTCTCAAACATGCGGAGGTTATTATTATCGACGATGAGCACCCAGGTCACAAGCTGGCTACACAGTACCCAATCCGTCAGGATTATATAGGTGGTGGAAGTTACGGAGAGTCAAGGTTTGTTGCCAATGCAACCACAGAGAAATATCTGTACGGCAAGTTCCACTGGTATTTTGTAAACTATTAATCAATAATAAGATACAAGTGAGTTAAGTAACAAATTTGATAAATTTAAAATAAAATAGTTATGGCAAGAATTGGTATCTTTTTTAAACTGATGGCATTGTTGACCATTATGTTTGGTGTAAGTTACAATGCCGATGCTCAACTTTTGGGCGGAATCGCAAAAGCAGTAAAGAACAAGACGCAGCAGTCTAAACAGGAAAAGACTTGTGGCATACCTACACCCGATGCCAAAGCAGGAATTGTTACTTTCACTGTTAATGGCACTGTTGCTTGTACATGGAATCCTGCAACCCTTGAAATTACAATAAAGACAAACTTGAATGGAAACAAAGCAGGTGATGTTTATAAACTCGACCCGAATACAGGTGTATTTACAAGTAGCAATGGAGAAGCAAAAGGTTCTATTAACGAAGATTTAAATATTCAATCTCCATATTTGGGCGCTTTGAAAATTGGTGTTAGCAATTATAGGACAACAGATGGACAATCGGGTGTGAAGTATCAAGTGTATAAAGATGGAAAACGGCTTGGTAGCCTAAGTGCCAAAGACTGTTCTGGTTATGGTGGAAAAGATGTTATGGATGGCACATGCGATGGTTCTGTAAGTTTATTGTTGGCGGGATATGTGTATTATGGACTATTTTTCTCTGAAAAGGAATGTACAAAGATTGTTCTTGGTTACGATCCTGACCTTAAATTTACGACCGAACAGTTGGAAGACAAGATTGTATGGAAGAATGCCGGCACAGAAAGCGAGATTATGGATTATGAATCTTCGCGTCCGTATGCAGGATTCGACAGGGAGAAGTATCCTGAACTAAAGAATTGCAAGGTTGCCGCTGTCGGTCTTACAAGTGAGTGGAAAGAAACAAAGCATGACCATACTACGGGTTCAAGATATGATGGTACAACTTGGAAAAAGAGGATAAGTTATTGGGTTGTATATGAGTTAGCCGATGGTCGTAATATGGTGGCATTAAGCACTTATATTAAAAAATCTGGTTATGAAAGTGGAATCGAACGAGCAAACAATGGAATCCACGAAATTACCGACTGGGTACGCAAATAGTAATAAATTGATTAATAACTTTTAAATAGTATTATTATGGCAAGAATTAATACATTTCTCAAGGTGGTTGCATTGCTGACCATTATGTTTGGTGTAAGTTATAATGCAGATGCTCAGTTGTTGGGCGGATTGGCTAAGGCGGTAAAGAACAAGGCTAATGAGGCAAAGCAAGGCAAGGCTTGTGAAGTGCCTAAGGCAGATGCGAAGGCAAAACCAGCAACATTTTCGTTGGGTAAGAATGGTGAAGTGCCTGTTTGTACATGGAATCCAGCAACCCTTGAGATTACAATGCTAGACGAAATGGCTGGCAATAAGAAAGGCGATGTCATTAAGTTAGACCCAAGTACTGGTAAGTTTACAAACAACCGTGGCGAAGACAAGGGCTCTATCAGCGAAGACGGAACTATCATATCTCCGCATATTGGAACACTTAATTTTGTAACAAAGGACGAGGGTGCTTTTGGTACTGCACACTATGTTATGCAGAAATTTTCGGATGGTAGAAGTTTAAAGGTTGTTAATCTCAGCGAACCTGGTTCAATAAAATTCTTTGATACAAGTGTAAAAGTTCTCGGTTCCAACAATCAAAGTAATGCAGATGGCAAATATACAGGAAATCCGTCCTTATTGCTTGTCGGATATGTGTATGGTGTACTTTTGCTCGACCGGAGAACATACACAATTAGGCACGACCACTATGACCCGGAACTAAAATATACGGTTGCGATGTTGGAAGACAAGATAATGTTGAAGAATGCAGGTGCCGAAAGCGAAATTATGGAATACGAATCTTCGCGTCCGTATGCAGGATACGATAGGGAAAAGCACCCTGAACTCAAGAATTGCAAGGTTGCTGCCGTAGGTCTTACCAGCGAATGGAAAGAGACAAAGCACGAACATACATCTGGAACAAGATATGAAGGTACGACTTGGAAAAAGAGGATAAGTTATTGGGTTGTATATGAACTGGCAGATGGTCGCAATATGGTAGCATTTAGTACCTATATAAAGAATTCGGGTTACGAGAGTGGCGTTGAGCGTACAAATAGTGAATGGCACGAAGTTACCGACTGGGTACGCAAATAAAGGGCTGAAAGGCTGACAGGCAAACAGAAGACCTGTCTAACGGAAGACCAGTCTGTCTGTCTGCAAGCCTGCAAGACAATGAGGCTGCAAGACAGCAAGCCTGTCGGACAGTCAGACATCAAAGCCTTTTCGTCCAAAACATTGAACTTTGAATTTTTGAACCTTGAACGTTAAATTTTTAAACATTTGAATATGAAAAAAATATTGTTATTTTTCGCCATCGTTTCTGTAGCAGGAATGTTGGCAAGTTGTAATGGCAATGGTAAGACTGCCGAAGCTGGAAGTAAAGAAGAGAACACTAATGCCGTTGTCGAAGAGCCAACAACTGGTAGTCTTGCAGGTCACGACTGGGTTGACTTGGGTTTGCCAAGTGGTACTAAGTGGGCGACTTGCAATGTAGGAGCAAGCAAACCAGAAGAATACGGCAATTATTTTGCTTGGGGTGAAACAAAGACAAAAGAGATTTTCAATAGGGAAACATATCGGTATTTTGATGCTGGTTTGACCAAATATACATATGATGATAAACTGGAAATCTTGGAAGAAACTGATGATGCTGCATCTGCAAACTGGGGTAAGGATTGGCGTATTCCTACAGAAGAAGAGTTTAAAGAATTGCTTGACAAATGTACTTGGACTAAGAAAGCGAATGGTTATGAAGTTAAAGGAACAAACGGAAAAACTATTTTCCTTCCAGCCGCTGGATATTTTAAAGAAAGTGACCTTATCTCAGGTAATCCCTCAAAAATTACCTACGGTTATTATTGGACGCGTTCTCTTTCTCTAGAACAAAACTTGTATATGGCAAAGATTTTGATTTTCACGATGGAGTCATCTTCGAATTATCGAGAAATTAGCAATTTGTATCGCAATGATGGACTCACTATTCGTCCAGTGTGCGCAAAATAAAGAAATGGGGCTAAGCAGCGAACAGCCAAACTGCGAACAGAAAGACAGCAAGACTGTTAGTCTGTTAGCCTGCTGGACTGCTGGACTGCTTGGCTGTTAGCCTTTCGCCCCAATACAACAGAATTATTAATTTAAATTTTTATAGATATGAAAAAAACATTAGTATTTTTGGCAACAGTAGCATTCGCATTGGTAATGCTCTATTCGTGCAACAACGGTGCAACATCCGAAAATTCAGAATCAACATCTCCTTTGGTAAAGGGACAGTGGACAAGTAATTTCTTCGGTACAATCGTTACATATCAGTTCAACGATGACAAAACAGGAAAATTTATTTCATCCGAAGAAGGTAAAAGCTATGATTTTACTTATGAGACAACTGAAGATTCGATATTCTTCACCAATGTTTCTGACAAATCGGTTTTAGGATGTGCATACACTTTGCTCGAAGAAAATAAGTTGAGAATTACAGAACCTTGCCATAATAGGATATTGGATCGTGAAGATCGCAAATAGTGATGTATATCAAACAATAACGGCAGTTGGCGGTTGCTGGCTGCTGTTTTTTGTTACTTAATCTGATGCTATGGTAGCAATTTGAATCGTTGAATCTTTAAATTTTTGAATATGAATAGAATGTTAATTGTTTTGTCCATCATTTCTTTAGCAGGAATTTTGGCAAGTTGTAATGGCAATGGCAAGACTGCCGAAGCCGAAATAGAAGGAACTGTTGAAGAAGTAGCAACAACTGGTACTCTTGCTGGTCACGACTGGGTTGACCTTGGCTTGTCGGTACGCTGGGCAACCTGCAATGTGGGAGCAAGTAATTCCGAGGAGTATGGCGATTACTTTTCTTGGGGCGAGCTTTCGGCAAAGGTGAATTATGAATGGTCAACTTATAGTATGTGCAAGGGTAGCGACAATACGCTTACAAAATATTGCAATATCTCGAAATATGGCGAAAGCGATTTTACCGACAATTTGACGACATTGGAGGTGTCCGACGATGCTGCAACAGCCAACTGGGGCAATGGATGGCGTATTCCCACTCGTGCCGAGCTTCAGGAGTTGCTGGATAAGTGTACTTGGACTTGGAAGAATAACGGCTATGAGGTAAAGGGTGTAAACGGAAATACAATTTTCCTTCCAATTCCTGGTTCTAGGTCTGGTCAAGCCTTATTCGATGATGGTAAAAGAGGAGAGTATTGGTCAAATTCAGTTAACACCGACTATCCGTGTTATGCCTACGATATATTCTTGGATTCAATAGAACATAGAATCAGCTACCAGAATCGGCATTATGGAAATCCTATTCGTCCAGTTTGTGCAAAATAATTGACTAAAAGGCATACAGTAGTTTGTTGTTCCCGGGCAACAATAATTTTTGTATTTTTGTGAAGTCACAAGATAAAAGGTATAACAACAATAATAGTTTTAATATGAAGAAGTTTTTTATGATTTTAGCCGTCGTTTCTGTAGTAGGAATGCTGGCAAGTTGCAATGGCAATGCAAAAGCATCCGAATATGCAAATGAAGAAACCGAAACGACGAATGTCGAGGCTAATGTAGAGCAAGATAACGAGGAGTCAGCACCAGAACCTGAGACTTACTATCACTATTCTGATTATCAAATCACTTTGCCTACCGAAAAGTGGGAAGTCAATATTGCCTATTCTAATTCAGGCATCAGAAAGAAAGGTTCAAAACTCGAATTTGAAGTGAAACATTGGGATTCGCCAAGCCTTGAGGAAACTATCTCCAAATATCCTGCCGAAAGCCGTCACGACGACATTGTAATCGGCGACTACACTTGGAAGGTCTTCACCGACGACAACGACTATTTCAAGATGTGCTGCTACATCTACAACACAGAAAAGAAATATGTAGTCCGCGTTGCAACTGACAATATTACCGACCCCACGAATCCCGACTTGCACGAAGTTTTAGAAGGGGTAAGGTTTGTTGATTAATGGATAATTTACAATGAACAATTGACAATTTTTGTGCAAACCGAAGGCAGAACAAAACAAACGGAGGACTTTTGTTTTGCTGAGGTGTAGCCAAAAATCACAGACCTGCGTAGCTGGGATGTAATTTTGTAGGCATGCAATGCATTGCGTGCCTACAAATGTATTGTGAGCATACATAAAATATAACCATAACCAATTAAATCTTATCTTTGCGCTTTCATTTTAAATGCAACAAAGTTGAAAGCAGAAGACATTATCGATTCGTCAGTCCCTTATGTGACGACATCATATACCTGTTCGCGGACACTTTCGCTGATGGATACATTCAAGGTGTCGTACCTGCCGGTGATCGAGGACGATTTATATATAGGTATAATTTCGGAGGACGAGATTTACGACAAGGAAATGTTTGAGGAACCATTGTCGGATTTTGGCGTAATGAGGAGTCCCTACGTGCAATCCAACCAGCATGTCCTTGATGTGCTTGCCGTTGCCACACATTTTTCTGTGCCGATAGTGCCTGTAGTGAACGAGGATCGGAAGTATATCGGCGCAATTACTATGCAGAACTTGCTTGATGCAGTGGCAAAGATGGCAAACGTGCATTCCAAAGGTGCCGTGCTTGTCCTCGAAATGGGCGTACACGACTATTCCATGTCGGAAATTGCTAGGATAGTGGAATCGGAAAATGCAAAGATTATATCATCGTATGTGACCGAATACGAGGATTCAACGAGAATAGATGTGACCCTTGTCGTAAATATGACCGAAATATCGCCAGTGGTTAAGTCGCTTGAGCGATATGGTTACAAGGTTAACTCGTTTTTCTCTGGAAGCAACAAACTCGATGACTTCTATCGTGAACGTTACGAACAGTTAATGAACTACATGAAGATATGAGAGCGGTTCTGCTGTTGGTATTTTTTTTCGTCTGCTCGGTTGCGGCGTATGCACAGGAAAGGTACATGCATATTGCCGACATTTCCATTTCGGGCAACGAGAAGACAAAACCGCAGACGATTCTCCGCGAATTCCGCTATTCGGTTGGCGACAGCATACCCGATGGAAGGGTTGATGCCGAAATTACCAATTTTTCCGACAATTTGCACCGCCTGATGCTTTTCAACAACATCGACGTGTCGTATTCCCAGTCCGATAGCACTGCCATTGCAGTAAATGTGAATGTGGAGGAACGATGGTACTATTGGATTTATCCTATTCTTGAAATTGCCGACCGCAACCTGACATCGTATTTTCACTACAAGGACTATCGAAAGATAAATTATGGTGTGGCATTCGACTGGTTAAATTTCCGAGGTCGAAACGAAATGCTGAACTTCAAGGTAAGACTTGGATACAAGGAACATTATGCCGTATCGTATCAGAAGCCGAATATCGGTAGGAACAGGAGCAGTGGCATTTGGGTAAAAACCGAATATTTCAGGCAGAAAAAGGACATTGCCTATATCGAGGAGTGCAAACCGGTGTATGCCGAGAACGAAAATGCCTATATCCGAGGAATGATTGTCGCTGGTGCTGGCTATGTTTTCCGTCCTGGTGTCAACTACGACTTTTCGTTGTCGCTGTCGTACCAGAACATTGTCAGTCGCGATTCGATGCTTGCTCCCGAAGGGAAGTTAGTTCAGAACTTTATCGTTCCGTCGTTTGCTTTTGACTACGACAATCGTGACAGCAAGGTTTGCCCCACATCGGGACTTCATGCCGAAATTGGCGTGAATGTGTTTTCCGAACTGGCATCGTCGTCGTTTGGCTTTGCCAGTCTTGGTTTTGAATACAACTGTAGCGTATTTCGCCGCCGAATATTCTATCATGGGGCGCTTTCGCACAGGCAGTTCTTCGGCGCGTCAGAAAATATTCCCATGAACGAGCGCATAGAGTTATGCCGTTCAAATCTTATACGCGGTTTTGACTATTATTATATTTTAGCAAGGAATTTTTCTGCAATACAGAATACTTTCAGCATAAAAATACTCGATAGGCGCGATTTCTCGTTGCCGAAATGGATTCCGACCAAATTCAGAAATCCATATATACAAATTTATGCCGATTTGTTTGCCGATTTGGCATATTGTAGTAATTTTGCGCCGAGTTCTGAAGTGGAAAACCCATTGACACATAAGCCGATATATTCTGCTGGTGCAGGGTTGACCTTCGAAACCTACTACGACCGTGCATTGAAGGTGTATGTGGCGTATAATGGTAACTTTGATTTTTTTGGAGTTTTTGTCGACTATAAGACACCGATTTATAAGAAATTTTAATTGATATTCAGGCGGATGGGTAAAATGAACATAGCGATTCACGGAAGAAATTTCGGAAACAATTTCAGTGGAATGCTCATACAGTTGTTTGAACTTTTCAAGGACCATGATATCGACGTGTATGTCAACGAGAAATTCTACAATTTTATGGTAGAGAAAACCGCATTTAAACCCGATGTGAAAGGTCTGTATTCCGACCGTTTGCCCGACGATGTGAAGTTTGACTTTATGTTGAGTGTAGGTGGAGACGGCACATTTCTCGAATCGGCGACGTTTGTTGGCGCATCGGGAATACCTATGCTCGGAATAAATACAGGGCGGCTCGGTTTCCTTTCCTATGTTAATTCGCAGAACATCGTCAAGGCGGTAGAGCAACTTGAAAATCATGACTATACGATTGAAAAACGAATGTTGCTCGAGGTGTCGGCCGAAACACCGTTCTATGGTGACATCAACTTCTGCCTCAACGATTTCTCCATACTCAAGAAGTCGCGTCTTAGCATGATTAAAATCAAGGTTTCAGCCGACGACAACTACATCAACACCTATTGGTCCGACGGGCTTATTGTGTCAACACCGACAGGTTCTACTGCATATTCGTTAAGTTGCGGAGGTCCAATTGTTACGTCGCAATCGAACGTCATGTTAATAACACCTATTGCTAACCACAATTTGACAGTTCGTCCACTGGTGATTTCTGCTGACTCAGAAATAAAAATTTCTGTCGATTCAAACGAGGGAAGTGTCTTAGCATCACTGGATTACAAGTCGTATCCGATAAAAAACTTAAAGCAGATTACAATACGTAAAGCAAAATTTTATATTAATTTTGTAAATCTATTTAAAAATACATATTTTTGCACCCTTAGAGAAAAACTCATGTGGGGTGTTGATTTAAGAAACTAACCGCGTGTAAATTGTTGAATGTTATATATTTAGATTTTTTTAATAGAGATGAAAAGATTTACAGTCTTGATGATTTTTCTGACTTTTGCGACGATTTCTGTCGTTGCACAGACAGGAGACTGGAGAAGATACAGGCACGAATTTGTATTCGGAGCAGGTACGGCCGCATTTATGGGTGACCTTGGTGGTGGCAAGGGTGTTGGAACTCACTTTGTGAAGGACTTCGATATTCAAGCAAACCGCTGGGCATTCATGGCTGGTTATGGTTACAAACTTACCGACAGGTTTGCGTTGCGTACCGCTGTTTATTACGGCAGAGTATTCGGAAACGACGAATTCACTCCGGAACCAGCACGTAACGGACGTAACCTTAACTTCCGTTCGCCGATTATTGAACTTAGCGAAGTTGTTGAATTTTCGATTATCCGCGAAAAGTTCGGTTATAGGTACAACTCCAAGCATGCAAGAAAAATGAAATCGACTCCAAACCTTTATATTTTTGCAGGTGTAGGTGGATTCTATTTCAACCCGAGAGCACAATATTTGCCAGTAGATGCAAATGGAAATCCCGACGAGTCGAATCCAAATTATGGCAAGTGGTATTCGTTGCAGCCATTCGGAACCGAAGGTCAGGGATATGTATCAACACGCAAGAAGTACAGTAGAATCCAGATGTCGATACCATTCGGCGTTGGTATAAACTGTATGGTTACAAAGAGTTGGGGTATTGGTGCAGACTTCGGATTCCGCTACACTCTCACCGATTATATTGACGATGTAAGCAGCACATACGTATCACCTGATATTTTCGAAGACGAAGTTGCAAGTTATTTCAGCAACCCAGCAAGCAAATATCAAGTCGGTCCAGGTGAACAGCGTGGCGACAGCAAATGGAACGATGCTTATATGTTCCTGACTATAAAGGTTACATATAAGTTGTTCTCGAATAGTCGCGGTAGGTCGAAATTTTAAGATAATTTTAAAAATATTTGAGATGATTCTACGTTATATCCAATATGGATAGGATAAGAATTAAATCATATAACCAATTAAAACAAATGACGGTAACGGCGTTACTGTCGTTTGTTTTTTTATTTTCAGCCCTGTCCGCAAAGTCGCAGTACGGTCTCGAAATCGGTTTCAATGGTGGAGTTTCGTACTATATGGGCGACATTAACTATGCAAGGCAGTTCTATCATCCGAGACATAACATCGGTGCTTCCGTAAAGTTCCATTTCAGCAATAGGATTGACTTGCGAATAGGGTATTTTAATTCGATCCTTACAGGGAAAGATGCCGATTTCAACAATGTTTTCCAGCAGGTGCGCAACAAGTCGTTTAGCGTTACGCTCAACGAATTGTCGGTGCAGGCAGAAATAAATTTCCTGCCATACCTTTACGGCGATGTGGCCAGAAACAGTTTCACGCCATATTTACAGGTCGGTGTGGCTGGCTCATTTATCGGCAGGACTGCTAACGACGAGGACTTTTTCACCATGGCGCTGCCGTTTGGCGTTGGCTTTAAGAAAAATATACTTCCGCGTCTTGTGTTAAGCATCGAATGGGCGTTCCGATGGACATTTTCCGACATGATAGATGGAATTACCAACGAAAGCATAAAGAAGGATTATGAACTTGCATACGGTTATCCGTTAACCGAAGACATTAATAGGAAACAACTAGGATTTAGATATACAAACGATTGGTACTCAGTAGCACTCGTTGGAATTTCGTACACTTTTAAGATCGGAGGACTTGGTTGTCCTGCATATTACAAGAAACATCAGAAATAGAAATGGATTTACTTCAGCAAATAGACAAATCGAAACTTCCGCAGCACGTTGCATTCATAATGGACGGAAACGGTCGCTGGGCAAAAAAGCGCGGCATGATTCGTCTGTTTGGTCATAAAAACGGGGTCAAAACCGTGAAGGAAATCCTAAATGCTGCTGGTGATTTGGGCATAAGATACGTTACTGTATATGCGTTCTCTACCGAAAACTGGAACCGTCCCGCAGATGAGGTCAGCGGAATAATGGGACTTTTGTCGAGTGCCATCGACGATGAAATCGAAAATATGATGAAGAACGGTGTTCGCGTGTCGATGATAGGGGAGATTGACCGCCTGCCTAAATATCTGCGAGAAAAAGTGAGGTATGTGATTGACAGGACAAAAGACAACAACAAACTTGATTTCATTGTGGCATTGAGTTATAGTGGTAGATGGGATATTGTGGAGGCGGCAAAGAAAATTGCAAGGGATTGTGCAGAGGGGAAGATTTCTGCTGATGACATAAACGATGGAATGTTTTCGCATTATCTGTCCACGTCGGGCGTTCCCGACCCCGAACTCATGATTCGCACAAGCGGAGAGTCGAGAATTAGCAATTTCTTGTTGTATCAGTTGGCATACAGCGAATTGTATTTTACCGATGTGCTGTGGCCCGACTTCAACCGTGAGGAATTGTACAAGGCGTTGATAAGTTATCAGAACCGAGAACGCAGGTTTGGAAAAACAAGTGAGCAAGTAAAAAAGTAGCGGATGAGAAGATTTGTTTTGATATTGATGCTGTTTGTTGCCGCTGTTTATGTAGCGACTGCCCAGAATACGATATATTCGAGTGGCGACAAGGTGAATTATCTCTCACCAAAAGAATACGAAATAGGTGGTGTTACAATATCGGGCGTGCAGTATCTCGACCAGAATGTACTGCTATATCTTACAGGACTTGAAATTGGCAAGAAAATATCTGTTCCAGGACAGGATATTGCCGATGCAATCAAGAAACTTTGGGAGCAGGGTTTGTTCTCAGACGTGAAGATTTCCGTTACAAGCACCATTGGCGACAAGATTTTTCTTGACATCTACCTTGAAGAACGTCCACGCCTTTCGAAATTCTCGTTCAAGGGAGTGAAAAAGGGTGAAGCCGACGACATCCGCGAGCAGATTAAACTTACAAAAGGTTCGCAAGTTACCGAAAACATGAAGATTTCGGCTGAAAGGTACATAAAGGACTATTTTATTGACAAGGGTTATTTCAATGCCGATGTTGAAATTACCGAAGATGTTGATTCAAGTCTTGCGAATAGCGTATCGTTGGTATTCGATATTAATAAGAACCAGAGGATAAAAATAAACAAGATTATTTTCGAGGGCAACAATTCGATGAAGGATGCCAAGTTGCGTCGCAAGATGAAGGAGACGAAGCAGAAGACATGGTACAATATCTTCAAGGCATCGAAGTACATACCAAAGAATTATGCCGAGGACAAGAAGAAGATAATAGAGAAGTATAACGAGGAAGGTTATCGCGATGCAATAATTACTTACGATTCTATTTCGCGGCACGACGAAAAGACTATTGATTTGTATATAGGTATAGAGGAAGGTCATAAGTTTTATTTCCGCAACATATCTTGGCTTGGAAATACTATGTATTCGTCTGAGCAGTTGTCGCATGTGCTTGGCATAAAGAAGGGCGATGTGTACAACAGCAAGGTGCTTGATGAGAAGTTGCTCTACGACCCTATGGGAGTCATGGCTTTGTATCAAGATAATGGTTACTTGTTCTCCAATGCCCAGCCCGTCGAGGTACTTGTCGAGAACGATTCCATCGACCTCGAGATGCGCATTTACGAGGGCAAGCAGGCGACAATCAACAGGGTTACTCTTGTTGGAAATACTCGTACCAACGATCATGTGATAATGCGCGAGGTGCGTACACGTCCCGGAAGTTTGTACAACCGTTCGGAGGTTCAGCGTACAATCCGCGAACTTGCGCAGTTGGGCTATTTCAATCCCGAAAAGTTGAATGTTGACTTTAACCCCGACCCTGTTTCGGGAACTGTTGACCTTGAATATACAGTTGAGGAGAAACCTTCCGACCAGATTCAAATTTCGGGCGGTTATGGTTCGGGAATGTTTGTCGGTACGCTTGGTGTTACATTCACAAACTTTTCGTTGCGCAACATATTTAACTTTAAGGCGTACCGTCCATTGCCATCTGGCGACGGACAGCGATTGTCAATTCAGGCATCGGCAAGCGGATTGTGGTATCAGAATTACAGTTTTACGTTTGTTGACCCATGGTTTGGCGGTAGGAAACCTAATTCGTTCTCGTTGTCAGTATATCATTCTAACGTAAGGCAATATAAGAGCACCGAAGAAGCCAAGGAAGACAGAAAGACTTTCAAGGTTACGGGTGCTGGAATAGGTTTGGGACAGCGCTTGCAAGTTCCTGACGATTATTTCACATTGTATCTCGAATTGGCGTACAAGCGTTACAACATTAACAATTATGACGGCTATTCTATGATATTCGACAAGGGCGTGTCCAACAACTTGTCGTTCAAGGCCGTGTTAGGTCGTTCATCGTCGGGACCGAACCCGATTTATCCGACTATGGGTTCGGAGTTCTCAGTGTCGGCAGAACTTACGCCCCCATATTCATATATGAACGGCAAGGACTATACCGACCCCGACATGACATTACAGGATAGATACAGGTGGATTGAATACCATAAATATAAGGCCTCGGCTAAATGGTTCACTACCTTGTTCGGACCAAAGGACGGTAGTTCGAGGGCGTTGGTGCTTGTTACAAAGGCAGAGTTCGGTTTGCTGGGAATGTACAACAAGAAAGTTGGCAAGTCACCGTTCGAATACTTCCAGTTAGGTGGAGATGGACTTTATGGATATAACCTTTATGGCGCTGAGAACATAGGTCTGCGCGGATATTCCAACCAGTCGCTTACGCCTGCGTCAAACGGTTATGTTTACAACAAATATACTGTCGAACTTCGTTACCCGATGTCGCTCAATCCTAACGCGACATTCTATGCTATTGTATTTGCCGAAGCAGGTAACTGCTGGCATTCGATTGAAAATTTCCGACCGTTCGATGTCAAGCGTTCTGCTGGTGTTGGCGTGAGGGTATACATGTCGATGATTGGTCTGATTGGTGTCGACTGGGGTTATGGTTTCGACGAGGTGCCAGGTGCTACCGGTGCAAATGGCAGTCAGTTCCATTTCGTAATTGGTCAGAATTTCTAATTGGAACGATTATTGCAATGCGCAAATCGTCAGAAACATTTAATGTGGTATAAATGATTTTTTGAATTAACTTTGCAGAATTAAATTATTGAAACATTAAAATTTACAGATATGAAACGAGTATTTTTATTTGCAGTTGCGCTGATATTTGCAACCTTGGCTTTTGGACAGAAGTACGCATACGTTGATACAGAATATATTTTGAATAATATTCCAGTTTACGAGTCGGCGAAAACACAACTTGAAGACCTCACTAATGAGTGGAAGAAGGAAATTGATGCCAAGAAGTCGTCAATCGACCAGATGTATCAGAACTATCAGTCGGAAAGAATATTGCTTACCGAGGAACTTCGTGCAAAACGTGAGGATGAAATAATGAAGAAGGAACAGGAATTAAAGCAGTTGCAGCAGAAGTATTTTGGTGAAAGCGGTATGCTCTACAAGAAGCGCGAGGAATTGATAAAGCCCATTCAGGACGACATCTACAATGCAATCAAGGAAATCGCCACCGAAGGCAACTTTGCAGTTATTTTCGACACCGCAAACAATCTTAATATGCTCTACACCGACCCACGTCACGACAAGAGCGACGAAGTGTTGAGAAAGTTGGGATATAAGAATTAATATTAGTAAACAATTTAAATTTAGGATAGATGAAAAGAATAGTTTTAGTATTGGTTTTGTGTGCATGCTGTCTGTCGATGTTTTCGCAGAAGGCAGTTAAGCTCGCCCATGTAGACGTACAGGCGATTTTCGGTGAAATGCCCGAAAAGGCCGCAGCAACCAAGGAAGTGGAAGATTATGCAAAGACTCTCGAAGACCAGATGCAGGTGATGTATAAGGAATACGAGGCAAAAATGAAGGAATATGGTGAAAACAAGGATACTTGGTCGGCACTCATAAGGCAGGACAAGGAAGAGGCAATAATGTCGTTGCAGCAACGTATCCAGAATTTCCAGCAGCAGGCCGAAACCGACCTCCAGAACCGCGAAGCAGCATTGCTCGAACCTATTACAAATAAAATCAAAGAAGCAATCAATACAGTAGCTGCTGAGCAGGGATTTACGTATGTGTACGACAAGACTATGTTGCTTTACACATCACCAGATGCTACTGATATTACCAACGATGTTAAGGCAAAGTTGGGAATAAAGAAATAGTACCTCTATTAGTCATTCCGTAGGGCAAAGCGAACCGACAAAGGCACTTGTCGTGGGGGTTGTCTTTACGGAATATTTTTCATATCATGGAAAACAATCCCATAGGCGTATTCGACAGCGGTATAGGTGGACTTACAGTCCTTCGTGAATTGCTAGTGGAACTTCCCGATGAGGATTTCATATATTTTGCTGATAGCAAAAACGCACCTTATGGTCCGCGCACTGTGGAGGATGTTACCGCATTGTCATCGAGGATTGTGCAGTTTCTAGTGAATAAGGGTTGCAAGATAGTTGTAATTGCTTGCAATACTGCAACTGCTGCAGCGGTTAACTCAATGCGCCGTGTATTCAAGATTCCTATTGTAGGACTTGAACCCGCAGTGAAGCCCGCCTGCCTGAAAACTAGGACAAGGCACGTGGGTGTGCTGGCTACCGAAGGGACATTCAGAGGCGCACATTTCAAGAATACCAGCGACAAGTACCGAAAATATGTTTCGTTGCACCTAGAAATAGCCAAGGAACTAGTTGAATTGGCTGAAAAGGGCATTTTTAGCGGCGATGAGGTAGATGCTATAATTGAAAAGTATATTGAGCCTCTCAAGAAAAACAATGTCGACCATATTGTACTTGGTTGTACTCATTACCCGTATTTCCGTCCAGTAATAGAGCGTATTGCCGGCGAAGGAATAAGAATCATAGATTCGTCGGAAGCAATAGCACGTCGGACCAAGGATATACTTATGACAACCAATACTATGAGGACGGAAAACGAACATCGTACCGTTAGACTTTATTCGTCCGACTCCCCAGAAAAATTATCAGAAATTGCCCGACTTTACCTCGGTTGTGAAATGACCGTCGAGGGCAACATTGTACTATAGGCAATATGACAAAATGCCCCGATAATTCAATTATCGGGGCATTTTGCTATGTTAAATGTGGCGATTGCTACCTGAATATAGTAACTCGCTTTGTTGCCATTTGTCCTTCAACCGATACGATTCTAATGTTGTATAGTCCAGGAGTCCAGTTTTCGCAGTTAATAGTGACGCGCTCGTCATCATTGCTATCTGTTTCGTAGACTGTCTGTCCTGCTGCATTGTAAATCTGTATGGTTGCAATTTGTGAACCTTCTATGAAGAACTGACCGTAAGTCGGGTTTGGATAAACACTCAGTTTGTCTGCCGACCATTCGTCAACGGCATTTTCATCGTTTGCTTCGATAAATACACAAACGTCATCAGATGAAACATACATTCCGTACTCGCACATGCGTTCGATTCTATAGCAATATTCGAGACCAAATGCCACATTGTCGAAATAGGACGTGTCAGTAGTTACTCCGATTTTCACATCGTTCCTGTATACCTTGTATGCAAGTGCATCGCTGCTTCCTGTCCAGTTGAGAACTACCGAGTTGCTCATAGCAGTTGCTGTCAATTCTGGTGCTTCGGAGCAAACGCCGGATGCAATTCTTGAACAAACTATTGCCGTGATTTCATCGCAGGCATTGTTTTCAAAGTATGCAATGATTGTGTAGCAGTATTCTGTTTCTGGAACGACATTAGAATCAACGTATTCATTTGTGTATATGACTTCTGCATTGTTATGGTCGTTTCTACGTATGCTGAAATGGTCAACGCCGATAGGACTATTCCACGAGATAAATATGCTCTCGCCGTCACTTTCGGTTTCGGCTGTAAGCGAGATATTGCATGGGATTGCCTGTATTTCGGCGCAAACTGTGTCTGAAGATTCCGATAGACATTGGTATTCGGCAACCGACAGAGCCCTTACATGGAAACAATGTTCGCCTACGTCAAGGTCGTTGTAGATAATACTTGTTCCGTTTACGGTGTCGATTGCGAATGTTGAATTGCCATCGTATATTAGGTATGAAACGTTGTTGTAGTTACCGAGTTCTACTGCATCCCAGTTTAATTGCACGGTGTGGAAAGTGTCGGTGACGGCAGTAATCTGCTGAACGGCATTACATTCGGGTGCAACTGCCGAAATAGTTACGTTTATGTCGTTTGACTGATTACCCATTACAGCCGCACGATACCTTATTGTTGCGCTGAAGTTGCCTGCTTCCGTTGCAATTCCGTGGACAGGAATATTCACATTTTCGTTTGGCATAATGCTTCCGCTCTTTGCATCGGCAGTTATCGCGGTGTTGGTGCGACCAATCTCATAGGTTGCAACAATGTTGTTGCCTGATGGGTTTTGTACGTTGGCAAGTAGTACGTATTTACCGTTCACTATGTATTCTGATGCGCAGATGCCGCCAGCCAGCGACGAGTTACCAAGATTGATGTCGTCGAGGTAGTGCTTCTTGCCGGTATAGTTGTTGGCGTTGATGTCGAATTGCCTAATGTATGCCGAAGGGCCATTGTTTTGCGATGTTTGCGAGAACAACCATAGGTAAGGTCCGCCAGGCGAGAGGTTGTCGAAAGCAGAACTATATACATTTGCTAGGTCGCTTCTAATTTGCGTTGAAGTGCCGCTAGCAGTGTCGATTCTGTAGAGCGAGTTCCAACTTCCTGCGAGCAGATTTCCGTTCTGCTTGTCGAATGAGCAGTGGCGTATGTCAGCGATGTCGGTTTCGATGCTGTCAACTAATGTCTGGTTGTCGAGGTCAAGTTTGAATATGATATTTGTTGCCTCGGTTCCGTAGAAGTAGGTTCCGTCGTACGACAAGTTTCGAATATTTCCTACATTTTCAATAAGGAAGGTTTCAATATATTCGCCGTCGGGTGTATAGCGGTTGAATTCGCCCGGACGTTGCCACGACGATGTGTAGATAAAGAATCCATCTGTTGCTATTGCCTGTTCTGCGTTGAACTGAGTGGTGAAAGTCTGTATGCTATCCCAAAGTGCCCGTGTATTGGCTCTCTGGTGCTCGTTCTCGTCTTCTGGCAAAAGTTCGATGTTGTCGCATTCCGTTACTGAACTCCATACTAGGGTGCTGTTGCCTGTATTGCTGATAGTCAGCGTATCCCTTTGCTCCAAGTATGGGTAGGTAGTGAGAGTGATGTTGTCGGTGCTGGTATGGATTTGTGGCGAGTAGATAGCAATATTGATTGTTGTATCCTGCTGGATGTCAATCGTTCCAGAATACGAAGCATATCCGTTTGCTGTTGCCCTGATAGTTCTTCTTCCACGTAGTATTGTCAACGAATATTCACCATCAACGTTTGTCCAGGTAACCATATTTCCGATTGTAACCTTTGCATTTTGTATTGCGAGATTGGTATTTGCATCGGTAATAATACCAGAAACAGTTCCACTGCAGTTGTCGGAGTATGTAAGAGTAAGTGTTACAATCGAATCGCAACCGTGGGCGTTAGTCAGTTGGACTTCGTATGTGCCTGCTTGTGTAAACGTCTGTCCTTCGTATATATAAGGTATACCCGAACACATCATGTCGCTAAACTCACCAGTGGTGCTGTTGTTGATTGTCAGGTGGAGTGTTACAACCGAATCACAACCATTTGCATTCGTCAATGTAAATGTCGGATCATCGGTGCTTTCGGTGTAGGTTACGCCGTCAATCCAAGTGTAGCTGTCACAAGCAACCTGTGTATCAATGCCGGTTGTGGAGTTATTGATTGTCAGGTGCAGGGTTACAACCGAGTCGCAACCGTTTACATTCGTCAATGTAAATGTCGGAGCATCGGTGCTTTCGGTGTAGGTTACGCCGTCAATCCACTCGTAGCTGTCGCAAGCGGTCTGCTCATCAATGCCTGTGTTGCTGTGATTAATAGTCAGGTGCAAGGTCACTACCGAGTCGCATCCTTCTGCATTGCTAAGTGTGAATGTCGGAACATCTGTGCTTTCGGTGTAGGTTACGCCGTCAATCCACTCGTAGCTGTCGCAAGCGGTCTGCTCATCAATGCCTGTGCTACTGTGATTAATAGTCAAGTGCAGTGTTACAACCGAGTCACAACCGTTTGCATTGATGAATGTCTGCTGGAAGTCGCCAGATTGGTCGTAGGTTGTACCATTCCATACATACGAGTCGCAAGCAGTATAGTCGAATTCCGATGAAGTTGGCATATTGACCGTAATGGTAACTTCTCCGCTTCCCATACATCCGTTTGAACCAATGCTGGTCACGGTATAGGTTGTAGTTGCGGATGGTGTTGCTTCGATTGATGCGCCAACGGTTGTCGGCAAGCCTGTTTCGGGCGACCAAGTGTAAGAATTTCCACCTATCGCGCTGATTGTCGTACTTGCTCCCTGACAGATGGTGCTGTCGGTTGCCGATGCAATTATTTCGGGTGCTTCGATGTCCTGCGTAATTATAATCTGGTCAGATGCCGTACATCCGTTGCCTGCGGTTGCGGTTACGGTGTAGGTGCCAGGAGCGGTTAGTGTATTTTCTGCCGTGTTTGCTCCGTTCGACCACAAGTACGAAGTTCCGCTTCCTTCTGCAGTAACGCTTATTGATGTCAATGCGCAGGTAAGTTCGGTTTCTCCAGTATTGTTTGTTATGCTTACCGTAGGTGCATCGGCATTAGGTGTAATCTCAATAGCCGATGTGCTTGTACATCCGTTGTCGGCCGTTGCGGTAACGGTGTAGGTGCCAGCTTCGGTAAACGAGTTGGCGACAGTGTTTACATTGTTAGACCACTGATATGCAGTACCCGTTCCTGTTGCCTCAACTTCTATGGCTGTGATTGTACAGGTGAGCAATGTAGTCCCGGTAATGTTGTTGATACTTACCGTCGGGGCTTCAATATTCTGTGTTAACGTAATATTTGTCGTGCTAGAACATCCGTTGTCATCGGTAACGGTGACGGTGTAGATGCCAGCTGCAGTAATATTGTTATCTGCGGTTTCAACGCCATTTGACCAAACGTAGTTTGTTCCGCCAGTTGCAGTAAGCGAAATTTCGGTTGTGCTACAAGTTATTATCGTTTCGTTGGTGTTGTTGGTGATTGCTGCGTCAGGCAATTCATTTACCGTGAGCTGTACATTCGCCGAACTATTGAAAGGCTGACCATCGCTACACGATGTTGCCGTGAGGCTTGCCGTATAGGTGTAGATTCCTGCTGCGGTTGGCGTTACGGTGATAGTTTCGGTAGAAGTTATGTCGGGCAAGCCTGCGCCAGTGTCCGAACTTGACCATTGAACCGTGTAATCGCTTCCTGCATTGGAAACATTTGCCTGCAACATGACTTCGTTGCCTATGCAGATTGCCGATACTTGAGAGATTTCAATTCCTGGGGTATCGCCGATTTCAACATTTACGTTTGTAGAAACCGTACAATCGTTCGCATCGGTAACGGTAACAGAGTATTCTGTTGCCACTGTGAGTTGTGGAGTTGTGATGGCGTTGGTTGTTTCTCCGTTGCTCCACGAATAAGTGAAATCAGCCGTTCCGCCCTGAACATTTGCGGTGAGGGTTGTAGTTGTTCCTTCGCAAACCGATGTAGAACCGGAAATCGTTACGGCAAGTGCATCGGGCTGTGTAATTGTTGTGCTTGCTGTTGCAGTACAACTATTTGCATCGGTTATAGTTATATTGTATATTCCTGCTGCAAGACCGTTGACAGTTGGTGTGGTTGCATTGTTGCTCCACAGATAGGTGTAGTCTGTCGTTCCGCCACTGACAATTACTGTTGCAGTTCCATCGCTTGCACCGTTGCAGGATACATTGGTCGGATTGCTTATGCTTGCCGTCAACTGGGTGGGCTGGCTTGCCGTTCCATTTGCACTTGCTGTACATCCGCTGTTATCAGTTACGGTAACTGCGTATGTTCCTGCTTGGGCTTCAAGGGTCTGTCCGCTTCCCAAATCGTCTTGCCAACTGTATGTGTATGGTGCTGCTCCGCCATTTGCATTGGCTGTGAAAGTAGTGCTTTCGCCGTAGCATTGAATTTCGGAAGACGTAACCGAAACTGTCGGGTTATCAACCTGGGTTATTGTTGTGCTTGCATCGCTGGTACAGCCGTTTGAACCAGTTGCCGTTATTGTGTAGGTAGCAGGTGCTGTTACATTGTTTACTGCAGTATTTCCTCCATTTGACCATTGGTAGGTGACTCCTGTACCTTCGGCAGATGCGGTAAGCGTTATCGATGTGCGGTGGCAGTTGAGTTCGGTTGCATCGCTACTTATTGAAACGGTCGGAACTGCAACATCCTGCATTACGGACTGTGATGCCATTGTTGTACAGCCGTTTGCATCGGTGACGGTTACAACGTATGTTCCCGGCTCGGTAACTACCAAAGAACCGTTGCTCTCATTATTGCTCCAGTTGTAAGTATATCCCGATGTTCCACCGGTCACGCTTGCGGTAAGGGTTACTGACATATTGCTACATGTAAGAGTGAAGTCGGTGTCGGTTATGCTTGCCGTCAACTGGGTGGGCTGGCTTGCCGTTCCATTTGCACTTGCTGTACATCCGTTGTTATCAGTTACGGTAACTGCGTATGTTCCTGCTTGGGCTTCAAGGGTCTGTCCGCTTCCCAAATCGTCTTGCCAACTATATGAGTATGGTGCTGCTCCGCCATTTGCATTGGCTGTGAAAGTAGTGCTTTCGCCGTAGCATTGGATTTCGGAAGCAGAAACCGAAACTGTCGGGTTATCAACCTGGGTGATGGTGGTGCTTGCATCGCTGGTACAGCCGTTTGTGCCGGTTGCCGTTACTGTGTAGGTACCAGGTGTTGTCACTGTAGTTGCAGCATTGTTTACGCCATTTGACCACTGGTAGGTGGCTCCTGTACCTTCGGCAGATGCGGTAAGTGCTATCGATGTGCGGTTGCAGTTGAGTTCGGTTGCATCGCTGCTTATTGAAACGGTCGGGACTGCAACATCCTGATTTACCGCCTGTGAGGCCATTGTTGTACAGCCGTTTGCATCGGTGACGGTTACAACGTATGTTCCCTGCTCGGTAACTACCAAAGAACCGTTGCTCTCATTATTGCTCCAGTTGTAAGTATATCCCGATGTTCCACCGGTCACGCTTGCGGTAAGGGTTACTGATGTATTGCTACATGTAAGAGTGAAGTCGGTGTCGGTTATGCTTGCCGTCAACTGCTCTGGCTGGTTTGCCGTACCGCTTGCGCTTGCCGTACAGCTGTTACTATCCATTACGGTAACGCTGTATGTTCCTGCTTGGGCTTCAAGGGTCTGTCCGCTTCCCAAATCGTCTTGCCAACTATATGAATATGGTGCTGCACCATCGGAAACATTGGCTGTGAAAGTTGTTGTTGCACCGTAGCAAAGGATTTCACTTGCTGTAACATCAACAGTCGGGTTTTCAACCTTGGTGATTGTTACGCTTGTTTCGTTAGTACAACCATTGTCACCAGTAGCCGTTACGGTGTAGGTATCAGGAGTTGTCACTGTAGTTGCAGCATTGGTTTCGCCATTTGACCAAACATACGAAGCGTCACTGCCAGTTGCCGTAAGCGTTATCGATGTGCGGTTGCAGTTGAGTTCGGTTGCATTGTTATCAATTGTAACGGTTGGCGCTGTCTTATCCTCCGTTATAGTCTGTGTTGCCTCTATCGAACATCCGTTTGCATCGGTAACGGTTACCGTATATGAACCTGGGGCTGTAACCTCAGATGTGTTATTTGTCCCACTATTGCTCCAATTATAAGTATAACCTTCAGTTCCGCCAGTTACGGTTGCAGTAATTGTTGCTGATAAATTGCTACAAGTAAGAGTATTATTTGTAGCCGAAATGTCTATCGAAAGTGCTGCATCGGGACCTGTTACCGTCACACTTGATGTTGCATTACAACCATTGCCATCGGTTACGGTTACGCTGTAGTTTCCAGCGCCAAGAGTCGAAATAATCTGACCGCTTTGTGAGTTGCTCCAAGCGTAGGTGTAGCCCATTGCCATTGAACCGCCATTTGCTGTGGCTGTAAGGGATGCTGTAAGATCACCATAGCACTGTACTTGGGTATCGCCCGAAATTGAAACCGTAAGCTGTTCACCGACAACAATGTTCTTCGATGCCGTTGCCGTACAGTTGTTTGCATCGGTTATGGTGACGGTGTAGGTTGTAGTTGCGGTAGGCGAAACTGTAATTGATACATTGCTTTCGCCGCTATTCCAAGCGTAAGTGTAGTCTGGTGTGCCACCATTTGCGCTTGCTGACAATGTTGTCTCATCACCATAGCAGTCAGGATTATTGCCACTGACCGTTACCGTGAGTTCGCCGGGGGTGACAATTGTCTGCGAAATTGTTGCCGAACATCCTGCCACATCGGTTATGACCACGGAATATTCACCATCGGTAAGGTTGTTAATACGGGCAGTAGTCTGCATATCGGGGGTACTCCAAGCGTAGGAGTAGTCGCCTGCGCCACCTGTTGCGCCTACTTCCACATATCCGTTGTTTTCTCCGTAGCAACCGTTGCTATAACTGCTTATTGTTGGCACAAGCGCGGGGTATAATGTAAGGTGTAACTTGTAGATGTTTTCGGTTTCACCGTTCTGAATACGGACTGTATAGTCGCCACTTGCAGTGATGACAGTATCGTGGTAAGTATACGATTCACCACAATATGGTAATGTATCGTAGGCATATACTACCGATCCCTTTACACAGCGGACACTATTGCCTTTGACCTTGTTGTCGTAGTTCCTATCCATGCTAGTGGATTCGTAGTAAATGCTGCGGACGTATGCGTATTCACTGGTGTTCTCGGTGGCACTCCAGAAACCAGTGCCGCTGCCGAAACTGCTATAATTGGTGCCGACATAGTAACCGGCAGGCAAAGCATTGAAACCGCTTTTGCCAAAGGTTACCGACATTGTCATATCACTAGTTTGCCAGTATCGGTCTTGTGCGGCTGGCTGTCCTGCAAGCATAACACCTGCATTTCCTGTTCCACCCAAATAATCTGTCAACTGAGTCCATTCTGCATCGCTTGGCAAATGCCATCCACTAGGACAAATTCCTTGCACACTGCTCGGATTTTCGTTAGTGGGATTTTCTCCATTCATCGCAGCTGCCCAGTTGTACAAGTAACCGTACTCATCAACAGCATCAGAAAAGTCATCTGGATTGTAGCGGTATGCATCGGTGGAACTTGTTTCTGAACCTTGGGGAATATTCCCAGCATACTTCAAGTTCTGCGCCATCCAAGTCTGATTTCCAATCCTTATTGTATAGTACTGGGTGTCATCACGGCTGTCGGTCATTGTGCCACAGGTCAGGAACTCAAGGGTGTCGCTGCGGGTTGTACCTAAGTCATTGGAAACCTCAGCCATATAGTAGTACTTGGTGTCGGCGGTAAGGTTGGAAAGGTCGGTAGAATAATAGCCATAGTCGTCATCGTAGTTGATAATTCCGGTTAAGTTCAGGTTGGTACGTTCTGTACCATAGTGAAATGCACTTTCCACCCCATAGAACTCCTCGCCATCGTTAAGTGTAATGTCAAATTCAATAGTGGCCTCGGAGTTGGTACGCCACATCGGGTACTTTGCAATTACCTCTGGTGCGGTTGATTTCTTGAAACTCTTAATTTCACCGAGCGTTGTGGCGTCGGCGGTAGTGGCGTATGCTGCATAATAGTATTTGCTATCGTCAAAATTATTGATTACGGCCGTGAAGCGTGTTGATTCGTGAAGGTTAGTACCAAGGTTAGTACTTACAATATTTACAGCATCAGAAAGGTCACTCTCCTTTCCATACTTAAAGCCATACTCCTTGGTGTATGTAATAATTCCTTCTGCCTCAGAACCGAACTCACCGTTTAAAATTACACTTGTGCCGGCAGTTGCCCCCTCGGTAAGCACAGGAACTTGTTTCGGTCCTATTACTCTTACTATGAATGACTTGGTTTCTCCCTGACAAGTTGCTGTCAAGGTTACATCTACATCTGCTTCGCCACTGGCAGGTCGGGTGACAGTTGCCGAGCCATCGCTTATTGCTATGACATCGGGACTGCTAGATGTCCATTCTACCGTCTGTCCCGAAATGATGGTTGGAACAGTGAAGTTGCTCATCACTCCGAAAACAGTTTCGTTCTCGGCTAAATACATAGGTATTCTGGCTACGGTTGTCTTCGGTGATTCGGGAATGCCAGCGGGCATCGGGTAAAGACCGTTTGTGAAAATCCAGTTTTCACTAGAAAGCGAACTGCTAAGTGCCGAACCTACCATATCGCTTGTCGGCATTGCCGTAGCATGAGATGCAAATCTCAGGCGAAGCGAATCGACCTTTATGTCACCTATCTGCTCGTCGAAGAAATCATCGTCCTCTTCGTTGGCTGTTTCGTAATTATCCACACCTACAGACATAGTCGCAAAAATATTGTACGACGAATTTCCTGCAATATTTTCGCTCAAATATACTGGTGCTGACACATTCTTGCTCAGTGATGTCATGTTGGACCCAGCAATACCACCTATATTAGATGACAACCTACCGAACGAACCATAGTTTGCATTGTTGGTGATTGTAGAACTCATCCTACTTCCTCCAACTATACCACCTGCATATTCTCCAGTACTCCAATCAGTGTAATTTGTAGTTATCTGGCCAATATTCATACATTTACTGATGGTAGAATTGCTGCCATTAATACGTGCCACAATTCCACCAGCTATACCTCCGCTAGTCAGAGCACCAGTGTTGAGACATTCGGTTATGGTTGACTGTACATTGCCTTCTATGGAGTAAACTATTCCGCCAACATAGTAGCCTTCGGTTTCCGATTTTATTGCCGCATTATTGGTACATTTGCTTATCGTTCCGCCTTTCATTAGGCCAGCAATACCTGCTACATAGTAGCCATCTACATCCAAATTGTTGGTACAATTGGTTATTGTAGCATCGTTTACGCTTCCGACAAGTGCACCTGCTCCAAATCTTACCTCATTGCAATTAAGCAATATGCCTTCTCCTCCGGAAATCGTACAGTCCGAAATGACGGACGAAGAATAAACTTCGCTGCACAATAGACCAAAACCATTGTTGTCGGATGTTTCTGGCGACGGTATTGTTATCGACTGTGCCAACGAAATATTAAGGCTGTCGATAGTAGCATTGTAAATTGAACTGAACAATCCCCTGAAATCGGCACCATAACCAGCGGCGTTATCGAGAGTGATTGTTTTTCCATCGCCAAGCAATATTCCCTTGAAACCATTGACTGTGATGTTGCTTGAAGTAAGAGTAATGTCGTTACCAATCTTGAAGTACATTCCAAATGCGCCGTCAACTATTTCACTGCCCTTATATTCGCCCATCGCATCAGCACCAAAGCCTGCACCGTTTTGTATTGCAGTAACAAATTCGCCCCAGTCCGACTCACTTTCGATGATGAGCGGGCTCGATTCTGTTCCGTTATCGTTGTTTCTTGTCTTGAATTGTGCAATATCGGTATAAATCGGTTCATCATTATAGATTACAAAGCCTCTGTAATAATATGTTGTCTGAGCTTCAAGTCCAGTAAATTCGTGTGAGAATGTTCCATCGCTTGAAACAACACCCACAGAGTCGGCAAGGTTTGCATCATTGACACCTAATTCAAATCCAGCCGTAAGTGTCTGCACATCACCGAGGAAATCAATATGACCTTCGAGTGTTACAGCAGTTGAACCCCAACCGGGCTGAACCAGAGCCGATAACCTGAACGGTACCAGTTTGGTTACCGATATATTGTCGATTGCTGCAGGTGGAATTTCGCCACCACTATTGTCGTTTCGCCAGTAGAACACAAGATTATACAAACCTTGTTCGAGAGCAACTTCAATACTGTTGGTCTGCCACGAATCCGAACCGTTCATTTGACCGCCATTAGAATATAGTTCAATCCAGTTTGCTGGAGTTGATGAGATATCAATTCCGTTTTGTATGCCTGACGACAAATCGGCATTGAGCGAAGTAGGAACTATAAATGCGCGCAAGTAGTCATATCCAGATTCACCTTTTGCCATCCAGTCGAAACTTACAGAATAGTAGCACAGTTCAGGAACATTCAATGTACGGTAAGCATATATGCTTGTTTCTGAACCGGTATCGTATGAGTTGCTTGCACCATTGTCATTGGAAACATAAAGTCCCTTGCTACCATCATTGTAAGCAGCCTCGCCAACGGACCATCCGTTGCTTGCTCCCACATTAAGTGTCCATATAGCGTTTTCGGACTCATCCTCGAAGCCATAGCTGTAAGGTATTTGTGCAGGTACCTGTGTTGTGCGGAATGTCAACGATTTCCAGCCGCTCTTTTCTTCTGCCGAACAAACCGAGCGTACATATACATAATATATTGTCGTAGGAGTAAGACCTGATAATGAATAGGTAGAGTCGGTCAATGTCTGCACCGTTGCACCGTCGAGTTCCGGGCCGGATAGATTCTGGTCGGAAACAATAAATTCCCAAGTTCCTGTAGAATTTCTATCTCCCCAACTTATTGTTGCCGATTCGTCATTAACTCCTGTTGCCATTAAGTTATTTACGGACAAGCAAGACGAACAAGACATCATATAGTGTATGGGGTCTGTAAATTTATCGCTTCCTTCAAATATCAACTCGTCGTTGACATCATATACCCTGTATGAAGTTTCATCTGGATAATTATCTCCAACATATTCGAAGCGGATGTCCCTGCCGTCGCAAACAGCGAGTGTTCCTGATGCCGACGACCCATCCTCTATTGTCCATGATGCCAATACCTCGTCGGTTGAAGCATCAACTACATTGAGAGTGTTGCCGTTCCATCCGTCGCCGTAACTATCCTCCAGTTCGTAACGTATTGAGCACATATCTACGGCAGTACAAAAAGCAGAAGAGAATACTCCTGATGCCCATTCGCTCTTCTCGTCGGACGAACAAGCAGCGCGTACATATACATAATATGTGTGCGCCTGTTCCAATCCTGTTGCGGAATAAGACGGGGACGATACTGTTGTAAAGTTATTGTATGTTTCGAGATCGGTATCGGAGAGCTCTGTTTCAGAAACAATAATATCCCAGCTTTCTGCCGAACCTATTTCTGTCCAGGTCAATGTTGCCGATTCGATTGTAATGTCGGATGCTGCTATGTTGGTAACCGACGGACAGGTAATCTTAACTATTCTGATGTTATCGACGGCTGCGGGAGGATTATCACCTGCGCCATCATCGTTTCGCCAGTAGAACACCAGGTAATACAATCCAGGCTCGATAATCATAGTCTTGTCTGCATGCATCCATTCGCGACCAGCCTGATTCATACGTCCATTGTTGATATCAATCCAACCATCTGGGGTTTCGGTGTGGCCATTTGCTATTTCGGTTCCAGCCGAAAAGTCGGGGTTTGCCGATGTCGGAACCAAGAATGCACGCAGGTAGTCGTAAGTTGATTCACCGTCGCACTGCCAGTCGAAGGCTATGTTGTAGTTGAGTCGCTCTGGAAACTCCAGTCTGCAGTAAGCATATACTGCCGATGTGGAAGAGTTTGTGTATGAATAGCCACCACCTTCGGTAGTAATGAATAGGCTGTTAAGGTTTGCTTCACCCTGCTCGGTCATTCCTATTGTCCAGTAGTTTGGCTGACCGCTGTTTATACCCTGAATTGTCCAATTGGCAAATTCGGCATCGTCATCGAAACCGCATTGATAATTATCTGCGGTAGGATAAGCATTCTTTACACATCGGACACTATTTCCAAAATCCTTGCCTTGTGCATCGGAGTAAATATCGGTATAGTTGCTGCGAATCTGCTTGTAATAAGCCTCGGAAGATGTCAAGTTTGTTGTTGTCCAGAATTGAGCCACACTACCAAAATCCTGGTATGAGATGCCATAATTTCCTGCGGGTAGCGCATTAAAACCTGTAGTACCAAAGTTTTGCGACTGTGTCAAAACTCCATTGTCCCATAAATCTGAACGTCCGGCAAGCATAGGACCGGAGGCATTCTGTGATCCGCCCAGATAATTATACAACTGCGCCCATTCCTGTTCGCTTGGCAAGTGCCAGCCATTAGGACAAATGCCCTGCACACCGCTCGGGGTGGCATCGCTACTGCTTTCTCCATTCATTGCTGCTGGCCAGTTGTATAGGTAGCCGTAGGTAGCGACATTTGCATTATCTCCATTGGGAATGTATCGGTAAGCAACTGTTTCGCTTGTTTCTGTTCCAAGAGGAATATCACCCACGAAGCGTAAATTTTCGGACATCCAAGTCTGGGAACCAATGTTTACGTATGAATAGGATTGTCCGTCGCGGGCATCGACAAATGTATCTGTAATAACTTGTGGAGCCTTGTTTATCACAATGTTATCGACAGCGGCTGGCGGTGGATTATTACCGTCATTTTCATTATTTGTCCAGTATAATATGAAATAGTAATCCCCCTCGCTAATGTACAACCTCTTACTAAAGCTTTGCCAAGAATCTCCATTGGAAAAAGAACCAATTAAAGTCCAGTCATCTGGGGTATCTGTTAACAGAGTTCCACCCACCGGCTGTTGTGAGGACGATAATGGAGCTAAGAATGCGACTAAATAACTGGCTTTTGTTCTCCAGTCAAAACTTATATTATAGTCTGCAGTTTCTGAGATTTCCAAAGTATGATATGCATAAACATTTGAAGGTGATGTATAGTCATACCCATTGCTTGCGCCTCCGTCGCTTGAAATGTACAAACCGTAATTGCCACCATTGTTTATGGCAGTGCCTATATGCCACTGATTTGTCTGAGTGCCATTGGAAAGTGTCCAGTTGGCGTTTTCGTCGGCATCCTCGAAATTGCCTTGGAATACTGTTTCTACATTCTTTACGCAGCGGATACTACGAGCCCAGCTTTTGTCGGAGTTATCATCGTAAATATTATATACATAGTTATGAATATCTCTTTGGGAAGCGTAGATACCATAATCATTATCCTCTGTAGCTGTCCAGAAAGAAGCCAACCTATTAATATCAAAATAAGAAGTTCCACGGCGTTCTCCAGCAGGTAGGGCGTTGAAGCCACTAGTTCCAAAATATTCTGATTCAGTAATCAAATAACTAGACTCGCCAGCATCAGAATCCCATAGTTCAGTACGACCTGCGAGTTTTGCTCCGGAATGTTCCTCTCCCAAATAATCTTTCAACTGTGTCCATTCTGCGTTGCTTGGCAAATGCCATCCGCTTGGACAGATACCCTGCACACCGCTTGGATTTGCTTCACTGGCGCTTTCTCCGTTCATTGCTGCAGGCCAGTTGTATAGGTAACCATAGGTGCCAAAATTTGCAACATTGCCATCAGGATAATAAATGTATGGGTCGGTATCGCTTGTTTCACCTTCCGTATCTACAGTCAAATTATTATTGTATCTTAGATTTTCAGCCATCCAAATTTGGTTGCCAATGGTAACAAACTTATATGTTTGTCCGTCGCGGTCATCGGTGAAGGTATTGTTGGAAGAAGCGGTGTTGGACGGTGCATATACCGGACGAATGGCATTAGGACGATTTCGCTGGTCGCCACCTGACGAGACGATTTGGTTTGATGCGTTCAGGTATAATGTCTTTCCCATAGTAGGGTCATCATCATCAGTTCCAAAAGAACTTGACCAGTAATGCGTTCCATTATTTTCTTCCGGGTCGATAGGGATGAAAATGCTGTTGCCATTGCTTCTGCTTGTAAGTGTCACTCCAACTACCCCGTTTTGAGTATCCCAGCTCGCGTAGCAATTGTTATACAGTTCCTGACATTCTTCATCCGTCGGCATACGCCAGCCTTCGCCCCAGTTTACGGTGGCAGCATCGTCGGTGGCTTCAAGGGTGGTAAGTTCGTCGGTATAGCCGTTGTGCCCCCATATTGAACTGAAGCAGTATTTGGTGAGATCGTTGTTTGTGCCGGCACAATGAATGTAATTCTCCCAACTGTAACTATTCACGTCCTTAGGCGTGGTTTCGCCCCAGGCATAACGGTTTCCGAAGTCCGACGGTTGTGTTGCGCCAATATTCATATTAGCCCACTTGATGCCGCTCGGCAAGCCAAGGTCAACGTATTGGTAAGTGGTGGAACTTCCAGTAGGAGTGGTGAAACTTTCCACGCTGCCGTTGATTTGACCTTGAGCGTCGGTATATACATAGGCTCTGTAGTAGTATGTGGTACCTGGAGTAAGGCCAGTAAGCGTAGCCGTGAACGGGTCTCCCGTATAATCGGCAGGCAAGTCGTTGCTAAGGCTCATTGCATTGTCGCTGTACTTGAAACCGTAACTTGTAACCGCTATTCCCTCATTGTTCTCGAAATGTCCTTTCAGTATTGCCGAGGTGGAAGTCAGGTCACCTTCGTCAACGGCTATAGTAGTAACCATCTGCCCGAACGAAGAGAACGACATTAAAAACAAAAAAGCAGCACATAAGGCTGCAACAAGAGAATTTCTGTGGATTTTGTCCATATTTCTATCGTTTTTTGTAGAAAAATTCATATATAAATTGTTCATTATCCTAATGTTAAATATTGCATACTATTAAAGTGGACAAAGGTAGGAAAACTAGTTGAAAGTTAAAAGTTAAAAGTTGAAAAAGTAGCATAGCAATGCGGCGATAGTAAAAAGGATTTTGAGACGCAAAATTTTGCATCTGTACATGACTGGTTCATAATGTATTGCGAGCTACAAAAAATTATTCAACGACACATTATCAATTATGCCCTTTCAGTCCATGATTTTTGACATCACCTCAGCAAAGCAAAAGTCCTCCGCTTGTTTCGTTTTGCCTTCGGTTCGCACCACAATTGTCAGGTTTCATATATCCCTACATTCGCCACATCCTTGTTGATTTCAACGTTGCCAAACTTGTCTGCAATGAGGTCGAGAAGGGATTCGATTTCTTCTACTGTATTGGCGGTGAGAAGTTTAAGTCGTGTTTCCTTGAAATTAGGTATCGCCTTGAAATACATGGTGAAATGGCGGCGCATTTCGTAGATTCCGCGCATTCCTTCCTTGTAGTCCACCGACTTATGCAAATGCTCACGGGCATAGTCAACGCGCTCGAGGACGGTAGGAGTGGGGAGTTCCTCTCCAGTTTCCAGATAATGTTTCACTTCGCGGAAAATCCATGGACGACCAATAGCGGCACGACCTATCATTATGGCATCAACACCGTATGTATTAAAGCGTTCTGCTGCTATTTTTCCGCTAGTTATGTCGCCGTTGCCAATGATTGGTATGTGAATTGCAGGATTATTCTTGACCTTGCCTATTAAAGTCCAGTCGGCTTCGCCCTTATACATTTGTGCGCGTGTGCGTCCGTGAATGGTAAGTGCCTGTATTCCACAATCCTGAAGCATCAATGCTACTTCCTCCACATTGAGCGATTCGCTGTCCCAACCTAGACGGGTTTTGGCGGTTACCGGAAAACGCGACACCTTTACAACCCTTTCGGTTATCTCCTTCATCAACGGCAAGTTACGCATCATTCCCGAACCTGCACCACGACCTGCAATCTTCTTCACAGGACAACCGTAATTAATGTCCAAAATGTCGGGGTCGGCATTGTTGATGAAGCGTGCAGCCTCTTCCATAGCATCGGGAATATGTCCGTAGATTTGCGTACCTACAGGGCGCTCGTAGTCAAAAATGTCGAGTTTCTTTACTGTTTTTTGTGCTTCACGGATAAGTCCGTCGGCAGAGATGAACTCGGTGAACATTAGGTCGGCACCGAACTTCTTGCACATATAGCGAAACGACGGGTCTGTAACATCCTCCATTGGTGCGAGGAATACAGGCCTGTCGTTAAATTCGGTATTACCGATTTTGAGCATTTTATCCTAAAGTTGCCTTTACTTCGGTTTCGTCGAATGCCTCAACAATATCTCCGACCTTAATGTCGTTGAACTTGTCGATGTTAAGACCGCATTCCTGACCGGCGATGACTTCCTTAGCATCGTCCTTGAATCGCTTCAAACTGCCAAGTTCGCCAGTGTAGATGACGATACCGTCGCGGATAATACGTACTTTCGACTTGCGTGAAATCTTGCCGTCGGTAACGAGACATCCAGCAACCGAACCGACCTTCGAAATCTTGAATACTTCGCGGATTTCTGCAGAACCAGTGATTGTTTCCTTTACTACCGGCTTCAACATACCTTCCATAGCGTCCTTGATTTCGTTGATAGCATCGTAGATGATGGAGTAGAGGCGGATTTCGATGCCTTCCTTCTCTGCGGTCTTGCGTGCGTAGGTAGATGGACGCACCTGGAAACCGACGATGATTGCATTTGATGCGGCAGCCAGCATAACATCCGATTCGGAAATCTGACCGACAGCCTTGTGTATGATATTTACTTCGAATGATTCGGTTGAGAGTTTTATCAATTCGTCCGACAATGCTTCGATTGAACCGTCCACATCGCCCTTTACGATGATATTTATCTGGTGGAAATCGCCGAGAGCCATACGACGACCAATTTCGCCGAGAGTGATATGCTTCTGTGTACGGATGCTAAGTTCACGCTGCAACTGCAAACGCTTGTTGGCAAGGCTCTTGGCTTCCTGCTCGGAGTCAAGTACGTTGAACTTGTCGCCAGCCTGAGGAGCACCGTTGAGACCAAGAACAAGAACTGGAGTTGAAGGACCTGCTTCGGTAACCTTCTGATTGCGCTCGTTGTACATAGCCTTTACACGACCTGTTGCACATCCTGCAAGCAGAATGTCTCCCACGTGCAAGGTTCCCGACTGAACTATGAGTGTAGCAACATAACCGCGTCCCTTATCGAGCGACGATTCGATTACTGTACCTGTAGCATTCTTGTTCGGATTTGCCTTCAAATCAAGCATTTCGGCTTCAAGAAGAACCTTTTCAAGAAGTTCCTCGATGTTGAGACCTGCCTTTGCCGAAATGTCCTGCGACTGATACTTACCACCCCATTCTTCAACCAAGTAGTTCATATTTGCCAACGATTCCTTGATTTTGTCAGGATTAGCAGTTGGCTTGTCTATCTTGTTGATAGCAAATACTATAGGAACATTTGCTGCTGAAGCGTGGTTGATGGCTTCCTTTGTCTGCGGCATTATGTCGTCGTCGGCAGCGATTACGATGATTGCGACGTCGGTAATCTGGGCACCACGGGCACGCATTGCGGTAAATGCCTCGTGACCAGGAGTATCAAGGAAGGTTATCCTCTTGTCGTTGAGTTGTACGCTGTATGCACCGATGTGCTGTGTAATACCACCTGCTTCGCCTGCAACAACATTGGTATGACGGATATAGTCAAGTAATTTTGTCTTACCGTGGTCGACGTGACCCATAACGGTAACAATAGGTGGACGCGGAACGAGGTCTTCTTCGCTGTCTTCCCTCTCCTTGATTTCATCGAGGATTTCTGCGCTTACAAACTCAACCTGGAATCCGAATTCCTCTGCCACTATTGACATTGTTTCGGCATCAAGACGCTGGTTGATAGAAACGAACAATCCCAAACTCATACATGTTGCGATGATTTTGGTTACTGGAACGCCCATCATCGTAGCAAGTTCGTTCGCCGAAACAAATTCGGTAACTTTTATGATCTTCTTTTCGGCTTCGAGGCGTTCTTCTTCTTCGGCACGACGCATCGAGAACATATCGCGTTTTTCCTTACGGAACTTTGCTGCTTTCGACTTGTTCTTGTTCGCGGTGAGTTTTGCGAGGGTTTCCTTTACTTTTTCCTGTATGTCTTCCTCGTTGATTTCTGGTTTCTTAGGACCAAGTTTGCCTTTCTTCTTCTTTCCGCCGAATTCACCGCCTTTTTCTCCCTTCTTCGAGAAGTCGTTAGAACCGCCAACCTTGTTTATGTCAACTTTAACATTGTCGCGTTTAATGCGTTTACGCTTTTCCTTACGCTCGGCCTTTTCCTTTTCGCGGTTCTTCTGGCGTTCTTCCTTCGCTTCCTTGCGAGCCCTTTCTGCAGCTTCCTGCTTACGCTCATACTCGCTAATATCAATCTTACCAATAATATTCGGACCTTGTAACTTTTCTACGCGGGTCTTAATAAATTCTGGTTCTGGTTGAACCACAGGTTTTTCAACCTTTTCAATTTTTTCTGGTACAGGTTCTGTAGCAGGTTTAACTTCTTGTGCGGCAGGAGCAGGTTTTTTGGCGTCTTGCTTTGCAGGGGCTTTTTTGCTTTGTTTCTGAGCCTCTTTTGCTTTCTTCTTTTCTTCGTCCTTTTCTGCTTGAGTCTTCGGTTTCGGACGTGTTTTCTGGTTGATTTGGGTTAGATCAATAGTACCCAGTACTTTTGGTCCATTAGAATCACCATTGCTTCCATCCTTCAATGGTTGAATTTCGTGTGGCTTTGGTTTAGGAGCTACTTCGGTTTCTGCCTTTGTCGGTGCAGTCTCGACAGGTTTCTCCTGTGGCTTTGCTGTTTCTGCTTCTTTTTGGAGTCGTTCCTTTTCCTTGGCTTCCTTTGCCTTGTCGGCTTCCTGTTTCTGCTTTTCAAGGTTCTGCTGCTTTTCGATGGAAATGTTCATTTCCTTGTTTTCCTTGGCCTTTTCGGTATCCTTGATGGCAGTTTCGTTCATGACTTTCGAGTCCTTGAACTTTTCATCCAGCAAAGTCATCCATTCGGGTTGTACCTTTGCATTCGGGTTGTTCTCAATTTCGATACCCTTACTTGCAAGGTATTCCACAATGGTTGAAGTCGCCACGTTGTAAATAGCAACTACAGCGCTTAATCTTTTTGGTTTCGTTTCCGTTTTTGGTTTCGTTTCCGGATTCATATTTTCTCCTAAATTCCTGTTTCTTTCTTTTTGCGCGTTTTACTTGTTAAATTCAGCCTTCAAGATTCTAATTACGTCGTCAATTGTTTCTTCTTCAAGGTCGGTACGACGAACTAGTTCGTCCTTGCTGAGTTCGAGTACGCTCAAGGCGGTGTCGCAACCAACTGCCTTAAGTTGGTCGATTACCCACTGTTCTATTTCATCGTTGAATTCTTCAAGGTCGATGTCCTCTTCCTGTGAAACTCTGAATACGTCTATTGTGTATCCGAGAAGCTGGCATGCGAGTTTGATGTTAAGGCCGCCCTTACCTATTGCAAGCGACACTTGGTCTGGATTCAGGTAAACTTCCACGCGTTTTTCCTCGTTGATTATCTTCAGCGATGAAATCTTTGCCGGACTAAGAATACGCTGTATGTAGAGCGGCATGTTTGTGGTATAGTTTACAATATCAATGTTTTCGTTGTGCAGTTCGCGGACAATACCGTGAATACGGCTACCCTTCATACCTACGCATGCTCCAACTGGATCTACGCGTTCGTCGTATGATTCAACAGCAACCTTTGCTCTTTCGCCAGGTATGCGGACAATCTTCTTGATTGTAATAAGTCCAGAATCGCCAATTTCAGGTATTTCCTGCTCGAACAATCTTTCGAGGAACTTTTCAGATGTTCTTGAAATCTTGATTATCGGACTACCGTTTCTAAGTTCTACGCTTGAAATCACAGCCTTGAGTGTATCTCCCTTGCGGTACTTGTCGCTAGGAATCTGATCCTGCTTCGAGAGGAGAAGTTCTGTTCCCTCTTCGTCGCGAACAAGGATTTCGCGCTTCCAAACCTGGTAAACTTCAGCGGTAATAAGTTCGCCTATCCTATCTTTGTACTTGAGGTAGATGTTGTCCTTTTCACGCTCCATAATCTTTGCCTGAAGGTTCTGCTTCAATGCAAGTATGGCACGGCGGCCAAAATCCTGCAAACGGATTTCGTCAGAATATTCCTCGCCGACTTCGTAGTCTTCATCGATTTTCTGTGCTTCTGTCAGAGGAATCTTCGTGTACTTGTCCTCAATCTCATCGTAGTCATCATCTTCTACTACGGTTCTTGTACGCCATATTTCAAGGTCGCCGGTCTTGTCGTTGACAATCACGTTGAACTTGCTGTCTTCACCGTACAATTTTACAAGTGTCGAAGAAAAAACTTCCTTCATAACGCCAATCAAAGTCGATCTGTCGATGTTCTTCAGTTCCTTAAATTCGGCAAAGGTGTCAATTAAGTTTTCCTGTACTCCCATGGCTTTTGTTATTTAAAGTCAATTACGCTTTTAACTGTTTTTATATTAATTCTTTCTATATCAAAAACTTCCGTTACGACCACCTTTTTGTTCCCTTCTTTTTTAGGAGTGGCGGTCTCAACGGTTATGGTATTGTCGGACACTGCTTTAAGTGTTGCAACGATTTTTTCGCCGTCAACATACACGATTTCCACCAGTTTGCCGATGTTTTTCAGGTACTGTTCCTTTACACGGAAAGGATTTGTCAGTCCCGGCGAACTAACCTCGAGCGAAAAATCCTCTTTTTCGCGGTCGAGGCATTCCTCTATTGCCTGACTTATGCGACGGCACTCATCGATTGTGATTCCGTTCATGTCATCCACATATATGACAATATCGTTGGATACACTTATAGTAATATCCACAACAAACTGTGTTTCAGAGAGAAACCGTTTGCTTAAAACTTCTATATCTTCCTTCCTTATCAATGTCAGAAAAATAAAACGGGGGAAATCCTCCCCCTGTCCGTTCTAAAACCGCACAAAAGTACACTAAATTTCTTAAATGGCAAAACTTTTTTGCATAGGCGGAAGAAAAGATTGCAATATTTCTGGTCTGTCATTATCCGAGAAACATGCATACAAACTAGAATTATGCTTTTTCAATCCACTCCTCTATTTCAGCAATCTGCCGTGTAAGTTCCTCAATTTTATCCTCTATTACATCTGGTGCCCACTTTGTGGTGCAAAAACCATTGCCTCGCGAAATGTACATTTCATCGTCAAGGTCGCAACTAATTTCCTGATAGTTTTCAAGCAGTTGCTTTTTCTTTGCCAACAGGTTCTTCAGGTCGTCGAAGTCGGCTTCGATGGGAAGAGTTTCGTTGTATAAATGGTAGAATTTTTTCATCTGAAAACGGGGGATTTCTCCCCCGAAATTATTGATTAGAAGTACTTTATTTCTTTTTTCTTGCCGTCGAACTTGCTTATGTCGGTAAGCAGGGCATTTGCAAGGCGCGATGCACCAAGACGGAAGAAGTCGTTGCTGAGCCATTCCTCGCCGAGAACATCCTTAACGATGGTGTAGTAGAGCAAAGCATCTTCGGTAGTGGAGATTCCACCTGCAGGTTTTAATCCAACCATTTCGCCAGTCTGCTTGTAGTAGTCGCGTATTGCACAGCACATTACATAAACGGCTTCGGGAGTTGCAGAAACTGCGGTTTTGCCTGTCGAAGTCTTTATGAAGTCGGCACCAGACTCCATTGCTAAGATGCTGGCAATGTATATGTTGTCTGGAGTTTTGAGTTCGCCAGTCTCGAGGATAACCTTCAGGAAGGCATCGCCTATTGCGTGACGGATGGTAAGAATTTCGTCCGAAACAGTCTGGTAGTCTTCCTCGAGGAACTTGCCAACCGAAATTACAATGTCAATTTCGTCGGCACCTTTTTCTACTGCCATTTCGCATTCTACGGTTTTCACCGAGAGGAAGGACTGAGATGCGGGGAAACAAGCGCCAACTGCAGCAATATCAACATCTTCGAGTTCAAGGCAGTCGAGAACTGTCGGAACCATAGCAGGATAAACGCAGATTGCAGCCACATTCTTGTATTTCGGGAAGTGCTTTTTGAACTTGTTTACCTTTTCTGTCATTTCTGCAATCTTTGATTCGGTATCGCTTACATTTAAACTTGTGAGGTCGACACAGTTAAGAAGTTGCATCAAAATTTCCTTGTTATTGTTTTCCTGCATCTGCTTTTTGTACTGCTTTACCTTTTTTTCAATTTCCTTTTCCGACGGTGCGCCGGGGTAGTTTCTGTCTTTCATATTATTTAAGTTTTTGGTTATCAATATGTCTTGTTTTGTCTCTATTGGTTTTCTTCTCAAAGTTGGCTTTCATTGCTGCTTCGAGGTCTATTCTCGTCTGGTTGGCAATGCAGGTTAGCACCCACAATACATCGGCGATTTCGTCCTCAAGGTTCAGGTTGTCGGTTGGTTTTGCCGACTGTTCGCCATATTTGCGGGCAATTACACGCGCCATTTCGCCGACTTCTTCAGTAAGCACTATCATATTTGTTTTCACATCAAAATAGCGCACACCGTAGGTGCGAATCCAGTCGTCAACCGATTGCTGTAATTCTTGTAAAGTCATTTTATTGTTCCCCTTCTAAATTCATTGCATACTATTGCTGCCGCCATCGAGATGTTGAGCGACTCTACGTGCTTGTCGTGGGAGGGCGGAATGAAAAGTTTGCGTGTGATTTCCTTTTCCACCTCGCGAGAAATGCCGTTGCCCTCGTTGCCCATAACAATAAGTCCGTTTTGTGGCAAACTTTGTGCATAAATATTTTCTCCTTCGAGGAAAGTGCCAAAGCAATCCAAGCCAGTGATTTTGCGATAGTTGCTCAGAAACGACGGCAGGTCTTCGTAGAAAATGTTCACCCGCGTGAAAGCGCCCATTGTCGCCTGTACGACCTTGGGATTGTATAGGTCGGTGCTGCCTTTTGTACATACTATATTCTGTATTCCAAACCAGTCGCAGATGCGGATTATGGTGCCGAAGTTTCCGGGGTCCTGCACGGTGTCGATTGCCATTGTGAGCGAATCGGCCAAGTCCTCGATATGCAGTTTCCTCTGCGGAATCTCCACTGCCGCCATTATTGACGATGCCGTGTTGAAATTCGACAATTTTTCCATTGTGCGTTGGTCGGTTTCGAACTTCAGGTTGCTGTCGAGGTCAATCTTGTCGAGGCTTTCGGGCAGACCGACAAGCATTTTTATTCTCATTCCAGCCTTTATCACCTCATCGATAATCTTGAACCCTTCGACCAAGAACATTCCGTGCTCCTCGCGATACTTCTTGATTGACAATGAGTTTAATATGCTGACTTTTGCCTTCGATAACTGCTGGTTCATATTGTTGAAATTAGTACGTCAAAAATTTCGTTACAAAAATAAAAACGATTCCTAATAATGACAAGTGAAAGTAATATATAATTGCATAAGACTGAAAGGGCGCCCGAAAAAATGTAGCGACGAACATTAACATTTTCGGCACAAAATAATCATCAAAAAACGAAGATTATTTTATAATGATTAACTAATACATTTATAATCAGTGATTTAATGTGCCTTTGTCAGTTATTCTACCGAAATATATCTCGATATTTTGTCGTAGTCGCTTTGTGAAATTGCCTTCTGTTTCACAAGTTCGTCGGTTGACTTGATGGTCTTTGCGAAGTCTCGGTAATTAAGGATTGCATTGGCAATTTGCTTGTCAATATATGGATGCGAAACCAAAGTCTTGAAGTCGGCTGTATTAATGTTGATTGTCCTGACAGGTTCGCCCTTAATTTCCAAGTTTGCCGAAATGCTGTTGTAAAGTTCATCGGTCATACCATAGACTTCGCGCAATTGTTGAACAGAGACAAATCCGCCAAGTTTCTCGCGGTAGGCTACAATGCGCTTGGAGTATGCTTCTCCTATGCCTTTGAGTTTCTGAAAGTCGGTTTCCGTAGCGGTATTTATGTTTACAAGTATGTCATAACTAGCAGGTTGTGACTGCGATTCAATTTTTATGTACGGAATGAGCTTTTCGGCAAAATCCTTGTCGATATCGTGCATTTTGGTTATGTCGGAGGGTTGTTTGAACTTTCCGCCCTTGCTGCGGTATTTCAGTATGTTTTCGGTTTGCCACGGCTTGAATCCCAAACGTTCAAGTTCGTCCTTTGTGGCGGTGTTGGGGTCGAAATCAAAAAGTTGCGGTTCGTTGCGCACTTCATCTGGATATGAATAGTCGCGATTGTACTGGCGATTGCTGTTATATGATGTCTTTTCGATTACGATGTAGTCCTTTATGGCTTCGTATTCTTCAGGCTTCAAGGTGCGAACACGGGTAATGTCTTCGGGTTTGTAGAACTTGTAGCCTTTTTCACGATAATTCATAATGCCGTTCACCGACTTTGGCGAAAGTCCAAGACGCAAAAGGTCTTCGCGCGAAGCGGTGTTGGGGTCAAAGGCAAAAAGTTCGCTGTCGTCGAAATGTGTCTGCTGGTAAACAAGGAAACTGTCTATTTCGGTTTCAAAGTCGCTGAAGTCAACCTTCTGGTTTGATTTATGCACCGATACGAAAATATTTGTGCCGATAATTGCAACTAGCAATACAAACAACACAATAAGCCCGTTTTGCTCGCGCTTAGAGAAATTGAAATATTCCTTGAAGAAATTCTTCATTTTAATTGAAGAATCTTCCTGCGTTATTTGTCATTCTGAACTTGTTTCAGAACCTTTAGCTCAGCGAAGCTAATCTGTAACGCAGGAAGATTCATTGTAAAATATGCTATTATCTTTCCAATACCACCTTTACGGTTTCGATTCCGTTTGCAGTGTATACACGGACGAAATACATTCCGTTTGGCAGGTTGCTCATATCGATTGCCGAGTTGTTGCCAGCAACCTTGCTGCTGATAACTGCTGTACCAACGCTGTTGAAGATTTCAACGCTGTCAATTTCCTCGTTCGAGGTTACATTAAGCATTCCGCTTGTCGGGTTCGGGAAGATTGACATTGCGGTAGCAGTTTCGATAGTGCTTTCGGTAGTCCCTTCTACGCAGAAGTTTACTGTCTTTGTCGAGAAACTTTCCGAACCATCAACCGAAAGAAGCGTTTCGTTGGTGTTCAAGTTAGTGAAAGTAGCATCGCCTGTTCCCAAAAATCCCCAAAGACCATTTAATCCGTTTTCTCCTCTGTCCTTCAGGTTGAAAGTGTAACAGCCAGCGCCGAGACAGAAATCTGTAACTACTGGAGTTCCAGTATATTCACCAGCATTACCGCTGTATATTACATTGTTGTCGGCATCTAAGATTTCCCATGAAGTTTCGCTGCCGTTGTAGTCGGCAGTAAGGCTCAGGCGGAAACCTTCGCCATCGTGCGACTTGAGGTTGAAGTTTGATGTCCTCGGTGTTTGATTTTCATTTGCACCACCATTTACAGTTGTTACAACGAACGAAATAGTGCCTTCGCCTTCTGGAATCACAACAGGGTCGAAAGCGAGGTTTGCTGTTGCACCTGCTGCAATGCTTACCTCGAATGTCTTTTGTGCGCTCAAATCACCGCAAGTATATGATGCAGTAACCGAAGTTACAACAAAATCGCTGGCATTCTTAACAGTGATTGTCGGTGTTAATTGAGGATAACCGCAATAGTCGCCGTTAGGTTCAGAAACAGATGTAACTGTAACATTGCCAGATGAAACCAAAACAACGCGCAACTTGCTGTTGTTGCTTGGATCCTGGTCAACCTGTCCATTGGGATCTTCAACTGTGAAAACAAATGCGTAGTTTCCAGTTTCGAGGGTTATTTCATCGAATGTTATAGTTGCAGTTTCATATTGAGCAAGGCTACCTGTCCAAGTTGTAGTTACTGGAGTGCCATTATTAATAGTATAGTTTGCTGCCAATGAAGTCAGAGCAGATGTTCCAAGGTTCATAATAGTAATTTGTGGCTGGAAAGTTGCCTCTTGTACCGACATTGCCGATGCAGGGGCAACGATTGACTGTAATGCGGCATCGTTTTCGTTGGTGCCAGCCACAACCATCACCCTCTGGATGTATGGCGCACGGAACTGGCGTGTAATTACGAGGTCAAGTTCGCCTGTTTCTGTAAGTGCATCAAATGTAAGTTCTGCGCTTGTGCCTTCGCCAGTGTATTGTGCATCAAGAAGAACGCCATCCTTGCTGAGTGCTATGTACGAAAGGTTTTCGGCTGTTACATCAAGCGATGTGGAACCAATAGGCAATATGTTCGAATATTCTGGTGTAAGCTGTGACGGAACGCCAACATACGGCATTAGTGACGGGTCGCCCATAAGGGTGTAAATTTCCCAGTAGTACTTTATGTATCTGGAAGTTGTAGAGTTTACCGAGAAGTTGCCGATGAAAACTATTTCGCCAGCCGAAACATACGGAGCTTCACCGCGCTCGTGGAACAGATGGTCGTAAGCGCCAAGTCCGGTGGCTTCGTAGGTCGGGTTTACATTGATGGTCTGCATAGAACCTACCGACCAGTAGAAGTCCTCGTCCCAGATAGTGCTGTTAGTTCCACCTATATGGCAGACAGCGCCCTTGCCTGGTTTTCTTAGCAGAACCTCACCAAAGCATTCGCTCTTGTCGAACTTGTTTGACAGGCAGCAGTTGCCTATGCTGAAGAAATATTCGTTTTCGTTCTGCAAGTTGTTCACATCGCTTACATTGAATTCCGGGTCCTGCCAACCGTTCTCGTCGCAGTGTGCCGAATAGTTTACGAAACCAACACCTTCGCTAATCTGCGATTTGATTGTCGCTCCGCTGGAATGGCTTTGTGGCGACAGATAAACCGTAGCATTGACTCCATGCTCATCGTTGAAATAGTATTGGGTTGCATAGTTTATCTGACCGTTTCCATTTATGTCGTCGTACTGAATGCTACCATCGTAACCGGCAACAAGCACTGCATCACCAAGATACGAAGCATTTGGGAAAGTGTATTGCTCGAACATCAAGGTCTTTTCAATCTGCGGGGTGAGCTGCGACACATTCTGAGCAGAGAAACGACCGTAGAACATATCGGGAATGTAGTCGCTGTTGCCGTCGAAGCATACCTTATATACATCGGTGTAGTGGCTTTCGCCAGAAATGCTGGTCTTGCGAACCGAAATCTGGGCGGTATCACCTACATAAAGCACATACGAAGGTGCCGGGTCGTTTGCCGTACCTGCTTCGTAAAGACCTTGCAAATAAGTCCTTACAGCAGCATCGGTGCGACCAATCTCATCGGTGTAGGCCGTTACGACCTTGAAACCCTTCTTTGTCTTCCAAGCAATGAACGGCTGCAATGCTTCCTCGAACATACGGTCGGCAACGATGGCGTAAGTTATCGGATAGTGCATTTCGGCATCGCGGGTTCTCTTGTAGTTCCAAATCTTGCTGTACAATGCCTCGAAAGCCGGCGAATACTTGCTGTCCTTGATGGCTGTGCTACGCTGGTCGGCATTGCGGAACGAAAGTGTAACCGAAATGTCGTCGCGGACGGTAAGCGCATTGTCGGCAATGTCGTAAGCAAACGGGTTTACGATGACCTTTACCAAACGGATTCCACGCATAATGCCAGCTTCCTCGATTGTAACCATTTCAGGCGAATACAGACCGCCTTCAGCATAGATTTTGTTCTTCTCAAACGGAATATCTTCCTTCTGCTGGTTCTTGAAAAGCGAAGGCTGGCAAGGTACAATCACCTGCTCGAAACCAGCATCGGCAAGACTTACAACCTTTTCGGAGTTAACCGTAACATTGGTAACGATTTCGGCGCCCATAGGCACTTCAATCATCTTTACCATTACTGGCAACTGAGGGTAACCAATCTGGTTGTTTGTGATGTAGCCGTCAACGGCAATCTTGGAGTAAACTTCTCCGTTCTCGATTGTGTGTGCAAGCGAAATCTGTGACAGCTTGCTTGTGAATTTCAAAGTCGTATTGGTATTCTCGACTATTTCCGTGGCGTTCTTTCCGCCGTTGATTGCGACAGGAACAAGCGACTGCGCATAGCACATGGCACCTATTGCAAGTCCAATCATTGCTAACATAAGTTTTCTCATCGTAAAATAAAGTTTATGACACGCAAAGATAAAAATTATTTACGATTTTGAGATTTTCGATTGACGATTTTTTGAACCAGAACACATAATGCCTAATTCAATTTGTGAATCTTTAAATTTATAATAGGTATACTATTATTCTTCATTCCCGATTTTGAAATAGCATCTATTCTAATTATGTATTTTGTGGATAAATATTAACTGATAAACATTTTAACTATGCATTTAATATAATCAACTTAAAAATCCATTGCCAGTATCAAAACCCATCCTACTTTTGCAGTGTATTACTTCACTAATACACTAACGAACAATAAAAGAAAATTAACAATTTAATACTAATAGGTATGATTGAGATTAAAGAAATGGATTTCGGGTATGTGCCGCAGAGAAAAATCTTCGACAACCTGAATCTTTCGCTTGAGGCAGGACATATTTACGGTCTGCTGGGCAAAAACGGTATGGGCAAGACTACCTTGCTAAAAATTATTTCTGGACTTCGGTTCTGTAATCGTGGTTCTGTTGAGGTATTCGGACAAAAGCCGGAAATGCGCAAACCAGAAATTCTCGCCGACATTTACTTTGTCACCGAGGAAATGGATGTGCCATCGGTTAACGTACGCGACTATGTGAAAATATATGCTCCGTTCTATCCGAACTTCAGCGAAACCGACTTCGAGAATTACCTCCGCCAGTTCGAAATTAGCGATATGGAACAGAACTTGACTAAAATGTCGCACGGACAGAAGAAAAAAGTGCTTGTGAGCTTCGCGCTTGCTACCAACACTAAGCTGCTCATAATGGACGAGCCGACAAACGGAATGGACATCCCATCGAAAAGCGCTTTCCGCAAGGTTGTGGCTTCGGCAATCACGGATGACAAGACATTCATCATTTCCACCCATCAGGTGCGCGACCTACAAAATGTAATCGATGCCGTGCTGGTGCTCGACAATGGCAAAATTCTTCTCAACGCCGACATCAACACCATTTGCGACCGCCTTACTTTCAAGGTTCTGTCGGCAAATGAGTTCGAGGAACTTTCGGCACAGGGCAAGGTGCTATACAGCGAGGACAACATTGCCGGTAAAGTTGCAGTTTGCACCCACATCGACGATGCCGACGACAAGTTCGACATGGAACTGCTGTTCTGCGCGGCAATCTCGGCAAGGGAAAGGATGCACGAAATCTTCGCCGAAAGGGAAAACGGCAAGTCGAGGTTTGCCGATGAAATGGAAACTAAGTTGAACAATTAAAAAGGTATGGCTATGAAAAATATATCATTCTATCGTATCGGATTGCTTTTCAAGCGTTATTTCAGCGAAAATTGGAAAAAGGATGTCATTGTAGCGGCTATAATATTCGCCGTCGAGATGCTAACTTCACTCGAACAAGAGGTTTCAACAATCTCGTGGGCAGTGCTTTTAGTCTTCTTCATACTCTATTCGGGACGCATATTCGGTATGCTCGGGAAACCGCAGAGGGCAATAAACTACCTTATGCTTCCTGCAAGTCGATGTGAAAAACTCGCTGTCAACATCATCCTAAGCCATTTCTACTATCCGATTCTGCTCATTGCGGCTTCGTGCCTTGGAATCTGGACAAGTTCGTTTTTATGCTACTTTATCTACGACGAATTTACATTCAAGAGCATCGATTTTTTGGGAAATTCTATATTTTGGGGAGTTGAAATATGGTATCTCTGCTTGTTCCTGCTTCTCAACAATGCAGTTATGATGTTCGGGTCTGTATATTTCCGTAAGGCTGCAGTCATAAAGACTTTGCTCTGCGAGTTTGCATTCTTTACACTATATGCTACTGTTATGGCGATTATTGTTTTCAAAATGTGGCTCCACGAAGCAGTTTATGTAACAGCGGATAAAATAACATACGGGAATGTGATATTGTCTGTATTTATACTCTGTGTGATAGCATTTTTCTGGATTTTGAGTTATTTAAGATTAAAGGAAACGGAGGCTTAATATGGACTTTTCAGAATCAAAGGCTATTTACCAGCAGATTGCCGACTTCGTATGCGAGCAAGTCCTGATGGGCAGGTGGAAGGAAAACGACCGTATTCTCTCGGTGCGTGAACTCGGTGTGCAACTCGAGGTAAATCCCAACACAGTGCTGCGGGCCTACGACTTCCTGCAACGCTACGGAATAATCACAAACAAGCGTGGCGTGGGATACTTCGCTGCCGAGGATGCCATTGCAAAAATCAAGGAACTCCGACGCGAAAGGTTTGTAAACAAGGAACTTCCGCACATTTTTCAGGAAATGGAACTTCTTGGAATCGGAATAAGCGAATTGAATGAATATTATAACGAATTTTTAAAGGGTAAGAAAGATGAAAAAGATAACTAATAAATTATTGTTCAGCGGTTTGGCTGTAATATTTATCCTAATGGTTGTTGGCGTATTGGCTTGGTTTACGTATTATGACAATGATAGATCACACCAAACGCAACTGGATGATTATGATGAAACGGAAAAGGTTGAAACCAGGGAACTTGAGGCTTTTGATGCCATTGAAAACGAAGTCGTGTGCAACATTGAATTTGTACAGGCGGACAGGTCTGCAGTTGAAATAACGGCGCCTGGTAATTATATCAGTTGTATAGAAACAGATGTCGACGATGGCGTTCTGCGTATTGATGATTTGGGCAAAATCCGTGGAAGACAGGGCGAAAAATTCAATATCAAGGTATATTCGCCAACTTGCAGATCAATCAAGAACGAAGGCGTTGGAAAGATTAGTTGCGACTCTCTTTGTGCTGATACCCTAATTGTGAAGAACGAAGGCGTTGGCTCCATTGAATTAAAGAAATTGTCGGTTTCACATCTGAAAGCCGATAATGAAGGAGTTGGCAATATAAGTGTCGAAGTGCTTGATGCCAATTATGTCCGTCTCGACAACGATGGTGTTGGGAGCATAAGCATTACCGGCAAGGCGGAGACTGCAAAGTTCATTAACGAAGGCGTTGGTTCTATTGATGCCACCGAGTTGGACTGCGAAGATGTAGGGTTTTCCAATGAAGGATTGGGAAAGGTGCTGACGAAAAATAATTAAACTCAAGGCAGAGCCTTGTGTACGATAAGTCGTAGGCTGGAGCCTACGACTAACAAGGAAAGAGCCTACGACTAACAAGAGCCAACCTCAAACAACATCAAACAATTTCAATGTACAGACGTTGCGCGCAACGTCTCTAACAAAATAATTTTCAACCACATAGTTAACATAAATTTTACTTGCTTAAAAAAGAGTCTGTTCCCCGCAGGCTCTTTTTGTATGCAATAAAGAATTCTTGGGACTATATTAAACATATTGTTCTCAAAACCAGTTAGTTGTGAAAAATATTAACAAAATTTAAAATTAATTAACACCAATTCAATTTTTTTAATTTATTTTGCAGTCTTATATTGCGTAAAATAGTATAAATGTTGAAGTTAAAAAAAAGTTGAAAAATTTTTAATATCTCAGGCAACGAAATCGATGTTTCAGTTGTCATAGGGATAGAGAGAATAATTATTAATTGATAAATAGTAAATAAAAATGAATATGAAAAGGAAGTTTGTTATTTTGCTGATTGTCACGATGATATCGGGCATAAGCTATGCACAGACAGTGCAGATCGACCCGCGCTTAGAAAAGGCTTACAGCCTTGAACATCTACAGCGCATGCAGAAGGAAACTCCCATAATCCTCGAACTTCTGAACTACGAGTTGGACTACTCGTGGTACATTGCAGAACCATATATGCAAGAGAAGATTGACGGATTCGAGTACCTCTATTATAAAGATCCTGAAACAGGAGAAAAGGCAGGAATGGTACAGTCGATAGAACCGGGTAATGTAAATATTGCCGAATTCTATTACGAAAGGCCTTTTGACCATCGCAACTACTACCGCGTGGGCAAGACCAATACCATAATAGTGTTCTACTCTAATCAGGAAGTTTCACAAATGTATAACGCAATGAAAGGGTACGGCAATGAATAAGAAGATTTTAATTTTGCTTGCCGCTATTTTCGCGGTTTGCATGTCGGCATCGGCACGTAACATAGAAATCGACGAAGATGGTGACTATGGAAACACATTCCAGATCGATTGCGCTGAGGCAGCGTCGGAAGCGACTACAACTACAATAATATACGATGACGGTGGAACTGGAAACTACGCTGTAAACAGGTCGTATATTAAAGAAATTGCTTCGACAAATGGTGGTGCTATCAGTATGAGGTTTACAACATTCAACCTTGCAAGCGGAACAATAATGACAATCAAGGATGCAATTTCTGGACAAATACTTGCGCAAAATGCATCTGGTAATGATCTTAACGGACGTACATTCTCGTCAAACCGTGGCGCTTTGCAGTTGATATGGACCTCAGGAAGTACACCAGGAGTTGGTTTTGCCGCCAAAATATGGTGTGGCGATATGTGCCAGGCATTCCAGACTGTAATCACTCCGAGTGTCCCTCCTACAACCGAAGGTTCAGATACATATTATGATATATGTAACGGTACGGAAGTAAGTTTTTCTACTGCTACAACTTTCAACCAGAACCATCAGGTTTACGACCAGTCGGAAGATGGTTTGACCTATGTGTGGGGTATTATAAATGAAGACAGCGACACATCATATATAACATTCCCTCAGCCTGGTCAAGGCCGGACTCTTACATATACTTTTACCCAGAGCGGCGGTTTCCTCGTGTTCTGCAATGCAACCGACGATAGAGGTTGTATAAACAGAAATATAAATACGGTAAAGGTTCGCGTTTCAATACTCCCTTCATGGGAAAACGTAAGTTTCGGACCTGATTCAATATGTCCGGGTGAAACTGTTAGCCTGCACGGTGAACCTCATGTGGAAGCATGGGAAATGGAAATCCCGACAATTATCGCAGACCCGATGAACATCCCTGATGGTAACGGAACCTGCTACAATTCATATTTGACCTTTAATATATTTGATGATGGAGCAACAATCACTTCGGTTGCCGACATCGAGAGTGTATACCTCAATTTGGAACACTCTTTCCTTGGTGACCTTACCATTATGATTCAATGTCCTAGCGGACAGAATTGTCTTCTTCATGCATGTTCACGCGGTACACCTCCAGGTTGGACCAATACAGGTGGTACAAACAACGCCGGTTCTATCGATGGTGGTAGTATAAACCTTGGACTTGCTCCCGACCCATATAGTTCTACTTCGAACTGCTATTACACCCCGGGCGAAGGCTATGCGTACTACTTTACTCCGAATGCAACAGCACCGTTTGGTACAAATGGTCCTACCACAAGTACATCGTATACCGACCCGTGCGGACAAAGTTACACTAATTCGGTGCTTAACGCAGGTGACTATGCTTCATACGAAAACATGTCATCTCTTGTTGGTTGCCCTTTAAACGGTATATGGACAATACAGGTATGTGACTTCTGGGGTTCTGACAACGGTTATATGTTTGAATGGGGTTTGTTCTTTAGAGAGCAACTTTATCCGGACAACCTTTGGACGTTCACCAACACATATTCTCAGAGTACATATTCTTGGAGCGGCGTAGGCATGCAGACCGGACAGAACGGTTCTATTAATGCAACTGCAGTTGTACAGAACCCGGATCAAGAAAACTGGTCAGTAATACCTTACACGTTCTCTGCAACCGACAACTTTGGTTGTACATACGATACAACGGTTGGTGTTCATGTTAGACCAGCACACGACCCACGTTGCTGCATTGAACCAACACCGGTAGTGACATCTACCAACTCGTCACCTTGTGGCGATAACACACACCTCAGTGCAGGTAGTTTTGCATATACAGGCAATACTGGACACTGGACATATACAGGTCCTGGTACGGCAACTTTCACGAACATAGACGAACCTAATACTGATGTTACTGTAAATGTTTTCGGTGACTACACCTTTACATGGAACGAGTACTATCTAGGAAACGAAACATGTAACGGTTCCGCAAGTATTAACGTTAACTTTGCTCGTCCTATGAACGCAACTCTCCAACCGATAACAAGTCGTTGCCGTCTGGGCGAAATAGTTGTTTTATCGGCAAATGATTTTGGTACGCTGTCTTGCAACCCGCCTTCATCTGCATTCAGTGCAGAGGCAAGGACATTTACCCCGAGTTCGGCAACCCCAGGTCAATATACTATAACCAACACAATAAATAATGAGCGTTGCGCATCTCCTGCAACAAGCAGCCAGACATTCACTGTCTACGATGAGGTTACGGTTTCAAACCGCGATGAGTCGTGCACTAGTGGTGCAAACCCGACAGTAACTGTAAGTTTCAGCGTAAATGGTGTAGCCGGTACTACTCCTCCGTCATATTCAATTAGCGGTTCTTATACCGTAGATCCAGATGAACAAAATCATCCTGCTCCAGTGAATGTAAGCACTTCAGGTTCTACGCAGCAGACCTCATTCTCCTTTACAGCTCCTAGTCCAGTCGAATATACTCTGGTTGTAAGTGATGACAATGGATGCAATAGTGTTAATGTCAGTGGTTATCGTGACTGCGGTTGTGATAACTATGCCGGAATTTTTACCGACTATGCACCACAGATTCTGTGTACAGGAGATGTATATAATTTCACCCATCGTGATCATACCCTTGCTACCGGTGCTGTCCTTTCGTATATTGTATACACAAACCCAGAGAATATAAGAGGTACTATCGTTGCTACACTCTCAGGCACTGTATCAACTGTTAGACTGACCGATATTACTGGCGGTGCTACTGGTGTTCAGTATTATCTTGCAGCGGTTGCTGGTTTTGGCGAAGGTGAAGCAGCATGGAGTAATCGTTGCCGTTCAATATCGCAGGCAGTGCCTCTGATGTGGAAAGACCGTCCACAACCGACGGCACAGGGCGGAGTAACCTGTGGTCCTGTCATTCAGCTCAACGGTTCTCCGGTGCCATCAGGAATGTATGGTTACTGGTCGGCATCAGCTCCATTTACTACAATCGAAAACACCGACTACACAATGTCTAATGCAATCGTTCTTTCTGGTGTAGAAGGACAAGAGGTTACTTATACATGGCATATAGTTAACGCTGAATGTGTTGGTGAGGCATCTGCTATATACGAATTCCGCAGGATACCGGCACCACAGGCAGGTCCTGATATCACCGTATGCGGTGTGCAGGTCGAGATTATTGGTGCTCGTCAGACAGATCCTGTAATTGAAGGTTCTATACTGCAATGGACAGGTTCAGGCGTTGTGATGACTCCCGCAAGTCATTTGCAGACAACAGCAAATGCTAATGGAGGAGGAACATACGTTGTTACTCTTACGGAACGCAACGGCGAATGCGTCGGTTCGTCAAGCACTACCATTACTTTTATCAATGTGCCTTCACCAGCAACCACAGCCAATGTGGATACTGTCTGCGGACACAGGGCAGAACTTCAGGTATACAATACCAATCCTGCAAATGAAGGTAGATGGACTGCATACGATATGCAGGGACACGTTCTTCCAACTGTAACATATAACAACTACGACAATCCGAACACAGCACCTAGCGACCGCTTCCCGCACTGCTTCGTGACTGTGCCAATTCCCGATGACGAAACACAGGTAGAATACGAGTTCCGCTGGTCGGAACCAATAAACGACCCACGTTTGCCAGCTGATGCTAACTGCGTAGGTGAGGCAGTCAAGAGGATTGTTTTCAGAAAAGTTCCAGTTATAAGTGTACATCAGTGTGGTTCAACTGGCAATAGTGTTGCAGTTTGCGGAAATACAGTTGAACTTTGTGCAGAAACTTCTGCATCAGAGGGTTATAGTAACTTCACATGGGTGTGCAAGGATATTGCTGGTAATTTCACCGACTCATTGAGTCCAACTACAACCTTCACTCTTAACGAAAATATACATATTTCCCAGTATAGGGATATTGACTTCTACTTTATAGGCTACAATGAAAGTTGTATGTCGATAGATACTATGCATGTTAGATTCTTGCAGAGACCCGAAGCAAATGCAGGTGTTGACCATGTGGCTTGTGGCGACTCTTACGATTTGAACGGTTCATGGAGTTTGTCACCATCTGACACCTATACTCCAACGTGCCAGTGGACAGTCGGCGACAAACCGATTCCTAGTGCACAGGTATTCTGGACCAATACTCCGCACGATAGCATCGTTGAACATGTACAGGTCAGCGACTACGGAATCTACACCTTCATAGTAAGGGAGATTAACACCATGGGCGACGCATCCTCTTGCTTCGACCGCGATACAGTTACCGTAGAATTTATGGAGATACCTAATGTCAGGGCAGGCGATGATTTCAATGTCTGTGGTCTTGACTTCCAATTAAATGCTATTAGTTCTCATGTTGATGGTGATAGCATTACAGGTTCGTGGATAAGCATGAATGGTGGTGCTGCTACATTTACCGACCGTACAGACCCGCATACAACAGGTCACTATTCGGCTTACGGTGAAGCAACATTCCTCTGGACTGAAACAAATCATCCGCACATTCAGACAGAAAACGAAGAGACCTGTTCTGCATCTGATGAAGTTGTTGTAACTTTCTACGAAGTT
>JAGCDJ010000024.1 GCA_017651185.1 Bacteroidales bacterium | reverse complement strand
TGGGTCGGTGATAGGTTCTCCAATGACTGTGACATGGAGCTTGTATGTGTGTCCGTGTATGTTGCTGCAAAGCCCGTCATAGTTGTGAAGGGTGTGGGCAGTGTCGAACTCGAATATTTTTGTTACTCTAATCTTTGGCATCGTTTCTGTGTTTATATGGGCTGACGCCCGTTTCTAATTGTTTCTGGTTCCTAGGTTTCTATGGCTTCGCCGTTTCTGTCAAAACGCGCCATAGCACGTTTTTGCACTTGCTGCGTTGCTATAGATTATATTATCATTAGTTATCTAAGTTCAATTTTCGCAAAGGTAATATTTTTTTGCAAAAATACATTTTACACCAGGTGTCTAGTAATTGCTGTTCTTACAAGCGAGGCCGTATTTCCGCAACCGAGTTTATGCCTAAGGCATTTTGTGTAACTATGTACCGTCTCGAAAGCAAGGCACAACTTGCTGGAAATCTCCTTGATAGTATATCCCTCAACCATTAACCGAAGAATTTCTCGTTCGCGCATCGTAAGAGTAGGCGGAACTTCGGAATCATCTTCAACAAGAGACATAGCTTCCTTACAGATAAACGAACCCGACTCGGCCACTTTTCTAATTCCTTCAAGCAGTTCGTCCATGCCTGTACTTTTCAAGATATATCCATGAGCACCGCCATGCATAGCACGTTGTATTACCGCCGATTCGGCAAAACTTGTACAAATAATGAACCGCGATGACGGACTAATCGCCCCGAAACGAGGAATAGCATCAATACCATCACCGTCGGGCAAAGCTATATCAAGCAAAACAACCTGCGGCTTGTGAACTTCGAGCAAACGTTCGGCCTCGGACAAAGTGCAGGCAATGTCCAAAACTTTCACATCCCCGGTTTCGTCGATTAGCTTCGACAGTCCCTCGGCAACAACCCTATGATCATCAACTATTAATACATTTATCATCCTCAGCTAAAATTATTTGTTTTTAAACTCGACATTTATCTCGCTGCCCTTTCCCGGCTCTGAATACACGCTAAACGTTCCTCCAATAGCATCGGCTCTGGCCTTTATGTTTCGCAGTCCCGAACCTTCGCCGTCAAATTCAATATTGCCACGGCCGTCGTCGCTTACGTTGATAATAGTGGAGTCTTCATCAACAAACAACTGAACGCGGATATGTTCGGCTTCGGCATTTTTCACGGCATTGTTTACAAGTTCGTAAACTATGCAATACACAGCTTCTTCGTGCTTCACCACTGCGCCCGTCTCACCGCCGACAAATGAGAACGACACGTTTCTCATGCTACGGCAATAATCGCGCAGGGCAACCCTTAGTCCGTAACGCTTCAACGATTCGGGAAGCAAGTGATGGGCGACATTGCGCATCTCGCAAATGGCCTCGTCGGTCTGCGACTTGGCAACCTGTATCGAAGCCTTTGCCTCATCGGGATTTTCTGCATATTCCAAATTCCTCTTTATGCTTGTCAGCAGACCACCCATACGGTCGTGCAAATCGCGTGCTATACGCACACGTTCGGCAACTTCGCCACTCAATTTTGCAACAATAACAGCATTCTGCCTGTTTTTACGCACATTGCGCCACAACAGGAAAAACAACAGCGCAATCAGAAGCATTATGCAGCCTATCAGAACCGAACCAATTACGTACCACCGTTTTTCTCGTGTCAACTGCTCAATGGCAGCCTGCTTCTTCTCGGTTTCGTAAAGCACTTCCATCTGCGAAAGCCCCGACTGATAGCTTGAATTGGCAAACTGCGCCATTCCTCTGAAAATCTTTTCAGAGTATTCCTTCACGCCTTCATTATTTCCCAGTTCGGCGTATATCTGAGCCAGATAAACGTATATGCCAATATCATCATAAGTTTCATATTCATCTTCGAGCGACATAAGGGCATATTCCTCTGCTTTTTTCCACTGCTGACGCGCCATTGCCAGTTCGCAGCAGGCGGTATAGACATTGCTTCTTGTCTCCCAACTTGTCTCATCATCAAGCAGCGACAATGCTTCCGAAATGTATCCCTCGGCACGGTCCAAGTCCTTGTAATGATTCATCTGCAATCTCGCAAACGCAAGGATAGTCACAATGTAGTCGCCTTTTTCCTCCTCTATATGATTGCGGTAATATTCATAGCTAACATTTGCAGCCTCTTCGGCCTTTGCCATATCGCCAGCATCATTATATATCGCCACCAAACCCTTGTGAGACATGGCGACAAGCAAAGAATCGCCAGACTTCTGTGCAGCATCTACAGCCATAAGATAGTTGCTACGGGCTTCGTCCGAATTGCCCATGCTATTGTACAGTTCACCTATATTATAATAAAGTATAGCTGTAGATTCCAACCAGCCGTACTTTTCGAAAATGGGAAGAGCCTTCTGATAATAATGTATTGCAAGATGAACCTTGTCCTGCATATTATATACGTTGGCAATGGAACCATATATAACGCTCAGGTTGTCGTCGATGTCGGATTCGCTGTAGCGGCCGTCGTTCTTCATCGAGTCGCTGACCTCCAAGGCACGATTGTAGTATTCGATTGCAACATCATAATCGTCGTTGCCGTAGGCGATGAGCCCTAGTACACGCAAAGCATCGGAACGAGCGTTGAGAGCATTTAATTCGTACGACAAATCCAGCGACTTTAAGGCATATTCCTGCGACTTTTCTCCGTCGGTATTCAGATAGCCCCACATTAGATTGATGTATGCGCGCATAAGTTCTTCGTCTTCGGGCGGATTGGTGCCATTCAACAGCATCTCCAACGAATCCACATTCCTATTACGATGATCGGAATACTGACCATATCCGGCTATACAAATGCACGACAGCCAGAGCAATACAATAATATGGGAAACAAACTTCATCATTACCAACGACGCAAAATTATAAAAATTAAATAAAAACACCTCAAAAAAATCCCCCAAATGGGGGGTTGTAAAACACTTCATTCGGCAAGATCTTTGTTTCGATAAAGTTGAAATATATAAATGTCTAATTTTAAAAATCTTATATAGTATGAAACGATTATTAATTATCGCAACGACATTCCTTTTAGGAATACTTGCTATGAATTCATGTGTAAAAGAATACACTATCACAGTGACCTCAAACAACAACGATTGGGGAACTGCAACAGGAAGCGGCACATACATTGCCAACTCGTCAATACAGATTTCGGCAATCCCAGCTGCAGGCTATTATTTTATTAAGTGGGACGATGAAAATACCGACAACCCACGTACAATCACAGTAACTGGAGACAAAACCTATCAGGCAATCTTCTCTAATACTCCTGGTGGTGGCGGACAAGGCGGAAGCGGAACTGCTGTAAATTTCAGCGGAAACATTAGCGAAAACACTACTTGGCCAGACCTTGGTCTCGAAGTTGACTACATCGTTGAAGGCTGGATTAACATTGAAGGCAACGCTCTGCTTACCATTGAACCAGGTGTAACAATTATGTTCACAGGCGAAAATGGTGGT
>JAGCDJ010000023.1 GCA_017651185.1 Bacteroidales bacterium | reverse complement strand
TGTGTAAACGCCGTCAACAACGTCGGTGATTGCCTCAACGCCGTCAACCATTACGCTTGCAATTCTGTAGCAGTCGTTAGCAGGAGTAATTGTGATTTGCTTGTCATCACCGCAATTTACTGTGCTGGTTTCGGTAATTGTACCATTACCTTCTACTGATGTTGTAATATTATAAGTATCCACTGCGAATGTTGCTGCGATTGTGTGGTTTGCTGTTACATTTTCGAATGTGTAAACGCCATCAACAACGTCGGTGATTGCCTCAACGCCGTCAACCAATACGCTTGCAATATAGTAGCAATCGTCTGCAGGAACGATTGTAAACGACAAGTTTTCGCCATCAACAACCAGATTTTCACCATCAGGTGTAATTGTTCCGTTTAGATCAGCGGTAGATGCTGTGATAGTGTGCTTAATTGTACAGTCAACTGTATAGGTTACATCGTCATCCATAGCACCAGAACCTTCAAAGATTACAGTACCGTTCAAATCGGTTACAACATACGAAGCATCAGAATCCCAGCTGCCGCCACCATTAACCCATTCGAAAGAGATCTCTCTACCATTGCAAACCGAAAGAGTTCCTGATGCCGATGATTCCGTGACTGTCCATGTCGCGAGAATGTCGCTAGTAGCAACATCAACAACATTGATAACAGAACCCTCCCAACCATCATCATAACTGTCTTCAAGATAGTAAGTGATTAGGCACTGGTCTTCAACTTCGCACATTGATGTTGTAAATTCATATACACTTGTCCATACACTTTCGCCATCACTACCGCAATCAGACTTTATACGTACATAATAAGTAGTTGTAGCATCAAGACCTGTAAGATTTGCTGTTGGTGTTGTACTAATTTCAACTTCTGTATTTTCAGCGAAAGTATCGTCCGTACCATACTGCAATATCCAGTTTTCTTCCGAACGACCAGCAGTCCATGTCAACGTTGCAGTAGATGCACCGACAGACGAAGCGGTTAATGCTGTAGGCATATAACAACTCGGGCAGGTTACAGTGTGAGTGGTAGTTGTCAATGCACCAGAACCCGAGAAAATTTCGGTACCCAAAGCATCATAAACAACATAAGAAGCTTCACTAGCATAACTACCTGAAACCCAAGAGAATTGAAGTTCACTACCATTGCAAACTGCCAGATACAGTGTATTTAATTCATTCTCACCAGAACCAGAAGTCCCGTTTAAATTCTCATTAGCGAACGTACCTAGAACAATACCAGTAGCAACATCTGTAACTTTAATTGCATTGCCATTCCAACTATCACCATAGCTATCGGTAAGGTCAAAACGTATTTGGCACATATCAATTGCATCACATATTTCAGTTGTAAATTCATATTCACTTGACCATGCGCTAACGCCATCACTTCCGCAATTTGAACGAACTTTAACGGTATAATCAGTAGCTGCAATGAGATTTTCCATTGTGTATGTAGGTGCATCTACATCTATAAGATTGCCTTCGTCACCATTGATACAAACCTGCCATGCAGTTTCGCCATTACCCGCTGTCCAAGTCAATGTTGCTGTTGTTGCACCAATGCTAGAAGCAGTCAATGCAGTTGGTGGGAAACAGGTAGGAGCTGCTAAAACTCTTATAGTATAATCGTTAACTACAGTATAAGTAGTCGATGGGCAAGGATTTGCATTCGCTGCAGCAGCAATTGATGCAATATAACTATCGTAATATGAATCAGCTGCAGCAATACGCATACGGTAGTCGCCAGCTGGAATTGAAATTGGCAATGTGAATGTTGCGGCTAATGTTGTAGGATTAGATGATGCACATTCTCCAACATATACAACTTCATTTCCTTCGAAAATAAGATTGTTGTTCAGGTCTATCCAAATGATAGTACCATAAGTCCAACCTGTTGCGTATGTAATGCTAACAGTTGCTTCAACACCTGCCTGTACAGCGCCTACAAGATTTGTATAATCACCATAGTATGGTGATGCAGCTGGCAAACCATTTGAATTAGAATTGCTTACTATATCGTCACCGCTACCAAAAGAAACGCCTGTAATACCGTTTCCATCCCTTGATGTAGGTGCAGGCTGGCAATAACCGGTATAAACATCAACAGATGAAGACCAATCGCTCAAGTCGTCCAAAGCACAAACTGCCTGAAGCTGAACTTCATAGTCGGTTTCAGCAGTAAGTCCTGTAATCGTATATGGACTTGTTACATCATTTTCTACTGTCCAGTCACCATCGCCATCTGCCTTGTACTTCAAGTTCCATTCAGTTTCAAAAGCACCAGCTTCCCATTCAATAGTTGCAGAAGTGGGTGTAAGACCCGAAACAGCAAGATTTATTGGAGCAGGGCATGAAACAGTTGTCGTAAATGATATGTTGTTAGTCCACTCGCTATCGCCATCACTTCCACCGCAATTTGCACGAACCTTTACATTATAAGTTGTTGTCGGTTCAAGACCTGTAAGTGTGAATGGATTTGTTGCGTCTATAGGATTGGATTCGTTATCGTTCAAGCAAATCTGCCATGCTGTTTCATCTCCACCTGCTGTCCATGACAAATCAGCCGTTCTTGCGGTAACATTTGAAGAAGACAATGCGGTAGGTTTCATACAAGAAGGAGCCAAAGCAATGCTTATATTGTCAACAAAGATTGCACCACTACTATAGTCTGCGTTAGCAAAGAATTGCAGCATTACAGTCTTGCCTGCATAAGCTGCCAAGGAGATTGGTTCTACTTCGGTAAAAGTACCTGGATCACTATAAGAAGTTGAGGTCCCAACTTTAGCGTATGAGCCTAAAACCACAAACGAAGAACCTCCATCTTCTGAAATTTTCACATCAAATGCTCCACATGATGCGGTGTGAGAATATTCAAATACGAGTTGATACACACCATCTGCTGGTATGCTAATGGATGGTGTATTAATAAGCGCCGTACCGCTATTTACATAGTAGTTGTACATACGGAGCATTTTATTATCATTGTAGCTATATACACCCCAAACATATGATGGACTGCTACCAATCGTAGATGTTGTCGATGCTGAATTGTCCCAGCAAGACGGAACTGTACCTGCACCAAAACTTTCAAAATTTTCAGTATATGGTACATTTTCTATGCCACATTCTGTTCTAAATGTTACCTTCTTCCATGCGCTTTCGTCACCAACACCACAAACTGCCTTCACATAAGCATCGTATGAAGTATTTGCAGAAAGACCTGTGATTTGGAATGCAGGATTTGTAGAAATATCTTCTGGGGTACCTTCTGTTTCTACGTCAAAACCTGTAGTTCCATACTTGAGTACCCAGGCAGTTTCAGTTCCACCAGCTTCCCATGTTATGTCAGCAGATGACGAAGTAAGATTGTTCGCTGCAAGGTTATTAACCTTAGTACAAGAAGGTGCTGCTCCAGGTGTGTAGGTAAAAGTGGTCTTAGGAAGGAAATTTTGACGACTAATAGTACTTGACCATACGTGACTACTATTTGCATTATTATATACTGCAGTATAGTTACCTGATGATTGGTTTACGCCATACCAAGATGAACTTGGACAAGAACTTCCCCATGCAGTAACTTGAAATCCAATCATAAGATTTCCACCTGAATATGTATAAGGCGTACTAAAGGAAATTTCCATTTGATGATTATCACTTACACCAATAGTGCCAGCGTAAACGGTTGTCATATTATCCCAATCTTCCAAGGTTGCTGATGCAAAAGTAGTATAGTCCACTTCTTTCAGATACACAGTAACTTCTTGGTCGAAAGTTAGAGAAACTTGAGAACAATAGAAAGTAAGTTGGCTAATGCTTCCACCCTCCATATCAGAAAGTTCTTCAGAAGGTAAAACAAACTGGCTACGTGTGCCATAGTCGGCATATAAACCATTAAATGGCACATAACTGTTTGTTGTCGTCCCATCGCAAACCGTCAAAGTGGTTTCCTGTGCGACAGCTCCTATTGCCATCATTAGCAGTAGAAGCACATTAAATAATACTTTTTTCATTGTTACAAACTCCTGTTATATGCCATCGGAGCCTTCGGCTTTAAAACATTAAATTATTTATATTCAACTACATGCGCCCAAAATACGCTTTTTTAGGCGGAATGCAAAGGTAGTCGTTTTTTTTTATTTGCACACTTCGGGATTTGTTAAAAAAGGTTAATGCTGGCAAGTGACACAATATCAGATAATTTGGGAAATATAGGCAGCAGGGAAAGAAAAAACCAAGCACATATATCCTACAATCTTCGTTGTCCTATATACAAACAAAGACCGTCCGAATGGACGACCTTTGCATATTGTTCAGATGTGCTGACTATTCAATAACAATCTGCTCAATGTAAACCTTGTCGGCGCTAATGATTCTTACAAAGTAAGCACCAGCACGGAGATTGTAGTTGAAGTTCATGGTTTCACCATCCATAACGGTGATGTCGCGAGTTTCAACAACTGCGCCACGAACATTTATGAGCTGATAGGTTGCATCACCCTCAATGTTACTGAAGTCGATGCTGAACATACCGTTGTTCGTGTTCGGGTAACCCGACATCGAATTAGCTTCAATAATATCGGCAGAAACTACGTCTTGCAGATAAGTTTTCAGCCTGTTCGCCTTTTTGTTCATTGTTCGTTGCCCATTATCCAAATCAAAAATCGTCAATCGTACTTCGTCAATCGTAAATAATATTGTAACTTTGCGAACTTTTTTAAACGATTTAAATAAAAACATTCAATATGGAATTATCTGCCAAATACGAACCGCAGGAGATAGAGAAGAAATGGTACGACTACTGGACAGAACATAAGTTCTTCCATTCGGAACCCGATAACCGCGAACCTTACGTTGTTGTGATTCCTCCGCCAAATGTCACTGGAATTTTGCACATGGGTCACATGCTTAACAATACAATTCAGGATATTCTTGTGCGCCGCGCCAGAATGACCGGCAAGAATGCAATATGGGTTCCAGGAACAGACCATGCTTCGATTGCAACCGAGGCAAAGGTTGTCAACAAACTTGCCCAGCAAGGCATCAAGAAAACCGACCTTAGCCGTGAAGAATTCTTGAAACACGCTTGGGACTGGACACACGAACATGGTGGTATCATCCTTCAACAGTTGCGCAAACTCGGTGCTTCGTGCGACTGGGAACGTACTGCTTTCACAATGGACGAAAAGCGTTCGAAGAGTGTAATCAAGGTTTTCTGCGATTTGTACGAAAAAGGCTTGATTTACCGTGGCGTACGTATGGTAAACTGGGATCCGCAGGCAAAGACAGCTCTGTCGGACGAGGAAGTTGTTTACAAGGAGCAGAACGGAAAACTTTATTACCTGAGATACAAGATTGAAGGTGAAGACGGCTACGCTATCGTGGCAACAACCCGTCCAGAAACTATCATGGGTGATACCGCAATGTGTATCAATCCAAACGACCCGAAGAACACCCACTTGAAAGGCAAAAAGGTGATAGTTCCGCTCGTAAACCGCGTAATTCCTGTAATCGAGGACGAATATGTTGACATAGAGTTTGGTACTGGTTGTTTGAAGGTTACGCCTGCTCACGATGTCAACGACTACATGCTTGGCGAAAAGTACAACCTCGAAAGCATCGACATATTCAACGATGACGGAACTTTGAGCGAGGCAGCAGGGTTATATATAGGTATGGACCGTTTTGCAGTGCGCAAGCAGATTGAAATCGACTTGCAGAATGCCGGACTTCTCGAAAAGGTTGAGAACTATACCAACAAGGTTGGCTACTCGGAACGCACAAACGTAGCCATCGAACCAAAACTTTCGATGCAGTGGTTTCTCAAGATGCAGGACCTTGCAAAGCCCGCACTCGAAGCCGTTATGAACGACGACATAAAGTTCTACCCTGCAAAATACAAAAATACATACCGTCATTGGATGGAAAACCTGAAGGATTGGTGCATCAGCCGTCAGTTGTGGTGGGGACATCAGATTCCGGCATACTTCCTGCCAAAGGGCGGATACGTTGTTGCAGAAACTCCAGAATTAGCACTAGAAAAGGCAAAAGCAAAGACTGGTGACAACAATCTTACAATGAACGATTTGCGTCAGGATTCTGACTGCTTGGACACATGGTTCTCATCGTGGTTGTGGCCTATCTCGCTTTTCGATGGTATTAACAACCCCGACAACGAGGAAATCAAATATTACTACCCGACATCGGACCTCGTAACCGCTCCCGACATCATTTTCTTCTGGGTAGCCCGTATGATAATGGCAGGTTACGAATACAAGGGACAGATGCCGTTCAAGAACGTATATTTTACAGGTATTGTCCGCGACAAGATCGGTCGTAAGATGTCGAAGTCTCTCGGTAATTCGCCCGACCCGATTGAGTTGATGGACAAGTACGGCACCGATGGTGTTCGTATGGGTATGATGCTTTCGGCTCCTGCCGGAAACGACATTCTTTTCGATGAGGCATTGTGCGAACAGGGTCGTAACTTCAACAACAAGATATGGAACGCATTACGTCTTGTAAAGGGTTGGAATGTTGCTGACATTGAGCAACCTGCTGAAGCAAAGGTTGCTGTCGACTGGTTCAACTCGAAACTGAGCGAAACAATAAATGAACTCAACGAGGATTTCTCGAAGTACCGTATTTCAGAGGCCTTGATGAGGGTTTACAAATTGTTCTGGGACGAATTCTCGGCATGGTATCTCGAATTGATAAAACCTGCTTATGGACAGCCAATTGACCGTGCAACTTACGATTCAACTCTCGGTTTCTTCGAGAAGTTGGTTTTATTGTTGCACCCGTTCATGCCTTTCATTACCGAAGAAATCTGGCAGTCGTTGCAGGATCGCAAAGAAGGGGAGAGCATTGTTGTAGCCGCTATGCCAAAGGCTATGCCTGTTGATTCAGACTTGCTCGCTGGTATTGAAAAGACCAAGGAAGTTGTTGCAAATATCCGTACCGTAAGAAAGGAAAAGAACATTCCGCAGAAGGAAAAACTCGCAATGTCTGTTATCAAGCACGAAAAGTACTACGACAACCTCGACTGCGTTATAATGAAGCTCTGCAACATGGAAAAGATTGACACTGTTGCTGAAAAACTTCCGATGGCTGCTGGTTTTATCGTCAATAAGAACGAATATTTCATACCAGTTGGTAACCTTATCAACAAGGACGAAGAACTTAAGAAGTTGCGCGAAGAACTCGCTTATACTGAAAGTTTCCTTGAATCGGTTATGAAAAAGTTGTCGAACGAGAACTTTGTAAACCACGCACCTGCTGCAGTAATCGAAAAGGAACGCAAGAAACAGAGCGATTCCGAAACAAAGATTAAGATTCTGAAGGAGCAGATTGCTAGCTTGGAATAATCCAAGGATAAATTCATACAGAAAACCCTGGGAATGCATTCTCGGGGTTTTATATTGCGATAGAAGGTTTGTGTAAAAAATAGCGGAGGTTTTTGCCTCCGCTATTTCTTTACATTCTGTTTTCCTTTTATATCATCTGTTCGATGTTCCAAACAAATGCTTTGACACCGACTTCACGGTTTCTGTTGTCGAGTTTCTTGACTGTTTCGAGAAGTTCGGGAACTTTCTCGTCGGGGACAACGGTCATAATGGCTGAATTCATTTCCGGCCAGGTGTGAGTGCCACGGCGGGGCTCGCCTATCTTTGTGCCTCGTCCCTGCACATT
>JAGCDJ010000022.1 GCA_017651185.1 Bacteroidales bacterium | reverse complement strand
GTTATTTTTGTCTGTATAGGCATCGCCGAGGTCGTTTAGCGAATCGGCCTTGTGGAAAATTGCTTTTTTATCTGTCTGTGCGAAAATAGTTCCGCACGATAGGAACATGAATAATATTGCGAAAATAGTTTTTGTGTTCATCTGTTTGATGTTATTGCTTGAAAACAATGTGTTTAGGATTACTGCTAGGGCAGTGAACTAAAGGTTGCAAATCCAGACGAACAAAGCGAGCAATCTTCTACCAGTAATTCTGGTATCCCTTTCCTTTACTATAATTTTCCAATCGCTTTTGTTCATCTCGTCTTTCCTTTTCTTTTCTTTCTCTCGCTTCTTCCTCCTTTCTGGCTCTCTCTTCTTCTTCTCTCACATCATGCATGTAATCCTTGCTCTCATAGCTGTCATAATATGAGTCAGTAGTGTACGAACTGCCAAAGCAACCTATGGCCAAAAATGCGAACAGGGCGATTATAACTACCTGTGCAATAATAAACAATTTGGTTTTCTTATCCATAATAAAACAAAAATTATAAGTGTTATACAATAAAATACAATGTCATACCAGTCGAAAGTGCCGGGGAGAAGCCGTGCAAACTGCAAAAGTTCAAGAACGAACGGCATAAGTACCATTGTCGCGAACAGGATTTTGCTAACCAGCACTTCCTTGACATAAAAGGTAGAAGCCAATATGAGCAAGGCAACATACCATAATACATCGGACAGGCAATACATAAGAAAGTAAACAAAGAAATTTTGCGAGACATTAACCTCTATTTGTATGCCTGACAAGAAATTTGTCACACCCAATTTGTTGAACAGAATGATATTGGGGCGGAAAAACAAATACACAATACTGCCGGCAACAATGAGGATGCCAGCCATTATGACATTGCGCAGTATTTGAGTATTAGGCGTTTGCATAAAGTTATTCAGACTGAATACATTTTATCTTTACATAATTTCACTCCGCAAATATCGTCATTTGTTTTCCGCCTCTTCCAATTCCTTTGGGTTGGGTCCGTACTGGTTTTCGCCCTTATGTCCGTCGATGCAGCCAAGAACAATCATGAGAACTGAAATTCCCATACTGAGAATGGTTATCAGAATTCCTACCACAACCACAACTGTAACCGAAAATACATTGGACAGCAATATGCCGTAAAATAATATTAGGAATACTAGCAGCCAAAGCCAGGTGCCTTTCCTGCCGATGTCGTGCAAACGGCGGACAATTACCGCTAGAGTTGGTATTAGTGACATCCAGCAGTAAATCACCATAATGCAGAAAAATACAAATACCAGACCGCCGCCAGTCCATAGCATGGAAGAACTGCCACCTGAATAGTATTCTGCATCTGCGCTATTTGTCAATTGCAAAATTAAACCAACATAGTACACCATTCCTAGCGCAAATGATATGATGTAATTGAACAACAGGAACATCCAATATTCCTTTCTTCTTGCTCTGCCTTTAAAGTCGGCAAAATGTTTCCAACATTTAATAAAGTATTTCATGATATTTTAAGTTTAAAAGTTTCTAAGTTTATGTGGCTGACGCCGTTTCTAATTGTTTCTAAGTTTCTATGTTGTTTGAATTTGTTTGATAATTGTAGGGTCGTTGCGTGCAACGACACCACAATTATTCATTGTCCATTATCCATTTATTTCCCCTTATAAGTATTGTTACCATATTTGTCGGCGTAATAAGAAACCTCCTTTTCCGGGTCGGACTTTGATTTCACTGTAAATTCGTAAACCCCTTCACCGATATATCCAATCCACTCGCATGGGGCTTTGAGGATGATGTTGCCTTGGTTGTCTATAAGGGCCTTTGTGTCGTCGTCGAATGTTACACAGAAATGGTCATCGTCAACATAATATGCTTCCTTGTAGCGGAATGGCAGCAATTTGCACTCCTTTATGTCCAACAAAGCAACCTTCCCATCAACATTGACAGGTAATCTTTCCATATTATAGTAATCCTGCCAGAGATAAATTGAACTTTCGTAGTTGCCAAGCGGAGTGCCTTTGATGTCATATATCTCTATCATGAAATCATCCAACATCACTATTCGATCAGGTATGCTTTCGTCAAACAATTCATGCCTTTCCTTGAATGGTATAATAGTACGACCTTGCGTATCAACTGCACCGAAAGCATCGCCACGCCACCCCCAAATAAGTCCCGAAGCACCTGGATAGAACAGAACTGTGTCGTCAATATACTTGGTAATATCTGAATAGACCTTTTGTCCAGTAGCGTCTATCAGCGACCAATGACCATTTTCCTTCACCGAGAACAGGCCGTCATTATGGACTATTATATATTCTTCGTAGCCCTTCAAGACGTACTCGCGCTTTTTTGTATCGTATAACGACCATTGTCCATTGCTCTGTACCGAAATAAAACCACCATCACGCATTGTTACATCATCGTAGTCGCCCTTGATGAACTCACGCTTTTTCGTATCGTAGAGATTCCATACTTCACCCTTTCTGACAGCCATTATGCCTTCGGCATTTGGATAGTGGATGTCGTCCGTTGTCATAAGAGTATCGCCGTCAAGATTCATAACTATGTAATACCAGTCGTCTGTGCCTTCATTATAGCCAGAAGCATACAAAAGAGAATTTTTCACATCGACAGATACGGGTTCGTTGTATTTCAGCGGCACGACCAAATGTCCTGTGGTATCGATGACACCATATTTTTCATTACGTGCTACGCAATGCATTCCGTTAGAGAAAGTTATGGTTTGTTCGTTGCCAATGAACTCACCGATTTCGTATTCCACAGGAATCACAATGTGTCCGCTATGGTCGGCAAAGCCGGCCAAACCTTCCTCCGACCACAACATCAGAAGATTGCTGCCGTATGTTTTCCATATCATGTAGTATTTTGCAGGTAAGATTACCTTGCCGTCGAGACTTACCAAGCCATAATGGTCGTCTTTCTCGAACTCCACAACATCGGGGCCGATTATACTTTGTATGTTGTATTGTGTGCTCAATCGTTGCAGGGCTTTCAGGCGTTTGGCGCTCTGCTTTACATCTGCCGACTGCTGCGAAATTGACAGTAGAGGCAGGAACAAAAATAAAAGTGAGAATAATCTGTTCATCTTTCTATTTTATGAAATTACTCCATTTTCAAAGCGTTAGGATTTATCTTCGAGATTTTTTTCTCGGTCTTGCTGCCAAGGTTCTTGCATTCGGCAAACGCCCCGTCACCAATGTTTTTAACAGAACTTGGAATTTCAACAGACAAGTTGGAACAAGCGAAAAATGCACAATAACCGATCTCCTTTACCGAACTTGGAATGGTTATCGTGGTCATGTCGGGACCAGCAATAGCAAAGGCAAAACTGCCGATACTCGTAATCGAACTTGGGATAACCGTATTCTTGCAACCGGCAACAATGGTATTCGATGCTGTCTCAACTATCGCATTGCAGTTGTTGCGCGAGTCGTATGTAGGATTACCAGAATCAACCGTTATCGTGTTAAGCCCTGTGCACCCCATAAAGGCGACACCGCCTATATACTCTACCGATTTGGGGATTGCGATAGATGTCAAACTGCTACAACCGAAGAAAACAGAACCTCCGAGGTACTCCACCGAATTGGGGATAGTTATTGAGGTCAGGCTGCTACAACCGCAGAAGGCGGCATTGCCTATGCTTGTTACCGAGCTGGGAATATTCACAGATGTCAAGTTTTGACAATTAAAAAAAGTGCCAGCACCAATATGCGTAATCGAATTTGGTAAGGTTATCGAAGTCAAATTGTGGCAACCGTAGAAAGCACTGTCGCCAATGCTTGTAACCGAATTGGGTATGGTAACTGATGTCAAGTTTTCACATTCATCAAAGGCGTATCTGCCGATGTTCGTTACCGATGCGGGGATGGTGATAGATGTGATATCGCTGCATCCCAAAAATGACAAATCTGCGATGCCCGTAACTGTGAATGTATTGCCTGCTGTTACTTTTTCTGGAATTATTAGCGCCGACATGTCGGAGCATTTGTTGTAGGTAACTTCTTGTGTGTAATATTCTGGGTTGTCGGGGTCAGAATTGGGGTCAACAACCATTTCTTCTCTGCTTTGTACATTGGGTATAATTTCAACCGTGTTCTTGTCAAGCACTGCATATTTTATTCCGTCCTTTACGAATCGCAGTTTCGCATCATATACTTGGATGGCGCTTTTTAATGTGATGCTTGTCAAACTGTCGCACTCTGAAAATGCTTTTTCGCCGATGTATGTTACCGAATGTGGTATGTTTACCGATTTCAATTCGTCGCAATACGAAAAAGCCATATCACCAATATGTACCACCGAACTTGGGATGACCAAGGATGTCAAGCCGCTGCAACCGATGAATGCCCCAGTGCCGATGCTCGTAACAGAATTGGGTATGGTTACCGATGTCAAGCCTTTGCAAAGCGGAAAAGCCAATCCGCCTATGCCTGTCACCGAAAAAACCGTATTATCATAAGTAACCCGTTCGGGGATGACAAGATTTCCCTCTGGTGGCGCAGAATAATAGACCATTTCATCGTTCACTTCCATCTCACTTGTTACCTCGACGGTATACACACCGTCCCAATCAGATGTAATGTTGTAGTAAAGAGTCTGTCCGCTTTCGCATTTTGCGGAAAAATCGTAAGCCCACGCCTTGGTGGCAAAACAAATCAACAGTGCGGCGACTGCAAGGAATAGTTTTTTGTTCATCGTTATAGTGTTTTTATAAAGTTGTTTGAAAATAGTCTGTTCATCTTTCTATTTTTTACAATCATTCCGATTTAAATGCATTCGGATTTATCTTCATGATTTTTTCTATGGTCTTGCTGTCAAGTTTTTCGCATTCGGCAAACGCCCCGTCACCAATGTTTGTAACTGAGTTTGGAATTGTAATCGATGTCAGTCCGCTACAATAATAAAATGCATATTTCCCAATGCTTGTAACGGAACTGGGAATTGTTATTGATGTCAGTTCACCGCACCCAGCAAATGCATACTCGCCAATGCTAGTTACAGAGTTAGGTATCGTAATTGTTGAAAGACTGCTGCATTCTATAAATGCAGACTCTCCAATACTAGTTACTGAATTGGGAATTGTAACCGATGTCAGTTTGCTGCAATTAGAAAATACAGAATTGCCAATGCTTGTAACTGAATTGCCTATTGTAACCGATGTCAGTCCTCTGCAACTACCAAATGCATAGTTACCAATACTCTTCACCGAGTTGGTGATTATTAGAGATGTCAGTCCGGTGCATCCATAAAATGCATACTCGCCAATGTTCGTGACTGAATTTGGAATTGTTACCTCTTTCGCCAAAGTACTGCATTTTATCAGGTGTGTTTTTGTTTTGTCTGAATATAAAACATAGCCTTCTGTATATCCATTTACTACCAATGCTCCCCACGGACTTCCTGTTGCTGTGCCATTATATGCAACATTATAAATATTACTAAAGGCATCATTGCCAATTTTTGTTACAGAATTAGGAATTGTAATTGAAGCAAGACGCTCACAATTAGAAAATGCTTTTTCTCCAATGCTTGTTACCGTATTGGGAATAGTAACTGATTCTATATAACTGCAACCTTGGAATGCAGAATCGGCAATGCTTGTAACGGTAAATGTATGACCTGCCGTTATTGTTTCTTGTATTATTATTGTTTCACCTTTAGGACAGGTATTCTCAAGTCTAAATTCTTTAGAATAACCACCATATGGATTTGCAATTTTGTAATCAACATATTTCAAGTCGGGTGTCACTTTTACAGATTCTTTATCCACCACAGCGTATTTTATTCCGTCTTTTATGACATGCAAGTCTGCATCAGATAAATCCGCATCGCTTTCAATTGTAATATTAGTAATGCTGTCACACCAAAAGAATGCATTAGTGCCAATACTTTTAACAGATTGAGGAATAGTAATTGATTTGAGTTCGACGCATCCCCAAAATGCGGAATCTTTAATGCTATTTACCGAATTAGGGATGTTGACTGATTTAAGATTGTAGCATTCTGCAAAAGTTTTATTTCCGATACTTGTCACAGATTTCGGTATTGTAATATATGTCAATCCACAATAGTTAAACGCACCTTCACCTATACTTGTTACTGAATTTGGGATAGTAATTGATGTAAGATTTTCGCAACCAGAAAACGCCCAATCACCAATGCTAGTTACAGTAAATGTATTACCTGCCGTTATTGTCTCGTGGATTATTACTATCGAATCTTCCGGACACAAAAGAACTTCATATTCTTCTTGTAATTCAATATAATTATCTTCATCGTTAGGGTCTATTTCATAGAATGTATCAATACGAACCGCTTTGGTAGGCATAATTTTAACCGATTTTTTATCCTGCACGCTGTATTTGATTCCTTTTTTTACAAAGTATAAGTCTGCATCGGATAAGGTAATATCACTTTCAAATATAATGTCGGTAAAGTTGTCACAGTACCCAAAAGCACCTTTCCCGACGCTTTTTACTGATTTTGGAATTTTAACAGAGGTAAGTCCCTCGCACCTATAAAATGCGGAGTCGCTAATGCTAGTAACCGAATTTGGTATGATAAGAGATTTCAGTTCTTTGCACATATAAAAAGCACTTGCCCCGATGCTTGTTACCGAATACTTTTGGCCTTTGTTGCTAACCGAGGAAGGGATGGCAAGGTCGCCTTTGGGTGCTTCGCCCGAAGTTACCTCCACCGTGTATGGCACTGCATTTGATGTAATTCTGTAGTACAATGTCTGTCCGCTCTCGCATACGGCGGAAAAATCGTAAGCCCACGCCTTGGTTGCAAAACAAATCAGCAGTGCGGCGACTGCAAGGGATAGTTCTTTATTCATCGTTATAGTACTTTTATAAGGTTGGTTTGATCTTTTTTTTATCGTTTTAAAACTTAAATCCGAATGTTCCAACCGCGTATCGGTTTATTTTGGCAATTTTTTTCTCACTTTTGCTGTCAAGTTTTTCGCAATCGCCAAATGCACCATCGGCTATATTTGTCAATGATTGGGGGATAGTCACCGATATGAGATTCTTGCATGCTGCAAATGCTACGGCATCGATACTTGTCACCGATTCTGGAATTATAATCGATGTAAGGTTGGTGCAGTTTGCAAATGCTCCCTGTCCAATTTTTGTGACAGAATTCGGTATTGTTATAGATTTAAGGCTGATGCAATCGAAAAATGTACCCCAGCTTATGCTTGTAATGGAATTCGGCAGTGTAACCGATGTCAGTTTACTACATTGTTCAAACGCATATTCGTCAATGAGCACTACGGAATTTGGAATTGTTACGGATTCAAGTGCAGAACATTCAGAAAATGCGTAGCGACCAATACTTTTTACCGAATTTGGTATTGTGACCGATATGAGTCCGATGCAACGGTAAAAGGCATTATCAGGAATAATTGTTACATTGTTACCTATATTTAATGTGACTAACGATGGACAACCGAATAAAACAGGATTGTCGAAGTTCCCCATTTCTGTGCATTTTGTGGCATTGAAGTTGACGACTGTAAGGTTTCTGCAATTAGCAAAAGATGCAGGACCCATGCTTTCGACCGAATTTGGAATTGTTAATGCTTTTAGGCTACGGCATCCAAAAAATGCACGGTCACCAATATGTTTAACCGAATTGGGGATTGTGACCGATGTGAGTTTTTTGCAATTTCCAAATGCTTTGTCGCCAATGCGTTTTACCGAATCGGGGATTGTGACTTCCGTAGCAAATGCACTGCACCCAGTCAATTCTTTTTTGGATTTATCGGAAAATGTCAAATACCCATCTTCATATCCGTTTACTGTAAATGCCCCCCATGGACTTCCTGTTGCAGAACCGTTATATGCAACATTGTTGACATTCGTGAATGCCGTCACAGCAATATTTGTAACCGAAGTTGGAACAGTAAGTGTTGTAAGTCCTCGGCAAGACCAGAAGGCATTTTTCCCAATGCTAGTCACTGAATTTGGAATAGTTACAGATGCCAGTTCACTACATCCGCCAAAAGCACCCTTGCCTATGCCCGTGACAGAAAAAGTAATGTTGGCATCAGTATATTTTACACATGACGGTATTATTAGATGTCCTGTGAGCGGTTCTTCATAATAGGTCCAGTTGTTGTCGTTAGTCCCTTCTATCTGATACGTTACTTCGACGGTTTTATCCGAATTTGATAAGATGTTATAGTAAAGTGTCTGTCCGCTTTCGCATTTTGCGGAAAAATCGTAAGCCCACACTTTTGTGGCAAAACCAATAAGCAGCAATATGGTTGCTAAAGAATAATTTTTAATCATGCTAAAATGTTTTATTATTTGAGTTTACAAAGGTAGAGAGAAGGTTGCTCTCTGTTTTTCTTACTTGGTAAAACCTTTCTTTCATTGCATAAAAAAACCGACTTGCATATCGTAAAAAATCTTGCATTGCGTAAAAAAGTAAGCAAACTGCGTAGCGCCAAAGTTTATGTTGTGGAATTTTTGCAATTTTGCAACTATGAATTCTGCTCAGTTATATCCATTGCTACTTTGCTTGTCATCAGGCATCACAATGTGTCTGCTTGTTGCGGGCAGCATATTTCTTCTCCGTCATCACCGTTCACACCAGTTCCAGCGGGCATTTGCCTTTACAATGCTGATGCTGTCCATTGGCTTCTTCAACAACTTTATTGTGTTGACTATCAGTGACGAAAATACTGCAGCATTTGTAAATATGTTGCTGATTCTTTACGATTACATAGTGGTGGGCGGATATATGATTTTCGTAGTGACATTGGTATTTCCCGAACGGTTCAGCACTTGGCGACTTGCACTATTTGAGATACCATATATATTTGCCATAGCCTTATATGCTTTCACCCGTAGCCCGTTAGTCTATCCCGCCGTACAGATTTACACTTTTGTTGCCTCGTCGATACTACTAGTATGGCTGGTGTATTCCATAAGGAAGTACAACCGCATGTTGCTCGACAATGTGGGCGACATCGAGCATCTCAACCTTAACTGGGCTGTTGTTCTTATAGTTCTGATGTATGTGGTACAGTTACTTTGGGCTGGCGAAAGCCTGTCGAACCAAAGCTGGTTCTCCGTACCGACCGCCGACAGCAACTTACTTTTCGACACGCTGTGGTGTTTCATTACCATTGTATATGTGCTGTTTATACTGCGGAAAATCGTACAGCAGCAGGTGCTGGTTGATGAGCCTTCACCAAGCCAGACTAACTCTGAAAAAGACAGTCTATTACCGGACGAGACTACGGAAGGATATTATAAGGTATTGAATACCATTGATATAGATAATCTTATTAGGGAAAAGCAATATTATCTGGATACCGCCTTGACTTTACAGAAGTTGGCAACACACCTAGGGACAAACCGTCAGTACCTGAGCAATTTCATCAACCGCGAGAAGCAGAAGACTTTTTATGAGTATATAAACGATTTTCGCGTAGAGGCAGCCAAGCATTTGCTTGACGGCTGGAGCAACGGGAACGAGCATTCGATGGAAGACCTTGCGGCAATGTCGGGCTTCAATTCCTATTCCACATTCTTGCGTCAGTTTGTCAAAAAGTACGGGGTATCGCCATCACAATACCTGAAAGAGAGCAATAAATAGATGCCAATCTTCTTCGGGTATAATGATAATCAACAAATTATAATTATTGAATTTCAATTACCAAAATAGAATTACCAAAAAAGAATAATTTGGTGGATTGGGGGGCTTGTCGTAGGCTGTACTTCGATACTTCGAGAAGCTCAATAACCTGGGCCTACGACAAGCAAATCATTAGTCGTTTAAACTTTTGTATATCAATTCCGCTGTTCCAATTCTATATCCTTCCGAACGGAAAGTCAGTCTGCCTTCCGCATCGACAATGAATATTAGTGGCGGATTGTCGTTGTACTGCTGCTTTGTATCACGTAAAATCTTGTCCATAAGACCGTTGCTGTCGGTGGTGACAATGGTTTGCTTTGGAAGGTTCCATTTTGCTGCCGAGAATGGTTCGGTAAGTTTTTCCTGCGGAACAACCATAAGTATGTTGCCACCCCAATTTTCGTAGGTCTCATGCATTGCACCAAATTCCTTCAGGGTGTGCTTGGTGGGTTCACGGTTCGGGTCGATAAAGCAGAGAACCAGTGGTTTGTCCTTTGCCATTGATTTCAGATTTACCGTCTTGCCATCAATCTTAATTTCGGTATCGTCGGTGATAGTTCCGTATGTTTCGGTTTGACGTGGAACCAATGGCTTGATTGTCAGTTCTTGCTCTGTGGTTTCGCCTTGCTTTAAGTTGAAAAATACAAGGTGCGACAAAACTTCACCATCACTATAGCGGTTGCCAGTCGATAGCATATAGTAGCCTTCTTCTAGTTCAAGTTCTACAGGGAATTCGGCAACTCGCGGGTCATCTTCGTAGTCGAAGGTTGAAAAGTCGCCGTCTTCGAACTTGGCAATCGTGTAGTGAGTCCAGTATTGTGGTTTTAGTTCTGTTATGTCATTGTATTTCAGGACCAGTTTGCCGGTTTTTGCAGCAGGTTTTGCATCTTCCATGGCAACAATCTGCCAATGGTTGTTGTCGTACACGAAAATCTGGCGTGTTGCATTGTCAAGGTAGGCTGGAATATCAAGCGAACGGCAGGCTGCGACGAAGAAAATGTCGCGAGAGCGATTGTCGGCATGGCGAAGTTCGAATACTCCGCGTGGCGAAATTGGACAGTTGAAGTAATTGCCTTCGGCGTCGGTCTGGATATTGGCTTTTGTCCATTTCAAAATGGCTGAATAGGAGGGATTTGCGCCAAGAATTTTCCTGAGATTTTCGTTCAGGAACTGTCTCCACGGACGAATCATCTCCACTTCGATGCGTGCAGGCAAAATGCCTTTCTTGAAAACTTCAACTGGATATTTGCCGTCGTATTCCATAATATGTTGGTTGAGCGTTACTGCTTTGCAGTCGCGCAAGTCCTTGTCTGACAATGATTTTATAAAGTCGTATAGGAAAAGATTTTCGTTCTTTTCGGCATGTGCATCCATAAAGGCAATGATTTCCTTGTAGTTGCCTTCGCTTTTCTTTACAATTTCGTGGATTTGCTCTGCCGTAAGGTTTTCGTTCGAAATTTTGGCAATGTCATCGTCGGTAGGGAAAGTCTTTAGGTAGGCGTTGCGTATCGAATCTTCGAAAGCAAGTCGCTTGTTGTTCTTGTCGGCTTCGTCGTGTGTGACATTGGTAGTCACAGGTTTTCCTGCCGGCGGGACAATATCGAAGTCCTCTTCGTATTCTTTGCCCGATGTATGGTTGAGTTTCAATGTTATAGCGTCATTTTCCCTGACATCAATCTTTGCATAGTCGTATTTGCCGTCCTTGCTTGCCCAGATGAGCAGGTCGCCAAGTCCAGTGGTCAGGCTTGCCTTGCCGTCCTTGTCGGTTTCGCCAGACGAAATAGGATAATATTCGGCATAGTTGTAAAGTTTGAATTTTACCTTGGCATTTTCCACTGGATTTCCGTTTTCGTCGGCTACGGTAACGGTTATCTTCTTGGTATCGGTATAGTTGGGGAGCATGTTGATTTTCGAGAACAATTCTCCTCTGAAGTTTATTTCCTCGTTGCCCTTGTACTTGCCGAAAGCGTTTGAGTGTACCATCATGCAGCGGGTTGAAGGTGCCGAAAACCATCCCATGTCGAGTTTTGCGTCGGGTTCGCAGGCGCCTAGGAAATACCATTTGCCATCGACCCACACTTCGACCCATGCGTGGTTGTCGTCGGTGTGTGCCCAGCGCGGTGTGTAGCATTGGCGTGCAGGAATGCCTACGGCTCGCAGTGCTGTAACGGTGAATGTCGATTCTTCGCCACAGCGGCCGAACGAGGTTCGTATTGTTGCCAATGGAGCGGAAGTTCGCGCATCTGCAGCCCTGTAGCATACCTTTTCGTGGCACCAGTGGTTTACTTCCAAGGCGGCATCGTACATTGACAAATCTTTTATTCGGTCTTTTATCTCGTTGAAAATGAACATTCTTGCGGTATCAAGATTCTCGTTGTTGACACGATACACAAGTACAAAATGGCGGAAAATATCTTCTGGAACAGTTTTTCCCCACGAGAAAAAGTCGCGTGCCTTGAATGCGTATTTCACCTGATTAAGGAAAAACTTGCCGTCGTAGTCGGCAAGGTCGCTGTAAGGCATGTAGGCGTACAGGAATTTTAAGGCTTCGGTTTCCTCGAGCGAAAGTTTCTCATCGAAAACCGAAAATAGTTCCGTGCTGCGACCTTTGGCAAGTTCCTTGCGTGCCTCGAAGTCGGTTTCTACCTGAGCGCGGTATGTTTCATCTGTAATGAAATGCTGTTCGTTTTGCTTTTTGCAAGAACATAGGGATAAGGCGATAACTGCTGCTATTGTTAGGATTTTCTTCATGTTGTTATTTTATTTGGGAAACTGCATTAACTAATCTTTTTACTTCCTCTAAATCCGTTTCGTTGTATTTGCTCGAATCTTCAATGTTTGTCTTTTGTGGATTTACAATGGTATGCTTGCACGATGAGTGCACTTCGCAAACTCCAGTTGCACGGATTATTTCCGCTGCATTCTGCGAATTAACGCCACTTCCTGCCAGTATTGCAATGCGTCCGTTCGCCTGTTTCTGTATTTCGCGAAGGTTGTCAATTCCTTCGGGTGCTGTCTTGAATTGTCCTGATGTCAGGATTCTGTCGCAACCACATTCTATAATTTGTTCCAATGCTTTGTGCCAATCTCTGCATCTGTCGAATGCACGGTGGAAAGTTACTTCCATTGGGCGGGCTAGTTTTACAATTTCGGCTGTGCGTTCGGTGTCGATGTCAAGGTTTTTGTCGAGGAATCCAACGACAACTCCGTGAGCGCCAAGTTGCTGGCACATAAGCACATCTTCCTTTATTGCTTCGTATTCGGCATCGTTGTAGTAGAAGTCGCCTGGACGGGGACGAATAAGCACCATTGTTTTTAGCGGAAGTTTTTCGACGCAATATTTTATTGTTGCATACGATGGGGTAGTGCCTCCTTCGTTGAGGTTTTGGCAAAGTTCTATGCGGTCGGCTCCGCCATTAGCGGCGTTTATCGCCGATTGAACCGAATTGGCGCAAATTTCTACAGTCATGTTTAAATAGTTTTTGCAAATGTATTACAAAATGTAATAGCATGCAATTATGACTGAATGTTTCTTGCTTACCTTATGCAGTTGGCGTAAATACCGAGGAAAATTTCACGCAAAAGATTAGTGTCCAAGTCTTTGTATTCATCAATCCAATTCATGTATTCCACGAATTGCTTTTTTTGCTCGTCTGTGTAGTGGCTTGCATATATAGATTCTCCGCTGCGGATGTCGTGTGCAATATAGTTGTTCGGATTTATTGCGTAGTTTGAGTTTATCTGCTCGTCGATTTGTTCCGCAATATTTGTAAAGTAATTTCCTTCTAAACTGTCTATCTTGCGTAAGTCGTTTTCAGTTAGAGGTTTGCAGATGTGGAAATTTACCTTTCCTTTTGGCTGTTTTATGCCTGTTAGGATGCTGTTTATGTCTTCCCCCGGTGCTTTTTTGTATTCGCCGTTGATTTTGGTGTGGTAGAGTTCCAAAGTTTTCAGTTTGTCGCAAGGTTCCCACTCGTACGAAACTGAGACTGGTGTAATGTTCATTTCTGTCAGCGAAAGTATCTTGTCGTCCCTGCGGCTTGACCAGAACATCTTTATTATGGCCGGGTCGGTGACATCAAGTCCATCTTTTGTGCGTCCGTTGCGTTGTGCTATCCACACAGATTCTTTGTTTTCGGTAACGACATGCCTGATGTATTTGGACATATAGGTCAGGTTGTTGTAGAATTCAACCCTGTTGCCACCTCGTTCTGTCTTGAACATCTTGTTTACTTTTCCGAAGTCAACGATGAACGGATGTTGCATTAGGTTGCTGCCGAAAGTTATCTGGCAGGTATTTATTCCTTCTTTAATGAACAGATATTGCAGGAGCATTGCATCCAGAACAATGTCGCGGTGGTTGGAAATAAATATATATGGCTTGTCGTTGCTGATGTTTTCTATTCCCGACCATTTGAATTGAGTTGTTGTCTTTGCGAGTATTATGTCGATGATTTCCGAAATGATACCATTCTGGAATTCTTCTGTCGTCTTTATTTTTCTCAGTTTGTCGCGAAATAGTTCGACATCTGTTCCCGGCATTATATAGTTTACTATAGACGGGATAATTTCGCTGTCGGCAATTTTTTGCATTGCGGCAGGAATTTCATCTGGGTAATATGGCCTTATATCATCAAACATTATTACTGTTATTTTTTTCTTAAGTCAATAAATTTTATTGGTTTGCGGCTCTTGGCAGGGAAATTAATTTTCTGGATTTCCTCTACAGGTAGAATTTCAATTTGCGGGGCTACACGGATGCGTGAACGGAAACTGTCTTTCAGTTCCTTTACGACGTCGAAATCTGGCTGTTCCTTGAGTCCAATCTTTACTGTTACATCGTCGGTTCCTGCTTCGTTTTGCCTTACCTCGATGACATAGTTCTCAACATAATCGGTATTGTCGAGCACATCGTTAATTGCAGGCGGATATAGGGTTGTGCCTTTGAGTTTAATCATGTTGTTCATGCGGCCAACGAGAGGGGTGAGGCGGTAAGAGTTTCGTCCGCATTTGCACTTGTCAACAATTTTTGCTGCAATGTCGCCTGTGCGGAAGCGAAGCAATGGCATTGCTTCTACGCCCAATGTTGTAACTACTATCTCGCCTGGTTGTCCATCGGGAACTGGCAGTCCGTCTTCGCCTATAATTTCGACTATGATAAGTTCCGGATGAACATGCCCGCCCATTCCGTATTCGCATTCCGAGAAGGTTGCGCCCATCTCTGTCGATGAGTATGTGGCGAACAGCTGAACATCCCATTTCTCCTTTATTTTCTTGCCCAACAGGTTGAGTTCGAAATTCTGGTCGCGCAAACCTTCGCCTATGCCGATTATTCTTCGGATGCTACTGTTCTTGTAGTCGATGTTGTGTTCCTCGGCGTATTGTATTAGGCGGAGTATGAACGATGGTACGCACATTATTGTGTCGGGCTTTATGCGCTTGATTGTGTCCCATTGCAGTTCTGGTATTCCGTTTCCCACGCGGATGATGCCTGCACCAAGTTCACGAAGTCCGAGAAAATAGGCTAGTCCGGCCATGAAGCGTTTGTCCAGTGTGGTCATAAGTTGCACGACATTGCCCTGATGTACATTGGCGCATTCAAAGGATTTCTTCTCGTTGTATGCAAGTCGTTGGAGGTCTTTTTCAGAGCAACCGAATGTCACGGGGTCGCCCAAGGTGCCTGATGTGGTTATGTAGTCGATGATTTTTTCTTTTGGACAGCAAAGGAATTCCTCGTTGAATAGTTGAAGGTCCTTCTTTTCTGTAAAAGGAATCTTCACAAGGTCTTCGATGTGCTTTATCTTGTTGATGTTGATGCCGTAGCTCTTAAACATCCGCTGGTAATAAGGCGAATTTGCTTGCAAGTATGTCAATGCTTCGGCTAGTTTCTTTTCCTGAAAAGCCTTTATTTCTTCGGGCGAACAATATTCAATGTCCTTCTGCATAATCGAACGAATAATTTTTGCAAAAATAAATGATTCTTTACAAACTTGAAGATTGTCTAATTGTTACAAATTTCGTAAAACTCGTCAAGAGTCAGCACATTAAGTTGCGGAAAGGGAATCTGTTTAAGGCTGTTGAAATGATTGTCTTCAGTAACAATGTAATCGGCACCAGCGGTAATGGCACAATCAACAAACTTGTCATCGTCCTTGTCAATGTCGGCAAGCAAATGAAAGTGGTAGTATGATTCACGGTACAGCGTCAACGGATGTCGGGCAATAGCTTCGACTACATTGTGCGCTATTTCTGGAGTGGTGTACATTGCCAGTATTTCCTCATATTCGGATAAAATCTCATTGCTTACACATAAGCGATACTTGCCTGCAAGAAAATCAGTCCATATCTTATGGTACATACTTTTTGAAGGCAAAGCCTGAATTAGACAGTTGGTGTCAAGTACTATGTATCTCATTGCCAATCAGAGTGTATTATAAGGAGTACGAAGATGCTGTCCACGCAACTCGTCAAGTTTTTTCTGGTCGAATGTTCCTTCATCCCACATCTTGTCAATATCCCTCTGCGCACGCTCTGCAAAGAAATGCGAAAGTATCAACCGCAACTCGTCCAAATCTTCCTGTGAAGTTATATTGGCCACTGCGTTCATCAATTCCAATTGTGCCATTTGCGAGTAACTCATAATCGTTTACATTTAATTAGTACTGCAAAATTACATTTTTTTTCAAATGCAACAATTTTTCCTTTGCTAGTGTATGCTGTTTCTATGCCTGCGGTGTTTAGGGGGCAAAAAGAAGAAAAAGCTAAAAGGCTGAAAGAAGAGCAGTCTGGATGTCGAATTGTCAAGCAGAAGACCAGTCTGACAGACTATTAGACTGTGAGCCATCAAGCCTGTCAGCCCTTAATCACCACAATCTTCTTCGTTACCACCTTGCCATCATTCATTGTAACCCTTACAAAATACGAACCTGCGCCCATTCCATCCGTGGAAATCACATTATTACCATTGCATTGTAGCATTTCATACACCACCTCTCCTAACAAATTGCAAATTTCTATCCCTGCAATATTCTCACCTGCAATTGTAATGCTTCCACTTGCAGGATTCGGATAAACAGAAACACTTTGCTCTGCAATATTTTCTATTCCCGAAACGCAATCACCTACCACATTTATTTCCTTTGTAATTGTTTTGCTTTCGCCGTAGAAATCGCGAACCTCAATTGTAATTTGCTGTACTCCAATGCGATTGGGGACTACAACCTGTATGGGCTTGTGAATGCATTGTTCCCATTCGCCACCTACTATAGTAGCCTCCGTTTCGGTGAAATGCCCGTATGTAATGTGTATGCTGCCAATATTTATTTCTCCCAGTCCAATCTCCTGTGGCATCCATACTGGCGGATAGAAAATGCTGTCGATAGTTTGTCCTGTGCTGAAACTTAATTTATACGGAGCAGATTTGCCCGACAGTCGCAACATACAACTAATGGTATCTCCACAATAAAGAGTATCGGGGAAATCTATATCCACATTCAGTTCGGGGAGTGATGTGGTTGTAAGACCGTCAACACCAAGGCTGTCGGTTTTAACTATCCACGGCTGTTGTGATGGTTGATAACCTATATTTGCATAGTATCCGTAGCCGCCCATTATGAATCCGCCATCGGGAGTGCGGGCAAACGATTTAAGATGTTGTTCGCAGTTATAGGCATTCTCTCCATAATATATGCGCTTCCAAAGTATATTGCCATTTAAATCCATCTTCATCAGGTAGGAGTTGTACCACTGCAAGTATTCTTTGTTTTCAGTTCCAAGCACATATATGTAACCGTCCGAAATAATAATGGAAACCACATCATTTTCCAAATATGTTGTTCCGCTGTTAAGATTTATGCTATAAGTTCTTAAGCGTTTCTCCCAGATTTGTTCCCCATCAGCAGAAATTTTGCGCAAGCATCCGTCATAATAAAATTCGTATCCGTTGTCTATTGAAAGTGCAGGATATGCACCACTCATAAGATAGCAACTATCGGGAAGTTCTAAGAGTCCCGTAACTCCTAAATTTGGAAAATTTCCACTTCTACCATAATACCTCTGCCATATTATATTGCTGGATGTGTCCATTTTTGTTAACATCCATTTCCCCGTGCGGTCGCTGTAATTATATTCTCCGCCCAATAGTATGCATCCGTCTGAAGAAAATGATATACGTTGGTTGGACGTATATATGTTTTGGTTGCATATCTGTTTGTTCCACAATACATTACCGAGACTGTCTGTTTTTACACAGTTAGCCACTGGACAACTATTGCCAACCATATCATATATCTGCCCGCAAAAATAATAATCCCCGTTAGTATATTCCAGCATTTCTCCAATGTATGCGTAATATCCCAAAGTATCCTTAAAATATATAGTATTAAAGCAGGAATCCATAACAAGCAAAGAATATTTTCCAGTCCCGCCATTCGACCTGTCGGTTTTCGCAAAGCAATAATAACCTTTGCTTCCTTTCTTTAAAACCTTGTAGTGAACAAATGCATTATTAACCGAATCTGTGGCAAACTTTTCCTTTTCCCAGACCTGCTCTCCATTTTCATCTATACCTATTGCCGAAAAATTATATTTGCCATATTGGTTGGAGCGAGCCTTAAATGCCACAAACGGAGTACAATCCGCTGAAATAACATTAGCGAAAATACCAGTTATTGAATCATAAAGCACTTTGTTGAAACCAGATTGAGCATAAAAGAAAACTGGTAGCGCGACTAATAAAAGTGACAATGCTAAATTCTTCATGGCTATTATTCTTTTGTAATTTTTATCTCCTTCAGCCACGCAAGAAATTCATCTCGCCAAACTCTTGCCTCGTCAGAACCTTTTTCATCGCTGGCTCCAAATCCGTGACCGCCAGTCTGGTATTGTATGTATTTGTGCTTGATGTTTTTTGCCGTCAGTGCCGAATCGAGCAGCATTGAGTTGTGATATTCTACAATCGGGTCGTCAACGCAGTTAACCAAGAACACTGGCGGACAGTCGGCAGGCACATGCAATTCGAGCGAAAGCGAGTCGCGCATAACTTGGTCGTTTTGTCGGCGTTCGCTCAGCAATGCTCGGCGTGAGCGCTTGTGGACATACGGCGGGTTCATTGTGACAACTGGATAAATCGGTGCTGCAAACGATGGCCGTTCGTCCTTGCTGCTGTAGCATATTGTTGACATCGACAAATGTCCACCAGCCGAAAAACCCATTATGCCAACCTTGTTAGGGTCGATATGATACTCTTTTGCGTGATTGCGAACCCATTTTATTGCTTGCTGTGCATCGTTGAGCATGTCGGGGTACTGGTTGCCGTGTTTTTTGCTACGGTGATTCCAGAAAAATGCAGAAAAACCTGCAACACGGTATTTTAACACAAAGGCAGAAATTCCATTCGATTGCAACCATTTTGCAACGCCATCGCCTTCGGTTTCCATATCAAGCCAGAAATAACTTCCTCCCGGACAAACGATTATTGCAGTGCCAGTGTTGTTGTTTTCAGATAGATATGGTGTCAAAATCGTTTGTTTCCAATTCTTTGCGCCAGTGTCCTGCCACAAATAAACTTCCTTCTCCTGTGCGGAAATAGTTCCGACAGCCCAAAGCAAAAGGATAAAAAACGACAGTTTCTTCAGCATTATCTACCTAAAATTTTCATTATTTCATCTTTCGTCAGTTGACGATACATATTCTGCCTGTCGGCATTGAAGTCAACCTGAAAATATTCCTCGTCGTAAAACGAAAGCTTTGAGTTTGTATTCGGGTTGCATTCAAGATAGACTATGTCCTCCAGTTTCAGATTCTTGGCTTCGCATATCTGGTCGGCCAGCTTTCTGCCTGCGTAGGTTACCGATGTGCCGGGATTGTCCTGATAAAGTTCGGTTACAATTACATATTTTTTGCCGTCAACATCCCTAATCTTAAGTCCACAAGACGATTCCATATCCCATTCGCCCTTGAAAGGGAAAATCTCATCGTAATATTCCTTTGAAACTTTCATCGTAGTTAATTAATTTTCAGCTCTTACATTTACATTTCTCTTGTTTCTGTCAACATCGCGGCCAAACGACTTGTTTGCCAGCTTCCTGTTACGCGGACGGTATGTACCTTCTTCCATCTCGCGAAGCGCAACATTGCAGAACAGCCTGAACATCTTCGATTCCTGGGTTTCGGCTGCATAGAAACTCTTCCAGGCGTATTCGTAAACATCCTGCAACTGTTCGGGAGTCATAAGCTTAGGTTGGAAAACAACCTGACCGGCATTGTAGTGGTTCCAGTCGAAATCGAAGATACGACCCTGACGCAACAAATCGTCGTAGGCCTTTGTGTGCGGGAAAGGCGTCATAACAGTAAATTCAGCCAAATCCAAGTCGATTTCACCAAGGAAGTCAATCAGTCGCTTGCAATCGTCAACAGTCTGGTTATCAAGACCAAGCAAAATTGTACCTTCAACACCGATTCCATAGTCGTGATATCTCTTTACGCGTTCCTTGATGTATTCAGAAGTATCGTAAACAGCCTGATACACATACCACGCACCGGCCTTTGCTGCAAGGTCGAGCACTTCGGGGTCGTCCTCGATGGTGTGGCTTATCCACTTTTTCTTAAGCGGTGCAATAGCCTTGAAAAGTTCCATTTCCCACTGCTTGTCCTGCGCCAGCGAGTTATCGACGATAAACAGGCGGTTGTTGTCGATGCTAGCCATATCTTCCACAACCTTATCAACTGGACGCGGACGGAACTTACGACCACCAAGATACGACACAGCACATGGATAGCAACTGAAACGGCATCCGCGCGAAGCGTGGAACAGGTCAACCATCTGCACGCCCTTGTGGTTATACAGTTCGCGCTTGTAAAGGTCGCGGCGGCAAGGACCTACCGATTCGATTGGTGGCTGGTTGCCCATATAGTTGTATATCTTTTTCAGGCAGCCGTTTTTCCAGTCGATAATAACCTGCTCGGAACGACCTTCCGATTCGCCAAGGAATACGCTGTCAACATGGTTTACCATTTCCTCTGCGTGAAGCATAGTGGAAATACCGCCAGCGATGACCTTTTTGCCGCGCTTGTGATATTCGTCGGCAATCGCCCATCCGCGCTTTACTTGTGTTGTAAGCATCATCGATAGTGCCACAAGGTCGCATTCCTCGTCGAAGTCAATTGCCTCAACGTTTTCGTCGGTAAACGAAATGTCAACGTATTCGGGCAAAGTTGCGGCAAATGCCACCGGTCCGTGAGGCGGCAGGTTGAAGGTTGTCTGTCCGGGCAGTTTGTTCCATTTCGGGTAAATCAGTTTCAGTTTTACTTTATCCATAAATGATTCGTTTTCTTCTAAATTACAAAAGTATATGTTATTTGTTATTATTGCAATGTTCGTTGATTTTTTTTACTATCACATTGTGTCCGACAAGGGCCTCGGCAGTCTCGATTGCAGTAAGCGACACTCCGCAGAATCCGTGAATGTTCACGTTCTGTCCCGTCAGGAACAAATTCTTTACCTTGGTTGCAACCGCCATCTGCGAAAGCATCAGATTGCGGCTATCCTTCTGGAATCCATATATCGAGCCTTCCTTGTTGCCGAGAAAATCGCGTATTGTAAGCGGTGACGATGCAAACGAGAAATCGACGCAGTCACGGAAATGCGGATAAATTATCTCCATCACGTCGAAAATCTTTTCTGTCGTCGCCTTTTTCCACTGTTCGTATTCCTCGCCACGATGACCAGTCTGGGTATCCTCCCACCTCTTGACCTCGTCGAAGTCCATAAGACTGATTATTGCCATAGTCTCGGCAAATTCGCCTTGGTTCTCGACTGGCGGGGTAACATACATTATGCCATTCGGATATTCTATGCTACTGTTGTAATAATAGTTAGCATGGTTTAGGAATGGGAAGGCATTTTTCTTGAACTTAATGTAAACCTTGAAGCTTGAAGTCGATTCGGGAATCAGTTTCAATCGTTTACGGAAAGCTGCAGGGAATGCGTCGCCACTGATGATTTTCATCAGCACATCGGGGTGGACATCGGAAATATAACTGTCGGCTATGTAAGAATTGCCATTCTTTGTGATAACCCTTGTAACCGCGTGGTCTTCTACCTCAATTTTTGTAACTTCCTCGCTTGAAACTACTTCACCACCAGCCTCCTTTATAATTTTTTTCAGCATATCGACCATCTGCAGACCGCTACCAACAAACTGGAATGTACCTCCAATGTGCAGTACACTTAGCAGAGCATTGAAGAATGCCGGAGTAGTATCTTCCTCGCCACCGAAAAGCGGTTTCAGGTAACAAAGCACTCTTTTTAACTTTGGATTGTGTATGTATTTGTCAATTAGTTGGTTATATGGATTTTTGAAATCTTCGCTCAAAGATGTAAAATTCGGTTCCATCGACCTTTCGCGAATATAGAAAAGGTCTTCCTCCTGCGAAAGTTCAAACAGTTTGTCGATGTACTGCCTAATGTTTTCGGCTTCGTCGGGGAAGATTCCTGAAAGGTAATTCACAAGGTTTTCCTTGCCTTTGGGAAGATAATATGTAGCATTGTCGTCGGCAATTGTAACAATGTCGCAGGCTTTTTCGTCGGTAGGCATAAGGTTCAGTTTGTCTGCAATGCCAAGGTAGTCAAATAGTTTGTAAAGGTTGCCATCCTTGTTGAAACCGCCGAAAATATGCATTCCAGTTGCAAAATCCACTCCTTTGCGCCTGATTGTCTGCAAACCGCCACCTATTATGGCATTCTTCTCCAGAACTGTCACCTTGTAGTTCTCCTTGGCAAGCAAGGCACCGGTAACAAGACCGCCAAGACCGCCACCGATAATCAGCACTGACTTTTGCTTTGCTGAAATAACCGAATTATTTGCCTCCAACATCTGTTTCTTAACTACATCTTCGCCAAGCAGAGCCGAACAAACGTTCAAAGTTCCGACGAGTACGCCAAGTATTCCGTGTGCATTAATGTTCTGTCCCACCAAATAGAAATTCGGCAACTTAGTCTTGTACGACACGCGCCCTGCCAAGCCCAAAGTCAAGTCCTTTGCCATACCGTACATCGAACCGCCCGGCGACAAGGTGTAGTCGCGGTAAGTAAGCGGTGTTGCCGTGTAATATTCTTCTATTTGCGACCTTATCTCGGGAAAATCCCTTTCGACGGCATCAAGCAGTTTTTCTGTCTTGGCACGCTTAAACACCTCGTACGATTCGCCTCTGTTTCCAACCTTGGTCTGCGACCATTCGGCAAGTTCGTCGGCAAGCATATATACCAAGATGACGCCACTGCGAGCATACTTCTGCTCTTTCTCGTGGCAATGGTGCATATACAAATAGCCACGCGGCCAAGTTGTATCGTCATAGTTTTCCATATCCCACGGCGACTTGCACGAATAGCCGTAGAAATTGGTATTCATATAGGGCACTCCCGACTTGAACTTCAGGAAAAGTGAAAACACCGACGGGGTATTCTTTATCGACTCTATACGCGAATAGAACGACGGACGCAATTCCTTTCCTGTAAACATACCGCTCAACTGCATCGGATGCACATCGGAAATAAATATGTCGCCTTCTACCAATTCTCCGTTTTCCAGTTCCACACTGGTTATCGAACCATTATTGCTATGCGCCCTTACGACGCGACATCCTGTATAAATCTTGCCTCCGTTCGACTTTATCACTTCGGCAAGTGCCTTTGCTATGTTGTCGCTTCCGCCCACAATCCTAAATGCGCTTCGGTTGTAGAAGTTTGACACAAAGGCGTATGTAGAAAACGGTGTGCGGTCGCGTTGCGCAGCATAAAGCGACATGTCGCCCACAAGCACATTGCGTAAAGTAGGGTCAGTTATCACCTCATCGATTACCTCGTTGATGCTTGTTGTAAACAACCGCAAGTCGAGATGCGGATTCCTGTCGATACGGCTTAGGTCGTAGTATGGCGACTCCTGAGCAACCGTATCCACAAGTTGCCAGAAACGACGAAGATTATCCTTTTCGTTTGGAAAGCGTTGTGCCAGACTTTCAATCATCTGCTCGTGACCGTTTGCAATGGAAAAGCGCTCACCATCGAGCGAAATGGTATTGTACGAGTGCGTATCCATCCGCGAAACTTCAACCTTGTCCTTGATTCCAAGGAAGTTGAAATAGTTGGAAAGCACCTCTCCGTCGTCGAGACTGCCAACGAAATGCATACCAGTCTCAAACTTAACGCCAGTGCGCCAGAAACACTGCAAGCAACCGCCAATCTGCTTGGCTTGCTCGAATATGGTTACATCGTAGCCGTTTTTCGCTAGAATTACACCTGTGGATAGTCCACCAAGTCCACTTCCTATGACAATGCATTTTTTCATTTCAGAAACGTTTGGCTATCAATTGTTAGTTCACAGGTTGGCAATTCGTTTTCGTCGTTAACGAAATGTAGGTTCTCCGGAATGCAGGTGCAATGCGAGGCAATCAGGAACTTGTCCACATCGGTTTCCAATGCATAAACTTGCGTTTGCCTGTGAACGAGTGCAATTGTCCATGCAAGTTCTCCGTATCCGCTGTTCCTTATTGCTATGCTATTGCCTTGCAAGGTGTTGATTTCTTCCGAATGTGCCTTTATCTTCTTAATGTTTGCACGGCTCGAGCGTTCCACATCGTTGCCCTTGTAGATATATTTGTATCGTACATATTTCGATACGTATTCTGTGTCTTCACACTTGTTGCGTATTTCTTCGAAATGTTCTAGATAGTATTTGTGGAAGTAAGAGGTCAACTCTCTTGCGGTAACTGCTTGTACTTTTTCTGCCGAATACCTTTGTCCGATTTCAATATGAAGTGCGCCTTCGCGCAGGATAATGTCATTTTTGGGCATGGCATGGTTGGCTCCATGTATGAATATAGGCAGAATGTCGATGTTGAGGGATTGTGCCAATTGGAATGCTCCCTTGTGGAATCGCATGATTTCTCCGGTTACCGAACGTGTGCCTTCGGGGAAAATAACAACCGAGTAGCCTCTTGAGACAAGGTTTTTCAGACGTTCTATATTCTTGTCGTAACCATCCGATACCGGATAAAATTCAGCATATCTGATAATCAATCCGTATATTGGATCTTTCCATACCCAGTCGTTGGTAAGTATAACTATCTTATGCGACTGCATCATTATGCACGACAAGTCGAGGTGTGACTGGTGGTTGGCAATTATGACTGCCGGTTTTTCAAAATCTTCACCGTAAGGATTATCTAGCGAATACTTTACACCAGGAAGACGTAATATTGCAAATCTGTTGAAAACAACTATAAGTTTATGGTACCATAGACGTTTACGTTCGCTGTCGCGACCGATAAGCTTGTATAATATAGTAAATGGTGTTACCAAAACAAATGCTGATACGAAAAATACAAGGAGTGAAACAAAAGTGTACAAAAGTCGCTTGATTGTTACCGGTACATCGCGAAGCTGACCTTTCTTCTTTGTCAACCAGTTGAAAATGACAGGCGGTAGGTAGCATGCCATCAATACAACAGTCATCATGCCTACTATTGCGACTTCGGCCAGCGACTTCATTGCAGGGTGTTTGGCAAAAATAAGCGTTCCAATGCCGATAAACATCAATATTCCGGAAAGAATAACGCTGTTGCGGTAGTTTTTAAGCATCTTTTTGCCGTAGGAGTATTCGTACAGCAGTCCTTCGGTTATGAAAATGGTGTAGTCGTCGCCTTGTCCGAATATGAATGTCGCCAGAATTATGTTTACGATGTTGAATTTTATTCCGAAGAAGTACATCAAACCCAATATCCAAGCCCAGCCGATGGTAAGTGGCAGGAAGGCAAGTATTGACAATTCGAGTCGTCCGAACGAGATGCATAGGAAGAAGAATACGACAATGCTACATACATACAGAATGTAGTCAAAATCCTCGGACAGAACTGTAACCAGATTGCTTCCAATATCCGACATGCTGAATGCAAAACCATTGTCTGGCAATGTTTGGCGAAGCTGTTGTTTCAAAGAGTCGGAAAATTCGGCAGGCACGCGCACAAAGTTTACAACGCGAGTCAATGAATCGTGCTGCAAGGTATAGGTTTTGCATAGTTCCATTAGCGGTTGCATTTCACTTTGCGACTTCGTGTCGTATTGCTTTTCGAGATTGTCTGTAAATGGTGCGAATGCACTGGCAGTAAAACCGTTTGCTATGGCTTCTGTGTTTATTTCGTTGACTATTTCGGCATGCTGTTGCCAGAAGTCATTCCATCTTTCAATCGATTCCTTTTGCTTCTCGGTTGACGGCAATAGTCCATCGGGACCAGAAATGCTAACATTTACATTCTGCGGAATAGATTTTTTCAGGTTGTCAATTATTTTTTCGTTTTGTTGCAGTGCTTGTTGCAAGTCGCTGCTTTCCGATACTACATAAATAAGGTCTGTCTTGCCTTCCTTTTGCATTGATTCGTTGAGCAGGGCAATGTCTTCCTTTTGTTGCTCTGTCATGTAGTTGATGTTGTGCAGGTCGGAATCGAAGGTCGTTTCTTGGCTGTAGTAGCCGAGGATGATGGTTACGATTACCAAAGGCCAGAAGGCGAAAATCTTTGCCTTCCGCCATTTTTCGTTAGGTTCTTTTCCGCTATCGACGAAAAGTTTGTGTTTCTTTTTCGGAACGACAGCCAGCAACGGCAGGAAGACCATTACGAAAAGTATCGTGCCGATAAGCATTAGTGCACCGAAAAGACCAAGGTCGTGCATTGCTTCTGCCTTTACGAAGATTAGGCAGGCGAACGCAGCAACGGTTGTGATGTTTCCGATGACTAGCGGTTGGATTACATCTTTTAGTGCTTCGCGCTTGTCGGGTTGCTGCTTGATGTGGTCGAGATAGTGGAGCGGATAGTTTACCGCAATGCCCAAAATTACCGAGCCGATGCCAATGACAATTATCGATATGCTTGTCTTGAATAAGGCAATGATTGCTAACGCGAAAATCCAGCCGAAAAGAATTGATATACCAAGCCAAATAAGGTTTCGTTTCCTTGCCATTGTGAACATCAGTATGCCAAAAATCAGCACTAAAGCGAGTGCGATGGATAGGAAACTGTCTCTTTTTATCTGCTGGGCATTGGTGACGGCTATGGTTGGAGCGCCAACAGCCGAAATTTTTACTCCCTGATGGCTTTTTGTTGTTGTGTCAATGACATTGTTTATCAGTTCGACCAGTATGGCATTGTTTTTTGTGTCGCTACCTGCGAAAGGAGAGGAGAAGAATGCAAAAGCCTTGTCTCCGTTTTCGTTCATCAGGTATTCGTCGTTTATTACAAAACCTTCGGTGGCATTCAGTGCAGTCAGTCGCTGTAAGGTTGGAGAATATAGGTTTAGCGGGTCTGCTTTTATTCCTTCGACAATGAAACTTGCAGTCGGAAACGACAACATTCGCTTTATGTTTTGCAGGCAGGTGGCTACATGGCTGGTGTCGGCAAGTAGCGAATCCATTCTCTGGAAGTCGTTTTCGGTAAGAAACAATGGCTGGTTCTCGCGTATGAAATCGATGGCGTCGAATACTTGTCCGTCGTCAATTTTGCACCTTAGGTCGCTTACCAGTTGTGCGGTATCAGCCTCCTCCCAGTTTGCTTCAAAGTCGTCAACTGCCGACATCAGTTCGTCTGTGTCGTCAGATGAGAAGATTACGGTTATTTGTCCTTGATTGCTCAAGTCGTTGTAAACCGAAGTGTATTTTTCCTTTTCAGGGTCGGTAGGCAGAAAGTCGGCAATGTTTTCCTTGTAGTCGAGTTGCAAAGCGGAAAGTACACACAATGCGGTAATTGTCAATAATATGATTATTGAAAGGACTTTGCGCTTTGACAGGTAGTCGTATATTGAAAGGAAAAATCTATTCATGCGACCTCCATTTCCTTATTAGTCGTGACGGCCATCCGTAGAAAATCGCCACGAAGCATAGTATTGTGTTCAGTACGCTGATTCTGAAAAAGTCCCAGAAAGGTCTGAAATGCGAAATGCGTTCCTCGGCTTTGGGATAGAATACATTTATCTTGATGGGAATCAGCGGTATGTTGCGCCAAGCAGAGAAAACAAGCAACTCTAATTCTGCTTCGTATCGCGATGTAAGCATACAAAGACTTGGCATGTTTTTGAGCGGATACAATCTGTATCCAGTCTGCGTGTCGGGTAAATTAATGCCAGTTTGAACTCTGAACCAGAAGTTTGAGAACTTATTTGCAAAAGTATTTCCTCCGGGCATGTTTTCTTGTTTCAGATTTCTGCTTCCGACAACCAATGCTCCTTTGTTTCGCTTTATTGCTTCAATAAACAGGGGAATATCTTCGGGAAAATGCTGACCGTCGGAGTCGATGGTAATGGCATAGTCGAAACCGAGTTCTTTGGCCTTTTCGAAACCTTTTTTCAGTGCATATCCTTTGCCACGGTTCTTGCCGTAGTCAACGACAGTGATTTTTTCGCCCATTGATGCTAGTATTTCTGGTGTATTGTCTGTGCATCCGTCGTTTACAATGATTAAATCATTTGTAAACGCCAACACGCGTTCCGCGACATCTCGCAGAGTTCCCCCGTTGTTGTAGGTCGGCATTATTACGCACAGTTTCAATGCGTCAGATTCTTTCATAGCTGAATAATAGTGATATTTTGGCGTAAATTGTTGTTTCGTCGTTCACTTGAACCTGCACCTTGCAGCCATTTTCCTCTTCCTTGAAGTTTGAGAAGGCATATTTTATTCTTTTGCCTTCGTCTGGAATTATTACCGACAGAAATTTTACATTCTTAACGGTTTTTAGCCACAATTTACGGTTTATTTTGTTTTCGAGAAGTTCTCCTGCAGTCTTTATGATGCACACTCCCGGAGTAATTGGATTTTCAGGAAAATGTGCCTTGTATATTATGTGAGACGGATTTGTTTCTATTTCAGCAACAAATCCGTTTTCGGTGTCTTCGACATTGATGGTGGTATATAGGTTGTATATCATTTGCATGATTCGGTGTTTGCGTTCAGTATGATGTCGGTAAACTGTATAGTGGTATTGTCGCCGTTGGCTTCGGTGAGGATAACCTTGTTTATGATGTCTCTTTTCTTTTCAAAATAGAATGTCATTGTGCTGAACATTCGTTTCATGTCGCTCTTTTTAGGTTTCATGTTGGCACGCCAGAAGTTGCCGTCATCGGAAATTGTAACGTCGAATGCTGATTTGTCGAATAGATTTTTGCCAGTGGCGCTACTCATGATAATTTTCATCATGCCTTGGTACATTCTGTTTTTGGTATCAAGAATTTCCTCTTTGCCGTCTGCAATCTTTGTCATTTTTTCGCCGTCAACATTGATTGCAAATGGGTAGGGGTCGGTGTATTCCCATTTCATTTTGTCTGGCGCCACATAGCACATTCTGCCTTTTGAAATCGTTGGTTCCGCAAGCATTGACATTGTCTTGTTCTGAGTGAAGTTGCATTGCATCGATTTCATCGAAGCTGCTGCTTGCGTCAATTTTGCCATTATTTCGTCGTTCGATTGTGCGAAACTGATAATGCTTGCGACTAAGGCAATTATAATTAGAGTTATTCTTTTCATCTCATTTTAAAATTAAGAAACAACCTGCTACGACAAGAATCAGACCAATCCATCGAGAAAATGGAATACTTTCACCAAAAACTAACCATGCAGCAATCATTCCGAATACGAACGATAAGCTAGTCAGGGGGTATGCTTGACTGAAGGGGAATTTTTTCAGTATGTAGAACCATAGGATAGTCGCTGCTCCGAAACTAATGCCACAGGCAAGTAGCCACCAGTCGGTCAGGACTGTCTTGAAATATGCCCACGACCACTCAAATTTGCCTAGTTTTTCCAAACCAAGTTTAAGCAGAACCTGTCCTCCTGCGAGGAAAAACGTTTGCAGCGATACTAATCCAAAAATCTTCCACACGGTTATTTCTCCAATAGCGTTAATGAATAGTTCGTTCCATCGGAACGGTTGAAAATTAAAATGTTGTTAGGTTTCTTATCGGTAATGTTCTTTTCGTTTACGAACAAGTTACGAGGTACAAAACCCGATTTCAGGCATTGTGCTGCTACATAAAAGCCGATTCCCGAAGCAGTGAAACTATCTCCGAACAGATTTTTGTATTTCAGCAAAGGTCTGTCGCCAAAAAGTGCTTTTGTTTCTGACATGTAAGCTTCATCGTTTTCTTTGTAGCCACTTATGCCAGTGAGTATGAAGTCGATGTCGGAGCATGTTTTGCCATTTTCCTGCAGGAACCTTGCAACTTTTCCCTTCAACGAGTCAATGCCTTGCTGATGCATTATCTTGTGTCCTGTAAGTTTGCACAATGCATTTTCCTGCATGTCGGACAATACCACCGAAACTGCCGCCTCACCACAAATTTCGTTGTCGAAACCCATTACACCACCTTTTTTCAAGATGTGATAAAAGGTTTCGGTCATTTCGTCGTGACCACCAACCAATGCCGAATTAATCTTATTTAGTTTGAATTGCAAATAAGCGTCGTAAAGTGCGCTGTCGAACGATATTCCCTTGTGTGCGTAGGTTGCGTTGTACCCGTGGTTCTTGGTTTGTATTGCAATCAGCGAACTTATTGTGTTGTGGGTCGATTGCATGAAATATGTCGGTTTCAGCAGTTGTTCGCCTTCTTTTGATAGTGCATCAAGGAAAAATTCGGTGTTTTCGATGCATCCGTATCCGGTTCCGGTGACTATTGCGTCAACAGTTTCAATTCCAGATGCTTTCAGTGCTTCCTTTGATGTTGCAAGTGCGCGCTTTAGGATTTTTCCCATGCGTCGTGCTTCGATAGGTGATACATATTCCTTGAAACTTGGGTCGATGGAACGGTAAAACGCCGGTTCGTACATGTTCGGATTTGTCATCCACTCCTCGCTCAGTGGCTGCTGTATCGAAATCTGCTTTGCAGAAAGTACATATATCTCTTTGTTCGTCATTTCTGCTCAAATTTTGAAAGTAATAATGAAGAATCGTTACCACCAAAGCCGAATGCATTGCACAGAATATGCTTTAAGTCTTTTTTTGTAGACTGGTGAACTGGTATTATTCCATCGTCCATTGCCTGTGAGTAGTTCAAGTTGACTGGCAGGAATCCGTTTTGCAATGCAAGAATGCAGAAAACCGCTTCTATTGAACCCGATGCGCTCGTAGTGTGTCCTGTAAATGGTTTGGTCGATGAGGCAGGGGGTATGTTATTTCCGAAAAGACGCATCATTGCCTGGCTTTCGCTGACATCGTTGTTTGGTGTTCCTGTGCCGTGAGCGTTTATGTAATCAACTTCGGTTGTTTTTACTCCTGCCATTTCGAGGGCTTCCTTCATTGCTCTGTATGCGCCTTCTCCGTCTGGAGACGATGCTGTTTGGTGGAAAGCGTCGCAGGCATTGCCGTATCCCGAAAGCACTGCTTGAATTTTTGCATTGCGTTTTTTTGCACTTTTCTCCGACTCAAGAACCAAATATGCGGCACCTTCACCAAGATTGAGCCCGTTTCTTGTAGCATCGAACGGACGGCACGGCTTTGTGTCGAGAATCATAAGCGAGTTGAAGCCGTTAAGGTGGAACTTTGTTATGCATTCGCTACCGCCAACGATTACAATTTCCGCCTCGCCACAGCGTATCATGTTTGCTCCCAATATTATTGCGTTTGCTGCCGATGAACAAGCCGTGGAAAGCGTTGTTACAAATGCAAAATCGCCGAAATGCTTGGCTGTCATTTCCGAGCAATTTCCGCAGTCGTGTACAGAAATGTATTCCTTATGTGCATCGTTGTTTATGTAGTCGAGGTAGAATTGCTCGCTCATGTCCATGCCACCGACTGTTGTTCCCGATATGAAACCGATTTCAGGGAGCATTTCGGGGGTAATCTCTGCTTGTTTCAGTGCTTCGTCAAGAGCAAGCATTCCCATAAGTGCAGTACGCGTAGTTATGGCGTTGTCGCTTATTCCCAGACGATTGCGCATTTCGGCATCCGACAGTTTGACCTCGCCTACGGGAAACTCCTTGTGTTCGGTTTTAAGGTAGGTAAGTTGACCTACACCGGAATGTTCGCCCATTAAGGTTTCTAAAGATTCCTTTTGGTTTAGTCCGATTGCCGAAACTACGCCGCAACCTGTTATGTAAATCGGAGCAGTCATTTATTTTGTCCTGTTCTGTTGGATGAACTCTGCCATCACCTTTACTGACTTGAAAATTTCCTTGCCTTGGTTCGGATCCTGCAGTTTTATGCCGTAGTTCTTTTCCATCAGCACTATGAGTTCGAGTGCATCAATTGAGTCAAGTCCAAGACCTTCGCCAAACAGAGATGCGTTTTCATCAATGTCTTCAGGAGTCATGTCTTCGAGGTTCAATGCTTCGATAATTTCCTGTTTCAGTTTGTAAATCAAATCGTCCATAACTTTTATTAATTTATTTTTCCATTAAAAATATATTCGCTTCAAAATGTTCTTCGTCTGTACAGTCGAGCCAACCACCTATTATACTTTTTGTATCGGTGTCTTGGAATGCAACCGACAGGTTTTGTTCTATGAGTTTTTCATCGTTTTCTTCGATTACAATAAAAGAAGTTTCTCCGAAATACTTGTTTCGGATAGCAATTTCGCCAGTCACAATGTTTGGCAATGTATAAACGAATGCCGCTGGACTTGGGAAGAAATTTTCGGAATCCTGTATTGTGGACTGGTAGTTTGTATCGGCCTGTAACGATGCGCTTTTGTTGAAAAGTATGACAGCGCGGTCTTCTCTTGGCTCGAAATTTCTATTTCCTTCGGCATTGAGCAGCAATTCTGATGCAACAAAACCCAGTTTGCACAAGGTATCCATTTTGAAAAACTTCGGATAGTTGCCAATATGACTGCGGTAGATTTGTGTTAGTAGGGCAGAACCTTTTTCGGTAAGTTCCAATGCTTTTCCGTTGACGATAACTTTGTCTGGTGATATGTAAACTCTATGCAGTATCATCATAACAGGCCTCCTTTCGTCATTAGCAGTGCAGCGTTGCAACCGCCGAATCCCGACAACAACTTTATGAAAGCCGTTTTTTCTGTCGGTTGGTTTTGGTTTGTGACTTTTATTTCACGACTTACGCCCAAAGTATTAAAACCTCTGGTTGCCAATATGTTGTTGTCGTCTATTGCATGCATCGAAATTATGGTTTCGAGTACGCCAGCGGCGCCCATTGTATGTCCGTAGTAACCTTTGAGTGAGTTGACAGGAACATTCGATAGTCCTGCTCTGTCGATGGCGATAGACTCCATTTCATCGTTGTAAGGTGTTGCGGTTCCGTGAGCGTTTACGAATGCTATTTTTTGTGTGTCGATGTCACCGAGGACATATTTAAGTGCCCTGTAACTGCCTTCGCCTGTGCGTGATGGACCAGATATGTGGTTTGCGTCGTTGCGGATGGCGCCACGGTAAGCGCACCATTCGTTTGCGGAAACAGTGTCTTTTCTTGTGTATATTATTGTTGCAGCGGCATCTCCAAGGTTCAATCCGTGACGATTTGCATCGAATGGCTTGCATTCCTCAGGCGAAAGTGCCTTGAACGACTGGAATCCAGACACTATGAATGCCGACTGTATATCAACACCTGAAACTATTACATAGTCGTAATTTCCACTTTCGAGATGCCTCATTGCTTCAATTTGTGCGCAAACTCCCGATATGCAAGCATTTGAAACCACAATAGGTTCATTTGGATTGTGGAAATGTGAGGCAATCTGTCGAGCCATCATGCCAAGTCTTACGCGCTCTTGCGGAAATCCTTTTTCACGCTTGTCGAGCAAAAATACATTGCCTTTGGTGGTGGAAAAGATAAACAATACTCTGGGTGATGCTGTATCTATGTTCGCACTTTCCAATGCTTTTGTAACAGAATGTATTACAACCTGTTCAACAATAGTATATCTGGTGTCTGTGAATTTGCTTCTGTCGATTAGCGATGCGACAAATGCTTCGGGCAATCCCCAGTGTCCTTCGTAATGCTTAAGTGCCGATTTGCCGGCTTTAACAGCAGCGTAGTTTTTGGCAGTGGTCATGCCCAATGGCGAGGTTATGTTATTTGCAATGCTTACAATCATATTGCGACCTCCCATCTTTTTTTCCATTCCTCGTAGAAATCAGGATTCGTCAGTACGAGTTGGTAGTTGTCTTTGTTCATGAAAACCTGGATTGTACGGCCTGTCACATGTATTTCACCAGTTTCCCTGTTGCGAATTTCGTAATCGAATACGATTTTTGCAGCATCGGTAGGGCGGTAGGTAATTGTAATTTCAGGTTTCATTCCGTAAATCAATGGTTTCTTGTATTTTATAGAAAGGTCAACTATGGGTTCGAAGAAACCTTTGCCGTACATCATAAGGTACCCCAAATCGTATTTCTTGCCAAATTCCTCCCTTGCATCCTCGAAGTAAACCGAGTAGTGCCCGTGCCATACGACACCCATTGAATCGACTTCGCTGAAGCGGATTTCAAAAGGTTTGGTTACCGATAATATCTTTTCCTTTTCCATAGTTGTCAGTTTTTTGAGTCAATGTCAGTCAAGGCAATTTTCATGTTGGCGTGCACGATTTCTTCGTTGTTGCAAGTTGTTGTCGCTTCGACCAAAGTCATTTGGAAAACTTCTTCCAATAGTTTTATGGTGGTTGTCAGTTTTTCTCCAACTTTTGGCGTGCGTTCAATGTTCAGGTTGCTTATTGACCCAATAACGCCTATTTTGACAGTTTGACCATGACTTAGGTTTATGTATCCTATTCTTGCGGCGCAGGTTTGGGCAATGTTTTCAATCAGTCCCGATGCGGAAAAACGTCCATCTTCGACAAATAGATTGTCTTCACGTATAGTGAGTTCCGTTACCGAATACACATCGTCGCTCGACACCAGCCTGTCAATCATTACGAATGGCGGTCTCTGTGGAATGAGTTCTTCTATTGTCAATTCGTCGATTGCTTTCATTGTTTCCAAAAATCAAAATAGTTGAACCATTGCGTCGGGTATTTCCTGACGATTTCCTCTAAGTTTTCTGCAAAATTCTGTGCCATTTGGTTCATTTGTTCGCGAATTTTTGCCGATCTGTCGCACATGATTTTCCGGACGTATGCGTGATATTTCCTTGTGCTTTCTTTCATTATAAAAATTGCTAGAACAGGAACGTTTTTCTGTGCCGACAAAGCAAAGGCACCCAATGGAAATCTTGCTGTTTCTCCAAAGAAAGTACATTCGGCTGCTTTTTGTGAACCAAAAATACGGTCGGCAGGCATACTGACTATTTCTCCGTTGTCGATTGCTGTGTTCAGTGCGAACAGATGTGACATGTCGGCCATCACGGGAATCATGTTCATGTTGTTTTGCGATAGTATTCTCCTGCGATTTTCCATAACGGTAGCGGTTTCTCCTGCAAATACCAGTGCATTGAACCTTTTTGCTTTGGTTTTTAATGAGTACCCAGCAATTTCGTAATTGCCAACATGGCTGCTTAGCAGAACAAAACCTTCGGGATGGTTTTCAAGTTCATCCAAAAAATCCTGTCCTTCGATGTCGAACTTGTATTTCTTGCCAGCATATACGCCAAATCTATCCAATATTACCTGTCCGAAGCGGAAATGGTTTGCGTAAACCTTGCAAAATGATTTCCATCGCCCGTATTGGAAGCGTTTGCGGAAGAATGAGTATGTGGCTTTATAACCTTTTCTGCTGAATATCATGTAGAACGGAACAATAAAAACAGCCATAAATCCGTATATTACCCATATTGGCAATACGCGGAACATACCGATGAGAGAACGTTGCATCCACGGTTGCCCATCGGTTTTTCCAGACCATTCGTTATGTTGCAGCTCTTCAGCCATTACTTAGGCCGTCTTTTGCTCTATATAATCGCAGAACTGACTGAAAGTCTTTATGTTAACCATCTCTTCCGTCTTAATCTTAAAGCCGAATTTTCTTTCGACTATGACTACGATGTCGACGAAATCGAGACTGTCGATACCTATATCTTCCTTTAAACGTGCTTCTGGTTTTATCTTATCTTCTTCAATTTCAAGGTCTTCAATCAAGAATTCTTTTACTTTTGCTTCAATTTCTTTTCTATCCATATAATTTATTTATTACGTTTACAAATCATTATACTATGTCCATGACCTAAATTGTCATGTATTTTTTCTACTTCCATACCTGCTTCACGAACAAGTCTTGCCATATCCTCTGAATGATACATCTTGCTGTTGCCGTTGGCTATTGCGGTGAAGTACAAGCTTGTCATTGTAAGACAAAATGCTGCAGGTTCGTATTTCTGTCTGTCCCAGAATGTTTCCATAATGTAAACACGGCTTTTGTCATCCATTATTTTGGCAGCTCTTGACAAAATGCTTAGTATTTCATTTTCGCTGAAGCAGTCGAGGAACTGGCTCATCCATATTGCATCGTAGTGCTTGTCGGTAGGGAAGGCGGCTGCTTTGTCGAGCAGATTTATGCCGTATCCGTCGATGCGTTCTGCACCTTTTTGACCTGCCGTAAACTTGCGCATCATTTCCAGTTGCTGAGGCAAATCCATAATGGTGACATTTACATCATTGTCGTAACCGACGCATTGCAAAGCCCAGCGTCCTGTATTGCCGCCAACATCGAGCAGAGTTTTCGGCTTGTTGGAAAATACAATTTCCAAGGCCTGAGCAAACGAGTTGTCGGAATAGAAGTGGTCGAAACCAAACCAACTTTTCTGCACTTGTTCTGGCAGTTGCGACAAACCTTCGTAAACAGTCGGCCAGTCACCGAAATGCTTCAGTCCTGCGGGTTTACCTTCGAGCAGCGACTCTTCGAGTTTGAACCAACCTTCGTAGTTTACGTCGTGGTTGAAATCCATATTTACCCTTACTAGTTTGTCGGTCAGCAGGAACCACCCGGTTTTCGAAATGCTGAACCTGTCGGTATCCTTGTCAATCAGCACAGTGCCTATGCATAGCGATGCTTCCATAAGCACCTTTACTGCGTATGGAGAAAGTCCTGTAGCTTTTACAATTTCCTCCTGCGTCATTCCATTGTCGCTGTCGCGAAGTAGGTCGAGAATGCCGAATTTCACCATTAACCTTGATGCCTGGAAAACCACTGGTCCCCAAGCAATCCATTCTGCCTGCCGTTGTGCTTCGCGGGCGGAAAGTTGTTCGCGGGTATATTTTTTTTCTAATTCTGGAAATAAGTCCATTCGTTTACTATTTTGCTTTCTTAATAAGTTTGGCAAGGTTTTCTGCCAATTCGCGGTATGCCTCTACACGACGAATCTCGTTGCCAAATCCAGCACCTGGAACTCCATCAACATCGAGGATTGCTATTGGTTCCGACTGTCCTTTCTTGTAAATCTCCATTGTACCATAAAGATGAGAATCTCCAGCACCAAAACCTACAGCGACTGCCAATCCGGTTATACCGTAGTTAAAGTCTTTAACTTTCATAACAATGGTATATTCGGCAGAACTTTCTTCGGTTGTCGTTTGAACATCTTTCGATTCATCGTCGAGGCGTTCTCTGAAGTTACTTTCAGCCCTTGCAATTTCGGCATCGTAGTCGCGAACCCAGTCATCGCCACGTTCCTTCAAATAAGCGTTTACTTCCTTGCCTTCGATTGTGCTGTTGGTGTAGTCCCAGCGGACAAAAATCTTAGCGTTAGACTTTTTAAGTTCTACGAGAGAACCCTTGATAACCGTTACGTCTGGTTTTGCTGTTGCAGTTGCTATTCCTGTAAGAATAATAACTAATACCAATAATGTCTGTTTCATATTTACTTTATTTTTTTGATTAATAATGCAGAATTTGTGCCTCCAAATCCGAATGAATTGGAGAGTATGGTGTTAAGTCGCTTGTCTGTAGCCTTGGTCACAATGTTCAGTCCGTCGGAATATTCGTCGGGATTTTCGAAGTTTATATTCGGAGCGATAAAGCCGTTCTGCATCATTAGTATGCAGTAAACGATTTCGCTTGCGCCAGCCATCCAGCATTCATGTCCTGTCATCGATTTTGTTGAAGAGATTGGCGTTTGTGTCTTTCCAAACAATTGTTTCAAAGCCAAAGCCTCGAACATGTCGCCTTGTGGGGTGGATGTTGCGTGAGCGTTTACATAGTCGATGTCTTCTGCTTTTACGTCAGCTTCCTTCATGGCACGCAACATTGCACGCATGCAACCTTCTTCGCTTGGTTGCGAAATATGGCTTTCTCCATTCGACGAGAATCCGTATCCGCAAACTTCGGCTAATATTGTAGCTCCACGAGCTACTGCATGGTCGTAGTCTTCGAGTACCAGTGCCGCTGCGCCACCACTCGGAACAAGTCCGTCGCGATTGCGGTCGAACGGACGGGAGGCCTTTGTAGGTTCATCGATGCGAGTTGAGAATGCGCTAATGCCATCGAAACTGCCCATCGAAAGGTAATTGGTTTCCTGTGCACCGCCGCAAAGTACCATGTCCTGAAGTCCATTACGAATCAACAATGCGCCTAACCCAATTGAGTGAGATCCGCTTGCGCATGCTGCGCTCACTGTCATGTTTATTCCTTTGAGGTGGAAAATGGTTGACAGGTTCATAGTCACAGTCGAGTTCATCGACTGGAATATTGCAGCCGAACCAATCAAGGTGGTGTCTTTTTTCTCAATTGCCATCTCGTGCGATTCGATGACAGCCTTTGCAGAGGAATCGTTGCCGAAAATTACGCCAACTTCGTTGTTCTGTAGGTATTCATCGTCAATATTTGCCTGCTGGAATGCTTCGAGTGCGGCTACGTATGCGTATTCGCCTTCTTCGGCGAGGTACATTCTAAGTTTTCGGTCGAGTTTGCCTTTAAGTTGTGGCTTTTCAACGATTCCTGTCAGTGGCGAACGATAGCCGTATTCTGTACGTTGTGGGTCGATGCCGATACCCGAACGGCCTTCGCGCAATGAAGCGGTTACTTCTTCTTTGTTCTTGCCAATGCATGACCAGATGCCTATGCCTGTGATGACTACTCTTCTTGTCATAATATTAATTTCTTGTTTTTATGTGTATAAGCCTCCGTTTATTGAAATTACCTGTCCTGTGATGTATGCAGCTTCGTCAGATGCAAGGAACGATGTCAAACTAGCGACTTCCTCTGGTTTTCCGAAACGTCCCATCGGTATGAGTTTTTTTAGTTCTGCCTCGTTTAGTTCCTTTGTCATGTCGGTTGAAATGAAACCTGGTGCAATTGCGTTGACGGTTATTTTTCTAGCTGCAACTTCCTGTGCCAATGCCTTTGTTGCACCAATGAGTGCTGCTTTTGCTGCCGAATAGTTTGTCTGTCCTGGCAAACCCTTTAGTCCCGATAGCGACGACATGTTTATAATACGTCCGTTTCTGTGGGTTATCATGTCTTTCAACAGTCGGCGTGTGATGTAGAAAAATCCGTTCAGTGTGGTGTCGACGACATTGTTCCATTCGGTTTCCTGCATGAATATCATCAGGTTGTCTTTTCTTATGCCTGCGTTGTTTACCAATACGGAAATATATTCGTCGGGATGGGTGGATTGCCACGATTCCAATGCTGTTTCGATTGCTTTCGAATCGGCAACATCGAAGGGGAGGAGTTCTCCATTTCCGCCAGCTTCCTGGACAAGTTTCAAAGTTTCTTCGGCAGCTTCCTTGTTCGACTGGTAGTTGATTATTACAGCAAACCCGTCTTTGGCGAGGCGCAAGGCGACAGCCCTGCCCAAACCACGAGAAGCACCGGTGATGAGAGCGTATTTCATTATTTCAAATTCAATTTATTAGTTTTCAAATAGTTTTCTATGTTTGCAATGTCCTTGTAGAAAGGAGTGTCCTCGATGAACAGAGGTACGATTTTACGTACTTCTTCATAAACTTTGCGTGAAGTAGGACAAAGTTTGTCTGCTATCTTTAGGCAGTCGGTTGCTTGAGCTAAAGCTATATACTGGATTGCCATAATTTGGAAGCAGTTTTCAACTACGTGCTTGCAAATCAATGCAGTGTTGGTTCCCATGCTTACTATGTCCTGGTTGTCGTTGTTGTTCGGGATGCTGTGCACATAGTTCGGCATTGCGAGTGTCTGGCATTCTGCTGTTGTTGAAGTTGCTGTGAACTGGCAAGCCTGCATTCCGTAGTTCAGTCCGAGAGTTCCAAGGTTCAGGAATGGCGGCAAAATGCCGTTTATTCTGTCGTGGAACAGGTAGTTGAGCTGTCGTTCGGATGTCATAGCAAGACGAACAAGTGCTATCTTGACTTTATCTTCCTCAAGCGAAATGTAATCGCCATGGAAGTTGCCTCCGTGGTAAACGTATTGCGATTCGGGGTCAACTATTGGATTGTCGCAAGCCGAGTTGAGTTCGTCTTCGATTATATTGCGGGCATATTTCAGAGTGTCGTATATTGGACCTAAAATCTGCGGTGTGCAACGAAGCGAATAGTATGCTTGAACTTTGTGTTCGAACACTTTTACGTCCTTGTGACCATAGTCGTATAGTTCATGAGCACGTTTTTTCATGCATTTTGAACCTTCCGATATTTCACGCATACGGCGAGCGATTACTTGCTGCCCTTCGTGGCGGCGGCATTCGTTTTCCTCTAGTGCCATGTAGTCGTCGAACGAAGAAGCGATTTCGTTCATCCATACGGCGGCGAGTGTTGCCCAGTCAAGAAGATTTTCGGCGTGTATCTGGTTTACAACGCTAATTCCCGTCATAACGGAAGTGCCGTTGGTGATTGACAGACCTTCGCGAATGTGAACCTTCAATGGGGTAAGTCCGAGTTGCTTCATCACGTCGGCTGATTTGCGCCATTCGCCTTTGTAGTGGACTTCGCCTTCACCGATGAGGCAAAGGGCTATGTGTGCCAGTTGTACGAGGTCTCCGCTTGCGCCTACGCTTCCGTGTACAGGAATGAATGGATATATGCCTTCGTTTATGAACGAAATGAGTAGTCTGGCAACATCTGGGTGAACACCCGAACGGCATTGCAATACAGTGCCGAGACGGGCAATCATTGCCGACTTTACGTAAATGTCGTCCAATGGTTCGCCTGCGCCAGTGGCATGGCTACGGATGATATTGTATTGTAAATCCGAGAGATATTTGTCGTCAACGCGCCATTGTGCCATAGGACCGAAGCCTGTGTTGATTCCGTATATGACCTTTTCTGCAGCAAATTTTTCCAGAAAATGATAGCAGGCCTCAACGCGGTCTATCCATTCTTTGGATATATTGATATTTTCGGCTGAAAATAGAATTTTTTCAACCTCATTAAGTGTCAATCTGTCAGTAAATATTGCCATAACAACATTTCTATGAACATGAAAATTTTTAAAACTGCAAAGGTACTAAAAATTGTCCGAATTTCATATAAAAATATTAATAAACAATTAATATGTTGGTTGTTAGGTATATATGTTTTAACTCGAGAGGAGACTTAAATCTTGTGGTATCATACGAAAAAAGCGGCTAATCAGCCGCTTCCTTCTGGTGGAGTATATCGGGGTCGAACCGATGACCTCATGGCTGCCAGCCATGCACTCTAGCCAACTGAGCTAATACCCCAGACCTTTATCAATTCTTTGCAAAATTACCTTTTATTTCTTTGTCTCCGTAGAAAATCCTGAAGAAATAGCATCCATTGTGCAAGTCATTTACATTTATGCTGTTATGGTTGCCGTTCAAATTAACTTCCTTTACAAGTGCACCATTTGCCGAATATATATTCATGCTTCCTTTGTCCATGTCTTCAACTGCAATGTAGAGAATGTCGGTTGTGGGGTTTGGGAAAATACTGATAACGGTTTCTGTCTCATTTATGAAATTGTCATCGTCATTGTTTTCTCCATATCTTATAGAAAGATGTTTGGTGTAACTTAAGTCAGCATTGGTTGTCATTTCAACTATTGGATAGTTGTCGTCTGCTCTCCAGTAGTTTTGCATTATGCTTGTTGAAGTCATCGGGAACGACATACCCATAAGTTCGTTCAATGCTTCTCCAAGATTTATAGTTGCGCTTCCAAAATACATTTGGAACAATGGATTTGTGAGCGTACAATCGCTTATGATAGTAAATTCGGAAGCATCAATCCTGTGCATATACAAATTCGTTATGTACGAGAATTGTCTGTTTTCACGAAGATATACGTAATTGCCTCGCATCATCCTATTTCCAGAAAGAGTTAAAGTTCCTGTCTGTTCGAAAACGGAATTGAAGGTTACTTGTATGTCAACTTTTATTGAGTCGTATTCTGCTGTAACAAAACTGTAGACCATATCACCCATTTCCATATCGTTGAATGCATTTTGCAATGCGCTGATGTGTTCAAGATACAATCCGTGAGCATTGCTGTTGGTCTGCGAGTTCAATTGGGCTGGGAAAGTTATGACATCCATTGCTTCTTCGAACTGAACATCTATGGCATCGTTGAGACCTAATTGTGCCAACGCTCCGCTTACGCCTAGGCATACGGCTTTTTCGTCGGTAACTTTCAAATGCATACGCATTCCATTTCCGTCTTCAAACGAGCATGTCTCATCTGTGAATTTGCCTTCGGTAGCAGGTTCTGCATATGTAACAGTGTCAACAATCCCGTACACACTAAATTGTGTTTCGAGCGAATTGCCAAAATTTAATGGCGTAGTTAAAATATTGGTTGTTGATACAGAATCTGTTGCATCGTTTTGCACTGTATATATGTCAATAGTTGTGCTTCCGGGTTTGTAATAATTGCTCGAATTTATTGTAACTTGAGCAAATACACAAGCACTAAGTGCCACAAATGCTATGGCAAATAAAACTCTTTTCATATTAAATCCTAGTTGAATACGGTCTGTTCGTTGATTTCAATAGTAACGTCGGCAGTCTTGTTGTTTTCAAGCACAAGAACGCCCATGCCTCTTCTGATGAATGGGTGAGTTCTGTCTGCTGCCTTGGTTGCTTCTACCTTCAGTATTGATTCATACTTGAATTCGTATTCGAGTACGCCGCTAGAAGTGGTATACTGCGTGTCGGCTACCGATTTTGTCTCGTCTTTGAAATAAACAACCGTATGTGCACTGTCCGAATTGTTTGCCTTAATTATGACCATTGCATTTTCTACAGGTTGCTTGTCGGTGTCAACAATTCTTACGATTGCTTTGGGCGCAACAGGTTTGCGGCATCCGCCGATTAATATCATAGCGCCTAATGTTATGGCTAAAGCCAGAAATATTACAACATTTTTTTTCATATCCATTCGTAAATTTTTTTCTAATTTTACGCCGACAATATTAATAAAAAAAACAATATAAATTTTAATTTGTGAAAAAAATATTGCGGATACTTTTCGTAGGTGTGCTTGGTGCAGTTTTTTTGCAGTCATGTAGTGCTTTGCGTAATCCGTTGAAAATTAAAAATTATGTTGAGTTAGAAACAACAGAAGGCAGTCTTGTTGTCGGTCTGTACGAGGGTACACCAGCGCATCGTGATAATTTTATAGGAAAATGCAGTTCAAACTTTTACGACGGTACTCTTATGTACTCGGCAGTTAGAAATACAGAATATTCGTTTGGATTGCGCAGGGGAAACCGAGAGAAGGACTTGTTGTCTGCCGACTTGAATGGTGGTCGAACTTTGCCATCTGAATTTAACGAGAAGATACTGCCTTTGCGCTATACAATTGCGATGAAGAGTGTTGATGGTGCCGAAAATCCAGAAAAATCCTCGGATGCATGTCTTTTTTTCATAATTGATGGTGGCAAAAAATTGGATATTCATGAGATTAGGACTACCATAGCCATTAAGAATCGAGATACCTATAAATTATATATAGAGGAGTATTTGTCTCGTCCCGAAAATGCTGCATTGAAGGATAGCATGAAAGCGTTGCAAACCATGCAAACCATGAAGCAGTACAATGAAAGGTATGCTGAGTTAATGAATATTGTAAGGCCACAGATTGATAAGGATGGCATAGAATTGTTCTCTATTTCGGAAAAAAATATTGAAAGATACCTTAAAGATGGTGGTGTTCCTATGTACGAAGGCCGTTATACGGTTTTCGGGGAAATTTCTGTCGGCGAAGATGTTGTGGGGCGCTTGTCGGGGATAGGAACCAATTTGGATGGGGTGCCAAAGAAAGAAGTCTCTATTGTCTCCACTAATGTATTGAAGAAAAAAGATTTTAAAAAGAAATATAAATAGTTGAATATGAAAAAAATAACTTTTTTGTTCCTGGCGATAGTTTGTAGTACGTTCGCTTTTTCACAAAAAAACAAAAGTCTTGAAGTTGTTCATTACGAGTTGTCCAACGGACTTAATGTTTATCTTAACGAGGACCCGAAAGCTTCAGTAGTTCTTGGTGCAGTTGCCATCAAGACAGGTGGAAAATATGATCCTAAAGACCATACTGGTACATCGCATTACCTTGAACACATGATGTTTAAGGGAACTGATGAAATAGGAACCATTGACTATAAGGCGGAAAAGGTTTATTTGGACAGCATTACGATGAAATATGACGAACTTGCTGCAACTACCGATGATACTCGTCGCAAGGAAATCCAGAAGGAAATCAATGCCTTGTCGTTGAAGGCAGGAAAGTTTGCTATTCCAAACGAACTTGACAAACTGCTCGATGGAATGGGAGCAACAATGGTAAACGCCTTCACATCGGATGAGGTTGTTGCTTATTTCAATGCATTTCCGGTGGGACAGATGGAAAAATGGATGGAGTTGTACTCGCACCGCTTTAAACATCCGGTTTTCAGGTTGTTCCAGTCGGAGTTGGAAACAGTTTTCGAGGAAAAGAACATGTATTCCGATGAGTTTACGTCCAACCTTATGGAGTCGTTCTTGTCGTATTTCTACAAGAACCATCCGTATGGAACTCAGACCGTCATAGGAAAAGCAGACCATATTAAGAATCCGTCGCTTACGACCATGCAGAAAATGTACGACACTTATTATGTCGCAAACAATATGGCTTTGATAATGACAGGAAACTTTAAGGTTTCGGAAATTAAACCGATGATTGAAAAGTATTTTGGAGAATGGCGCAGGGGGGATGTTCCTGAGTATCCCAAATATGAGGAAAAACCTTTCAATGGTGTTGAGTCTGTTGAAGTGTCTTTGACACCTGTCCGTATGGGTGTACTAGGTTATCGTACGGTTACAATGAGCGACAAGGATAGATATGTGCTTTCCGTATGCCAGACTTTGCTAAACAATTCTTCATCAACAGGTTATCTCGATAAACTTATGAATGATAGGAAGTTGTTGGCGGCAATGGCAATCAACAATGAACGCATCGACCATGGAGGAATGATGGTTTTGTATGTTCCAAAAATTCTGGGACAGAAGTTCGAAGATGCTGAAGCATTGGTTGTTAACGAGATAAAGCGTCTGCGTACCGAGGAAGTTGACAAGGAGCAGTTGGAGGCAATAAAACTTGAAATGATAAAGGATTTTGAGTCAGAAATGGAAGATCCTGAGATGCGTGCATATAGGATGGGAGAATGTTTCCTTACCGGTGTGGAATGGGATGATGTACTTGCCTATCCGAAATATATCGAGAGCATAACGCCCGAAAATATCAAGGAGGTAGCAGAAAAGTATTTGAACGACAACTATTTGTCATATCATTCAAAAATGGGATTCCCCGACAAGGACAAGTTGGACAAGCCAGGTTTTGACCCGGTAGTGCCCGAAAACGCTGAGGTATCATCCGATTATGCCATGAAATTTGAGGAAATGCCAGTGAAAACTATGTCGCCCAAGTTTGTTAAGGAAGGCAATGACTATGAGTATTTTGCTATTGAAAAAGGTGTTGACATGTATTATTCAAAGTTCAACCAGAATGACATTTTCAATATGGAGATAAAGTTCAAGACTGGATTGAAAGACAATCCGAAATACGACCAGTTGGCTTCATATCTTCAGTATATAGGTACGTCAAAATACACTAACGACGAGTTCAACAAGGAACTTCAGAAATATGCGGCTTCGTTCTCAATTTCTGCCGATGATAACTATTTTACTGTTTATATTGATGGTTTTAACAAGTTCTTCAAGGAGTCGGTTAGTTTGGTTTTGAGTTTGCTCACAGATGCAAATCCAGATGATTCAAAGCTAGAAAGGATAACTGAAGAAGATGCCATGAACCGCAAGATGGAGCGTAAGTCAACAGATGATATTGCTTCTGCTTTGATTCAATATGGTATATTTGGTGAAAATTCAAAGTATTTGCGTCGTACCAGTGCAAAAGAAGTATCGAAAATAACATCCGATGAAATGATGTCAGTTTTGTCGCAGGTGAAGAAAAATCCGTATACTGTGCATTATTCTGGTAGTTTGAAGTCGGACGATGTAATTTCATTGGTGAAAACAATGGATTTTGGTTCTGTTGAAGTAAATGGAGAATTCCCGAAGATTCTGCCAACAAAGCAATATTCCGAGAATACAATAATGTTTATCAACGATTCGAAGGCGGCTCAGAGCAAAATTTACTTTTACATCGAGGGCGAGGTTCTGGATGAAAAGCAGATGGCAAATATGGATGCATTCAACCAGTATTTCGGTACAGGAATGTCGTCGCTTGTATTCCAAGAGATTAGGGAATTCCGCTCGATGGCATATACAGCGTATGCTGTTAGCCGTACGGGGTTGACACAAAAGGATAAATCCAAGTTCATGGCTTTCATCGGCACACAGGCCGACAAGACCATTGATGCTATTTCTGTAATGACAGGACTAATAAACGATATGCCGATGAAAGAGAAGCGTATGCGTGGCGTGAAGGATTATTTGATGCAGTCGTTGCTGACATCTAAACCCGATGAACGCGAAGTTACCGAGACTGTTGAAAAATGGAGACTTTTCGGCTACAAGGAAGACCCGCGCATAAAGCAGTATGAAATTTATAAGTCACTGGAATTTGACAACATAGTTGATTTCTACAAACGTAATATTCATGGTCGTCCGATTCTTATTACCATTGTCGGCAACAAGAAGAAAATTGACATGAAGGAACTTGCTAAATACGGTAAGATTGTAGAAGTAAAGCAGAAAACTGTGATGAATTAATTTGAAATCATGCGCTCTAGGTTCGGAATATTGTTAGTTGTTGCAATCTTGGTTTTCCTGCAAGGATTTTCGCAGGGAAGAATCAAGGTTATGAGTTATAACTTGTTGAATTTCAATAATTATCCGAATTATTGTACGACAGAAAACAATTCTCATGTGGCAAAGGCGGGTTATTTGGCTACAATTGTTGCCAACCAGCAGCCCGATATTCTCTGCTGTTGCGAAGTTGGCGGTAGAAATCCCAGTTTGGCATATTCTATTTCGTATATTCTTGGCAATTCGTTGAATGTTAACGGGGTGACAAGATGGAAAGCAGCAAATGCATCTGGCAATACATACCTTAACAATGCTCTTTTTTACGACCAGACAAAATTTTTGCTTGTAGCGCAGACAAAGGTTGATACTGATATACGTGAGATAAACATATATAAACTAAAGCACAAGCAGCAGGGCGATACCTTGAAGGTTGCAATCGTACATTTGAAGGCAGGGACAGAGTATGCCGCCGACCGTGGTACCGAAATACAGCAGCTAATGAATTATCTTACTACGCAGGGCAACAACGATAATTTCATTGTATGTGGCGACTTCAATGTGTATCGTGCATCAGAGCCGGCATTCCAGAATCTTGTAAATCCATCGTATTTGCCTATTGCATTTTACGATCCGGTAAACGAGATGGGAGAGTGGAACAATAACTGGAATTTCAGCGAATATCATACCCAATCAACCCGTAGTGGCGATGGTGGAAATGATTGCTTTTCGGGCGGTGGCATGGACGACCGCTTCGACTTCATCCTTATGTCATCCAGCATTATAAATGGAACAAAGGGCATAACCTATTGCGAGGATTCGTATTGGGCGGTAGGTCAAGATGGTAACAGGTTCAATGCTTCGATAAGTTCTCCTACTAACAGTACCTTGCCAAGCAATGTGATTGATGCCTTGTACAATATGAGCGACCACCTGCCAGTTGTCGCCGAGTTGGCCTTTGGCGATGTTGGATATGCATCGGAAAGTACCGAGGCAGGATTCCAGTCTGTTGTGCAAAATCCTGTGAATGATGAACTTATAGTGCGACTGAGAACAGAAAAGCCACGCGAGGTTGATGTAAATGTATACTCTTTGCTTGGAAGGGTTGTACTTTCGTTTGCTGTTCAGGTCGCTGATGATGAGGTTGTTGTACGAGATGTTTCGGATTTGCCCAATGGAGTTTACATTGTGGGCATAAAGTCTGAGGGCGTTTCGGTGTCGCACAGGGTGGTAAAACATGAATAGCATGGACGGCGAATACTCTGATTTGATAAAACGTCTAAAGCGCTTGGATGGCAAAAAGTTGGATGCTTTGTTCCATCGTCTGCATGATGAAGAGTCGGAGAAAATAGATTGTCTGCAATGTGCCAACTGTTGTCGTTCCCTTGGTCCGCGCTTCATACAAAACGACATTGCCCGCATGGCTACTCATTTGAAAATGAAAGAATCTGCCTTTGTCGCCCAGTATCTTCGCGTTGATGAGGATGGCGACTATGTTTTCAAGGAAATGCCTTGCCCTTTCCTTATGCCCGACAATTACTGCATGCTCTACAATTCACGCACAAAGGCATGTCGCGAATATCCGCATACTGATTCAAAGAATATCAAGAGTATATTGAAAATATGCGAGTTGAATGCTGAAACTTGTCCAATTGTGCGGAATATTCTAAATCGGTTGAAGGTAAATGATTACGAATTGCTTAAGAAATAACAGCAAATAAAAAAGGTCTCTTGTGGAGACCTTTTTTGTTTGTTTTGAGAATCTGTTTATTTGAACAGCTTCATAAATTCGTCAACTGAAATTTCGTTATCTTCGAGCTTTACAAGTTCAGCAAGGAAGTCAACAACCTTGTCTTCGAGTTCGTGTTCGTAGATACGGCGAACTTCGTCTTCCTTCTGAAGGAGTTCCTTTGCGTACTTGTCGGCATATTCGTCAGGAATATAAGACATTCCGTACTGTGCGAACTGCATGAGAACCATGTCCTTTGCTGCCTTTTCAAGTTCTTCCTTCTCAACCTTTATGTCGTTGCCCTTAGCGACTTTGTTCTTAATGAGAGTCCAGCGGAGGTCGTCGAGGAACTTCGGGAATTCGTTGTTGATTTCTTCTTCGGTGAGCTTTTCGTTTGTAACCTTAACCCAGCGTTTCAGGAATTCTTCCGGAAGCTTGAGGTCGAGTTTCTTGAGGAGCTTTTCCTTGATGTCGAGCATCATCTTGTACTTGCTTTCGCGCTTGAATGATGCAGTGATATCTTCAGCGATGCGAGTTCTGAATTCTTCTTCGTTCTTTACTGTATCCTTGCCGAAGCACTTGTCGAACAAATCCTGACCAATTTCTGCCTGCTTGTATTCCTTTACGGTCTTAACTACAAGACGGAAGTTAGGTGTCATATTTGCAACTTCTTCCTTCTTCGTCTTCAGCATAATGGCAATCTTGCCTTCTTCCTCGAATGCCTTCTTGATGTCGAAGTCAATGATTGTATCAACAGTAGAACCGATGAATTGTTTCTTGATCTTAGCATCCTTTATGAATTCGATTGCGAGGTTTGCTTCATCGTTCTTTATGCCGCCTTCAATTTCAGAACCATCTTCTGCAATTTGGGTGAGACTTCCTGTGATAAGTGCTTTTTCTGTTGCCTTTTTAACGTCTTCGTACTTGCCGTACTGGCTTCTGTAACCTTCAATGTACTTTTCGATGTCCTTTTCCTCTGCTTTAACAATGTACTTGTTGAGTTTGTCTCTCTTCGAGAGTTTGATTTCAAATTCTGGTGCAAGACCGAGGTCGAATGCGAATTCAAACTTTTCGTCCTTTGCAAGGTCTATGGTCTTTGTACCTTCGTTTGGCAATGGTTCGCCGAGGATGTTAAGTTTTTCGTTTTCAATGTAATCGCTGAGTGCTTTTCCTACTGACTTGTTAAGTTCGTCGGCCAAAACTGCCTGACCGTACATTTTCCTTATAAGTCCCATAGGTGCGTTGCCTTTTCTGAAACCCTTGATTTCCGCTTTCTGGCGGTAATTCTTCAAGGTCTTTTCTACGCTTTCTGCAATGTCTTCCTTACTTATGCTGATGTTTAAAGTAAGGTTTAAATCGTCAATTTGGTTTTTTACAACTTCCATTAGGTCGTTTTTTAATAATTACTAAAAATACAAATTCTTATAATCTAAAAAACCGCATCATTTTTGTAAATGCGGTTGCTTGTACGGATGAAGGGACTCGAACCCCCACGCCTTTCGGCACTAGATCCTAAGTCTAGCGCGGCTACCAATTACGCCACATCCGCGAATTGCGGCGCAAAGATACAATTTTTTTCGATAGGAAGTTCAATATTGGTGTTTTTTTTATAGGGAGAACACAGGAGATTGTAGTGCTGTTTCTTTATTGTTCATTTCCAGATAATTATGCTATTTAGCAATGAGCTAAAGATTTGTTTTCCGTTTCATAATGTTTAGGTGTTTTCTTCATTTTTTTTGCACACATTTTCATGGTATGCTTTTCTATTGGTTTTAAACACTTGTATATCAGGTGTTAATTGCTAAATAAAGATAATAATTTGTTTCAAAACATAGGTAAAATTTGGGTAAAAATGTTTCAAAACATAGGTAAAATGTGGAGAATATTGTTCCAAAACATAGGTAAAAATATGGGCAAGTACATTTTGCCATTAAATCATCATAGTCGGAATCGTGATATTTTTATGCGATTCCGACTATGTTGAAATTTTGATATGCAAACCATCTAGAAAATCCTTGATAACATATCTTAACTAAAACGTGGAGAATGTTAAGTGATATAGCACTTGCGCAGGATAATCAATATCCAAAATGTTACATCTGTTCAACATTTTTCACCACTGGTTTTCCATTTTCAAAATTGATTGTGACTTTGAAATTGGCGAAGTCGCTATATATGTATAGCGGGATCATGTCATTTTGCTTAGGTTCATAGTCAAATTTCAGATGGATATTTGACCCAGAAAGGTAATTCTCCGAAGGACGTACCGTCTTTTCGTTGTCATTTAATTGATATAGGGAAAACACTGGATCAATTATGGCTAGCATACGCGGTAGTTCTATCCGCAAATCATTATCTTTTCCCGATACGAAATTCTTAACACCGCTCCAAAGACTACCACCGCCAGTTGTTCCATGTACATTAATGCCATTTTCAATTAATGATACTAGTTTTTCGCTATCAATATCAAAGTCTTTCAGAAGTTGCTGTTTAACCGAAAGATTGGCTGTGTTTGATTTGTTTGAGCTACTTGAATTGCGGGCAGCATTTTCCGAAGCTTTCATATACTTATAGTCCACATTGTCAATCCAACAGATTTTGTCATCTGTCATAGCAATGGCGCGTATGCGTGTGATGTCATTGTACTTCTTGTCCTCATAGTTAAGTTCAAGCACACCAATCTCTGTTTTATCATTGTGCTTGATTATGTTGATCGATGGAAGTTTTTGTACATCATACTCGTCCTTGTACATGTCTGTGTAGTGGAGACATAGGAAAATGCGCACATTTTCCAAATCAATGTCAGAGCGGTTGTTAATGGTCACCTTGATTTCGTCATCATTGTCAGAGAATTTCCAATCCGTTGTTGGTTCTACTGTGATGTCAATGAACGATTGTTCTAAAAGAATCTGCCTGAAGCTACTGTACAAATTGTCTTCACAATACTGCATATCGCTCAGCAAGCAGTCGTAAACGTCTTGATTGCCACGACGGAAAAAGTGATTGAATATTTCATTTTTACAATGTTCGGTATCTCCATGTTCAGCATAGTAGTGGGCCTTAAGCAAGTTTGGACTGAAAATACCGAATCCTTCCATCGTTGAGCGATAGAGTCTTAGTAGATATTTTCCTTCTACAGTTTTATTCAGATATGTTCTGGCCTTGTAACTATCAAGCAAGTCGGTCAATGCTGCGGCTTGACGAGGATATTCTATTGATGCTTGATCAAAGCATGAAACAGCCTTTGCCACATCCCCAAGTTCTCTATATAGTAAGCCTTTTAGCACTAATGCGGGTGCAGAGCGAGAAGGATATAAATCAACATAGTTGTCTAATGTTTTTTCTGCTTCACTTAATAGTTCATTTCTTTTTTCAGGATTGATAATCTTATGATCCTCTACATTTGAAGAAAGTGTTTCCGGCAAAGATGTTTCGTATTGTTGTCCAGATTGTGGTTGATTTGCCATCAAAATAAGAGACATTCCATTTAGCAGCAATGCTTCCCGGTTTGTCGGATATTCTTTCAAAATGTTTTGTGTTTGATTGTAAGCTTCCAACGGACGTCCGCCATATAGATCAATGTACGCTTTATCCTTTTTTAGGCATAGAGCATCCCACTCTTGCATATACTTATAATAAACTGGCGCATAGTCTTCCAAATATTCAATATATGAGAGCCTAATTTCCTCTATTTCTCGTTCTAATTTGCGCTTCAAATCCTTTTGTTTCTCATATTCATCAAAAGCGGCAGTCTGTGCTTTATCTAATCCACTGCCAACATTGCTGCTCAAAGAACCACCTCCAGTCATCATAGCACCAAGCACACCAACTGGATTTATCTCCGAGGCAAAAGCACTTGCTCCGCTTGTAGCACTGCGCATCAACATCCATACATCATCAAATTCCTCATACTGTTTCTGCAAATCAAATAGTAGTTGCAGTATTGGAAATAGTTTTTTCTTTTGTTCAAGTACATCTGGCGCTACACGACTAAAATCCTGTTTTGCAACATATTCAAGATATGATAGGAAATCTTCAGATTGACACTGAGCAACTTCCAAAGCATTCATAGCTCTTACTGTTTCCTCTATGTCATACCCATTTGTATTTACATTTATACTTGTATTTGCACTCGAATTTGTATTCTGTTGCATTTTTTTCCACGCAGGTTCAAATTCTTTAGAAGGTGTGTAGTCTTTTATATCTACAGGTTTTTCAACAGAACCACATTGACAAGCCAACATTGCGACAAATCCTAACATTATAAATGTCGTTATTTTATTCACGACAAAATTCTTTCTATTCTTTTCTGCTTCCATTGTACATTTACTATTTTTGACAAAATTACGCATAGTATTCCCATGGTTTTATGTTACTATGGTGCTATTTATATCAAATTTTGTTGATTATTAGTTCAACAAATTGGAACTTTAGTTCACGTTTTTGCGTTTGTACCAGTCTGAATACACCTTGAAGAAATCGTAGCCAAGTGCCAAGCTGATTTTCTGTAGCATGTCTGTATGAATCCATTCGCGTTTAAATATTTTGTATAGGTTTTCGCGCGAACATCCTACTTGCTTTGCAAGCCAAGTTATATTCCGTCCTTGCTCTGCAAGAACTTGCCTGATTAGTTTCCCTATGTGTATTTTGTCGGTTGGATCCATAAAAAAGCATGAATTATTTCGTTTTTTTGCTTATATGTTTAGTCTGCATCGTAAAACAACTTTGAACACTAATAACCCCGAAACAACTCATGCAATAGGACGTGAATATTTCGCAAACATATTCTCGTGTTCGTAAAGATTTGACGATTTTGCTTGAAAGAGAATAAGAGCGTAAAGCTCAGAATGTTAATATTTTAAGTTAAGTTATATCATTTGTTTTTTGTTATCCTTATTATTCAGTTTATTATTTATTGCTACAAAAATTCCCAATGTCCGCCACGGGTTGGCCCAACATGCTGAACTATGTGCCGCATTTCGGCAAGTTCTCGCTTTATGGTCAATGGTTTAACTCCTACTTTTTTTGCAATTTCTGCTATAGAAATGTTATTGTCCCTTTTTATCAGATTTACAATGAGTTCGCGCCGTTTTTTGGTATCATTTTTGGTATCATTTTTGGTATCATTTTTGGTATCATTTTTAGGCTCGTTTTTAGGCTCGTTTTTAGGGACATTTTCATTCGCTGGCATTACCAAATGAATGAAATGTTCCGAAAATTCGTATGCTTCACGGCCATACTTTCGCAGTATAACCGGCATGCCCGAACCCAATGCCTCCACCATTTCAACATCACGGAAAACTCGCATCAGTTCCTTGTTGCGCGGAATGCTTACCCCACTAAAAAATTCATCTTTAGTCAAGCCAATAGGAATTGTTCCGTATGAGGTTATCTCAAGCCGATCGGAAAAAATCTCAAACTTGGGAGCAACCTCGTTAGTGTAATCGTTGTGTACAATGGCGTTTATCACGGCCTCACGAACAGCCAGCTTGTCCCACATAGGTGTGTCAACCCTGAATTTTTCGGTTTTTCGGGTGAATATGTAGTTTTCGGTATTTAATTTATCTAGAACCAAATCGGTAGCCTTGAGCAAACTGCAATACCCGTATTCGTTGTTCGAAATCAAATCAAAACGCTCGGTTCCCGAATATTTGGCAACTTTTATCGAAACATTGTTTTCGTCGGCCAAAAGAAACGCTACATAATTGTATCTACCATCATCGGTAAGAAGGTCCAATGTCTGTTCAAATGCATTGTTCAGCACTAAGCCCTTCGAATCATAATAGATATGAAGTTGGCGGAATGTCAGTTTTTGCCGTGGTGACGGAATATTTCTCAGCGAATTGCGTACCCTATGAGAGAAAAGGTCTTCAATCATAGCCGTCGGCATTGGTTCCGAAGCGGTTCCAACGCGAATGTAGCAACTACGCGTACTCATGCCGTACTTTGTTTTGTAATATGGCTTTTCCGTTCCCGATGCCAAGAAAATTTTAATCACATCGACGCCATCAATATTCTCGACCAGAACATCAAACAAACCCATAGGCGACGGCTTGACATTCAGGCGAATCCTGTCCTTAATCTTCAGAACGGCAGCGTCAATGTTGTCCACGCCAATAGGATGACCATCTTTATCAATGCCGATATATATGATACCGCCTTCCCGATAATTCAGAAAAGAAATGACTTCCTTCTCAATATCAAGGTCATCAGTCAATTGGCTTTTGAATTCTATGCGGTTTGTTTCTACCATTATAGCCGTGTAGTGTCCAAATTTATTTTACATCGCCAAAATTAGAAAAAATATTTCAATGCGATGATTTTATTGTTTGATTTTCGAGAATATGTATTCGAAATAGTGGGGCAAATCCGAATATTGCCTTACTGTTGAACAGTCAAGTATTCCTTGACAGTTGAAATTGTCCATTGTCAATTGTCCATTATCAATTGAGAATCACCTCTATCGTTCTAACCTTCTTATCGTCTTGTGTGATAATGACTTTGGTAATACCGTCGGGGAGGATGTTGTCAATTTTTTCCGACCATTCCATGAAGATGTAGGCACCGCTTTCTAGGTATTCCTCGAAGCCCATGTCATAGACTTCGCGAAGGTCGTCGATGCGGTAGAAGTCGAAATGGAAAATCTGTCCGTATTTCTTTGAGTAGTACTCGTTTACGATGGCAAAGGTGGGACTGGTGATTTCGTCCTCGACTTCCATTTCGCGGCAAAGTTCCTTCAGGAATGTGGTCTTGCCTACACCCATTTCTCCATAGAATGCAAAAATCTTCGCATCGCCAACTATTTCAAGGAAACGTTTGGCAGCATCGCGAAGCTCGTCAAGGTTATTAACTGTTATCTTGCACATTGCCGTCGGTTTATTTGTGAATGAATTCCAATATCTTTGCTGTAATGGCTTCTGCATCAAGCCCAAACTTGTGTAGCAGTTCCGCCGGCTTTCCCGATTCACCAAAACAATCTGGCATACCGATAATTTTAATCGGGGTAGGGCGGTGTTCGCCAAGGACTTCGGCAACAGCTCCGCCAAGTCCGCCTGTGATCTGGTGTTCCTCGATGGTGACGATTCTGCCTGTTTCGTTGGCAATGTCAACTATCGCCTGCTTGTCGATTGGTTTTATGGTGTGAATATTCATTACGGCTGCGGAAATCCCTTGGGTTTCAAGTCGTTCTGCTGTTTCTAAGGCTGTCCAAACCATTGAGCCGGTGGCTATTATGCCTAAATCCTTGCCGTGACGTAGCCATTGTGCCTTGCCGATTTCAAACTTGTCGTTCTTGTCGGTAAAGTTGGGAACGGCTTCGCGTCCGTAGCGAATGTAGCAAGGAGTGTTGAGTTGCTTTACTGCTGCAACGGTTGCCAAGTAGGTCTGATTTTCGTCGCAGGGACTTAGCACAGTCATGTTTGGCATCGAACGCATGATGGCAAGGTCTTCGAGGGCCTGGTGAGTTGCACCATCTGGACCAACGGAAATACCTGCATGTGCGCCACCGATTATTACATGAAGGTTGTTGTAGCACACCGAAACCCTTATCTGGTCGATGCTTCTGAGTGCCGAGAACACAGCGTAGGTCGAAAATGCTGGGATTTTTCCCGAAAGTGCAAGTCCAGCGGCTGTTGCTGCTGCATTTTGTTCGGCTATGCCCATCGAGAAGAACCTTTCGGGATGGCGTTCCTTGAAAAAGTTCATGCCCACAGAGTTGGTGATGTCGAGTCCGAGGCAGACAATCCTTTTGTCGGTGTCGGCGAGGTCGGCCAGTGCTTTTCCGAATCCGTTCTTGGCGTGGGTTATTTCAACTTGCTTCATGGTGTTATTAATTTTCGCGTTCGATAATGTATTCCGTAATTTGCTTTAAATAAGTGCAGTATTTGCTTTGAGGCAGAGTACCGATAAGGGCGAAAACTTCTTCCTTGATTTCGATTGTACGTTTGTGACTGCCTTCCATTCCGCCTTTTGCGATGACTGCCTTGCGAATCTGCTCAATGTTTTCGGCTGTGCGAGGGCTATTCCAAAGTTGCTGAAAATCGGCTTGTTCGCTTTGCGACATGTTGTTCCACGCGCATATTAGCGGCATTGTAACCTTGTTTTCCTTGATGTCGTTGCCGCTTTCCTTGCCGGTTTTGCCGTTGGCGGAATAGTCGAGCATATCATCCTTTATCTGGAAGATGTAGCCTATTTTTTCTCCGATTTTGCCGATTGCTGAAATTTGCTGTTCGTTTGCACCTGCGGTGTATGCACCTATTTTCATGCACGAAGCTATGAGCGAAACGGTTTTCCTGAAAATGATGTCGAAGTAGCGTTTTTCGTCGGTGCAGAAATCGGTGGTGTCGAGTTGCAAGAGTTCGCCTTCGCTCATTGTGCAGACGGTTGGCATAAGCATGTCAATGATTGCGTGTTCGCCGTTTGATGCAGCCATGCCGATAGCCTTTGCCATGAGGTAGTCGCCAGTGAGAACTGCCACTTTGTTGCCTTGTGTGGCGTTGAGAGTAGGCTGATTGCGGCGCAGTTCGGCTTCGTCAACAATGTCGTCGTGGATAAGCGTGGCGTTGTGAAGGATTTCGACTATCAGTGCTGCCCTGTCGGTGTGTATGTTTGCCGTGCCGAAAATCTTTGCCGACAGATAAACGAGCATCGGGCGTATGCGTTTGCCTTTTGCTGCGAAAGTTTTGTCAATCAGGTATTTGAAGCTGCTGCTGTCTGAACCGATTGTGTCGGCAAGCAGTTTTTCGTAGCTGTCGAGGTCGATTCCGATTCCGCGCGATATTTCCTGAAAACTAGGCAGCATATTCACCTTTTGTCTATTGTTTAACAAAAAAAGCACTGTCCCCAGTGCTTTTGTGATCCAGACAGGATTCGAACCTGTGGCCTACGGCTTAGAAGGCCGTTGCTCTATCCAGCTGAGCTACTGGACCATCATTTTCGGACTGCAAAAGTACTGCTTTTTGTCGAAGTGGCAAATATTTTTTTGATTTTTTTGTGCGATGGGGATAATGACTATTCCACCAGTCTCCAAGTGCAGTTGTTCTCCTTGTTAAAACTATTCGTTATTAATGCTTTGTTTCGCTTCCAAGCCAACTTCCGTCAGTATCTTCCTTGAATATGTATGTCCAATTCAAACGTTCATTTTTAATTTTATGGCGAATCCAATAGGCTACCTTTAGTTGAATTTCAACGGTATAACCATCTTCAATCTTGGGAATGATGACAATATTGTCTGATGGATTTAAAAGATCTGCGTAGTTTCCGCACTCAAGCATTGTAACCGTATATATGTATTTTTTTGCTTCCTTGTCAACGGAAACATCTCTCAAGTACCTTATATTACAGCCACCACATTGTGCACCCATACATAACACCGAGTATTTGGAAAAATCTATTGAATCTCCGTTTACGTGTCTTATTTTGCTGGCATTATGTGTTTCTGATGTTACTACATCCACTAAGCCATACCATATCGGTATATTGTTAATCATGTAACTTGAATCGTGATATGTTTTTTCCCCAAGACCTACAATAAGCCCTGTACCATCTGTTTCTTCTGGCATTTCATCACAACCTTTACAAGGATCGGAATTTACACAACGGGTAAAACAAATTATTACTGCAAGAATTGATATTAATAAGATTATTTTCTTCATAATATTGTGAAATTTGATTAATGATAATAGGATAACGGAGTTATGTACAAATTATTGTGTATTATTCCACCATTCTCCAAGTGCAGTTGTTCTCCATGTCGTAGAACTTTTTGCGCGAGGTGATACAACGATTATTTTGAAACACCCAGTTGCTGATAGACTGTCATTATTTTACCCTTGGATAAATGTTTATCTGTCCTCCATTACCATTGTGAAGTTCACCATTAAATCTATATTGGCAACTAGCAACTTTGCATGGCTCTTCCCACTCTATTTTAATGTCTGTAACAGTATCTCTATATTCGGTATTTTCAATATATACAATGTAGTTGTCAAAATGTCCGATATAACCATCGTGTTGTTCATAACCAGTGAGTTCTAGTGGGAAATAATTATGATTTACTTCAAGGTTTACGGTATCAATAATCGATGCCAGATCGTTCATCTCTGTTCGAATTATATGAATTTTTAGATTTTCATTATCCTTTATTTCTGGATAACACAATCTAACTGCCGCAATTTCGCATTTGTTCTTATTGCATGATACATTTATAAAAACTAAAATCAAAATTGTAAATATTAATGCTATTCGTTTCATGATAATAATTGTTTTTTTTTTATGCGACAAATATACTACAAATTTTATATTACAAATCACGAAACAAAAAAAACTTTATATTTTTTTCGATGTGCTATTCCACCAGTCTCCAAGTGCAGTTGTTCTCCTTGTCGTAAAACTCGGCAAGACCTTTGCCCTTTACAACAGTCATACTAGAAAATTTGTTGTCAGTTTTGTTTTGCAATGAAATAGTATCTCCAAGTTGCTCGTTGCCAGGATCGTTCGGATTTATGCTGTCAAAAGATTTTTGTGCTACGTCCCACATATTTCCATTCCCCATGCCAATTTGAAAAAACATTGCTACTTTTTCAGTATTTTCGAGAGATTCTCTTCCAACCACCAATTCACAGTCGATTGACATTCGGAAATCTTCTTTTCCTTCACTTTTCAAATCAACAAATAAATGGCAACCGCATGTACATTTGCAATTTTGTCGAAAACTATATTTTTCAGTTTTATCCTTGTTTTCAACTTTTAATTTTATTACAGAATCATTTTCGTTCTTGAAAGTAACGATGTTGCCTTCTTCGTATGGCGCATATTTGCAGAGCCATTCTGGGAAAGCAGAGCAATGAATCTGACATGACTGGAATACAAATGCTGAAATAATTAATGATGCTAGTATAAATGCAATGTGTCTTTTCATAGTTTTATGAGTTTTAATGTTTTTTACCTTCTCCAAATTTCTTCCACTAATGTTGCATCGTCAAAGAAGCAGGGGCATTTATTGTCGCCATTTCCCGAAATTCCACCCATCTGGCATACGATGTTTCCATTTTCATCGTAGATTGTTTCATAAAAATCGGGACATGATGAATCGAAATAATACACTGTTTGTCCTTGGTAATTATATTTCAGTACAGATTCAAGACAACCTTTGCGTTGTTCTTTGATTAACTTTTTTATTGGTCTTGGAATCTGGGTGCTGTTTTCGTTTTCGCACGAAACGAGAGCAAATGCGAACGCAATAATCATTAGAATGCACTTTATTTTCATAATAAAACCTCTTATTGTTATTCGGCAAAGATAGTAAAATTTCTTTTTTTGTCTGTTTTTTTCGCTTTAACATCATGCAGTTGAAAAAAGATGTCGAAAGGTTGAAAATGAGAACGAAAGCCAAGATATTTTTGTGCATCAAATTTTAAGAATGATAAGGACTGGCGTTTACGGAAGCATTGATTCGAGCACTGTGGGAATGGTGGAGAACATTCTCGATGTGGCCGAACTTGATGTCGTTGGTATGTACTCTGCAAAGCCAGAGCATAGCGACACCAAGTTGCATCTGCGCGAGTTCGATGAGGAAGGTGCTTTCCTAAATAATGTCGATGCAGTAATCGCCGTTTCCCCAGCAACAAGCCTAGAAGAGATAAAAACATTGGTAAAGTCGTCGAAGCATGTGTTTTTCGAACCTGCATCGTCATATTGCAGTACCGATGTTACCAAGCTGTCGAGCATAGTGGATGAAGCCAACGTAAAGGTTCAGGCGGGATTCCACCATCGTTTCAACAACACTTTCCTTTCGGCAAAGCCGTTCATTGTTTCGCCGCGATTCATACAGTCGGTAAACCACAGGCGCTTCAATTCCAACAGCGAATACTGCTCGGTGCTGATGGACATGCTCATCAACGATGTCGACATTGTGCTTAGCGTAGTGAAGTCGAATGTGAAGAACATTTACGCAAGTGCTTCTGCCATAACGCAGATGCCGTCAGTTGCACCCGATATAATTAACGCTCGCATTGAGTTCTACAACGGTTGCGTGGCGCATTTCGTTGCCAGCCGTATTGCCGAGGAAGATTCGCACAAAATGACATTCTACTGCCGCGACAGCTATACCAATATCGATATGCTTGCAAACAAGGCCTCACTTGTGAAAAAGCGTGGCGATGTTGATGATCCATCGTTTTTCAGCCAGTCGGTTGGTGATTTGAGCGTAGAGCAGATTATGGTAAGACCCAACAATGTATATTACGATGAGTTTACATCGTTTGCAAAATCAATCCTTTACAATAAGTCGCCTGAAGTCAACGTAGATACCATTCTCAAGACATACGAGGTGGTGAAGAAGATAAAGGACAAGATAAAGTTGGGATTTTAGGGGTGCTAGTGCTGAGCTTGTCGAAGTACGCCTGTTTCTATGCCTTCGGCGTTTCAATGGCTAAAGCCGTTTCTAAGTTTGGCTTACGCCGAGCTAAAGGTTAACTTCGTTGAGGGCTACGCCGTTCTAGTTGTTTTAAGATGTTTGATGATTAGCTTCGCTGAGCTAAGGGTTCAAAAAACACAGAATGTCATGCTGAACTGCTCCCTGAGCCTGTCGAAGGGCAGCATCTGTCTCTGTGTTTTTGCGTTTCTGTTGAGACGCGCATGGCACGTCTTTACGGCGCTTTCTGGGTTTCTTGTGTTTTGTTTCCCCGAAAATGTTTATTTTTGCAAAAATATTTAAACATTGTTTGATTAATTATAAATAGGTATGATAAAGAATTTTGAAAAATATCTGGCAAGCGGTTTTTTGTTCGGTGTAGTATTGATGATGTCTGTTGTTTTGTTTTCGTGCAAGTCGAAGGACAAGGCAGAAGCGCAAAAGGATGATAAGGTTGTTGCCGACAGCATTGTCGAGGACAGCATAGTGGAAGATACCTCGCTGAAGATTGCCAATTGTGATTTCATGTATTTTAGAGGAAATAAGTTCTGTTTTTTCAGTATTGAACGCATGGATTCGATAGTGTATGAAGGAGAAACGGATGAAATCGTAAATTACAGTTTTGTGCCAGGTACCCTTGGCTTGTATTATACGGTATGCAAGGATAGTATGATGGTGTTGAAATATATCGATTTCGATTCGGAAGAGCCAACGCCCAAACACATTGTCAACTGGGACTTGTCCTGTAATGATTGCATAACCGAGACATACGGTACATATTCGGCGCTGAGGGTGAGTGACGACGGCAGATATTTCGGTGTGAACTACGATTTCAGCTGGGACGGCTACTGGTTCACGAAGATAAAGGTCTACGACAATGAATTGCACAAGTTTGTGACTTCCCAGAATACAGAAAAACTGTATCGTTATTTTGAAAGCTCATCAAACGATGTGGAAGACGAAGATGATGAAGAAATTACTTACTCCAGTTTTTACGAGGCTGGTGCTGATGATGACGATGAAGAAAGTGAAGGCTCGTCGTATAACTACTATTACGGATCGGAGGGAGACGGCGGAGTTTGCCTTACCGACAAGTTGAAGTTTGAGTCGACTCCTGAAGAATTCAATTTTAGCGGAATTTCTCCCAAGGGCGACAGGGTTGTCTTTGGTGCTGTTACTGGTTGGGGCGATTTCCCACATGGACCATATTGCATTGCTAGTCTCGATGGAAAATTCCAGATGATTTTGGAGGGTACAGATATTTCGGTTGACGATGGTCCGGCTATGCATTGGCTTGACGATGGTTCTTTGATTTATGTCGCCAATTATACCGAAGACGAAGAATTCGAGCTGGGACTTATGCTGGTTCCTGCCGAAGGTGACCCAACGCCGAGTTTGATACTAAAAATTAGCGATTTCCTACCATTGCCCAAAATTAATGACAAGGAGTAGCATTACTTTTCTGTAGACTATTTTTATTTACTTTTGTGCAAAACTTTTAGCATTGTCCTTCTTTCGCAGAAATATTAACGGAATACTTGGAACAATCCTTTTTCACTTGATTGTTATATGCGTGTGTCTTGCATGCAAGATTGGTGTAATACAAAAGGAACCTGAAAGTTATATCATAATTGACCCTCAGGATTTTGAGATGGATGACAAGTCGCAGCAGTCGGATGCCGAGGACGACATGATGACCGACGAGCAGATTAACCAGTATTTGCAGAATCTAGGAATTGCAGGTTCAAACTATTCGGGTACCCGCCCTTATCAGTCATCATCGGGACAGTCGATGTCGGAAGCAGATATGAAGGCAAGGTACGAGGAGCAGTTTTTGCGCGAGAAGTACGGTGATAACTATGATGATGCACAGAACAGAACCTACGAGGATTATATCGACCAGTTGCGCATGGAGCAGTACCAATCCGACAATAAACCGCGCAATATGGTGAAGTCGGGTCCGGCATTGGTGTATGCCGAACTTGATAATAAGCAGCGCGAAACCTCATATTTGCATGTGCCCGTGTTTACTTGTGAGGGTAGTGGAGTGGTTGTTGTCAGGATTTCGGTGGCATCAAGCGGAAAGGTTTCGTCGGCGGAGGTCGTTTCGTCAAATCTGACTTCCGATGTGGAATGCCTGACTAATGCAGCACGCACTGCAGCACTAAAATCTTCGTTCTCAAAGATTTCTGGCAACAAGACCGAAGGCGGGAAGATTACTTATACTTTTGTGAAGCAGTAGCTATTCTGTGGCCTCGATATCCTTCGTTTTCTTAACGATAAACCTGTCGAATGCAGCTAGCAGTCCTGGTAAGACGAATACTATTAGTAGTACGGCGGCAAAAGCGCCAGCGGCAATGCATTGCAGTATCATTATCGTTGTCGGGTCGTCAAGCATCAGCGACATGGCGAGAGGTGCGAGAGTCATTATCATTCCCGATGTAAAAATCGTGTGTGTTGACAACCTGTATGCCGAGCGGAGCGAATTTCCGATGTTCATTGAGGAGCGGGCTTCTCGGTAGTTGCTCGTGAAAAGTATTCCGTAGTCGATTGTTGCCCCCATGAGTATGCTCTGCATTATAAGGTAGGCGAGGTACAGCAGTTCTCCGTTCAGTCCGCTGAGGTACACGTTTATGTATACTGCCGACATCACCGTCATTACCAGTATTGCAGGTACTGCTAACGAGCGGAATGTGATTGCAACTATGAGGAATATTGACAGTACTGTAATTAGCGTGACTAGTAGCATTTCGTAGTCGAACTGATTGCGCATTTCGTGCATCATGACAGATTCTCCTATCAAATAGTGTTCTCCTCTGAGATTGTTATTGCAAATTTCGCTAAGTGAAGTTACAAAATCGTCGGTTTCATCGGATTCGGTGGGATAATCTGAGAATATTATGGTTTGCGAGAATCTTCCTCCTCGTAGTCTTCCAAGGTTTTCATCGATAGTTGCATCAAGTTTTGCCATCTCGTTTTTCATTTCATCATTGACAATTGTGGCAAATTTCGGATTGTCAACTATGGAGTCGTTTACGACGCCAATTATGTCTTCTGCTGACATTTTTATGTTGTCGTCGTCAAAATTCTGACATCCGTAGTACAGGTAGGCGAGTTCTATGTCGTCGATTTTCACCTCATTGTCAAGCGATGCGAAAAGGTTATGCATTTCTTTGGCACTGAATGTGCTGTCTTCGTCGGCAATGTCCATTATGCGTTCCGCTTTGTCGAGCATTGCCAGAGTTTCAGTATCGATTACCGGCATAGAAAATCCAATAGCATCAATTGGTTCGTCGTCTTCTGTATATGTTTCAACCTGATATTCGTTGGTTTCTATGGTTTTCTCTTCTTCAATTGTTTCCTCTGTTTTTGCATTGAGAGCATTGAACATTAATTCTTCCTTGTGTGTTAACCATTTGCGACTTTCTTCGTCAACTTGCGAAGCAAATATTTTCCTCTTGGACAAGTCGTGGTTGATGAAGCATATAAATTCGTATAGCGACATCGTTTTTACCTTTGTGCCTTTGTTTCTGCCGTAAAGCGTGTATATAAGCGATGCGCTCTTTTCCTTCATGCCTATGATTTGTGCGATTTCGGCAGATGAGTATTGCTGTCTGATTGCTATGGTGTCGGTGTATATTTTGTCGTTATCGTCGATGTGGGCGACATGCTCTTCGGATTGTGAATCAACGGTGTTTTCTTCTGTTATTTTTTCGTTGGAATCGCTTTGCACGGTTTGTGCAGATGTGGTCTCGTGAGGGTGCGAAACTTCGTTTGCTACCACGATGCTGCTGTTTATAAATTCTCTTGAAGTACTTATTACTTCACGCATTGTCATCTTGCTTCCACGTGGACATATCAGTGTGATGAGTTCTGTGTCGATGCCAAGCAGTTCCGATATTTCTTCTGGACTTAGCTTGTTGTTCGTTATGCTTGTATCGGTAAGAGAAACAAGTATTCCTAGTTTTTCCGCAAAGTTTTCGGTTGTGTCTGTTGATGTGTCAATGTTTGCTGTTAACGTGCTGTCTGCTGTTAGTTTCGACAGCAGTATGGCAAAGTCGTGAATTCCAATTTTTTCTTCTGCCAGTTTTCCTGCTCCAATATAGTATATCGCATTGATAATCAAGTTTGGGTCAATGCTGTTGAGGTCGAATCCGCTGTTGTTCTCGGTGGCAAGCGATGCCATATTTTCAACCATTGCCTTAATTTCCCTTGCAGAATGTTTCTTTTGCATGAGCGAGGGGTAGGATATGAACGACTTTATGTGCGGATTTTTTGAGAGTGTGTCGGAAATTGATATAATTTGCAGAGAATCGGAATTTTCGTACATCAGCACAGTTATGTTTTTCTGAGGAAATACTTCCGATATTACCGATTTCTGCTTTGCCATGAACGAAATGTCTGTGTGTTTGTGAAGCAGGTAGGCGCCAGTGAATATTGTTGCAAAACCGATTGCTAGTGGAATGCGGAACTTCATGCTGAATCCTGCTAGACGTTCGGTGTGGAAATTAAGTACGCGCTTTTTCGCTTTTTCTATTGGATTGTCGAGGGCGAGAACAATCCACGGTAGTACTGTGAATATTGCCACTAAACTGCATAATACGCCTTTTGCAAGCACAATGCCCATGTCGGCACCGATTTTCAGTTTCATGAATACTAGTGCAAGCAGTCCTACAATAGTGGTGAATGCGCTGCTCAATATTGGTGACGCTGCTCTTTTCAGTGCGCGTGACATCGCATCTGTCTTGTCTCCGCCATTAGATTTTTCCTGTCTATAGCGGTTCATCAGGATTATCGAGTAGTCGATTGAGAGTACTAGCTGTAGAATTGATGCAATGGAGTTTGTCGTTGCCGATACGCTTTCGAGCAGAGCGTTAGTTCCCATGTTTATTGCTACGCCAACGCCTATTGCGACAAGGAATATCGGAGGTTCAAGCCACGATTCGCACATAATTAGCAGTACTGATACCAACAGGACTAGTGCTATAAGCATGACGCTTGTCGGAGCTGTGGTTTCTGCTTCGCTTGTTTCAACAATCGCACTTTCGTTAAAAGTCGCTCTTATTTCTTTTGCAAGGTCGTGCTGGCTGTATTTGCCATTGCCTAGGATTTCATATAGAACCGTATCTCCGTGGTTGTATTCCTCACTGCCTCCTATGTATATTACGCTTGAGATACCTTCTATTTTCGAGAGCTTGTCCTTGGTGGAAGAACGCAAACTGTCGGGAAGCGAGAGAAACATAACGCGTATCATGCCCGAACCTAGTCCATCGTCTCCTGCCTCTTCTGTCATCAGTTCGATGCCATGTTTCATTTGCGAATCGTCTGGCAGATAGTGAGCCATGTTGGAGTTTATGTTGGTGCGAGGAATCAAAAGTATGCAGAAGATGGCTATGGCAAATGCCGATAGCATGAATATCAAGCGTTTCTTGACAAGTAATCCTGCAAAATCGATTTTCTTCATGCTGTATTCCCTCTCTCGCAACGTTTATATGGCCAAGTTGTCGGAACTTGAACTTTCCGATGTTATAATTACTTGATTACCAATATTAAGCATGAATATATATGTTGTATTTTACAATTTGCAAAAGTATGTTCAAAAACTACATTATTTATTTCTTATCTTTCGTTACCAATGTTCTATTTTTCGCTTTTGTGTGGTGTTTTGCGTAAATTTTCTTAACTTTGTGAAAAATTGAAAATCGGTATGCAACAACCATTCGATCAGATATTGCTAGGTTTTTTCAACAAAGTTAGCGAGAATATGTCGTTAGGCGAGTCGATATTTATAGGCGATAACCTCGACGGCAATTATAATCTGCTGGATTTCAGCATGTATTCACGTCCTATTTCATTTCCTATGAAACTTACATTTACATCAGCCTTGCTTTGTTGTGGCGGAAGTGTGAGGACTATTGTCAACCGTAGCGAGTTTGTCGTTGAAAGCAACGATATCTTTATTGTTCAGGGAGGTTCGATGGTTGAACTAGTATCAAGTAGCGACGACTTGCGGGTGGTGGGCATGGCTTTTGCCGATAGTGCTGGAGAGGACTTTTTCGGTTCCTCGGCAATAAATGCTGGGTCGTACATAATGCACCGTTCTGTTCCGTTGCTCATCCATATCGGCAAAGAGGAAATGCAGCGGCAGATTGAACTCTATAAGGATGTACGTAGGTTCTATTTGTCGACCGATCCTGCCTATCGTGGCGATGTTGTTCGGGGTTACTTGCTTATTGCTACAGGTGCCTTTCTTTCGTTGATGAAGAAGATGTCGTTGTGTGGCAACGAAGGGTTTGAGAACAGGCGCGAACAAGAGCTGTATCTTCAGTTCATGGATGATCTTCAGTTGTACGCAGGTAGGGAGCGTACAGTGTCGTTTTATGCGGATCGGTGTTGTGTTTCTCCAAAATATTTCTCGAAGGTGATTCATTTGGCATCTGGGAAGACTCCGATACAACTTATTAGGGAGCGTGTTATAGTTGAGGCGAAGGTCTTGCTGAATTCCACCGATATGAGTGTGCAGCAGATTGCCGATGTTCTAAATTTCCCTAGCGATTCTTTCTTCTGCCGTTATTTCCGTCAGGTCGTACATCAATCGCCAATGCAGTATAGGGAGTCTGTGCAAAAAGGGTAGATGCATAAAAAACACAAAAAGGCGACATTTGTCGCCTTTTTGTTTGATATAAATTCAAGTATTATTCTGCTTCTTCGGTAATTACGTTGAAACTGAAGTTTGCCTTGATGTTCTTGTAGAGACGAACAGAAGCATTGTACTTTCCAACTTCCTTTATCGCCTTGTCCTTCATGAGGATGTTCTTGCGGTCGATTTCGAATCCCTTTGCTGCAAGAGCTTCTGCCAACATAATGGTGTTGATTGAACCGAAAATCTTTCCAGTTGATGAAGTCTTTGTAGCGATAGTAAGTTCGAGACCTTCCATCTTAGCAGCGAGAGCTTCAGCTTCTTCGCGGAGCTTAGCTTCCTTGTGTGCTCTCTGCTTCATGTTTTCTGCATGGATTTTCTTTGCAGTTTCGGTTGCAAGAATTGCGTAACCCTGAGGAATGAGATAGTTTCTTCCGTATCCTGGTTTTACATTAACTATTTCGTCTCTGTGACCTAAGTTTTCTACGTCTTGTTTCAGTATGATTTCCATTTCTATTCCTCCTTTAATTATTTCATCATGTCGGTTACGTATGGCAACAATGCGAGGTGTCTAGCTCTCTTAACTGCCTGAGCGACTTTACGGTGATACTTCAGTGATGTTCCGGTGAGACGACGTGGCAAAATCTTACCCTGTTCGTTCAAGAACTTCTTGAGGAACTGCGGATCCTTGTAGTCAACATATTTAATGCGGCTTCTAAGGAAACGGCAGTATTTTTTCTTCTTTACTTCAACTGCCAAAGGAGTTAAATATCTGATTTCTGAATTGTTCTGTGCCATAATTATTCCTCCTTTTTAGATTCTTGTTCTCTTCTTTTCTTTTCGCTGTAAGCAACTGCATGCTTGTCCATCTTGAAGGTAAGGAAGCGCATGATCTTTTCATCACGTCTGTACTCGGTTTCGAGCTTGTTGATGAATGAACCATCGGCCTTGAACTCAAACAAGTGGTAAAAGCCTGTTGTTTTCTTCTGGATGGAGTAAGCCATTTTTCTAAGACCCCAGTCCTCTTCGTGTACCAATTCTCCATTTTCGGAGATGTACTTTTTGAATTTTTCAACCGTTTCCTTCATCTGTGGCTCAGACAAAACGGGAGTTGCAATGAAAACGGTTTCGTACTGATTAATCATAATCTTTAAAAATCAATTTGTTAATAAATAAAATACTTTAAAATTTTTGCTCGGCAAAGGTACTACATTTTTTCGAACCTACGAATTTTCTTTCCTCTTTTTTCAAAAAATAATTGGTAAATGTTTGCTTTGTTTTGTATTTTGTTGATAGTTAGTATGTTGTTATGTTGGAGCAGTGGTGAAAAAGAAATATGCAAGCCATCAAATATGGCTTGCATAATACCTGTCAGTCAAATTTGTAGTTAAATTCCGAATCCTTTTTTCACCTTGTCAACGTAGTCAAGTTTTTCCCATGTGAAAAGTTCGACTTCCTTTTCAATTTTCTTGCCGTCGGCCATGAAAGTTTTCTTTACAACCTTTGGCTCGCGACCGAAATGTCCGTATGCTGCGGTTTCTGCGTAAATAGGATTCAACAGCTTGAGGCGCTTCTGTATTGCTTCGGGAGTGAGCGGGAAGATTTTCTTTACCTTCTCGGCGATTTCGGCATCGCTCATCTTGACATTTGCAGTTCCGTATGTGTTGACATAAATGCCGACTGGTTCTGCAACGCCTATTGCGTAAGCAACCTGAATGAGGATTTCGTTAGCAACTCCTGCTGCTACAAGGTTCTTGGCAATGTGACGTGCTGCGTATGCTGCCGAGCGGTCAACCTTTGAGGGGTCTTTTCCGCTGAATGCTCCACCGCCGTGTGCGCCTTTGCCACCGTAGGTGTCAACGATAATCTTGCGTCCTGTAAGTCCGCTGTCGCCGTGAGGTCCGCCAATGACGAATTTTCCTGTCGGGTTGACAAACAACTTGAAGTCTTTCTTGAAAAGTTTCTGTGTGCGTGTTGGCAAATCGGCTATGACTCTAGGTATTAAAATCTTGCGGACATCCTTTTCAATCTTGTCGAGCATCTTCTTTTCGTTCTTGTCGAACTCATCGTGCTGGGTTGAAATAACAATGGTGTCGATTCTTACAGGATTGTGCTTTTCGTCGTATTCAATGGTTATCTGCGATTTTGCATCGGGACGGAGGTAAGTCATTTCTTTGCCTTCGCGGCGGATTTCCGACAATTTTTTAAGCATTCTGTGTGCAAGGTCGAGTGGGAGAGGCATGTAGGTGTCGGTGTCCTTGCATGCGTAGCCGAACATCATTCCCTGGTCGCCTGCTCCTTGTTCTTCGTGAAGACCTTTGCCTTTTTCAACGCCCTGGTTGATGTCGGGAGACTGTTCGTGTATTGCCGACATAACACCGCACGAATTGCCATCGAAGCGATATTCGCCCTTGGTGTAACCTATGTTGTTGACAACTTTGCGTACTACGCTCTGGACATCAACGTATGCGGTTGACTTTACTTCGCCAGCGACAACAACCAAGCCAGTGGTTACAAGTGTTTCGCATGCGACTTTCGATTTCGGGTCCTGTGCCAGAAATTCATCTAGTATCGAGTCCGATATCTGGTCTGCTACTTTGTCGGGATGTCCTTCCGACACTGATTCTGATGTAAAATAATAGTTCATCTGTCAATAATTTTAAACATTAATAACAGGAACGATAAGGATGTAACTGGGAATTTGTGTTTTTAGCATTTTTTTCCGTGGTTGCAAGCATCCAAATCTTTCCACAAAATTTCACTGCAAAGGTATTGCATTTATAGCAATGCACAAGTTAATTTTTTGCAAAAAAAATTAACACCCCAATGTTTGCTGGGCATAGGTCTGATAATGAATGTGATGGTATATGTTGGGGCAGGTTTGAAACCTGCCCTATATATTATTTTTTATCCTTTTTCATACTTGCAATAGGTTCGGTTTTCCCTTTTTTCCAATACTGTCTTACAACAAGTACGATTCCGAATATAATAAAAGGTATACTCAGCAGTTGTCCCATTGTTATAGGTGCGTTCCATATAAATTCTGCTTGCTCGGTCTTGGTGTATTCAATTAGGAAGCGGAAACCGAAAAGAACAAGCACAAACCAACCGAGGAAAGTGCCGTGCTTCCAGTTCTTGGCAATTTTGCTGTATATTAGGAAGAATACGAAGAACATTGCAATGTAGAAGAATGCTTCGTAAAGCTGTGTAGGATGTCGAGCAATCATAAAGTCCGACAGACAATCTACGCCAAGGTCGGGACAAGCACCGTTGGAAACTATGTATGCTTCGTTTAGGTCGTCTATGTTTCGCATGAACTTTACACCCCACGGCAAGGTTGTTGGGACTCCAAGGATTTCACTGTTGATGAAATTTCCCACGCGTACAAATGTGCCTGCTAACGGAACCACAACTACGACCTTGTCAAGAGATTCTAAATATGGCATTTTGGAGCGGCGCGAGTATAGCCATATTGCAAGCAGTATACCGATTGCTCCACCATGGCTTGCTAGTCCGCCTTCCCATACTTTCAGTATTTCGAGCGGATGGGAGAGGTAGTAGCCCGGGTTGTAGAACAGGCAGTGCCCAAGGCGAAGTCCGATGACACAACCCAAAATGATGTATATGGCAAATTTGTCGGTTTGCTTTTGTTCGTAGCCTTCCTTCTTCATTATCCGTCCAAGTACAATGTACCCGAGCAGGAATCCAACTGCAAGCAGTAGTCCGTACCATCTTATTCCGTGTTCGCCGATTGAAAACATCACTGGGTCGGCATCCCAGACAAAATATAGTAAGTTCATAGAAATGAATTTTGTTGGCGCAAAGGTAAGTAAAAAATCAAAGATTTGTTTTGGATTTCTATGTTTCTAATTGTTTCGATATGTTTTTATTTGTTATATGCTTTTTTATTCATTACATTTGCAACGATATTTGTTACGAAGCGTTTTATTCATCTCCACGCTTCTTTTGTGAAAAATGTCCATTGGGTGATGGTGGACGAAAAAGTTGCGCTCGACACAAAATTACTAGGGCTTGAATGTATGAGAAGTAAAACTTTTATGATTTTAGCAGTTGTTATTATTGCTGTTTTTGCAATGTCTGGTTGCAAGAAAGAGACCTATACCGTAACATTTTTGCCTAACGGAGGCAATGGAGTTATGACTCCACAGACTTTTACGGAAGGCAAATCGCAGGCCTTGGATATTAATGCGTTCACACGGGATGGCTATAGTTTCTCGGGTTGGAACACAACACCTGCAGGCATAGGTGACAGTTACGCTGATGGGCAGACGATAACTGTAACTGCCGATATGATATTGTATGCAATGTGGCAAGCAGGTGGAGGTTCTGGCAGTGGTTCTGGCGGAGGTGCTTCTGGTCCAACCCAAGGGCAATTGAATGGATATGATTGGGTGGACTTGGGTTTGCCAAGCGGCACTAAGTGGGCAACATGCAATGTTGGTGCAGAAACCCCGGAAGATTTTGGCGGATATTACGCATGGGGTGAAACTTATCTTAAAGATGGATTCACCTGGAGCAACTACACATATTGCCACGGAGATCTTTCTACATTGACCAAATATTGCAACAACCCAGAATATGGTTACAATGGCTTTACAGATAATTTGACGACCCTTCAGTCATCTGATGATGTCGCTACTGCAATTTGCGGTGCTGGATGGAGAATGCCAACCGAAACAGAGATGTTGGAATTGAATGAAAAATGCACGGTAACATGGACAACGCAAAATGGTGTAAACGGAAATTTATTTACTGGTCCAAATGGCAGCAGTATTTTTATGCCGGCTGTAGGTTATTATGAAGAAAGTTATAATAGCGGTTACGGTAGTTATTGGTCTAGTTCGCTTTATACCTCGTATCCGTTTAGCGCAAGATACCTTAATTTTAGTTCTAGTTATTGTACCGTTAATGGTTATGTTCGCTTTGCGGGACGTAGCGTAAGACCTGTTTGCCGATAGAGGTTATGATTGACTAAAAAAAATAGCGGTTAGTGTTCCAACCGCTATTTTTTTAAATTCGGTGTTTTGTCTCTTATAATATCACATTCACCTGTTTCCCTTGCAAATACGAATGCAAATTTGACTTCACTATGACAAATCTTTTCTGCATTGCTTCCTTTGAGGCGTAGCCGACGTGAGGCAATAGTATCGTGTTGGGAGCGGAGAGGAGCGGATGATTCTCGGGCAGAGGCGGTTCGGTTTCGTAGACGTCGATTCCTGCGCCTGCAATCTTTCCTGTCTTCAGCAGTTCTGCAAGTGCGGCATTGTCCATCACTGGTCCGCGAGCGGTGTTTATTATTATTGCCGTTTCTTTCATCTTTGCAAGCAAATCCTTGCTTATCAAACCTTTTGTCTGTGGATTTGCAGGAATGTGCAAGCTAATGATGTCTGATTTTGCAAAAAGTTCATCCAATGTGGTGTAGGTTATGCCATCTATGTTCTTTTGTGTTCTGCTATATGCGAGTATTTTGCAACTGAATGCCTTGAATATGCGTGCAGTAGCAAGTCCTATGGCTCCCGTGCCGACAATACCGACAGTCTTTCCGCAGAGTTCGGTGCCGAGATAGTTGTTGCGGTTGCCGAGCTTGCGTGTGTTGTTGTCCATCTGGCTGAAGTTGCGCATAAGTGCTACGGCAAGACCTACTGCAAGTTCCGAAACGGCTTCGGTGGAATATCCAGCCGCATTGCTGACCTTTATGCCATGCTTCTTGCAGCACTCAATGTCAACATGGTCGGTACCAGTGAATGCAACATTCAGGTATTTCAGGTTCGGACACGATTCTATAGTTTTTGCTGTTAGCTTTATGTTGCTGATGTTCACTATGTCGGCATCCTTCATGCGGGCAATAAGTTCATCTTCGCTTTTGGGGATGTCGGTATAATATATATATTGGTGTCCCAGTTTTTCAAATTCCTGTTTTGCATCATCGAGTTCCTGTTTCGAGACACCGAGTGATTCTACTTGTACTATCTTCATCTTTATTTCAGTTTTTGTATTTCTTCGTCAATCTTTGTCATTGCTTCAACTGCGCCCATTTCGAGGTATATGTCGGTGATTCTGCCCGTGTATGCCGAATGTTGCGGGTTGACCTCGATGATTTTTGCCCCGTGCTGTTTTGCTACATGCGGGAGATATGCCGCAGGCTGAACTTCACCCGTAGTTCCGATGACGAGCATCACATCGCACTTTCCTGCAAGGTCGAACGATTCTGTGTAGGCATCTTCGGGAATTCCTTCGCCGAAGAATATGAATCCGGGCTTCAGTTTTCCGCCACAGTCGCAGCGAGGAACTTCATTTGTGAGCTTGAGTGAAGCGGTTGGATATTTCTTTCCGCACTTGAGGCAGACGAAATGTCCTTTCCCTCCGTGGAATTCAATCACATGCTTGCTTCCTGCCGCCTGATGCAGCGAGTCGATGTTCTGTGTGATGACTGCCTTTACCATGCCATCATTTTCCCATTTTGCAAGCGTTGTATGCGCCTTATTTGGTTGGGCTTCTTTGAAATACTTGTAGAATACCTTGTTTACTACTGGCCATGCTTCTTCTGTGCGATGTATGTATGTGTTGAGTTCTAGCATCGACTGGTCGTACTGTTCGTAAACGCTGTCCTCGCTTCCGCGGAAGGTCGGAATTCCGCTTTCCTTCGATACGCCAGCACCGGTGAACACGCACAGACATTTTGCATTGGTGATGAGTTTAGCCGCTTCTTCAATATTGTTCATAGTTGAATGTCTTTGTTAACGGGGCAAAGTTAAGCAAAATATTGTAGTTTTCCATTTTTGTTTTCCCGAAAATTATCCGTAGATTTGTCTCAAAATATTTTTCATGGCAAACGAATCAAGTTGGTACAATATTGGTTTCGAAGAAGCTATAGGCGAGGAAGCAGTTGGACAAGAAATGTACAGGAACATTCATGTGTATCTAAACAAGGACTATTCTGAGCATTTTGTACTGCCGTTCTATTTTTTGATGGGACTTCACGAATACATTTGGAGTGACGATGGCGAAAGACTTCTGCTTTCGGCTTGCTATGGATTTTTTGAGTACGAAGTGGGATTGCTTCCCGAGAAGTACGCAAGGTGGACTCCGCTTATTGTCGTCGCCGACATTGCCAACAAGCAGATTCTGAAGGTATACGAGGGAAAGGGAGCGCTATGCTGGAACAATGATGAGACCGATATTTGCAAGAAGAACGGTTTGAAGGAATATTCGTATGATGAATGGTTGAAAAAATATGAGGCACGCAGGGGAGAAGTTGAAAAACTGGTTGACCAGATGGAGACAGAATATAAAAGAGGATTGCTTTCGCGGCATTATACTCCCGGCACTCGTCATATTTTGGGAGATGTTATTGATGAGGTGGTTGAGGAAAAGGTTAGTAGCCAATTCCCTGAAGAAAAAATTGGTTCCGAGGAGTATGAGGAAAAACTGAGGTCGGCGCAGCGAAAACCATCTATTATTGTGATTGTTATAGCTCTTGTAGTCATGTTGTTGCTGTGGTTGGCAAAAGGTCTTTGATAAATATTCCACAATTGTTTGTTGATAAAAATATTTACGATTTTATTTTGTGGCGATTTAAGATTTCTTTAACTTTGCATTATGTTTGTTAATTATTAAAACCGATGGCTCGATGGGATATAACCGAGAAAAAATTTTATGGATAAGTTAGCATATAAAAATGCAGTGAACAAGGTGTTTATGGCAGTAGTTATCACAGCCGCCCTTGGTATTTTAGCTTCTATTTTTACTTCATTTGTTGCTGCAACAGCATCTTTGGAATTAGGCGCAGCAATAGCAGCAGGTACATCAATGCCATTTATGGCTATTTTGACAGTGCTTATTATTCCTCTTTTAGTGGTTGCTGCTAATATTTATTATTACATTACTCTTGGTGGTTTGGCTAATGCTGTACACGAGAATGATGTTCCTGCAGTAAAGAAATTGCGTTCTGCAGTTCTTTTAAGCCTTATATCATCATTGATTGGTCTTTGCATTTTCCTCGTTTTGTTGTCAGGTGATTTGGCAGTAATCGGTACATTGTCAGTAGTAATCGGTCTCGCTTGCTTGGTTCTCAGTGTTATCGCTTACATTTTCACCCTCATTGCTTACTCAAAGCTCAAAGCTTCTGAAACATTCCCTGGCAAGGACGGTGCTAAGCTTTTGTTCATCGCTGCAATAATCGCTCTCTGCTGTGGTGTTGTAGGTGCAATTCCTTTCCTCGGTTTTATCGGTGGTCTTGGATCAATCGCAGCATTGGTATTGAATATTGTTGGTTGGATTAAGATTAAGAATTCTGAAGTAGCAGAATAATAATTCAAAACGAATTACAATAATAAAAAGTCCCGTTCCAATTTTGGAGCGGGATTTTTTTTGTTGTGGCATTTTGTGCTTTTTGCCAATACAAATCTTTGCTGTATCTTTGCAAAAAAAATATTGAAATGAAGAACTTGTTGGTATTTGTAGTTTTATGTTTGGTTGTATTTTTTGCCTCGTGTGGTGGTTCTGCCGAGACAGGAGATTCTACAACTAAGTCATACGCGGAGATTAGACAAGAAGAACCCAACTATATGGGCGACTCCACTATTTATGATGGTATTTTGTTGTCACACGAAAACAAAGTAAACGACTGGGACAAGGTGGCTCAGGATTCGTTGGTGCAGTTTGTATATCTTAAGGCAACCGATGGCGCATCTGTGCAGGATTCTAAATACAAGAAGTCGTTAAAGGCGGCACGCAAGGCAGGTCTGAAGGTTGGTTCTGCTCATTATTTCCGTATGACTTCAACTCCTGAAGACCAGTTCAAGAACTTCAAGAAGACCGTAAAAGTCGACGATCAGGACCTTGTACCTGCGGTTTTTGCTGAATGTGAATTCAAGAGGTCGTCAAAGGAAGAGTTTTCTGCTGCACTGAAGTCGTTCTTGGGTAAGGTGGAGGAATATTGCGGTGTGAAACCTATAATTTGTTGTTCAGTTGGCGTATATCACAAGAGGTTGAAAAAGGATTTTTCCGACTATATGTTCTGGATGTCTAATCCGACAATTCCTAGTACAAGCAAATATACTCTCTGGCAGACCGATTCGTATGTCGGCACCATAGATGGTATCGATGGCGGTGTTGACATTAGTACATTCAACGACAGCTGTGGAATTGAGAATTTGCTGATAAAAAAATAGGAACAGATGCTGAAACAAGTTCCGCATGACTAAAAGGAATAAAATCGTCAATCAAAAATCGTAAATCGTAAATGTCATTCTTAAATCTTTCTTTCCTCTGGGCTTTGTTTGCGATGGCTATTCCGGTGATAATTCACCTGATAAACTTCCGTAAACCAAAAGTTGTGTATTTCAGTAACACTTCATTCATCGAGGACATAAAGAAGGAGACGCGCACAAAGACCAAGCTGAAGCAGATACTCATTCTCATTGCACGAATGCTTACGATTGCGATGCTGGTATTCGTTTTTGCTGGTCCTTACATTCCGACTGGAGAAAAGTCAAACGACAAGATTTCCGACCTTTCAATAATATACATTGACAATTCGTTCAGCATGGACGCCGATGCAGGAAACGGAAAGATGTTCGACCAGGCAAAGCAGATAGCAAAGGATTTGGTGTATTCCAATTCGCCATCAATGAACTATGTGTTCATGTCGAACGATTGCAATTCCGATTACCGTGCAACTCTCAACCGCGACCAGGTGGTGACAAGCATTGATGATTGTTCGATAACAGCAAATTCGTTGAGGGTTAACGATTTGATTTCTAAGGCGAATGTCTATGCTCGAAACGGAGAAAGTGCTTCGCTGTATGTTATTTCCGACATGCAAAAGTATATGTTCGATGACATCGAAACCGAACTCGACAGTAATATCAATATCGTGCTGCTGTCGCTTAATCCAACGAAGGTTAACAACTTGTATGTTGATACATGCTGGTTCGACAGTCCAGTGCATAGGGTTGGACAGAACGAATTGCTGACTGTGAGGATTGCAAACAAGTCTAACGAAGGGTTCTACGACATTCCTTTGCAGTTGTACATAAACGATTCGCTCAAGGCGATGACAAGTTTCAATGTCGAGGCTGGCGAGTCGGTGGATGTCGATGTTGCTTACCAGAACACAACTGCTGGAAATGTTGCCGCACGGCTCGAAATTTCCGATTACCCGATTGTTTACGATAACATCTTGTATTTCAGTTATGCAATATCCGATAAGACAAGGATTTTGGCGATAAATGCTAATGACGAAAGCCGTTATCTAAATGCATTGTTCGGCAACGATGAAGGCAATTTCCTTTTCAATCAGGTGAAGCAGGGACATGAGTCGGATGTGAATGTCAACGACTACGATTTGGTAGTGCTGAATTCTGTGTCGGAAATGTCATCTGGCTTGGCAGAACGACTTAAAACCTTTGTAAATGGTGGAGGTTCTGTTTGCTTGATTCCGGGTAGCACGATTAATTATGAATCGCTCAATAGTTTCCTCGAATTGTTTGCCTTAGGCAAGTTTGATGGTACAACAGCTCGCGAAGTCAAATTGTATGGCATTGATTACAATAATAGTCTTTTCCGAAACGTCTTTGCAAAGGAGGAAAAGCAGGGCAGTTTGCCAAGCATGGAACTTACGCATAAGATGTCGTTGTTCTCGAAGGCGGCATTTTCGCCGGTGCTGACGCTCGAAAATGCAAGTCCTGTGCTTGTGGCTGGCGACTATGGCGGTGGAAAATTGTATGTGTTCGCCGCGCCAATCGACAAGGTGAATGCCGATTTTGCAAAAAGCGTTGTCTTTTCACCTGCGCTTTACAACATGGCAATGAATAGTCAGTTGGTTATTTCACTTTATGCGACAATAGGGGCGGAAACAATAGTTCCAACTCGTATCGACAATTATGAAATAGGCAATACCTATAATATATATGATGCGAAGGGTGAAACTTCGCTTGTCGATGTACGCTACAATTCTGGCGTGCTGAATGTCTTTATGCCAAGCAGTTTGAAATCATCGGGCATATATGGACTATGCGCGAATGGAGATACTGTTTCTTGCCTTGCGCTCAACTACAGCCGAAACGAATCCATGCAGGACTATCTGACCGAAGAGGGACTTGAGGACATAAACACGCAGAAATTTTCAGGTCGTGCATCCATCTTCAGGTTCGACAATATGGAGCGAACTTTGTCCGACTTTAAGGAAATTTCCGAAGGAAAATCACTTTGGAAATACTTCGTTTTGCTTGCATTGCTTTTCATTATCTGCGAAATACTGATAATAAAGTTTATGAAATAATTTGTTAACTTGTTGATAATCAAAAGCGTAGTGTTGTAAATAAATTGTTAGTAACAATTTTTAAAAAAGCGGGCAAAAAATTATTCTATGTGAAAAAAAAGCACTAATATTGCAGTCCAAAAATTTTAAGGAATAATAAAAAGTTTTCGTGATGAATTTAATGAATATTGTTGAACAGAATTTGGAACAGGTAAAGGAGTTCCCAAAGTTCAAGGCAGGTGATACTATCACAGTAAGCTATAAGATTAAGGAAGGTAACAAGGAGAGAATCCAGCAGTTCAGAGGCGTAGTGATACAGCTTAACGGAACAGGTCGCACAGCAACTTTCACAGTGCGCAAGATGTCGGGTACATTCGGTGTAGAAAGAGTTTTCCCGTTCGCATCTCCGTTTATTGATTCTATTGATGTTAACAAGTACGGTAGAGTTCGTAGGGCTAAGATTTACTACCTGCGCGAACTTACTGGTAAGAAGGCTAGAATCAAAGAAAAGAGATTCTAATTCTTATTGTGTGAAAAAGATATTTAGCTCCGAGATTTATGTCTTTGGGGCTTTTTTCGTTGAATATAACATAGTAAATTTTTATAAATATGAAAAAGTCGTTATTTGTTGCTAATTCCATGACAATCAGTGGTATTGTCCTTGCAATAATTGGTGTTGTCGCAATAGTGTGCGGCGAAGATTTCTTCGAACACCTGATTCAGATTGCCGGTGGTGCTATTGCTCTCATGAGTTTGTTCATGCTTGTAATGCGTATAGTTAAGAGTAAAGATGGTGATTCAAAGCTCGAAAAGACATTAATGATAGTAATGTTCGCCTTTGCTCTAATTGGTGGCGTACTTTTATTCTGTTTCGCAGCACAGTTGACAAGGATTTTTGCAATAATTCTCGGAGCAATAATTCTTCTTTTTGCAGTGGGAATGTTGATAGTAACTTTGGTTTACCGCGAAAAGAAATCCAAACTTTCGCTGGTTTACTTGATTTCATCGTTGCTCGTTCTGATTGCTGTAGCAGTACTTGGCTACATGTTCATTCGCGACCCGGAATTTGGCAACAAGGTAATGGCAATAGCTCTTGGCGTACTGATGATTTTGCTCGGATTGGTTTTGCTTTTCGAGTCGTTCATGGTTCGCAAGGTTATAAAGTTGTTCAACGAAAATCTGCTTACAGATGGTCAAAATGTTGAGGTGGAAACCGTAGAGGCAGAGGCCGAAGTCGTTGAAGAGGAAAAACCTACAGTTGAATAATGTCCTTTTCCATTAGGATACTGGGAAGCAGCTCTGCATTGCCGACAGTGCATCGGCAGACTTCATCGCAGGTCGTAATGTATAATGCTACTCCGTATCTTATTGATTGTGGTGAAGGTGCGCAGATAAGAATGCGAGAATATTCCTTGTCTTTCGGAAGACTAAGGAATATTTTCATTTCGCACATACATGGCGACCACATTTTCGGTCTGTTCGGACTGCTTTCTACATTTTCGATGCTTGGTCGCAAGACTGAACTTAACATATATTGTCCCGAAAAGCTCGAACAAATATGTTCCAACCTTTTCGCTTCTCTAGACCACGATCTTGGTTTTAAGGTCAATTACAACTATCTAAATCCCGATGGAATAAATCTTATCCACAGCGACAAAAACCTTGAAGTGTTCAGTTTTCCACTTGTGCATACTAAGCCAACATGGGGATTCCTTTTCCGAGAGAGAGAAAAGGAGAGAAACATCCGTAAGGAATTAATTGAGGACTACAACCTGTCGATTGCACAGATTGTCAACCTGAAAAGGGGTGAGGATGTTGTTCTGGACAATGGTTCCGTTTTGAAAAGCGATGATGCAACTATACTTCCGCCTGTTCCTAAAACTTATGTCTATTGTTCCGACACTCTGCCGCTGAAGCGGCTTGCCGATTTCGCTGCAAATGTCGATTTGCTTTACCACGAGGCAACTTTTATGGATAAAGATGCCGAACTTGCAAAGCTGACATGCCATACAACGACTATTCAGGCTACAGAACTTGCAAAGAGCATATATGCTAAACGCTTGGTACTCGGACATTTTTCTACTCGTTATCCGACTTTAGAAATTATGACGGAGGCAAGGTCGGTTTTTCCCGATGCTATCGAGGCTCGCGATGGATTAGAAATTGAAATTTGATGCTATGATTGAGATTGATGACAAGGTAGTTCATTTTGATGTCTTTCGGAAGTGCTTCGCTTGCGACATTGCCAAATGCAAGGGAATATGTTGTGTTGAAGGTGACTCGGGTGCTCCTCTCGAAAAGGCAGAGGAAGAAAAACTGAAGGAAATCCTTCCGACAATATATCCACGCCTATCTGATGAGGCGAAAGCTGTCATTGATGAGAATGGCGTTTCAATGCTGGATATTGAGGGCGAGCTTACTACTTCTATTATTGGCAAAGCTGGTGCTTGTGTTTTTGCCAACCGCAATGCCGATGGCATCATTTATTGCGAGATAGAAAAGGCGTGGGAGGAAGGTCTTGTCGATTTCCGCAAGCCGATTTCATGCCACCTGTATCCGATAAGGGTTAAGAGGTATGCATCGTTTGAGGCGGTAAACTACGATGTGTGGAACATTTGCAAGGATGCGGTAAAACTCGGTAACGAGCGCAATGTCAAGATTTTCGAGTATTTGAAAGAACCACTAATCCGCAAATATGGCGAAGAGTGGTACAAGGAAATGTGTGTTGCCGCCGACTATCTTAAGAATGTCGATTTTGGCGACAAATAGAGTGTTGTAATCTTTTCTAGGTATTTTTTATCGGTATCGTCAAATGTCGCGAGTTTTTCGCTGTCGATGTCAAGAACGGCAACTACTTCGTCGTTGCTGAAAATAGGTACAACAATCTCGCTTTTCGATGCGCTGCTGCATGCAATGTGCCCTTTGAATTGTTCTACATCATCGACAACTATCGTGCGTTTTTCTTTCCACGATGTTCCGCAAACTCCTCGTCCGAAAGCTATTCGGGTGCATGCGACTGGTCCTTGGAACGGTCCTAGCACAAGTTCTTGCCCTACAACTCGGTAGAAGCCAGTCCACCAGAAGTCCATTGTTTCGTGTATGATGGCGGCAACATTTGCCATAAGAGCGATTCCGTCATTTTCTGCATCTGCGAATGCTTTTACCTGCGCAAGAAGGGTTTCGTATTTTTCCTCTTTTGTCATGTTCGACTATAGTTTTATAATGAACGGTTCAGGAAAGTGCATTCCAGCCATTGGCTTGTGCGAGTTGCGGATTTTTTCTAACATCGATATTCTTGTTTCTCTGGCCTCTAGCGGATTAAAATCATATAATGACGAAAATTCGGGATGTTCGATTTGTAGGTCAACTGCGTGTAGAAGGTCGCCAACAATTATTGCATCGCCAATATCGAACAATGTATGTCCTGGCGTGTGTCCTGGTGCAGCAATGGTTACGATTCCATCAATAATCGTATCGCCGGCATGAAATGTTTCATATCGGTCTGCGTATGCAGTAAGCATGCTGTTTACCTGTTCGTTTCTGTCTTGAAGAGGTCCTGTTGTCCATGCTTCCAATTCCAAGTCGGAAAAATGCAATTTTGCATTTTTGAAAACAGCCTCTCCATTTGCCGTAAGCAATCCACCGATGTGGTCACCATGGAAATGAGTTATGCAAATGTCGGTTATCTGTTCGGTTTTTATGCCTAGTGAGTCAAGTTTTGCAAGCAGTTGTCCGTTGCGTTCTTCGCCAAGTCCTGCATCAAAAAGCACCATTTTGTCGCCTCGCTCAAGCAGAAATGCATTAATCGAAGATTCGGCTGTTCCTTCTGGCAAAATCTCATTCAGCAATTCGTCATATTGTCCTGCAAAAAGATAGGCTGGCATTTGTTGCGGACTGTCTTGTATTGCAATTAGAGTGTCTATTTTATGATTTTCGGCTTCGGATGTTTCGGTTGTGGCAGGTTTGTCGCCATTAGATGAACATGATGCAACAATAATCGTGGTAATTATAATAGTTGCTGTTTTAAAGAAATAGTTTTTCATTTTCGTTGTTATTTGTTAGAAACAATTTTTCAGTACGATTAAAATGTCATCGGCTTCCATTTTCTTGTATCCGCCGCCTGGAATTGTCGATTTTGCAATAAGCGGAAGCATGTCTTCGGTGGTTCCAACTTCGCGGAGTGTGGATGGAATTCCTAGTTCACGGAAGAACGATTCGAGGCATGCAATTCCTTCAAGGGCAATCTGTTCATCGGTTTTGCCTGTTGTATCTACATGCCAGATGTTCTTTGCGAAGCGAACGAATTTCGGCAGACCGTATTTGTATATGTAGCGGTAGTATGCCGGCGATATTATTGCAAGACCAATTCCGTGCGGGCAGTCGGTGTATGCACCGAGCTGGTGTTCTATCATGTGTACTTCCCAGTCCTGCATTTTCGACAGTGCAAGAATCTTGTTCAATCCCATTGTTGCACACCACATTATATTGCTTCGTGCTTCGTAGTCGTGTGGATCTATGATTGCCTTGCGCGATGAATTTATGAGCGACAGCATCACGCCTTCGAGCAGGTAGTCGCTTGTGCAGTCGTCCTCGCCACCGAAATATTGTTCCATGAGGTGAGAGAAAATGTCGGCTATGCCACTGACCATCTGAATCTTAGGAACGGTATATGTGTATTCTGGGTTTAGGATCGAAAATTTTGGGCAAAGGTCGGGGAAGGGGAATACTCGTCCGAGTTTCAGCTTTTTGTCCTCGTTGGTGATTACCGAACCAGTATTCATTTCCGAGGCGGTTCCTGTCATTGTAAGCACTGATGCAACGGGTACGACTTTGTTTTCAAGTGGACCTTGTTCTTCCCAGTAGTGCTTCCATGCATCACCGTTGTAGTATGCCGATGCGGCAATGCCTTTCGAGCAGTCGACAACGCTTCCTCCACCAACGGCTAGAATGAGGTCAATGTTGTTGTCGCGAACGAGTTTTGCGCCTGCCATCACCTGCGAGTAACGGGGATTGGAGTTTATTCCTGCAAGTTCGGTTACCTTTTTGTCACAGTCGCTTAAAATTTTCATTATTTTGTCGTAAAGACCAGTTGCTTTTATTGAGTTTTTGCCATAAACTAGCAAAATGTTGCTTCCGAAATTTTTCAATTCTTCAGGAAGATGTTCAATCGCATTTTTACCGAAATGTATTTTAGTCGGATTTTGATAAGTGAAATCGTAAATCATAATTTTAAATTTTTTGCGAATATAATGAATTGTTTTTGCTTTTTGATTGGAAAAAGATGTTTATTGACACAGAAACTTAGAAACTTAGAAACGGCACAGTCATAGAAACAAAAAAAACGCGTAAACAGATGCTGAAACAAGTTCTGCATGACATTACGCGTTTTTTGAAATTTTTCTTACCTTTGTACCCAATGAGGTTAGTACTCGTAATATCAATAGTGGCGACACTTTTTGTCTCGTGTGCTACGGCAACCGACAATGGCGGTTTTTCGCTCGAAAAGGTCAACGACTCATTGTATAATGTTGTCTTGGAGACAGATAGCAGTCGCGATGTGTGGGAGTTGCGTTTCCCTGTCTATCGTTTTTGCACTGGTGACATGGACCGCGACAGCATTGTGGATGCCATTGTCGGTGTTGAGAAGAAAACCCGTTTCGACCCGGTTGTGCGCAAGCGAGTGTTTATGTTCCGTAATCTTAGGGGCAAGGTGCGTCCGTTGTGGATGGGGTCGAGGTTAGGTCAACCTGTTGTCGATTTCAATGTGGTGGTAGTCGACGGCGAAACTCGGCTCAGAAGCGTAGAGGAAGAAAAAAATGGAAAATTTTTGGTGGCAGAATACAAGTGGAGTTCATTCGGTGTGGAATTTATTAGGTATCTTTGCCGTGATTTTGAATTAGATGATTCAATGGAAATTTTAAACAATTAATAATATGAAGAGACTTAGTATTAGTGCGTTATGCGTGATGCTCGCTGTTTCGCTGGTGCTTTTTGGATGCAAGTCCAAGGACAATAAGGATGGCGATGCTGCTAAAACAGAAGAAACTGTAAAGACTGGAGATCCAAATGCTCCAAAACTTTCGTTCGACTGCGATTTGCCGACCTATATTTCTGGTTGCCATGTCGATATTGAAAATATGAAGGACAATGTTGACTTGAATATGGATATTTCAAAACTCAACCTTGCCGATTTGCGCATTTTACGCAACATCTTTGCTGCTCAGCAGGGATATTGTTTTATGGATTCGTTTATGAGGCATATTTACAGTGCAACATCTTGGTATTTGGAACGCGCTATTGATAAGGCTTGGGGTGATCCTGTCGTTGTGAAATATACCCCTGAACAAGAAAAGTTTATTGAAAAAATCAAGGCTCGCGAAGAGGAATTGCAAAAGATTAGTTACAATCCGCTTGAAGGTTATCTTGTAAACTATAACAATGTTACAAATATCTATCAGATGGAAGATGCAGAAAACGAGTTCAAGGATTTAATTTCGAAAAATGGTTTCGCCATTATCGAAGGACTTGACGAGCAGTTGTTCCACATTTACGAGAAGAACGACTATCATGATTTTCCGAGCTTTGTGACCACTGATATGTACTTGCAGTTGTATCACATGTATTTCGATTTCTTGTTGCGTGACCTTGAAAAGACTAAGTTGATGGGCGAATTGAAAAATATGGCAACTACCATGCATTCTGAAATGCTGAAGATTGCCAAAAGTTCATCCGATCCAGTAATGAAGGATGCCGCTGAATTCAATGCAACATTCTACGCAATAGGTCTTAGTTTGTTGACAGACAACAAGAATTATGAAGTTCCTGCCAAGTACAAGAATTATTTTGATATTGAAATTGGCAATGTAAACAAGGCTTCAGACAATTTTTCGGAATTTCTTGGATTTGAGGATGTTGAGTTCCCGTATAGTTTGTTCCGTCCGCGCGGACATTATACCCGTGACGATGAGTTCAAGCGTTACTTCAAGTCGATGATGTGGTTCCAGTATGTTCCTTTCTGCCTTGATGATGATATTCAGTTCGGTAGGGCTGTTCTTAATGCCGATGTTATAAAGAAAAATAACAGCTTGCAGAATGTTTACAAAGGTATAACCGAACCTATAACTTTCATCGTTGGCGAGCCTGACAATGTGTCGATTATGCAACTTTCGCAGGAAATGGCAAAGTCGAATCTGACTGCCGAAAAGATTATGGGCAACAGTTCCGAAATGAAGAAGTTCCGCTCAACGATAAAGAAAATTGCAGACCAGCAGAACCGTATTTCGCCAAAGCAGGCAATTTCGTGTGTTGACAAGATTAACCTTATGCCGCAGAGATATTTGGCTGATAATGAAATTCTTCAGGAACTTGTTGATGTTACTACCGAGCCGATTACTATGCGTGCTTTGCCAAAGGGTCTCGATGTAATGGCAGCTTTCGGTAGCGATGATGCATACAAGATTTTGATAGATGAATACCAAGAAGATAAGAAATGGTCAGACTATGTAACTGAGTTTGAAAAGGTAAAGAAGACAATGAAGAATGTCAACTGGGATGCTACTATGTACAACAAGTGGATGCAGTCGCTCAACACTTTGATGGAAAAGGATTCGCGTCATCCGTACTTCATGAAGACTTTCCAGTGGGCAAAGAAGAACCTGAACGCAGCTTTGGCATCGTGGAGCGAACTCAAGCACGACTGCATATTGTACGGCGAGCAGCCAATGGGTGCTGAGTGCGGTGGTGGCGAGGATTTGCCCGAACCTATTGTTGTTGGATATGTTGAACCGAATCTGGCATATTGGAACAAGGCGCTCGAATTGCTTGATATGACAGAGAATGTTCTGAAAACTAATGGAATGCTTACGGCAAAGGCAAAGGATATTACAGACAATATGCGTGAGAAGGCAAAGTTCCTCAAGTCGGTAAGCGAGAAGGAATTGGCTGGCAAGAAGTTGACCGAAAACGAGTACAACCAGATTGAATATATTGGTAGTAGCTTCGAGTGGCTGACACTTGACATGCTGAATGCTGGTGCCGAAAATCCGATTTACGATTGGTTCGAAGTTCAAGGAGCAGACCGCAAGGTTGCTGTCGTTGCCGATATTTATACCGCAAATTCGGGCAATAACCCCGATAAGTCGATATTGTATGCCGCAACAGGAAATGTCAACACAATCTATGTCATCGTGGAGATTGAAGGAAAACTTTGGTTGACACGCGGTGCTGTTTTGTCATACAGGGAATTTGATGTTCCGTTAGGAAATCCAAGACTTACCGATGAGGAATGGCAGGATATGTTGAAGAAAGCACCGGGTTATGGCGTTCCAGAATGGATAAAGGAACTTGTTGCTCCGGGTAAATTGCCGAAGGATAATGAGATAATATTCTACAGTTCTGGTTGCTAATGAATTTTGTTGGTGAAAATAAGAAAATGGAAGGCATGATAAATCGTGCCTTCTTTTCTATTTTCTTGTTGCTGTGTCTGTTAGTTTGCTATAGTTGCAGCGATGCTACTAGTGAAAAGCAAGCCGATAACATTCCGCAATACGACACCCTACGCATAGCTTTCACGGGTGACATTCTGCTCGACAGAGGAGTTCGCAAGTTTATTGAAAAGCAAGGTGTTGATTCGCTTTTCAGTCCCGAGATTGATTCTGTGTTTGGTGCAAACGATTTTGTCATTGGCAATTTGGAATGTCCAGCAACAAGCATTGTTTCTCCCATAAACAAGCGCTTTATATTCCGTGGTGAACCCGATTGGTTGCAAGCATTGCATGAGCATGGTTTTACTCATCTTAACATGGCAAACAACCATTCGATGGACCAGGGTAGGCGCGGACTTGCCGATACCGAAAGGCAGATTAGGAATCACGGAATGATACCTTTGGGCTATGGAATAACCATCGCCGAATCCATTGAACCTCAGTTGCTTGTCGAAACGCCACGAAAGGTTTATTTGATAACATCTTTGCGTGTTCCATCCGAAAACTGGACTTATCTGGATAGTGTTCCATGTGTTTCTGAAAGCGATTTTTCTACCATTGAAGCGCAAATTGACAGTCTGAAACATATTGATTCAAAGTGCTTTGTGATTGTGATGCTACATTGGGGCGTGGAGCATGTTGAGGAACCTTCATACTATCAGGTGCGCGATGCGCATAGGCTTGTACAGGCAGGTGCCGACTGCATTGTCGGGCATCATCCGCATTGTTTGCAGACGGTGGAAACATACAACGGAGTACCAATCTATTACAGCATTGGCAATTTCATTTTCGACCAGAAAAAGCCGTTAAACACTCGTACGGCAATTCTCACCGCTGAAATTACCGCCGATACCGCATATTTTGCCTTGCTACCCGCCGAAATAGAGAATTGTGTGCCAAGATTGAAATAGAAACTTCTTCATTTTATCAATTCTTTAATCCCTTTGAACTTTTGAATTAAAAAACATTTATATTTGCATCATAAAATTTCGTTGCAATGAAGAAATTGTTTTTATTGGCGGTATTCCTGATTATAGGTATGGCGTCGTTCTCGCAAAATGCTGAGGATGACGGATATGTGATTGGTTTTGCACCGTCCGACAGCGTGTATATGGACTTCAAGGTCGAAAGGACAGAGTATAACGACTGGCACAAGATTGGAACCATTCTTAACGAATTGTATGGTTTGGAACCCAAGGAATTGAGCGAGGCAACTGTTATTTGTGACAAGAAGTTCAAGGTTTACGAAGGTTGGAAAAATGTCTCGGAGATTGACCTTGCAAATCCTCAGTCGACAATCGCAGGTGGCAAGGACAAGTACATCGTTCAGGTGAGATACCGCAAGGGCGGTAGCGAGGATTTCGCCGACCAGTCATCATCCACAACCTCTAATGTTATTATTTTCAATGTCGAAACGGTCAAGGACGGAGTAGGCGAGAAGATGGTTACGGTTTGCTATCCGTCATCAAAGTACGAATTTGAGGTTGCTGGTGACTTGTCTGCCGAAAGGGTGTTCGGATTGCCTATTCACGAGTACCCGATTTTTGTGAATATTTACGGCATTCCGCGTGGCTTTGATGCTGCAAAGAACCTGCACGATCTTGATGTTCACTGGGATGCACTGTATATGAACAAGGCAATGTACGAATATTTCAGGAAGAAGGGTGCATCTATCACTCCGCAGGAAAAAACAATGTTTGTGAAGGCGGCATACAATGCAGGACGTGGATATGCTAAAATGGGAATTTATCATAGGGCATTGCCGTATCTTGCTTTTGTGTCAAGGAATTCGGCAGGTGAGAAATATGCTGTTACGTGCGATATTGCGCTTGCCGACTGTCTCGATAAGTTGAACGAGGACAACTCTGATGTTTACGACAAGATAATCCTTGCATATCAGGCAAATCCTAAGATGGACGCACGTGATTTGGATTGCGTGATAAAGGCATGCATCGCACGAGGCGAAATATATGCATTCCAGAAGAATGTAGAGAAGGCGAAGGAATGCTACCAGAAGGCAACCGCTATCGATACAGCAAAGAGATATGCATCGAAGATTGCAGAATGCATGGAAAAGTTGAACAAGTTGTCTAACTAAAAATGCTGATTATGAAGAAGTTTATTATAGTTTTCTGTTTCTCAGTGGTATGCGCAAGCACTTTTGCACAGCAATATGATGCAGTCGATAAATATTGGCTTCCACAGGAATGTTCGTTCAATTTGCAGGACGCATCGTTGAGGTTTGCAGCCAACACATCCAAGAATGTTACACTGGGAGAAATGTTTGACGTATTGTTTGCTGGTAAGAACTTGGAACTTACAAAAATGTCCCTGTTGAGCAAATCAAAGGTTACAACTGTTGAGGTGGCTGATGAAATACGCGGATTCGATTTGTTGTCGCCGGTGAAAATCGTGTCAGGTGGTGACATGCGTTTCGATATGGCAGATTATATGATTGCTGTCGAGGGAACAAATGCAGGAAAACAATTTGGCGATATTTTGATATATGTATGCAACGCATCAGGTGCAGCAGGAAAGTCTATGTACCGCAATGTAACCGTATTGTCTGATTTGTGGGGCAAGGCAGGTTCGTATTCAACCAAGAATTTCCTTGTTGCCTACGATTACCAGAATAGGGCAGATGCGGAGAAGAAGTTCCGCGATATATGCGCACCGATGCTGGCAAAGCAGAACGAATCGGCAGAAGGTTTCAGCGAGCAGGAGTATGCTATTCTTGATAACCGTAATGCAAGTCTGCTTTACAATCATGGCAGGGATTATACCGAGTTCGACCAGAATAGGGATGCGATTGCCGCTTTTGGTGGTGCTTATAGACGTCTCTGTGCCGAACTGAAGACTAAAGGATACGGCGATGTCGAGAAAAAACGTTTCTCGATGATTCTTGCGTCTGAAATTGCAGCAAATTACATTAAGATAGGTAAGCAGGAGCAGGCAGCTCGTTATTTGTACCATGCCCAGAATATGGCTCGTGAACTAAACGAATACAAATATGCCATTGAATATGTTAAGTCGCTTAACGATTATGAACGTGGCGTATTTGCTTCAAAATTGGCCGCCGAAATGAAGAACAAAGGTCTTGACATTAGCGATGCGGTAACATACAAGACAATGAACGGAATAAAGTAGGATTTGATTCTATTGTAAAATAGGCCTGCGGAATTATTTTTCGCAGGCTTTTTGTTTTTTACAATGCATGATTCCTTTCTTTGCTGTTTCCCATGGTCTTCATGTTTCAATTTGTGTGCTACGTTTTGCAATACAAAAAAAGGGACACTTTCGCGTCCCTTTTTTGTGCGTATTCAAAATCCTAATACAAATCAAGTATCGGGTAGATGTTTTTGTCAAGCGACAGTCTGATGAGTTTAATCTTTCTCATGTATTCATTGTCGGTCTTGTTGATTTCATCAACAGCTTTCTGATATTCTTTCATCCATTCGTCATCGGCAAATGTAAAAGTGCGAAGAATTGTGCCTTGGTCTGGGTCGCTTGCGGAAGGACTAACAATCCATGAATACTTTTTGCCCTTCTTGTAAATCTTTTCGTCAAACTTTACAACGAATGCGCTGTCGGTTGTTGCATAGTTGTCAATTATAGGTTCTCCTGATTCGTCATCGTATATCTTCAGGTATAATTTTTTCTGCTTTGAATTTGCCCAGTTAAGAACAACATAGTTTTCAATAACCATTGCATCATCAAATGGATCTCTGATAATGTCACCAACTGCACGGTAAACACCACCGCTCTTGCGTTCCTTCTGCGAGTTCTGAATCATGTTGTTTGCGATGTAGTTGAAGAATTCCTGTGTGAGGTTGCTGTTTCCTACATCTTCATAAATCTTGTTGAGGTCTGTTACAGAATATGTTCCCGGATTGTTGATTCCCATCGGAACATCATTCTTGTTGGTAAGGACAACATAAGAACCTGCTGGAATTTTAAGGGTGCTTTTTGTTGAAATGTAACTGTCCCTTACAAGGTTAGTTTCAACTTTCTTGTCAACAATCTTCGGACTTCCTGAAAAATAGAAGACTTTGTATTCACTTGTCTGAGCGCTTAAACTTATTGCGAATAAACTCAAACCTAACAATGCTGCGTAAAACTTTATCCCTTTCATCTTTAGTGTATTTAAATGTTTGCGTTATAAATGAATCTATCTTAAATAATTCTAATGTTTCTTCGTACAAATACAGAACCTCGATACAGAATATCAACATAATTCCAGTTGGCATCATATCAACTTTTATGCCAAACTCTTTCATTACATAGTATGAAATTAACAGAACCACTCCAATCAAAAGGAATTGTATTGGTTTTGAAAGTATATCGAAGAATTTTGCCCCGAATACATACCAGTAAACCAACCACAAAACGAAGAAAAATGTTAGTATGAATGCCAGCAAATTGTTCTGCCAGTTCTCAAATGTGACCAGACAGTCGTCATTCATTATCATGCTGATTGCATGTGCATGTATTTCAATACCTTTTGCATCGTAGCCATCGCATCGTTTTAGTGGAGTAAAGAAAGCATCAATTGTGTCCATCGGGGCACCCTTGTACATTCCAAGGTAACCCATAAGCACGATGTTGTCCTTTAGCATTCGCAAGTCGCAGGAATCGTTAACATCTTCGTAGTCAATCTTTATGAATGGCATGCTTCCGCCTCGGTAGTTTATGCTTTCGAGTTGTTTTTTGTTACGTTTTGCAAATCGCATGAACATGTCGTTGTCGTACATTCTGACTATTGCCGCCGAGAAGGCATTCACGGTTACCGTATCATGTGTTGTCTGGTCGGTAAAACGAATGAACTTGTCGAATTCACGGCATGTTTGCGGTTCGTTTTGCAGTTCGCAGTGCCCGTAGGGCAGATCTCCGAAGAATTCATTCGTGCGGATTATGCCAACTGCCTTGTCGGGGTCTTCTTCATCATAAATTCCGAACGATCCCATGATGATGTTAGGTTTGGCGTTGAGAGCTTGCTTCAGCGCCATATCCTCCATTATTTCCTGAATGTTTCCAGTTTTAGGTTCCCTAAATACGGCGTCGATACCGATTACTCTCGGTTCAAATTTCTGTATGATGTTTATCTTTTCAGCAAGTTCACCTCTGCTTAAATCGCCTATGTTGACTATATATATATTTGTATCGGTCTTGTAAATGTCGTCCTTGCGGCTCATCTCCGAATATACAATGTCGCTGTAGTCAAAGTTGTCAATATAGTCATCGAAAGGATTGAAAAGGTCAACAGAATCGATGATACTCCACATGAATACTACTAAAAACGCTGTAAAGACAGTAATAAGCGCTGCGTCAACTAATAGTAGCGGACCATATTTTTCGGGATACTTTCTTGCCATATTATTAAATATTTATTTGTCGCAAAGGTAGCAATAAATCCCAACTAGTTCAAAAAAAACTTCGATAGTTTTGTGTCATGTTTCTCTTGTCGTTTCTTCTGTTGAAATCTTTAATGTTTTGCAGTGAATAACGGAGTTGTTTTTTGTGTAGTTTTGCAAAAAAATATTCGGATGAGAAATTACATTCTATCGTTTGACCAGGGGACAACAAGTTCGCGTGCAATTCTGTTCGACAGGAAATTTAACGTTGTAGGCATTGAGCAGCAGGAAACTACTCAGTTTTTTCCAAAACCAGGATGGGTAGAGCAGGATGCCAACGAGATATACCGCAATCAGATATCGACGGCAAGGCGACTTATCAATAAATGTGGAATTTCATTTTCTGACGTGGCAGCAATCGGAATTACCAACCAGCGTGAGACAACGGTTGTTTGGAACAAAAACACTGGCAAACCAATATGCAATGCCATAATTTGGCAGGATAAGCGCACCGAAGATTTGTGTTCGAAAATAAAGGGAAGTGATTTCGGAAAGTATGTCAATGCCGTTACAGGACTGGTTGTGGATTCGTATTTCTCGGCAACCAAGTTGAAATGGATTCTCGACAATGTGGAGAATGCCAGGGAAATGGCTCGTCGTGGCGATTTGCTGTTCGGTACAATCGATACTTGGTTGATTTGGCGTTTGACAAGTGGAAAATGCCATGTTACCGACTGTTCAAACGCTTCGCGTACAATGATGTTCAATATAAAGACACAGGAGTGGGACGAGAATATTCTTGACGAGTTTGGCATTCCATTGAAAATGCTTCCTAATGTTGTTGATTCGTCGTGCGAGGTGGGATTTACAGACAAACTGGTTTTTGACGAGGAAATTCCGATTTGTGGAATTGCTGGCGACCAGCAGGCAGCCCTTTTCGGTCAGGCATGCTATAATGAAGGTTCTGTGAAGAATACATACGGAACTGGTTGTTTCATGCTTATGAACACTGGAAGCAAGGATGTTCGTAGCAAGTGCGGTTTGGTTACGACAATTGCATGGAGGATAGGAGGCAAGGTTTCGTATGCGCTCGAGGGCAGTGTGTTTGTGGCAGGTGCTGCTATACAGTGGCTCCGCGATAAACTTGGCGTTGTGAAGTCGTCTGCTGAAACCGAAAAGTTGGCTTCGGAGGTAAATGATACTAATGGCGTGTACTTTGTGCCTGCATTTGCAGGACTTGGCGCTCCATATTGGAATATGAATGTGCGTGGTTGCATTAGCGGTATAACTGGCGGTGCTACATACAAGCATATTGTCCGTGCTGCGCTAGAGTCGATGGCATACCAGACAAAGGATGTGCTTGACGCAATGGAAAAGGATGCTGGAATGAAAATTTCGGCAATAAATGTGGACGGAGGGGCGTCGGTCAACAATTTCCTTATGCAGTTCCAGTCCGATATTCTTCAGATAGATGTGGTGCGCCCGAAAATAGTGGAGTCTACATCGCTTGGTGCTGCCTACCTTGCAGCGATTGCTATCGGATGGTGTACTTTTGAAGGATTGTCGTCATCACGTGAGATTGAACGAAAATTCACGCCTAAAATGAATGCGCGGGCGGCACGCGAAAAATATAGCGGTTGGCGCAAGGCAGTTGCTGACCTAGAGAGGAATAGCAAGCTGTAAGACATAAAAAAAGCGGATGAAAATCCGCTTTTTTGTTTTTTAGAACTATTTTTATTCTTTATCTTCTTCTGGTTCAGATTGTTGTTCTTTTTCAGCATTTGCTTTTTCTTCAGCGTATGCCTTCATTGCTTCTTCGCTGATTATTCCCTTTTCAACAAGCAGGTTATACCACGAAATTATTTTCTTTACGTCTGAAGGGTAAACCTTTTCCTTGTCGAAGTCTGGCAAAACTTTTTCGAAGAATGCAAATATTTCGTTCTTGTCTGACTTTGATGTTACATCGGTTATTGCACCTTTGTATTCGTTGAAAATGTTTGCAAAAACGTCTTTCAACGGAGTGTCGTTGTCGTATGTGTAAACGGTAATATCTTCAAGGGTGCTGATTCGCGAGGTTGAAAATGCAGGCATACGCTTGCCTGTTATTAACGATTCAACAATGACACTGTTGTTCTTTTTCGATACCAACTTCAATAGTCCGGGCTGTCCTGCTATTGATAAAATTCCTTCCAAAAACATAATTCAATATCGTTAAAAATTAGGTTGCAAAAGTAGTGCATGAATTTTTAAATCAAAGATTTTTTTTGCTGTTTTTCTTAACAGGTGTATTTGAAAAGTATCGTAAATATTTGAAAAAGTAGATATTGGACTTTCGTAGTGCCTGCATTAGATATATACTTTTTTGTTATTTTTGCACTGAAATTTCAATTGCATGAAACGGTTATTCGGCATATTCTTGTTTATGTTGTTCCTGATAGTCGGGAATTTGGAAGTTTTTGCATGGGGGCAGAAAGGGCATGACATTGTTGCAAGCATAGCGGAAAAGCACCTTACGCGCAAGGCGAGGAAGAACCTGAATGCAATTTTAGGCGGCAAATCGCTTGTTTACTATTCGTCGTGGATGGATAATGTTCAGAATTCCCCTTATTGGAAAGATGTCTACGATAGAACTAAGACATGGCACTATTTTAATGTTGATGAGGGATATACACCTCAGACTATGTCTCGTAGTCCAAAGGGCGATGTGTTGTCTGCTTTGGCCATGATAATAGATTCGTTGGAAAAACATAGAAGTGAACTTTCTGATAGTGTTTGCTTTGATTATACCCGAATGCTGATTCATCTGGTCGGTGACATGCATTGTCCAATGCACGTGGGACGGTTGTCGGATAGGGGAGGAAACGAACTGAAAATTAAATGGTTCAAGCAAAATACAAATCTGCATTCACTGTGGGATTCAAAGTTGATTGAAAGTGTGCATTCCTGGTCGTATACAGAATGGCAGCAGAATCTTGACCGTTGTAGGAAGTCGGAAATCGCTAAAATGACGTCGGGAACTATAGAGGACTGGCTGAACGAAACATGGCAGGTTGCTGTAGGTATTTATGCAAATGTAACACCAGACGAGAATTATTCATATAAATATATGTATGATTATGGTCCCGTTGTCGAACGGCAACTCTTGCTTGCTGGCTATCGACTTGCGGCGCTTTTGAATAGGATTTTTGGATGATGAGGGTATTTATTGCTATTTTTTTGATAATTGCCGAAGTATTATACGGTTGCGTTTCGAAGTCAAATGGGGCAGACAAACCGGTAGAGAGCATCGTATGTCTCAATAGCGAGGATACAGTTCCTGTTAATACGGATGATAGTACATTTGTTTTTGTCAACGAAAAACCTTGTGTCAAGGAGCATTGCTTCATTGTGGTGTCGAAGAAGGAAAGACATCTGAGTGTATACGAGGCAAGGTCTAATGATACGGTTTTGATTGCTCGTTTCGATTGTTGTCTGGGCAAAAACTATGGCAATAAGCAGAAGCGTGGCGATATGCGCACACCAGAATCGTCTTTGCTTAATCCGTTCAAGATTACGAGCATAGAAAACTCCTCGTGGTGGACTCACGATTTTGGTGATGGACGGGGTAACATCAAGGCGTATGGCAAATGGTTCATGCGATTGTCGTATGGTTCTGGAATCGGCATTCATGGAAGCACCAACAATGAAAGTTCTGTTCCAGGTCGCCAAAGCGAAGGTTGCATACGTCTTCGCGACGAAGATATTGATTTGCTGAAGCAACAATATGCTTTCGTTGGCATGAAGGTTATTATTAAAGCCGAAGATGAAGGTGAATTGAATTTCGAACGATTGTAAAAAAACAAATCAGTTGTTTGTTTCGCTATGTTCGGTGTAAGGTGTTGATTGTGATTTGTTTTTGTTTTTGATTATGCCAAAAAATACTTGTTAGATGCAACCAAAACTATGTTTTGTAATGTACTTTTGGTTGCTGTTTCAAAAATAGTTACAACCAAAACTATGTATTTTTATATACTTTTGGTTGTATCTATCGGTTACGAGAATAAATCGTTCATGGTGATTTCGTTCTGGCAAATAGAGGAATGTTTGGTTTGTTTTATGCCGTAAGTCGTTATGAATGTGTTTATTGGTGTAATGCTGGTATTTGTGCTTTCTTTGAATGATGACATTCTGTCGCGCAATTTTTCGGCATAACTTTTTGTGATTTGATATTTTTCAATGGAGAATTTTATTTCGCAAAGGTTTATAATGCGGTCGGCTCGTTCTATTACTAGGTCTATTTGCGATTCGTTGTTGCGCCACGATGTTGACTTTGTTGAAATTCCAGAAATTCCAAGCGCTTTTTTTATCTGTTCCAGATGGGTTAGGCAAATCAGTTCAAATGTAAAACCTTGCCATGTGTTTATTTTAGGTGTATTTATGTTTTTGCTCCAGAAGTCGTTGTCCCTGTAGTTTCTGTTTTCGATAAATCGGAAATAAAAAAGAGTATAAAAGTCGCACAACCTGTATATAACATCTTTTGTAACTTTTCCTGTCTGTTGATAACCGATGATAAAGTCACATTTTTCGAGGTTGCTTAGCATTCGGGTAAGTGTGCTGCCTTGTATTTTCGTCTTTTGGGAAATTTCTTTGCGTGTAAGTCCGGAATTTTTGTCCGATAATGACTTGACTATGGAAATATATTTGTCGGAGTTGGTGAAAAGAGTGCTGTACAGTTCGTCAAATTCCATTTTTAGGATGCCGTTTTTCGAGAAGAACAATTCGTCGATGTTTTGTGCAAGTGAAAATTGCTTTTGCAGCAGTTTGAGGTAGAATGGAATTCCGCCCATGACCATATATGTTTGTAAAATGGTGTATCTGTCCCATAGGAACTTGCGACTTTTTAGGAATTCTTCTGTCTCTTTGAGGTTGAATGGTTCGAGGAATATTTGGCAGGTGATCCTGTTGTGCAGTCCGCCTTGGTTTTCGAGCAGTTTGTCGTTCATCCACGATGTGGCCGAACCTGAGGCGATAAGCATGATGTCGTTGCGTTGGGCAGCCCAAGAGTTCCAGAAGTATTCTAGTGCCTTGACAAAGTTGGAGTTGTGCGTGTCAATCCACGGCATTTCGTCGAAGAATATCACTTTTTTCTTTTTGGATGGTAACGACCCGAGATAGTTTTGCAGTTGCAGAAATGCTTCAAACCAGTTTTTCAGTGTTATTTTCAATGGAGTTTTCATGTAATCCTTTAGCTTTTCAGCAAACATCATCAGCTGCTCGCTGTTGGATAGGTTGTGTCCTCCTGTATAGTAAAAAGCAAACTTTTTGCTGTACAGGTTGTTGATTAAGAATGTTTTGCCAACGCGACGTCTGCCCGAGATTATTACAAATTCGGATTGTTTTGATTCGTAGCACAGATTGAGTCGATCTTTTTCTTTTTGCCTTCCGATTAGCTTGTCCATTGTGTATGTCTTTAAAAACCACCGCACAAAGGTAATACTTTTTTTGTTAGATGCAACCAAATCTATGTATTTTTTATGACTTTTGGTTGTAATCATTTAGTTGGTTGCAACCAAAAGTTGGTTTGTAGAGTGAGTTTTGGTTGTATCTAACCTAATTTTTGAATGCCAAAAATAATTCTAAATTATTGTTATTCAGTAATTAAGTTTCTGTAATGCTTGTATCTCTCTACTACGTTGTTTGTGAACTTGACAGTTCTGCTTCCTTTGTATTTTCCGCATTTGACATCGGGGTCGGTGTAGAATTCTCTGTCGTTCAGGTGCTCCATATATTGGGCGAGGTTTTTCCACGAGTTCGGGTTGCCGGTGTGCTTTTGTGCTAGTGTGTATGCGTCTTCGGAATGACCATGTCCAGCATTGTATCCCATTAGTACATAGCGAACTATTACAGATGTATCGGTTATTGTTTCTGGGGCGCGTTTTTTCAAATAATCTACATGTTTTATTCCTGCTGCCATTTGAACATCTGGATTTGAAATGTCGGCACTGTCGTGAGCAAATTTCTGGTATGCCGAAGGCATAAGTTGCATAAGTCCGTATGCTCCTGATGGATTGCTAATGTCGGGGTTAAAGCGCGATTCTTCGCAAATAAGCGAGGCAATGAGTCGCCAGTCCCATCCTAGTTTTTTCGAGTGCTTTTTTATGAGGTCATCGTATGCACTTATCTGTCCGTTGTTTCCGGAATAGTATCTGCCTGACACATTTATGTTTATGTACGAGTAGTATATTTCATGCCTCAGTTTGAAATGCTTGGTTTCTTTTTCTCGAGAAAACCATGAGTTTATGCTGTCGAGCAGCACTTTGGATTCTGGACGGGTTTTCCAACGGATTTGCCGTGGTAGGCATATTGTTGTGTCGATTTCTAGCCGTGGGTATGCTTTCTGGTAGGTGAGGGCCAGTGCAGTGTCGCAGATTGCGGCAGAAATTTCTCCAGTCTCGACTTTCCTTGCTAATCTTTCTGACGAAATGCTGTCGATGCTGATAATTGTTCTGCCGTTGTTATTAATGCAAAAATTTTGCATACCTATTATATATAGTGTGTCGGAAATCTCCTTTTTGCGACTGAGAATTACAAGATTTGAATTGAGAAGCGGTTCGGATGAGCAACTGTCGCTGAGTGCTGTATGCTTGACTATGATGTCGCATTTTTCTTCGGCAAGAAGTTTTTCTGCTTCTGCTTCGGTTTGTGCGATAATTACATTGAGTTCTAGTCCGTGAGCAGTGGCGAAATCGTTAAATGTTTCGAGTTGGAATCCGCGTGGATTGGCGTTGTATATGCAGTATTCTGTTGCGTTTTCGGATAGTGCGACATTCAGGATGCCTGATTCTAAAATTTCGTTGTAGTCGCGAATGATGATTTCCGCTGGTTCTTCTGATTTTTCGTCAATGTAAATCTTAACAATGGAAATAACTGCCAGTATTGACAATACCGACACAACTATAAGTCGTGATATTCTGGCGTTTGTGTCCATGTCCTAGTCGTAGAATTCCCATGATATTCCGAAATTGAATGCGAGAGGGTTGTCGGGTAACCTATATAATGTGAAATATGTAGGTTTCATGAATAGAGCACCATAGTTGGAAAGTTTTGCAAAAATGCGGAATCTCTTGATTTTTGCCCCGACAAAAAGTCCTAAGTTCGGGTAGAAACCGAATTTTTTATCATCCTGCAGGTAGAATACGGAAGTTGCTGGCATATAGGCATATCCGTAAAAGTTAGAGTTCATCTTGGCATCTAGTCCTATTTGTAGAGTCAGTGCGTTGCTGAACATTCCCGTCATGAAGTATAGGCTTGTGTATCCGACGACTTCTGGCAACCGGACATATTGCTTGTCGCTAATGTATTGGTAGGCGACCTCGTTGGCCCAGTGGAATTTCCAGAAGTTGAAGGTCTTGTTTATGTAGACATCAACTATCATGTTGGCTTTGTTTATTTGTGTTGGCATTGCCTGATAGTCGTATATTATGTAGTTGTGCAGCAGGTTTAAGTTTGCGCCTACCGATAGGTGGAACTTTTCGTAGAAGAAGTCGAGGTGTGCGGTTCCAAGTCCATTCTTCTTGAAGTCGTTTTCCCACTTGAAATTGTTGGATGCGTAGTAAGAGTCAAATGTGCTTACATGGCATAGGGAATATCCTACTTTTGCGTTTAATCCCAAGTAGTCTCCGAACATTTGTCTGAGCGAGGCGGATACGTTAAAATCGAATGCATCACTGCCAAAAACACAGTAGTCGGCTTCGGCTTGCAGGTTGGTCTTGTTATGTTTAAAAATTAAATTTCCAGTAATGTATGTTGAGTTGTATAGACTTTTGTACGTGGTGTCTATGTTGAAGATATAAAGTTTGTTTTTTAACCCTGCGTAAAGTTTCATCTGGTTGCCTGTGGAATCGTCATGAATGTTGAGGCAAAACAATAGTTTGTTGTTGAACTGGTAGTATGTTGTTGAGTCGAGGGTTTTGCTTGAATCTTTGTAGTAGTTGGTGTAGAACGATGATACTATGTCGTTGTATTTGCGAATATATCTGTCGAAAGTAATGTCGTGGACGATTGAGAATTTGCTATGCAGATTTTTATTCAGGACGGTGTCGTGCTTATCATCCCTGATTATGGTGTCGATTGTATATTGTCCGAACCTGTATTCATGGTTGTATTGTCCGCCTAACTGAGAAATTGAACTCGATGCTTTGGATAGTATGACATTATTGTCAACTGCACGTATGTCGCCGCTTTCAAATTTGTCTATATTTGCAATACCACCATTTTCGTTGCTGTTTATCTTGTTGAAAATGAAGTTGAAATGGTTCTGGTATTTCTTTTTTGTAAATGCACCTGCCAAATATAGGGCGTTTACCTTTGAAGCGCTATTCAAGTAGTAACCATTGGAGTTGGAAATGTCGTAGTTGAATGTCAGGTTGAAATAGGGAGAGAAATTCTGGCTATGTATGAATTTCACGATTTCGAGGCCTTTTGTTCCGCCAGTGAAGTCGAAGCGGGTGAATGGCTTTTGAGCATCGAAATATACGACATCGCTGTGCGACTTTATGAATGCCTGGTAGTTGTTGAGAAAATAGAAATCGTGATTCCCAGGTTTCTTTGAGAATATAGCGGGAAGGTATGGGTTGCCAGGGTTCATAAGTCCGAGGGTGTTGTCCGACACTTTCTGCTGTTGCATGAATTTGTAGAATTCGTCGAGGGTTGTATCGTTGTAGAAGCGCATGTCGGTTGTGGTGTCGTTGTTGAGGGTATACGACGAAAAATAGCGCCGAATACCTTCGTGCTGAGCCGATGCCGCTATTCCCATCAGCAATAAAATAACGATAACCGCCAATTTACGCATAGGTTGCAAAATTATTAAAAATTTTGGAACTGATGGAATGTAAATTAAGTGCATGGTCAAAAAAGATGCGCCTCATGTCGAGGCGCATTTGATTTGTTTTGTTGAAAATGAATTATTTATCAATACTTTTCATTCCTTATGTTTGTTATTCGGATAATTTAGTCTATGTGTAATATAATTATACCTGTCTCGCTAATAACAAGTTTTTTATTGTCGTGGTCTGTAACTAAGGCGAAACCATTATAGAATGGTTCAATGATTAAGTATCGTTCTTTGTAAATGGCATTTCCTTTAGTGTCAATATGAAACCATCCGTATTCGTCTTTTGCTGTGGCAAATGATTTATGGAAAATTCCTAGGTCTAGAAATTCTTTGTCATTCAGAAATTTGCCTTTTGAATCGATATGTTTGTAGTGTCCATTACTTAATTTTACGCAAGCAAAACCATCTTTGAAATCGCCAACATATTTATAATTTTCGGGATATATTCGATTCCCATTTTTGTCGATGTGGAAATAGTTGTTCGAAAAATCCCTTACTACGCACTTCTCTTCTTGAAAATTACCACAGAATGCATAATTCTCTGTGTATACTCTCTGGCCGTTTGCATTTATATGAAAGCAGTTCCCGTCGAAATCAGTAACCGTAGATAACCCATCATAATATCCAAATACACGTTTGTATCGTTCATTGTAAATTGGTTCTCCTAGTATGTTAATGTGATACCAACCTGTTTCGTCTTCGACGGGAGCGATTCCGGGTGCGTGGAATTTTAATATTGACTTGTATTCTTTAAACAATGGTTTCCCTTGAAAGTAAAACCGATTTTCTGCTTGATTGCTGTATATTTCTTTCCAGTTCATTTTAAGACCTCCATTTTTCCGTTTATTACAATTCCATCTAGATTCATGTGCTGTGCAGATGAGTAAGCTTGTTCTTTTGTGAGAACAATTGGTTCTCCTTGAGCGTTGAATGAAGTGTTGATAAGTGCGAGAACACCATATTTCTCGTGCAAGTAGGTGAGCAGGCGGAACATGAACGGATTGTCGGTTTCGTTTGATATGGTTTGTATTCTGGCAGTATTGTTTGCATGCACTACTCCAGCTAGTTTTTCATGATATTCCTTTTTTATTGAGAAATCTTGTAGCATAAAGCGGGATAGTTCGGTTATACTTTGGTCTGTTACCAGTTTTGCGTTTTCAAGAAGCATAATTGGTGCAACAGGTCTGTACCATTCGCGTTTTTTTACTTCCATGCTGATTTTTTGTGACAGTTCCCTGCTGTCGGCAAGTGCAACAAGACTTCTGTTGCCTAATGCACGCGGACCTGCTTCGGATATGCCATTGCAAATTCCAACAGTCTTATTGTCCATCAGCATTTTTGCCGTTGCTTCAATTTCGGAATCATTGACATCGTAGTCTGTCCCCAAAAGTCTCACGTTGCATAAATATGGGTTGTGAACCTGAATTTTATTGCCTTTTTCTGTTTCCAGAAGTGCTGCTGCACCTATGCTCAAACCGCTGTCGTTGCAGCACGGAGCAATGAAAACACCTTTGAACAAACCGCTTTCGATTATTTTTGAATTTGTAACGATATTTAGGGCACAACCTCCGCCATAGTATAGATAGTCGCAGTGGAATTTTTGTTGCAGGGTTTCTAATTTTTTTAGCACTGTGTTTTCAAAAATTTTCTGAAGTGTAGCGGCACAGTCCTGCAAAAATGGATTGTGAGTGTCGAATTTATCTGCAACGTTTCCAAAACGCAATTTGATTTTCTTTATAATTATTTCTTCATCATAATTGTTCAAACCATTGAAATATGAATTCTCAATGAGCCATTTTTCAATTTCCGCATTGTAGTTTCCCCAGCTGGCAAATCCCATCAGTTTTCCGGGAACTGAACAATGCTCGTACGCTTTCGCTCCAAGCATACTAAAGGATAGTTTGTTGTCGTTGAAGAATTTAGAAGCAAAACCCAAGTCGGTCCAGTTGTTTTCTATTAAAGATAATTTTCCGTTGCGGTATATAAATGTGGAGTAATTTCCTAGACTAGATGCACCGTCAAACGATACTAGTAGGCTATTTTCGTTAAAGTTGCCGTAAAACGGTGTGCATGAGAAAATGTGAGCAAGTTCGTGGGGGCAGCAGTATGCTTTCAAATCTTTTCCGTTCAATCCTTCGGCATCGTTATAGTATGCTCTGGCTGGAATGAGTTGCGTAGCAAGATTTTTCTGATGGTTTGCTTCGAAATGTAGCCTTCCATTTTGTGAAATAAATGCATTTCCTGTGTAGTCGTTGACGCACACAAGGTCAAAATCGTCGGGAAGTGCTATGGTTTTGTTGTCAATAAGTTCTTCTATGAATAAGTCGAGCCTATTGTCGTATTTTCGCCGGGTATAGCGTTCGAGTTGTAGGTATTGTATGATTTTCCCGTCCTGCATAAGGCAAAGGTTGTGGTCGTGGACAAAAAATGGATATTTTCCACTGTTGCGGTCTTTGATTCCATATATGGCTAATGTTGGCTTTGTCATATTTTATTAATTATAATGATTTAACATTTTCTGTTTAGTTGTTTTGAAGAGCGTTTTTCCATGTGTCAATACAATTCTTGGTAATTCCGCATGACAGCAAAAAACTTTCGGCACCACCAAGTTCATCAATTGTATTAATGAAAGCCCGGATATGCTTTATGTCGCTGTCAAGTTCGCTTGCAAGATAGTCAATTTCTATGTTTTCTTTAGTTTCTCCCATCAGATATGCAATTAGAGCGCATAGAACTCCAGTCCTGTCTTTCCCTGCATGGCAGTGTATCATTGGAACGTCGTTTAAAGGATTTATCTGTGTGAAAAATGATTTGAAAAAATCTTTGTTGCCCAAGGCATACCAGCGGTATTGCTTTTCTGTGTCGTTGTAGTCTGTGAATTCGGCTGCAAATTCATCTGGACGGTTAGTGTCAATGCTAATATTCAAGTACTTGATGTTGTTTTCCAGAAGTATTTTTGTATCGTATGGATTTTTTGAAATTTCTTCTTCATCACGTAAGTCGGTGATAACAGATATTTTGTTCTTTTTCATGACTGTCTGGAATACATCTTTGTCGTGCTGGTAACGAACAAAACATGATGACCGGAATATGACATTCTTTTTGCATTTTGGATTATATGTGGCAATATCACGGCAATTCCAAATATAGTCACGTCTATATATGTCTTCTAGAAAAGATTTGATGTCGTTTATTTCGTCGGTTGTGTGGACGTTGGCTTTTGCGATAGCTGCATAGAAGAACTCCAACAATCTTCTTTTCTTTTCGTTTGCTTCTGGAAGATAGAGGGAACCGTTAAGCTGTCGGAATGATTCCTGTTCGGTTTTTTCCATATATGATGTGAATTTTCTTGGGAGATAGTGGTGTTCCATGCTTCCGCTGGCTATGTATGCAATCTGTACTGCACATTGAAATGCAATGTTGTAGCCGAAATAAAACCTGTATGCATCGCTTCGGTAATGCTTATGTGATGCGCTTTCAAATTCATAAATAAATTTGTCGGTGAGGTCTCTGATTGTTTGTATTTTGACTTCTTGTGCCTCGTCCTGCTTCTTTTGTAGTATCTGGTTAAGGTGAGCCGATAGTATTTGGTGTATGTCGTTGTCCTTTACATATTTGATGCTGTCGGACACATTTTTTATTTCCGAACCGAGGAAGTGGCGGTCAAGACCTTCTAATTTGTTGAAAATAAGTATTTCCATTTTGGGCTGGTTGTCAAAATATACGGCAATTTTATTTCTTATTTTTATTGGTAATATCTTGATTACATTTTCAATGTGCTGATTGATCAGTGTAATGAATTGCTCCTGCGAAAAGGCATTGTCGTCCACCCAAATTGAAAAATCAATGTCGGAGTGTGCTGTAAATGCTTCTTTGTGTGCGCATGAGCCGATTAAGAGGGCAGCATTTAATCCTTTAGTGTTGGCAAACACTTTTCCTGTCATTGTGTCTATAATACTATTCTTTCTCATTTTCCTTGTTTTTTATTTCTTTGATAATTATTGATTCTATTTCGTCGTATTTATTTGTTTCATACACAGTACAATAGTCTAAAATTTTCCATAATGCAGAAAGGGTTCCTGATGTGATTAGCTTGTCGGTTTTTTCTGCAAGCGCAAACGCTTTTTCGTGAGGAGCAGGATAAGGAACTTTCCATTCCCGGTTTTTGAGTCTTTCCATACAAACTTCTAGCGGAGTTTGTAAAATTATAGCTACGCTACGTTCTTTAAACATTGATAGTTTGTCAAAAACCTGCATTCCAGTGTCGCCAGTGCCCATTATTTCGATAATCTGATTTTTGTGTTCAACGATAGCATCAAAAAAGATCTGTTTCGAGTTTTCTTCTGCTTCCATTGAGCCGTCTCCGTATTGTATTCTGAAGTCATCAATTGCAATTACTTCAAAGTCCTGAAGAATGGGCTTCAGTTTCTGTGTAATTGTTGATTTGCCAGATGCAATATTGCCTAAAATTAAAATTTTCATGTTTCCCTTTTTTATAAAGTCTGTTTTCGTTAATAGGTTAATTTTTTGTATTCCAGTTAATTCGAATTGCAAATTTCAGAATAGCATTGTACGCAATACCAGATATGTTTCTTTTCCATGCTGCCTGCAGACTATTGAATAAAATAAACATTTTGGTATGAATGTCCGTATAGGTTGTTAGTTGGATATATGGTCACAAGGTCGTAACTTTCAATTATCAGCACAAGATTTGGAGCTGCGAATAGATTTTTGTACGACTTTAAAAAATGTTCGCCAACTATTACTGTCGTCTTTATTCCGAATGAACATTTGATTTTACAGAGGACACGGGTGAGCAAATTGTCGGAAATGTTTCTTTCCTTTTGTCGCATTGCAAAATGCTTTGTCTTCTGGTAAAGTCCGATTTTCATGGACTCATTCCTTTGTGTTGATTCGTTGCTATTCATAACGATATTATTTTAAGAAGATTGTTTATTTGGTTTTGTCAAAGACTATTTCCCTTATCTTGCCCTCCTCATGTTACATTTTTTGCAGTTTTCGCTATCACCCCAGTTCTCTATGAATGTGCGGTATTGTGCGCCGTTCCACATTTCAAGAGGGGAAATGTCCTTTATGTTTCCGAAGTCGCCGAATTCTTTGCGTACCTCAGAAGGGCAGCAGCAAATCTGGTACGAGCCATCGTATTCTATCCAAAGTTCGTTTCCGAGGAACTGACAGAAAGTGTTGCTGTCGTCAAGTTGTGGTTCGTTTAGATTTATCGGGGTGAAATTTTCAAGTTTGATTTTGCCTTTTGCAATCTCATGACATTCGTCGCATACTGCGTTCCACAAAGGGGCATTTTCTATCGTCCTGAGCATTTCGTCGTCCAATGAGTCAGATGTTTTCCACAGATGATGGCCTTTTACTCTATCAACGCCATTTTCTATAGCCCACAGAATGATGTTTTTGAGTTCGTAGAGATTCGACTTCATAAAAGTACATTGAAGTGTAACTGTGCTTGTTTTGTTGAGCCTGTCGCGTAGGTTCAGGTAGTACTTGATGTTCTGGAGTTGCTTTCGGGTATCGATTCCGCACATAATTTTTTCGTTGATTTCGCTAGAAATGCCATTTATGCTGAATTTTACATCCGAGATTACTTCTAGCAGTTTTTCTGCCCATAATTCGACACCTTTTGGAAAAGTCCCGTTTGTGGTGAGATTCATCTTTATGTTGTGCCTTTTGCAGAGGGCCAGTAATTCCTCGAAATGTGAATACAGGAGCGGTTCTCCCATCGTTGACGGTATTATTTCTTTGAGTCCGTGAGGGGCTAATAGGCTTACGGCCTTTTCGATAACAGAGAAGTCCATTTCGGGACGATGGTTTTCTTTCAGACGTTGTCTGTTGTCTGCCGAAAATGTATCGCACATTTTGCAGTGCAAGTTGCATTTGTCGGGGTTTGTAATGAATGTAATCCTCCATGGTGCTGGACGATGAGGGTAAACAGCTTCTTTCTTTGAAAGTTCATTGTATTTCAGCATGCAAAAATCGGTATCTTCCTTTATCGAGCGGACTTTTTCTAACGGGGCTTTTAGGTTTAAGATGCCTTGCGGATTGTCAACAATCTTTTGCATTTTTGAACGTAAATCGTCAGCATTGCCAAGTTCAAAAGTATAGCCGTCTTCGCCGTCGTGGACAAGTTCCGACATGCCGCCTTTGTTGCTTGTAAGGACAGGGATTCCCGCGCTTTGGGCTTCCTGTATTACGAGTGGTGCATTTTCAAGCCAGATGGATGGACAAACCAAGATGTCGAATGAATCGAGAACATTCTGTAGGTCATCGGTATGATAGCTGCCTTTGAATTCGATGTTTTTGTTGGTGTATTTACTAATAAGTTCTTTGCCGTAGTCATTATCTGCGTCTCCCCAAATTACAAGGCGAGCATTGCCGTTTAGTTTGCTGAAGGCCTCGCACAAAAGATGTACGCCTTTGGTGTATATAATGCGTCCCATGAATCCAAATGTGATTGTGTCGTGCAATTGTTTCGGTCGTTTGCAGATTTTGGAAACATTGAAACCGTATTTTGAGTAGAATATCTTGTTTTTGTCAACGCCCATATCGACGAAAAACTTTTCCAAAGTATGTGATGGTGCAAAAAATACATCTATGCAATCGATTACGTGCTTGATGTGTTCTTCGCGTTCGCGAATCAATTCTGAGACGAAATCTGGCTTTTGGTAATGGAATGCAGCGCAGTGGGTGCATTGATGCGTATTTGGCAGGGGGCATATTTCCCAGTTTTCTGGGTTTATCAGTTGTCCGCGATGGCAGAACATCCAGAAGTCGTGGATTGTGAATAATACTGGCAGACCGAACTCCCTTTTTGCAATAATAGGGATTTGTGTGGATAGGTGGGAGAGGTGTCCGATATGTACGACATCGGGTTTCACAAGGCTTACGTATCTGCGGAATTCATAATCGATTCTTGGATTCAGGTATTTGTCGTAGAAAGTTGGACTTTCCGGCTCGTAATTGTTTACGTAACGGATCTTTATGCCATTTTCTTCGGCGTCGAAACACTTGTAGAGCGGTAACTTTTTATCCTCGATTCTGTGAAAAACGAATACGTCGTTTGTCTTTGCAAGTTCGCGTGCAAGGTTGTAGGTGTAAACTTCCGAACCTGCCATGTAAAAGGGTGGATACCCATGAATTACAATCATTATTCTCATAACTTAACTATTTATAGTTCAACAATAATTCCATCTAAAAAATCGACCCAGTTTTCTTTTGAATATTTTTTTATTCCGTTTGCATGAGCGAAATGAGAAATAAGAGCGTCGTGGGTTACAAAAATTGTAATACCATTTTCCTTTGTCTGCGATTTCAGCCAGTCGAAAGCCGTAGTCCTGAGGTATTCGGTATCATTAAGTCCGAGCATCTTTTCTCCGTTGGCAAATTTCTCGAATACGCCTTTCGCTCCGTATTCCAAATATTTCTTCCCTATTACATCTGCATCGTAAATGTGGAATCCAGGGTCGCCTAGGTGATTGTCGGTCTTTATTTCTATTTCTTTTCCCATCCCTTTCCTGATGGACTCTGCTGTCTGTACGCAGCGAGGAATGGGGCTGCTGATAATTTTTAGAACATTAAGTCCTGAAATGCTTTTGCCGAAATCGAGTGCCATTTTCTCTCCGTTCTTGGTGATAGGAAAATCGTTTCCGAATTCTCCGTGAGGAATTCTCTCGCGTTCTGCGTGTCGCATCAAAATGGCGATCTTCTTGTCATCGATGTTTTTTGCGGTTTTGAGTTGTTTCAAAATGGTGTTCATGTTATTTTGTTTTATCGCTGCAAATATCTTAAATTAATTTATTCGGGGAAAATCTACGCAATAATTTACAATATTTTACGCAATAAAAATATTATATTGGAAATTATTGTTATTTTTGTGGCGTAAAATCGCAATTAAAATGGATAATAAAGAAAATAGTATGAATAAATCTATTGATTTTTCGAGTGTTATAAAAGATGAACATGTTATGCGCAAAAATGCGTTAAATTGTTTGTTTAATTATATGATAGATGAAGGTAGGTTCAGCATCTTACTACTAGGTTCACATGGTGTCGGTAAGACTTATTGGATTGATCGGATAGTGAATTTTATAAAGGAACAGAGCAAAGATCGTGAGTTTTATATGTCTAAAATAATAAACATAAATTGCTGTATATGTGCAGGAAAGGACGAGAATTTTTGGAATGACATTTTTATGAAAGCAGATGGAGGGTTGCTGGTGTTTGATCATGTGGAGTTCCTTGACAGACGGTCGCAATTTATTTTGTTTGAAATATTGTCTCCTGACCATGGAAAGTTTGGCTATTTTGAGAAAAATATTGCCTGTAGGGTTATTTTTTCATCATCATATAAAATTGAATCATTACGTGATGCAGGATCTCCTCTTGTTCCTAATTTTTTCGGTCGTATCTCTAATTTTGTCGTAAAATTGCCTGATTTTTCGGAGTGTAGTAATAATATAGAAAAGGATTTTACAAAAACATGGGATAAGATGTGCTATCCCAAACCCCATGACAAAAAGCCATTTAAAAAATTTTATGATTGGTTGAATGGAAATGTGCATAAATTTCATGGTAATTTCCGTGACTTGGACAATCTTTCGATTAATTGGCACAATTGCAGGGTAAATGGTTTGTCTGAAGACGAAACTTATGAAATAGTCGTGGATACGTTTGAGAAGTTTAACCACTATCCGGAGCATGGTCTTGATTTTGACAATTTTACTATAGATCAAGGTATGGATTATTACGCAAAGATGTTGCCTAATTTTAGGTCGTTTGTAAAAAATTATGCAAAGCGTATATATGGTAACAATTTAAAAAAGGCTCCGAATGGAAAACCTTTTGGTGTGCCATACAGAACGATGGATAGATGGTAGAATAACGGAAACTGTAAAAAAGAATTTATACAGCAAAAAAAAGAACGTGCCCCAATTTTGAGGCCCGTTCCGTATTATGAAATAATCTATTTCAAATTATTTCTCTTCGCTCAGCTTCTTGTAGCCTTCGTAACGGAGCTTTGCAAACAGTGAGGAGTTGGCTAAGAGTTCCTTGATCACAGTTGCGTTCTTTGCTGTCGAGGTCACCTCATCATCCGCTCCAACTTTGTTTTCCACTTCTCCCAATGTGGCTCTACCTGCTCAATAACGACTAAAAATCTTTTGTGTGATTTCTGTGTATCAAGTGGCACAATTCGTGGGTGATCACATATTCGATACAAGATGCATGGTGAATATTTATCTCAAGGAGGAAAAATATTTTAGGGAGAATGGTGACAGAATAAGAAAAATTTTTATTTTTGCCGATTGTATGACACGAAATAAGGGAAGACGGAGGGGGTGACATATTTTCATGTCATAAGAAGTTATTGTGGTGATAGATAGTAAGATATTGGACAACTTGACTGCTCAGGCCAAGGCATCACCTCGGCTGCGGATGAATCTGAACTTTCATCAGAGTCTGGATGAGAAGTGCCACCGTTTTCTGAATGCCGTGGAACCGGGTGCCAACATCCCCATTCATCGCCATCCGGAGAAAGAGGAGTCATTTGTTGTGTTGCGTGGCAGG
>JAGCDJ010000003.1 GCA_017651185.1 Bacteroidales bacterium | reverse complement strand
TACATCGGCATCCGAAATCTTTACAATTTCCTTTGAATCAAGAATGTGCATGCTACGGCTTACGCTGAAGTCGATTTCGCTCGTGTTGGAAAGCAAGCAGTTGAGAACCAGCTTGGGTTTCTTGTATTCAAATGGGAAGTCAAGCGTCTTTTCGCAGGCGGTAAGTGCAATTGCCGATGCTATTATTATGTATATCAACTTTTTCATGTCTTTTCGGTTTTAGAAAGTTTGTGAGAATTTTATGGATGGCATAATCGGGAATAAACTTATTTGTTTCAAGCATCTATTGCCTCGATTGTCGGTGCCGAAATAGAGGTAGAACGGATTTTGGCGGCAGTAGGCATTGTAAACGCCAAGACTCCAGATTCTTTCGCCCAACTTGTTTTGCTTCTTGAAGTTAAAGTTGAAATCCAAGCGATGGTAAGCAGGTGCCCTAAACGAATTTCTACCACCATATTCACCAATTTCATATCCGTTGAGTCCGTAATAGCGACCATATGCAAGGGTTACTGCGTTTCCTGTGCCGAATACCCAGGTCATACCGAAGTCAAAGTTTTCGCTCTTGTTGTAAATAAGCGCAATGGCTATGTCGTGGCGACGGTCGTACTTGTAGGGGAACTTTTCTCCGAAGTTAAGGTTGTCGAATTGTCTCCATGCCCACGATAGTGTATATCCAATCCATCCGGTAATTTTTCCCGTGGTCTTGCGAACAAGCAACTCGGCTCCATACGACCACCCGCGTCCCATCTCGATTTTAGACTCCCAGTTGTCGGTCATATTTAGGAAGCTAGCACCTTCCTTATATTCAATCAGGCCTTTCATGTCCTTGAAGAATCCTTCGATGCTGAAGTCCCACTTGTTTTTGAGGTTGTATGCAAATCCGAGTGCCACCTGATTGCTTCGTTGCGGCGTAATGGTGTCGGTAGCAGGAAGCCAGAGGTCGGTTGGCAGGCCTATGGTGCTGTTGGTTAGCAAGTGTACATATTGCGCCATTCTTGTGTATGCGGCTTTCATCGAAAAGTTTTCGGTAATCAGGAAGCGCGCCGAAACGCGTGGCTCAACCGACTGGTAGTAATGTTTCTTTACGATGAAACCAGAATAATTCAGACCTACATCTGCCTTTAGACGTCCGGTTATGGTTATGTTGTCGGAAGCATATACATTGATTTCTGTACCGTATATGTCACGGGCTCCTGTTTTAATATTTATATCATCAGAGTTGTTTACCGATTGTGTCGTGACCGATACTCCTGGCTTGAATACGTGATATGTGACTGACGTTCCGAGTTTTAATTCATGTCTAGAGGCTGGGTAGTAGTTGAGGTCTATCTTTGCCCCATAGTCGTTGATGCCCGAGAAGTAGTCGAATGAGTATTTTTCGGTCGAAATATAGTCTGCTAGGTAATCATAATTCATATATGTATCAAACTTATAGTTTGAGTATATGAGCGTTACATTCGAGAACAACTTCTGGTCGAACACGTGGTTCCACCGCATCGATGTTGTGATGTTGCCCCAGTACAGACCCATATCGGACTTTTCGTTGTAAAGCGTGTCGTAGTAGAAATATTCCTCTTCGTTCTTAATGTATGCCTTGTCGCGACCAAAATATCCGCTTAGGAAAAGTCTGTCCTTGTCGCTGAACTTGTGGTTCAATTTCAGGTTTGCATCGTAGAAATAATATCCTGCTTTCAGTTTCTCGCCTCCGCCATTAGTCTTGTTTATCAAAGCAATCACAGGTGCAGCAAGCACATCTATATAGGTACGCCTTGCACTGAAAATGAACGATGTGTGGTCTTTCCAGATAGGACCTTCGACCATGACCTTTGCAGCAATGGTGCCTATCGAAAATTCACCGCCATACTTTTTGTCGTTACCTTCCTTCAATCTAATGTCAATTACCGATGACAACCTTCCACTGTATTGTGCTGGGAATCCGCCTTTTATAAGGTTGATGCTCGAAATTGCATCGGGGTTAAACACCGAGAAGAATCCGAAAAGGTGGTTGGCGTTGTAAACTGGCACGCCGTCGAGCAATATCAGGTTCTGGTCGGGACCACCACCGCGGACATAAATGCCGCTAGTTCCCTCGTTGCCCGATTGTACGCCTGGCATCAACTGCAAGGTTTTCATCACATCTGCCTCGCCCATGAATACAGGCAAGGTTTTCAGTTGCTCTACCGGTAGACGCACAATGCTCATCTGCACATCCTTTACCATCTGGTCCGACTTGCTTTCGGTGATGACAACCTCGCTGAGCATATTGGAAGAGTTGAGTTTAATGTTGAGACGTATGTTCTGGTCAATGAAAAAATTATGACTATATGCGCCATATCCGATGTACGACACAACAAGACTTACGCTGTCCTGTGGAAGTGTCAAACTGAAATATCCGTATTCGTTAGTAGCAACGCCCAAATGCGAACGTGTATCATATACATTTGCACCGTAAAGTTTCTCTCCGCTTGCCGAATCCTGCACATATCCGCTTATGGTGAATTTCTGTCCGAATGCTATTGCGGAGATAAATATATTAATAATCAGTATTATATACCTAATCCTCATTTCAAAATTTTTTTTTTGCAAAAATATATTAATTACGATTGCAAAAACGATTATGCAAACAATTTATTGTTTACTTTTGTCCCTGACATTGAAATATATACTTGAAAACAAATATTAAATATCAACACTAATAATAGTAAAGGCGCAAAATTTTGCGCCTCAACAAAAATTGACGTGACATGGCGCGTCTCGATATTGAAACTAGAAATTATATAAATGGTATGAAAATAATCACATTCAACTTGAACGGAATTCGTTCTGCGATAGCAAAAGGTTTGTACGAATGGGTAGAAGCACAGTCGCCCGATGTTTTGTGTGTGCAGGAGACAAAGGCGCAGCCCGACCAGATTGACATATTGAAATTCAAAGAAATGGGATATAATTCCTATATCTTTTCTGCTGAAAAGAAAGGTTACAGCGGTGTGGCAATCTTTACGAAGAAGGAACCAGACTTTGTGAAGGCAGGCATTGGAATTCCCGAATTTGATGCCGAGGGACGACTTTTGCGTGTTGACTTTGGCGATATTACGGTTATCGACTCGTATTTTCCGTCGGGAACCATGGGTGATGTCCGTCAGGATGTGAAGATGAAGTATCTTGTTGCTATACAGGAGTTTATAAACGAATTGAAGAAAGAGCGTCCGAATATTATCCTTGCAGGTGACTACAATATCTGCCACAAGGAAATAGATATTAGCAATCCGCAGAACAAAAAAGGCGTTTCGGGATTTCTTCCGGAGGAACGCGAGTGGATAACAAATTTCCTTGCTAGCGGTTTTGTCGATTCGTTGCGTGTGTTCAATACCGAAGCCGAGCAATATACCTGGTGGAGTTATCGTAGCGGAGCAAAAGCCAAGAATCTCGGTTGGCGTATCGACTATCAGATGGTTTCGGAATCCTTGGCACCAAGGTTGAAGTCGGCAACTATATTCCCCGAAGTCCAGATGTCCGACCATTGCCCGTATCAGATTGAAATAGATTAAAAGAACCCGTATGGCTCTGACTTTGTTTACAAGATTCCCAAATCCGTTCCTAGAGGGAATACGGAGAGTAAAGAATGTGGGCAAAGTCGTATATATAACCTTTGACGACGGACCTACGCAGGGAGTTACCGAACAAATTTTGGAAATCCTTGACAGGTATTCTATTAAGGCAACTTTCTTTTGCTGTGGAAATAAAGCCGATGAGCATCCTGATTTGCTGAAAAAGATTTCTGATGCAGGGCATGTTGTTGGTTATCATTCATATTCGCATTCCGACATATTGAAAACCAAACCATCGGAGTGGCTTGCCGATGTGGAGAGGAAATCGGCCGTTTCGGAGATGAAGTTGTTTCGCCCACCGTACGGCAGGATATTGTTTCGCCATTATCGCAAACTGAAATCTAAATATAAGTTTGTATTCTGGGATGTGATGTCGTATGACTATGATGCCAACCGCACTCCCGAAAGCATTATCGACCTTCTTGGCAAGTCGGTGCGCGAAGGTTCGGTCGTTGTGTTTCACGACAACGAAAAATCATGCTATAATACTATAAAGGTATTGCCCCAGTTTATCGAGTTGATGAAAGACCGAGGGTATGATTTTGGTAAATTGACAATGGATAGCAGGTAGTTGCAAGGATGTTATCTCCGTTTCCTGGCAAAAAAATCTTTCATGATTTTTTCACATTCATCGGCAAGTATTCCACGTGTCAATTTTGTTTTTGGATGCAAAATTTGGTTGGAGTATCTTGTGAATCCTCGCTTGGCATCTTCGGTACCGAATACGACCTCGGCAACTTGTGCCCATGCAATGGCTCCTGCACACATCACGCATGGCTCGACGGTCACAAATAGAGTGCAGTCGGTAAGATACTTTGCGTCCATGTAATCTTCGGCGGCAGTTATGGCCATTATTTCAGCGTGGGCGGTTACATCATGCAAATGTTCGGTCCTGTTGTGCGCCCTTGCAATAACTTTGTCGCCGCATACGACTACTGCCCCTATCGGGACTTCGCCTTCCAGTTCGGCATCCCTTGCTTCCATGAGGGCGATGCGCATATATTTTTCGTAATCCATGTGACGAACAATCAGAGGTTTAACGCAATATGTACATTTTTCCAACTTCGCGCTTGAAATATTTGTCTGTACCGACATCGCGCTTTTCGATTTCCTCCCCGTTTATTTTTGCCCTTACGGTATAGAAATAAACGCCGTTTGCCAGTCTGTCACCGTATGTGTCGCAACCGTCCCAAGCATATTCGGTAATGTTACGCCCGATTGTAATTGGCCCAAGTTCCTCAAGATAAATGCGCTTGACAATTTTTCCTGTGATTGTGAAGATTTCGATTTCTAGTTCGTCGGGGATTTCACTGCCTGTAAGTTCAAAAACAAATCTTGTCTGCGAACTGAATGGATTTGGATAGTTGAGCAGGTTGGTTATTGTAGATTTTGTAATAATGGTGAAGTCGATTACATAGCAATTATCGCCCGACAGGTTTCCCGAAGCGTCTTTTGCCTGCACCTGAAGTCTATATGTGCCGTCCTCGGTGAATATCGGATTGTAAATTATCTTGCAACTGTTGTCGGGTAGTTCGGCAGGAATCCATTCTATGGTTTCGGCAGGATTTTCCTGTATGCCAAAATTTATTCGTTTTGCTTGTCCAGTTGTAAGATTGGTGAGATGCATATCGAAAACGGAGGTGTCGTTTAGTGCAAGATACTTGTTTTCGTCCTTGAGAGTAATCAGGATTTCGGGTTTTGCGGAGACTATTTCTCCGTTCATTATAAATTTTCCATCGAAACTGACTTCGAGCAGCGGATTTGTATTGTCGGTGGATATGTAGAAATATTTTGATGCTATGTTATTATAATGATATTGTTCGGGTTGGTAGTATGTTCCTGTGGTTTCATTTATCGGGTTGAATTCCACCCAGATGCTATTGAGTCCCGAAAGTCCGAGCGTAGAGTAGCGGATTGTGTCGCTTATGATGTCGTGTGCAGGATGTGGGCGCAAAGTGTGTATGTCAATTAGTGTTTCGTTGTTACGGCTGTCGCGAATCCAGTATTTCACCACGAGGCTGTCCATGTCGTAGTTGCTGACGTTTCTGGTCGATATTGCAAACACTAGTTCATCACCACGTTCAATAGTGTCGGAATGGAAGAAGTATCCAAGTTTCGGGTCTATTGCAGTTTCTGGCACTCCATCGAATCGAAGTTGCCATTTCTTTAGTTGCGGTGTTGTGTGGTTTACAGTGTCGCGGGTAAAGAGGTTAAGTCGCAGGTTTGGATATGTGCGGTAGTCGATGAGGTTGTCGAGCGCAGAAAGCAATGGTACGTTGGCACCGATGCTGTCGATGACAAGTTCTTCTTCTCCCGACGGGCGGATTCCGTATACTTCGAGTTTCAGTTCATCGCCACTTTCGCTTTCGTGTTGCCATTGGAGCGACCTCCATCGCATCGAAGGACCTACGACGGTACTTGTAATGTAACCGTATGTAAGGTCGGTGACAAGGTTGAGCGGGTCCATGTCGATGTCGTCACCGAAAATTTCTCTGTGTACCGATGGTGTTCCCTTTTTTGTGCAGAATATGTATGCCTTGTTGTTAGGAACCGAACGAATATAAATCGACCCTAGACTTTCCAATGTTTGTTTAAGCGTTTCTGGCAACGATGAGAAAGAAACGCCTCTCCATGAGTATATAAGTATGTAGTATCCGTTAGGAACGTCGTTTATCAGGTTGTTCATTCCGTTTAGGGCATTTGTGCTTATGTCGAATGTGAAGTATGGTTGTGGATTCGATGATGATGAGCATTTTGGATAGTTTCTGTGTCCATAGTTTTGCCTGTTCGATTGCCAAGCAAGGATAGTCATTGGGTCGATTACTACGGCGACCATGGCAGATCCCTGATTGCAATTGCTGTATCCTCCCGACTGCTGTCCTATGGTGTTGTCTATCGACCATCTTACCACATCGAATGTGCTGCTGTTGACATTGGCCCTATTGTGACAGTTGAGTTGCTTCTGCCCTTGCGAGTATGTGAAAACCTGTGTGTTGCGGTTGTATTCAATAAAGTTGAACCTATCTTTCTTGAACTGATAGTAGTGCGCTTGCGACCATCCTTCTTCGCCATCGATGTATATAAACGAGGATTCCTTCCATGAATATTCGCCATTTTCCAATTCTGCCGAAACACGCCAGTAATAAACTGTGTTTTCTGTCAGTATGAATGGTAATGTCCACTTTACGATTCCTCCGGCGCTATTTACTGTCGTCTCGCGCATCAGAGGACTGTTGAACCTGTCGGTGGTGTCAATTTGGAAATGGTAATTTGCTGTTGTCAGGAACGGATCGCCTGTAGAGGCAATAAGTGATACTGTGTCGTAGGGGTAAATGGCATATTCGTAAGGATGTATCGGGAATATGTCGCTAGACCTTATCATGAAGTCAAACGTTGCATAATTGTTTGTTTCGGAAGATTCGTCAATCTCGTTCATTCCATCAACGTATACCCTGATGTGGTTCATTCCGGAACCATCGATTATGTTGGTAGGTATTTTTACACTTGCAGTTCTGCGGTACAAGCATCCGTCAACTATTGTTTCGTAGTGCGTTTCGGTGCCGTCGGGTAGGGTTCGCTCAACGTACAGTAGGAAGTTCTGTGATACTGCCTTTCCGAAATTCTTTATGTCGACGTTTACGTCAAAACTATCGAGCACTGTGGTTACTTCCTGTGGCGAGATGCTGATGGATGAGTTGTCAATCATCAGGTCGGGCTTGTTTTTCGGTCCGACGATTATTGCCGGGTCGCCATGAAGTGTTATCTGGTAACTTGTTATGTCGGTGTTAATACTCCAACTGTTTGACAAGACGTTTTTCAGAGTGTTCTTTATTTGCAAACCGATGGGTTGACTGTACCTGTCGTAGGCAATGTTCTTGTATAGTTCGTGTGTGTATGTGTGCAGATAACTTGTATTCCCTTGGTCCATCGAAGACATGAAACCGATAGCGCCTTTCTGCGCCTTTATCCATACGTCGCTCAGGGTGTTGCTAGTTGAGTGTATTGCACCTACATAGCATGAGTTTCCTATCATAAATGGGTATTTGCCTTCGTTGTTGTAGAATTCTGGTGACTTTATCTCGTGGTCGAATGATGTTGACGAACCATGTCCGAAGAATAGCATCATCGAGATTCCATCATTGATAAGGTTGTCTATTGAGTCACTATTGGTGGTTGTCACTGCTGCCGATGAGTTTTTCAGGAAAGTGTGGGTGTGTCCACCGAAAAGGGTGTCCTCAATAATTTCCTTGTAAGAATCAAGATAGTATTCGATACGGCTTTGTTCTGATATGTTGTTTCCGCCGCCGAAATGCATTACCTCCTTGTTCCATAGTGCGGGTTCTGCCGACTCGTAGATTCTTACTTTGTTCAGGTATGTGGTGACTTGTGCTGCCGAAGTTACAGCCAACCTTCCTGTCGAAAACAGCGGTTCTACCGTAGTTCCACAAATACCTACTGTAAACAACTGGTCGCTGGCAGGTTGTCCTGCCGATGGAACAGTCGTGTATGCGGCATTTGATGCGTTGCTTCTGAATTGGCTTGCTTCGAGCGATCTGCCGACAAGTAATAGGTGCTTTTCCGAAGGCGATGATTCGTACAATGCCTTGCAGAAACGTCGTATAGCAGCAGGATTCCTGTTCACACCGTATGCATATTGGTCGTATAGTTGTGCTACATCTGCGACCAACGCCTTGTAACCAACAGAATTCCTATACAGTTTGTATTCGTTGCACACTCCGATGTACTTGCTGTGAGTGACTATGATGTAGTCGGCATTTGGCGTTTGCGACAAATAGTTCACAAACTTGTTGTCGGACGAAATCTTTCTTATGGCGGCAGGTGTGCGGTATCCTTCCGAACCGACAAGAAGCATTTGCCTGTCGGTGTTGGTATGAGCGACAAGGGCTTTTGTTGTGCTTTCTGTTGTGGTCTCTATGCGCTCATGGTTGGTAAGGTCGTACAGTATTGCCCCGCTTCCTGTCGCAAAGTTGCTGATTTCGATGTAATCACGACTGTCGGAACTGTTTGATGGAAGCGTAAACAAGAATGAGTTGGTGTTTTCGAAATTCCAGTTGTGTGGATATTTTATGTTGATGTATGATATTGCGCACTTGTCGGTTTCGTTACCACTAGATGAGAATTTCAATACCGTTGAGGCGGTCATCATCGAATTCGGAACCGTGAAACTGGTGCGGACAAATTCGTATCCGACAAAAGAAGTGTCTGCCCATGTTTGGTTTTGCATTGTCACCGATAGTTGATGCAGTGTGTTGTAATATGAAGCGTTGCTTGTGTTTATTCCGCCGACGGCGAATTCAATTTCTGTGTCTGGACCACTTGAAAATACCCCTGCGGTAGCAATGGTTTTGCTGATACCACTTGCTGTTATGACGGTCGCGTCCATCCAGCCCTCCGACTCAGTAAAAAAACTCCGCGTATTGCCTGCATAGTATTTGCCGGCATAATTTGCACGTTTTTGCCTTATGCAGTATTCCTGCCTGTTCGGATAATGGTTATCGTAGTCGTTTTCCGACATTTCTGCCATTCGTCTGTTACCAGTTTGAAAATTCCATGTGAGGAAGTATGCAGCGGTATCGTTGTATAAACTTATTTCCGGGTTAATCATGCTCGCAGGCGAATCGTAGAAGTCATATTCGTCGTTGCCTCTGTTTTTCTGGGCGTAAAATTCTATGTAACCGTTAGTGGCAAGTGTGCCGTCGCTGTTTGTTCCCGATACGTATATGTATTGCTCCTCGCCATTGTGGAAAATCTGTATGTGATTGGCATTTATCAGGTTTATAGGCACATCCGATGAAACGAGTTCCGATGCGTAGATTCTATACATTCCGTCGGCGACAATTTGAATCTTGAAATACTGTTGGTTGTAGTTTATCCATGAATTTTCTTGGGCAACAAGTGTCATCGACAGCATTGTTGCGATGAAAACGAGCAGTATATGTTTGTTTATGAAAGTTCTCATGCCCTATAGTCTGGAGAGTGATTCTTTCTTCTTTATGTTAAAGCAATAACTGAGTGAGAAAACGTGCGAGTACAGTGCAATACTTTGGTTTCCGACATCTGTGAAAGCATAGTCGATGCGTACTCCGTAGAATTTTACGCCGACACCAAGATTAGGTTGCCACGAGAATGTTTTTTTTCCGTTGTAGTCGGGAACCGTCTGGAAGTTATTGAATCCGCAGCGCAGGAAAACCAAGTCGCCATAACCGAGTTCTAGTCCGAAAGTCGGGTCAATGCTCAATGCCTTGCTACGAATGAGAGTGCTACGCTTGCCATCAAAAGTCATTGCAAGGTCGATTTCTGGATAAATCGTAAACTTTTCCTTTATTGTGAACAAATAGCCAGCGCCAAGCATCAGACGGGGAACGGTAACCTCTACGCCATTAACAGGGATTTCGTTGCCAGTTTCGGTAAAGACTTCTTCAAGTAATGTGCGGTTATATTTCCATGCATTGAAAGTGCCTATTCCATCGCGCAGAACAGCACCGAAACGCCATGCCTTGTAGTTGTATTTCGCAGCAAAGTCGAGTCCGAAACCGACAGCGTGTGCAAATTCACCGACGTTGCGGTAGATAATCTTCACATTTCCGCCGACGCTTAACCCCTCTACCGGTAGGGTGTGCGAATATGATGCCATGAATGCATAGTCTGCTATCGAGAAAGATGTAATGTTGTCGTAGTTGATGTTTCCGTTGGCATCGATGAGGTTGAGTGTGTTTGGAATGTCATCTACGCCAAAGCGCACCATCGAAATACCAACAGCCGATTTGTCATCTATTTTGTATCCAGCACCTACATAGTCGTATTTGGATATTCCGGCGAAATATTCGGAGTGCATTGCACCTATTTCAATTTGCTTGTCAAGCGATGTCAGCGAAGCTGGATTCCAATATGTTGCAGAAATGTCGCTGGTGGAGGAAATTACCGATGTTCCCATTCCCAATGCCCTTGCTCCAACGCCTATCGACAGGAACTCGTTACTGTATTTCGACACGCCCTGTGCATTTAAAAAATTTACAGCGGTTGCCAATAACACAAATAATGCTAATTTTGCAGTCGTTTTCATTAGTCAATTTTTACGATGCAAAGAAAACGAATTTAAACGACAACTTATTATATATTTTTAAAAAAAGGTATGAAAAAGATAAAGGCGGCAATTCCATCGTTTGTAACTTCGCTCAACATGGTCTGCGGAGTATGCGCATCGGTGCTTGCACTGCAAGGCGAGACAAAGCTTGCTGTGGTGCTTATACTAATGGCTGCTGTGTTCGATTTTTGCGACGGTTTTGTGGCAAGATTGCTACATTCAGTATCGGAATTCGGCAAGCAGATGGACTCGCTTTCAGACCTTATAAGTTTTGGAGTTGCGCCATCCGTAATTATGTACGAGTTTGCAGTATCGAACGGACTTTTTTCGCACTACGTAGCACTTTTCGTATTGCTGATTGCTGTTTTTTCAGGACTCAGATTGGCAAAATTCAACATCGACCCCGAACAGACAACTGAATTCAAAGGGTTGCCAACTCCAGCATCGGCATTATTTGTAATTTCGATTTGCTACTATTGCAAGACAAGCGAATCTGTTTTGGCACAAGCACTTACATCACAATCAGCCGTTATCGCTATTGTAGCATTTGTTTGCATAATGATGGTCGTGAACCTTCGATTGTTTTCGCTGAAAATCAAATCTGTTAAACTAAAGGCAATAATCTGGCAACTGATACTTGTCGCATCGCTGATTGCCTTTGTGTGCCTGTTTGGTGTACTC
>JAGCDJ010000021.1 GCA_017651185.1 Bacteroidales bacterium | reverse complement strand
TGAGTTTATGCATAATCAACGCGAATTAAAAATGAAATCTTATAAAAATGAAAATAAAAATACACTGTCGGATATCCGACAGTGTATTTAATTGTATCTTTGTCCCGTAAAAACCTGTAACGGTTATTTAGGACTAGTCAATTTTGCCATAACTCAAAGTTGAGGATAAGTATTTTCGGTCCTGCCAGCACGAATTTGCATTATGATTTCCTCTGTACTGCGTTCATCGTCTGCCCAACCGCCAAAGAACTGTTCCATTTCCATAGCAACACGCTCTTGACGTTCTTCTTCTGTTTCAGTTACACTTTCAGCAAGTCGGCGCGATAATGCGAGCCTCTCGCTTGGCGAAAGTCGCTGTGCTTTTGTCCAAACATCATCAATTGTTATTCCCATAATGTATATCTTTGATATTTCAATGCAAAGATACGAACTTATTTACAAAAACACAAATAAGATTTTCTCTATATGCTCATATTCAAAAACTACCAGCAAATGCATACAACGCAACACACAATTGATTGTCACTATATTAGCAATCACAGCATACACTTTTCCGCACGACTTTCAAAGAAAATCATACACTTTTCCGCACGACTTTTTGGCGAAAGTTGACACTTTTCTGCACGAGTTTGTACAATTGTCAAAAGGGAATGTTATGCCTTAATGGTGCTTCCTGAGTAAAAAAAATAGGGGTGTCGTCCCTATTTTTTTATTTATCCAAAACATATCTTACACTCATTTTCCTTTCATTACATCGATTGTTAGATATGAAATATTCTATCTCTGGCGTTTGCTCAACATCTCTCCAACCTTGTAATGTCGTTTTTGTATAATAATAGAACTCGACGATATAGTTAGGAGTATAATCTCCAGCTATATCATGTTCTGAGGCATAAGGGCTTGGCGTTGATGTCCAATATTGCCCCACATGATATGTATAATTATAATCTCCTCTATCTTCTATCCATGAAAGAGGAAATGTTAAGATTGCACTGTTCGAACCAAACTTACCGAAATTCGCCTTACCACTTGCTATTAGTTCCTCGAATTCTTCTTTTGTGGGAAGCCTATAACCCTTGGGGCAATTTTTTAATGCCTGTTCGTATGTTACAAGAGAACCTGATTCATATGGTTTTACCGCCCCTAAATTAGCCTTAGCCCAATATGTATTTCCAACTTTAATACAATTTGAGTAATCTATATCCGTAGCAACAAGTCTTAATGTTCCATTGCAATGGTCAGTAGCCAAATAAATATCATCTCCAAGGCCAACCTTCTCCGCATTAGCTTCAAGTACAGCTAATTCATCTGGTGTAGGTATTCTCCAATTATCCCGTCCATAAGGATTTTGGGCATTTATAGAATTAATAACCCCCACAGGTATTTGCTTAAAACTACCTAAATCTTCGGGATAAACCCATAAATAACCTAACAATAATGCAGGCTTTTCTAATTTCCGTGCCTTTCTTGGTTTATCAACATACACAGTTCTGTATTTTTCGATATAAACAGGTTTTTCTATAACAGGAACATTAATATTTATTTGTTGCTGATTGTTATTTATTGAGTACGACTGTGCTTCAACAGAAATGCAATGGAAAAATCCTCCTATAATAAATAGGATAATCAAATACTTTTTCATAAAATTCTTGTTTTATGTTTTTTATTGCGCTATTTTTCTAACTATCATTCCCACAAATCTTGTTCCATAGCACCCTCCCCCAATCTCTTTTACTCCATCTGTAGGAATTACGGCAGTCGTTGTCCTTTTAAACCAAACATTGGGATGATAATATTCATATTCTAACAAAACCGTTACGGGACATTTATTATAATTCGTTAATACGATATTAGTACAACCATTGTCATTTTCCACTAAATCAAAATCAACACCTCCAATATCTTCTGTGGAACAAATGCCATTAATACGATAGGGGCAGTCATCTTTTGCTGTTACATCTTGATTGTTGATGTTTACTTTTACATCTTGACTGTAGGCAAGTGTGCAAATGCCAATTACAGCAAATAATACAAATAATTTTTTCATTTTACTTTGTTGCACGGTTATATCCCATCGGCACATCGGTTTTGTTTTCCGCCGATTCCCCAGCACGGTATCAACCAAAAAAGAAAAACGTGGGAATCTTGTTACTCGCTCCCACGCTTCACGGCCTTCGGATTGCCTAACTCAGTAAGATTGAGCAACGCGAAGCCCACGCTATGATATGATTGATTATCAATTTCATATCAACGTAGGCGTTCACCGCTGCTTTTCTCTTTGACTGAGTTTCAAAATTTCCGAAGTTCTGAAGCGTCAAAGGAAAACGTCAGTAAACGTCTTTCTATATGTCCGCCACCCAACAATATTGTTGAACAGCAGGGCAAAGATAAGTCTTATTTGGATATAAAAAGCATTTATGTTGAAAAAAAATGGAGAAATTTTGTCGGGATTAGCACAATCGCACAAACTATATGGATTAGAATATTGCTTGAAATTGTCGTTTCTAAAAGTTAATTCACCACCGAAAATGTCGTTTCTAAAAGTCATTTTTGAAATATTTTGACTTTTCCAAAAGTCATTTTTGCGACATATATTTGAACTGGACAAAAATCCGCCCCTATTTTTTTTGGCGCGAAAATTGAAATGATGTAAATTTGCACCTGCATTGTTACTGAAATGAAACGTCTTGCAGCCATAATACTAGCGCTTTGTATGTGTCTGACGCTTGCCGCGCAGAAAACACTGAAACTTGCCGATGCCGCACTAAAGCGCGAACAGTTTTCAGAAGCAATATCGTACTATGCGCCCCTTGCCGAAAAGCACAAGCACAACAAAAAGTTGGTTTCGGAACTCTACTACAAGATGGGCTATTGCTACAAGAAGCTTTCGATTCCCGAAGAAGCAGCACCAAACTTTAAACTTGCAATCGAAAACGGATATGAGGATTCACTAGTTTACTTGTATTTTGGTGAGGCGCTGCAAATGCTACAACTCTACGACTCGGCGCTCACGCAGTTCCAGAAATTTGAGGAACTTTCGCCCAACAGTCGACTTGCACATAAAGGCGTAAAAAGCATAGCACTCACACGTGAAATGCTTGCCAATCCGTCGCGCTACGAGGTGACGCTCAAACCGATAATAAATTCAGGCGGCGAAGACTATTGTCCATTCTATGAAGCGCGCACGCACAAGAAAGTTTATTTCACATCTACGCGCAACGCACCAACGCATGTAACCGTAAGTCCAGAATCGGGAGAATACTGCTCAAACATTTTCTACGCCGAACAAGACCGCGAAGGCAGATGGAGCGAAGCCAAGATTGCTCCTGGCACAATCAATACCACCGCCGAGGAAGGTGCCGCCTGCCTGAACCGCAAGTCCAACAACCTGTATTTCACTCGATGCACATACAACAAGAATAGCGACAAAGGTTGCCGAATTTACATGGCGAAGAAAGTAGGCAACTACTGGACAAACGCACAGGAAGTTGAAATCAAAGGCATTCCCGACAGTATTTCAATCGGACATCCTGCCATCAGCGACGATGAACTTACGCTGTACTTTGTCGCAGACTCCTTACTTGGCGGACTTGGCGGAAAGGACATTTACCGTGTTACCCGCCAGCGCAAGAACCAACCATTCAACCCACCGCAAAACCTCGGAAGCAGCATCAACACCGAGGAGGACGAAGTTCATCCGTATATCCGTAGCAACGGCGACCTGTACTTCGCATCTGACGGACATCCCGGCATGGGCGGTTTTGACATCTACCTGGCAAAGCAGGTCAAAAATTCCGAATACATCATTATTAATATGGGTTATCCCATCAACACCTCGCTCGACGACTTCGGAATTGTGTTCACAGGTATGCGCGAGGAAGGTTTCTTGTCGTCAAGGCGCAGAGGAGGAGTTGGAAAGACCGACCTTTACCATTTTATACTGCCAGAACTTTCGTTCACTGTAACCGGAACAATCTGGGACAAGGATTTGAACAAACCAGTTCCCAATGTTGACATCCAGATAATGAACGATGAATATGTACTTATGGACACCCAGACCACCGACGAAAATGGCAAGTACGAACTGGAACTGAAACCCGAAAATAATTACATAATATATTACAAGGCACAAGGTTACAAATTAGAAAAAGCAAACGTTGAAACCAAAGGGCTAACCGAAACGAAAAATTTTGTACGGGATATATTTATGGTGAAATAATGGTGACTAAAAACCATTGACTTGTACAGATACAAAATTTTGCATCTCAACAAACAAATCAATCCCAACACAAAGAAATATTTACAATAGTTTGCTGTTGATTGAAAAAATAAATGTATATTTGGCGCACTATTTTTTAACATGGATATTCTATATATATGAAACGACTGTTTACAATAGCAATAATGGTTTTCTCGGTGCTGTTCATGCAAGCCCAGAAGGCACTGATTGACAAGGGAAATGAATATTTCAACCAGTACTCATACGACTTGGCAAAGGACTATTACGAGAAAGCATTACCCAGCATTTCGGCTAAGGAAGAACTCGCAAAGGTTAACTACCAACTCGGTTTCTGTTACAAGCAACTCGGCAACACCGACAAGTCGGAAATGTACTTCAGGGTTGCTGTGAAGAATTATGTAAGAGGTGTAATCAAACCAGACGTACTTCTTTTCTACGCCGACGCACTTAGAATGAACGGCAAGTACGAAGATGCTATTGACTACTACAAGCAATACCTCAAATTCGCACCACAGGACCACCGTGCAAAGAGCGGTATGGAATCGTGCAAGATTGTTCCAAACTGGATTAGTCGTCCTACAAGATACAAAGTTACAAATGTATCAAAGTTCAATACTGCACAGGCCGACTTCTCAATAGTATGGGCATCAAAGGACTACCGCACAGTATATTTCACCTCATCGCGCGAAGGTTCGCAGGGTAGCCGCGACAACTACAAGTCGGGACAGAAGTTCACCGATATTTTTGAGGTAACTCAAGACAGAAAAGGCACATGGTCGTCGCCAACTCCAATCGTAGGCGGAGTCAACTCAGAAGACGACGAAGGTGCTTCGACAGTTTCGCTCAAAGGTACCGACATGTTTTTCACCCGCTGCAAGGCAGGAAAGAAAGTTGACGAACCATGCAAGATTTACCTCAGTTCAAAGAAAGGAAACGCATGGGGACAACCATTGCTTCTTGAAATTCCAGGATTCGAAGCAGCAGAAGTCGGTTACCCAGCATTATCTCCAGATGACAAAATCTTGTATTTCAGCGCAGAAGTTGAAGGCGGATATGGTGGTCTGGACTTGTATATGGCACAAAGGGTTGGAACATCAAACAAATTCAGCAAACCTATAAACCTCGGTCCAAAAATCAATACCCTAGGTGACGAAGTTTTCCCAACCGTACGCGAAAATGGTGACCTGTACTTCGCATCTGACGGACATCAGGGAATGGGTGGTCTCGACATCTACAAGGCAATTAAGAAAGGTAAGGATTTTACAGATGTTGAAAATATGAAGTACCCGATTAACTCCTCGTTTGATGATTTCGGCATCATCTTCAACGGAAAGGAAGAATCAGGATATTTCTCATCGAACCGCAAAGGAGGTAAAGGTAGCGACGACATTTATTCATTTATACTGCCTCCGCTATTAATTACACTGAACGGAGCAATCTACGACACAACCAACATCGAAAGAAAAATCCCACTGAAGGATGCAAAGATAACTGTTTATGCCGATGGCGCAGTAGTTAAGGAACTTACCTCCAACGAAAAAGGTCAATTCAACATGACGTTGGAAAAGGATAAGATTTATGAAATCAAGGGAGAAGTATCAAAGGATTATTTCTCTAATTCAATAAAGTTCTCGACTGCAAAGGTTGAATACGACACCGTTTTCAATGCAATACTTAACCTCGGCAGAATACCTCGCGTCATTGAGTTGCCTAACATTGAATACGCATACGACAAGGCCGACCTGAAACCGGAATCAACAGTTTCGCTCGACGGTCTGGTAAAAACCTTGAACGATAACCCAAACATCACAATCGAAATGCGTGCACATACCGACTTCCGTGGCAACGACGACTACAACATGACACTTTCGCTTGCAAGAGCAAAATCGTGCGTTGACTACTTGATTTCAAAGGGCATAAAACCAGACAGACTTACGGCAAAGGGATTCGGAGAAACAGAACCCAAGACTGTGACTGCACAGATGGCAAAGCAATATACCTTCTTGAAAGTTGGCGATGTTCTAACAGAGGACTACATAAACAAGATTTCTGATTTCGGAAAGAAAGAAATATGCCACCAGCTCAACCGTCGTACCGAGTTCAGTGTCGTATCAACCGACTATGGCATCGAAGATGAAGTCAAGAAAGCGGAAGAGGAAGCAGCAAAGAAAGGTAACGCTGTAATTAATAAAAACGACAGCGATGACTTCTAAAATAGAAACCGCATAAACATAAAAAGCTCTCTTCGGGGAGCTTTTATTATTCAATAGAGGACATTTTGCGCAATGAAACAACTATTTATAACACTTGCAACAATAGTTTGCTTCACAATTCCGCAAATATGCTCAGCCCAACAATACCCGTTTCAGGATACATCGCTTGACATTGACACACGAGTCAGCGATCTGATTGGACGGCTTAGTCTTGACGAGAAACTCTCGCTGATGGAACACCAGAACCCAGCCATTCCACGTCTCGGACTAAAAGCCTACAGCTGGTGGAATGAAGCACTGCATGGCGTAGGTCGCAACGGAATAGCAACTGTATGGCCGATGCCAATAGCATTAGCCGCTTCTTTTGACGACATAATGGTTGAACATATTTTCGTGCGGGTAGCCGCAGAAGCACACAAAAAATATACCGAATCACAAGCGCAAGGCAACTACGGGGACTATGCAGGTCTTACTTTCTTCACGCCAAACATCAACATTTTCCGCGACCCACGCTGGGGACGTGGCATGGAGACCTACGGCGAAGATCCTTACCTAACCGCTACAATGGGACTTGCCTGCGTAAACGGGCTTCAGCATGGCGACAACGACAAGCATATACTTACTGCGGCCGCCTGCCTAAAACACTTTGCCGTGCATAGCGGTCCCGAAGGCACACGCCACCAATTCGATGCAAATGTTTCGCAACGCGACCTTTGGACAACTTATCTGCCAGCATTCGAATATGTTATAAAGTGCAGCGATGTAAGGCAGGTCATGTGCGGCTACAACCGCCTTAACGGAACTCCTTGCTGTACCAATCGCGAATTGCTTGTTGACATTCTGCGAAACAAATGGCATTACGACGACATTGTCGTCACCGACTGCTGGGCTTTGAACGACTGCTGGGAGCGCGATACGGTAATTCCTCGTCACAAGACCCACGCCACTGCAGCACTCGCTGCCTCAGACGCTTTCGGTAGTGAAGTCGACCTTGAATGCGGAAGCGGTTTGCAAGCATTGAAAACTGCCGTCGATTCCGGATATATTCCTGAGAGCAAGATTGACGAACATTTGCGGAGAGTTTTGTCGTTGCGAATGGAACTCACAGAATCAAATCCAGATTTCAATTATTTACCACAAATTACACCCCACGATGCGGCAGTAGAAACATTCGTTTTGCTAAAAAATGATGGTATTTTACCAATTGACGGAAAACGGATTTTCCTCGTAGGTCCTAATGCAAGCGACACTCTTATGCCGTTGGGCAACTACAATGGCACTCCGCTTCACACTTCAACCATAGAGGAAGGTCTGAACCAACGTTTTGCAATTGCAGAAACAGCCACCGATGCCGACATAATCGTGTATGCAGGTGGGCTTAACCCGCAGCTCGAAGGCGAGGAACTTCCAATCGACATTCCTGGTTTCCACAAGGGTGACCGCACTAGGATAGAACTTCCCGAAAATCAAGTTGAAGAAATAAGGCAACTGAAAAAACTTGGCAAACCATTGGTATTGCTGTTGTGTACTGGCAGTGCTATTGCTCTCGAAAATATCATCAACGAGACAAATGCCATAATGGTATGCTGGTATGGTGGCGAAGATATGGGAAAAGCTGTTGCTTCGGCATTGGCTGGCGACTGCGACAACTTTGGCCGTCTGCCTGTGACTTTCTACAAATCAACCTCACAACTTCCCGACTTCGACGACTACAACATGCAAGGTCGCACCTATAGATATATGAAAGAAAAGCCCCTATTCCCATTCGGATACGGACTCTCATATTCTGATTTCAGCATTGAGAAAGTCAAATATGACAAATATTTTAAAGTGGTTTATGCCACTATCAGCAACAACGGAAGCAAAGCAAAATGCAAGTCTGGAAAAGCAGTATTGCAACTGTATCTCAAATACCCAAACGACACGACAGGACTGCAAAAGTCGCTCATAGGGATACATAAAGTTGAAATTCCCATTGGTGAGAAAATAACCGTCGGCATAGGAATCGACCGCTATTTTGATCAGTTCTGGCTGCGCAAATTCGACGAAAAAACAAGAGAAATGACCTATCCCGAAGACGGCGAGAAACTAATCCTGCAAGTTGGCTTCAGCAGCGATGACAAGGACTTGGAAGACATCACAATCAAATACAAAATAAGATGAAAAACACAATTATTCTACTCAGCATAATATTGGCAACTTTTGCAGCGAATGCCCAAAGTGACAGTCAGCCCGAAACCGACACTGTAATTCTCAACCGCATCGATCAGTGGCAAGACTTGAAATTCGGCTTTATGGCACATTGGGGAATGTACTCGCAATGGGGAGTTGTGGAATCGTGGAGTATCTGCAACGAGCCATGGATAAACCGCAACGGTGCCGACTACTACGAGTACAAGAAAGAATATCAAGCACTTAATAAGACTTTCAATCCCAAGCATTTCGATGCTATGCAATGGGCTAAAGCGGCCAAGGAAGCAGGAATGAAATATATGGTTTTCACCACCAAGCACCACGATGGATTCTGCATGTTCGACACCAAGCAGACCGACTACAGCGTTGCAGGCACAGATTGTCCTTACCATACCTCGGCACAGCCCGACATCACAAAGGACATTGTTGATGCGTTCCGTTCCGAAGGAATGTGGATAGGTCTTTATTTCTCAAAACCCGACTGGCACAACGACGACTACTGGGCGCACGAATGGGCAACTCCCGACCGCAATGTAAACTACGACATATATGAAAATCCGCAGCGCTGGGCGAAGTTCAAGGACTTCACCTACAACCAGATATACGAGTTAACTCACAACTACGGCGACATCGACATTTTGTGGCTTGATGGTGGATGGGTGCGTCCAGAGTGGAGTTTGAACGATGAAACCATTGAATGGTTAGGTTGTTACGCACGCATACAAGACATCGACATGCCACGCATTGCCACAATGGCTCGCAAGGATAACCCCGACCTAATAATCGTTGACCGTAGCGTAGGAGGCAAGTACGAAAACTACCGCACTCCCGAACAGCAAGTTCCCGACAAATTGCTTTCATATCCATGGGAAACCTGCATGAGCATGGGCGACAGTTGGTCGTATGTGGAAAACGACAACTACAAGAGTACTCGCAAACTGATACATACGCTGATAGACATTGTTGCCAAGGGCGGAAACTATCTGCTAAATGTTGGTCCCGATGCAGACGGACAACTTCCAGAAGTTGCCCTGCAACGCATGGAAGAAATCGGCGAATGGTTGAAAAAGAATGGCAAGGCAATTTACGGAACCCGTCCCCTATACCCTTATGCAAAAGACAATATCCGCTACACCCAATCGAAAGACGGCAAGCACAAATATGAAATTACCTTGCTAGAAAAAGGGGAATACGCTAAAGTTAAGGAAATCAAGTAGAAATAAGTTCCAGTTGACTGGTGATCAAGGATTCCCGAAGTTAAAACAACTTCTTGAATCCCATTATCTCACGCATTTCGCGAACAGTCTTTATGGCATTTTCACGGGCTTTCTCAGCACCTCTGGTAACGGTACGCTTCAAAAACTCAGTATCAGAGTCTATTTCTTTGATGCGCTCGCTAATTGGTTTAATTATTGCCACAATGTCCTCGGCAAGTTGCTTCTTCATATCACCGTAGCGAATTTCGCAGGTGTTGTACTTTTCGGTGAAGTATGCAACTGTTTCAGGTGTCGAGACTACCTTCATTATCGTGAAAAGGTTCTGTATTGGTTCTGGCATAGGTGAATTCGGTTCGGTTGGTCCGCTATCGGTAACAGCACGCATAACCTTCTTGCGTATAACTTTCTCGTCATCTGCCAGGAAAATGCCATTTCCTTCCGACTTGCCCATTTTGCCTGATCCATCAAGACCAGGAATCTTTATAAGTTCGCCGCCAAAATTGTAGGCCTGCGGTTCCTTGAAATACTCAACATTGAACATAGTGTTGAAACGACGAGCAAACTTGCGCGTCATCTCCAAATGCTGTTCCTGATCCTTCCCTACCGGAACCTTGTCTGCATGATGCATAAGTATGTCGGCAGCCATAAGCACAGGATATGTCAGCAAACCTGCATTCACATTTTCGGGTTGCTTGCGTGCCTTTTCCTTAAACGAAGAAGTACGCATCAGTTCGCCAAGATATGCATTCATGTTTAGCAACAAGTACATCTCGCAAATCTCTGGCACATCGCTCTGTATATAAACAGTCGACTTTTCGGGGTCAATACCGCTTGCAAGATATTCCACAAGCACCTGACGCACATTGCGATGCAGTTCCTCTGTTGCAGGATGTGTCGTAAGCGCATGGTAGTCGGCAATGAAAAAGTAGCAGTTATTATCCTCCTGCATCCTTACAAAATTCCTTACTGCCCCCAGATAGTTGCCCAAATGGAGATTTCCCGTCGATCTAATTCCACTTAATACAGTATCCATGTTTTCTTCCTTTTGCTAATTATTTTTTTGGCGAAAGTATCTCGTTGTACCTCTTTTCGTCCTTCAATATCTCTATTGCCGTCTTTACTTCCTCGTCGTAGTTGATGCTGAACATTATGCTACCCTTCTCGTAGAAGTATCTTGGCATTATGTAACTTACAATCCACTTAACAACTTCATCCTTGTAACGTTCCAAGTCCCTGTCCTTGTCCTGTTTCAGTTTCGACAGAAGATTCTCGATGTCCTTGGATATGTTGTCGTAGTATTTTTCGCTCTTGGCAACCTCAATCAGGTCCTCAACGCTTTCCTCCGAGAACGACTTGTACTCAAATTTTTCGTGCACAAGAAAGTCCTTGAAATCCTTATAGTCGGCATCGGTGAAAACAAACTTTGCAGGATCGTCGCCAATGGATTCGTGCTTGCTGCGATACCAAACCGAATACTTGAAAAACATATCATCAAGCATCAATTGTGTAAGCAAAGTATTTGATATGCTATCATCAACGACAACATCTGGAGTAACGCCACCACCATCATATACTTCGCGTTTGTTTTTTGTATAGAACTTTGAAATCAGCGAATCTGGAACATGACCTACGCTACCGTCCTCGTTGCGGTGCGAATAGTCTAGTGCCTGAATGCAACGACCACTCGGAGTATAATACTTGGCTGTTGTAACCTTGAGCATTCCGTTGTAACTCAAGTTTCTTGTAGTCTGTACAAGTCCCTTGCCAAAAGTGCGATGTCCTACAACCACTCCCCTATCCAAATCCTGAATGCTTCCCGACACAATTTCCGATGCAGATGCCGACATTTCGTTCACCAACACTACTATCTTAATGTCCCGGTCAACAGGTTTGGCAGTCGTCTTGTACGACTTGTCCCATTCTGACACTTTTCCCTTTGTGCTGACTATTTCCTGTCCTGCATCAATGAAAAGATTACAAATCTTAACTGCTTCAATCAAAAGACCACCAGGATTTGAACGCAAATCGAGCACCAAAGACTTAATATTATCTGACTTCTTCATGCTTTCAAGCGCATCCTGCACTTCCTTTGCTGCTGTATTTGTAAAACTGCTAAGGTTGATGTATCCTATTCCATTGTCGATTAATCCGTAGTAAGGAACCGACGGCAATTTTATTTCCTCGCGTGTAACCTGAATTTCAATCGGGTTATCGCTAAACATTCGCTGAAGTTTCAGTTTTACCTTTGTATTTGGTTCACCGCGAAGAAGTTCCGAAACCTCGTCAGACTGCTTGCCTTTCATCGACCGACCATCAATTTCAAGGATTTTGTCACCGGCAATAAGTCCCGACTTTGCTGCAGGCGAATTTTCATACGGATCGGTAATCATCACATAGTCACCATCCTGACGGATTAGAGCGCCAATTCCTCCATACTGACCTGTGGTCATCAACTTAATGTCCTCAATTTGGTTTTCGGGAATGTATACCGTATAAGGATCAAGACCTTCGAGCATCTTGTCAATGGCTGTCTTGATAAGTTTTTCGGGTTCAACAGGATCAACATAATAAAGGTACAATTCCTTGTAGAGCGAGTGAAAAATATCAAGATTCTTCACACTCTCGAAATTGTAGTCGGTCTTGCCATCCTCCTGCGCACGCATAGCAACTGGCATGACAAGCATTGAAATTGTGGCAAAAACCGCTATTATTATATTTTTAAATCTTCTCATAAACTTCAGAATAAATTTTTTGTAAAGATAGAACAATTATCTTTTCTATGGCGGAATAATCGTTAATAATATTCGTCTGATACACAAACGCGATGTCGATGCTTATATTGTTTTCGGCACAGGCCTTTCTCAATTCCGACAAATTTTTCCTTATTGCTTCGCGCATTCGCCTTTTTATAAGGTTCCTGTCGACAGCATGCCGCATATATTTCTTTGGTGCCGACACAAAAATGCGCACCTCGCCTTTCGACGAGGTGGCAGAATATTTAACGTATGTATGCCTTATGTATTCGACGTTTACCTTCCGTCCTTTTCTGAAAAGGTTTTCAATGTCGACCTTATGCTTCAGCATCGAACTTCTCTTCAATGTCTGCCGCGAGAAATCGAGGCATCCGTCATTGTTGACGACGACAGTAGAAGTTTCGGTATCGGCTGGCATTTTCGGTCAACTGTTATTTGCCGTTGTGCGCCTTGATGAATTTCTCGAGGGCAGCAGGCATAGATGGATTGTCGGGCGTTGGTGCCTTTATGTCAAGACGATAACCAAGTTTCTCCACGGTTTCGGCAGTAGTAGGACCAAATGCGCCTATAAACACATTCTCCTCCTCCTGATTGAAATTAGGAAAATTTTGCTTGAGCGACATAACTCCCGCAGGGCTGAAAAACAAAACAATGTCGTGTCCCAGATTTTCCATGTCTGACATATTGGAACTTACGGTGCGATAAAGCACTGCGATATCGTATGCAATCTTTGCCTCATCGAGTTTTTCTGGAATATCCTGCTTGTGGACATCGCTCAATGGAACAAGGTACTTGTCCTCCGGGAACTTCTGAATCTGCTGCATCAAGTTTGCTAGAGTTCCGTTGCCATAGAAAATCTTGCGCTTGCGATAGGTCACATACTTCTGAAGATAGAAAGCAATGGACTCCGAAATGCAGAAATACTTCCTATTGTCGTTGGTTGGAACCCTCAACTCCTCGCACATTCTAAAATAGTGGTCAACACCATGACGACTGTTAAAAATAACCGACATGTAGTCGGCGAGGTTTATCTTTTGAGTACGGAATTCCTTTGATGGAACGCCTTCAACTTTTACGAAAGGACGGAAATCAATCTTAATGTTGAATTTTTTTGCAATATCATAGTATGGCGACTTGTCCGTCTCGGGTTTCGGCTGCGATACTAACACGCTTTTAATCTTCATCGTAAACTCCTATAAATTACACTTTTACTATCCACTCTCTTGAAGTTAAAACACCAACTTGACGAATATCAAAATGGGCAAAACTTCGAGGGCGCAAAAATACAAAATTGAGTAATGATTTAAAAAATTATTTTTCAACAAATGGAAAAAAAATGTTACGAACTGAAATCCGACCAAAATCAAAGTAGCAACTGCTGCCGTCCATATCAAGTATATTGCAGCAGAATCAGGCACAAATGGGCAAAATGCAAAAAGCGGCACGAATATTAAACCCAAAAACCTTTCGGTGTCAAGAATAAGGGTATTGTACCTTACTGCATAAACCTGCAACCTGAAAAGTTTACCAAAGAACAATGTCAGCAGACCTTTCAATTGATTGTAGAAAGAAAATACAAGCAGCACAATCAACATTACTTTCCACTCGCCACCATATTCAAGTTCGAATTTTGTCATATCAGAATAACAGATGACAGCAAATATCATCGTCGATATAGACAGCAATGAAATTATAACCGACACCCCTTCGACAGACGCAACCTCAATATTTCTCGTAATCGGTCTTCCAGAAAAATTTTCGACGAACATCCTATAGATTACGGACCTGTAAAATCCCGGATATTTCAACTGCACACCGACATACAACACCAAAATTATTACCGATGCGATTAGAATTATAGATGCGTTCCAATCCTTCAACCTGTCGACAATCGGCATCAGTTCACCCATGACCAGTTACTTTTCTATCAGGAATGAACTTTCACCTATCTTATTGCCATCCATGTAGAGCGAAATTTCGTACTTGCCGACAGCAAGGGTTTCGGTAACCTTATGGTATACAGAAACATCAAGAGATTGGTTCTCGTAGGTTATTATTCGCGAATCGGTATATGCCAACTGACTATCGCCTGCGGTAAATGTTCCTCCCGACGATATGTAATATCCGTCAGGACGTTTTATGCGCAGATATACGGTTTTTTGTCCGCTCGTTGCCAACTTGTTTGCCGAAAGCGTAAATGTAATCTTCAATTTCTCTATTTTACTCGACTTGTTGGTCTCCTTGTCGCGACCATTAAGGAATATAACGCTTATGTGCGATGCGTTAACTATGCTTGCATCCTCGATTGTGGTAAGCAATTCGGTGTTGCGGTCGACAAGTTCGTCGTTTTCCGACTTGTACCTGTCGTTTTCTGTTTTTACCATTTCATTTTCAGCTACGAGCTGCTGATTCAAGGTATTAAGACTATCAATCTGATAAACGTAATGCTTCATTATGCTACGCAGAGTACCAAGTTCCTCCTCGTATTTCTTCTTCATTCCAGCAGCCCAGTTCTTGGTCTTGTCGAGTTCTTCTATCAACATCACAATCTCCTGCTTGCGACCGTTGATTTCTGCGTTAAGACTATCGTTTGTGGTTTCCAATCCGTTGTACTGGTCCAAAAGGTTAGAGAACTCCGCCTTAATCTTGTCTCGCTCGCTGGTTGTTTCTACATTCACCACTGTTATTTGTTCCTTCTCCTTCGATGTCTTGTATAGCAAGTAACCAAGCACAATCACGGCGACCAACATCACCGACACCAGTCCGATAAGCACTTTTGTTGTTATGTCATTCTTTTCCATCGCTGACAAATTTTAAAACGCAAAATTATACAATATTTCCCAACCGCTACCTATGTTTTACTACGATATATTGACAGATGAAAGTTAACTATGGCTATGCCAGTTTGAAGCCCCGCTGTTTGAAAGTTTATCGCTGACGCTGTTTCTAAGTTTCAATGACTAACGCCGTTTTTATGCCTGCGGCGTTTCAAAGTTTCTGAGTTTAGATGGCTGACACCGTTTCTGTGTTTCTATGTTTGTTGTAGACATAAAGTTTGCTTTTTCACCCTACTCTATCACAAACCTTGCCGTCTTACGGCTCTTCTGCGTCATATAAACCTTGTGACCAGAAATCATACGGTTGATGGCTTCGTCGGTGTAGTAACGTATGGTGATAAGTTGCAGATTTTCGTTGTACTTCACAAAATATTCCTTCTGCAAATCGGCTACAAGCGCATCGAAATTGCGGTTGTTTGCATCAATGGATGCCGAAAAGTCGATAGCGGAGTTCTGCATAACATTCACCTTCACCTTGTACTTGGCAAACAGTCCGAAGATGTTGCTCATGTTTTCCTCCACTATGAACGAAAAATCCTTCGGAGAAATTGAAATCAGCACTTGATTTTGCTTCAAGATATATACTGGAACAAGGTCGAGATAGTAGTCCAACTTGCGGATTACAGTTCCCTTTGCCAACGGGTCTTTGAACGAGCGCACATACAACGGAATATTCTTGTTTTCGATAGGTTTAATTGTCTTCGGGTGGATGACTTTTGCTCCGTAGAATGCAAGTTCTATGGCTTCGTGGAACGAAATTTCGTCCAACTTTTCGGCAAAGTCACACCAAGCAGGGTCGGCATTCATTATGCCGGGCACGTCCTTCCAGATTGTAACGCTTTCGGCATCGATAATGTGGGCAATCGACGAGGCGGAATAGTCCGAGCCCTCGCGTCCGAGCGTGGTGGTGTGATGGCTTTTGTCGCTACCGATGAAGCCCTGGGTTACAAAAACATTGTAGTTTGCATCCGAAAATGCCTTGCGAACTTTCTTTTCCGAAAGTTTCCAGTCAATTTTCGCATCGCGGAAATTGGAGTCGGTGACCATATAGCGGCGAATGTCGATGAATTTGTTTGCTTTTCCCCTATAACGAAGATATTCCGAGAAAATGGTTGTGCTGAGAAGTTCTCCGTACGAAACAATGGAATCATACTCAAAATCATAGTCGTCAGTAGGAATGCCGTCAATACGTTCTGCAATTTCTTCGAAAAGAATATCTAACTTCTTGCTTACAGATTCGGTCTTTCCTTCAAAGGCTTCGTTTGCATAGTCGTAATGGAACTTCTTAATGTTTTCGAACTCCACATTTTTCTGCTCATCTCCATTGAAATAATAGTTCACAAGGCGTTCCAAATGGTTGGTTGTCTTGTCGATTGCCGACACTACTATTACGAGTTCGTTTTCTCCGCTTACGATATTGTAAACATTCTCTAATGCCTGTGGTGTCTTTACCGATGCACCGCCAAATTTATATACCTTCATAAGTTTTATTGTTTCTAAGTTTAAGTGGCTTCGCCGTTTATAAGTTTATTTGTTGAGACGCAAAATTTTGCGTCTGTACTGCTTTAATTTTTCGATTCCTTTGGTTCCTGTTTTTTCGGTCGTTTATAATAACGTCTTCTATTCGTTCGTTTCTTTGTGGTATTTTCGTTTGCCTTACCGTTTTCGGATTGCAGATTTTCATCGTCAACGCCACGCGTAAATTTTCTTATGAATTTGTATTCCGATAGGAATTCCCTTGCTACAACGCGTATTACGGTATATACAGGGATTGCAAGCATCATTCCCACAATGCCGTATAGCGTACCTGCAACAATTATCACGATGAAAATTTCGAGCGGATGGGCGTTTACGCTACGCGAGTAGAAGAACGGCTGGAATACAAAATCGTCTATCAATCTGACAATTACCACAACTATCAGCAAACCGTAAATCTGCGGCATAGTAGTAGTTAAGAAATCTGCATTGACATTTGCTGCTCCTATGAAAACCATTCCAATTGCAGCACCAATCCATGGCCCGATGTAGGGAATTATGTTCAAAAGACCACAAAGCATACCTATCATCAGCGAAAGTCCAAAATTTTGTCCGCAGATAAGCAATCCTATGGTAATCAGCGTTGTAACGCAAATCATTTCAAAGAAGATTCCGTGCAGATAACTCTTGATAAGTCCCGGCAGTTTGTTGAGTATGCGTGTGGCTTTCTCCTCGTAGCGTTCTGGAACTATCGCCATTATTCCACCACGAACCAATCCTTTCTCCTTAAGGAAGAAATAGGTGAAAAATGTTATCGAAAACAGAGCCAAGAACAACGACAAAGCCGTGCTTCCGATGTTTCCAACCATGTCGCCTATAGCCGAGAAGTTTATTATTTCCTTAACCTTGTCTATCACAACATCTTCGGTCGAGAACTCTGGCATTCCGAGAATTGGGTACGACTGAACAAACTCGTCAATCGTTTCTATTGGCTGGCTAAGTCCTGTTTGAAGGCTCTCAACATCAATGTTTTGGAATTGCTTTACCTGCGAGCCGATGAATGGAATGGTAAGCACAACGAAAAGAACAAGCACGCCCCAGATAAATATTGTAGTTATCATCGCCGACACCCAGCGTGGCATCTGGAAACGACCGAAGTGTATCTTGTCGAGAAGTTTGACGATTGGGCTTGAAATCGCTGCAACGAATGCCGCAATAAGCAACCACCAAACAATGTTTGAAAAGTATATGCAGAATAGCACTAGTATTGCTAATCCAATAAATCCGATGATATATTTGCGGTATTTTGACATTTTATTCCTCCTTTTCCTTGCTTTGTGAATTTTGTGTTTGCTTTTTCATAAACAGCGAGAAGAATGCGCCAGTCGGGCAAAGGAAAGTACACCACGGACGGTTGACAAAAATAGACATTACGAGTATAACACCTGCAAGTATCAGTACTGCCAACGAGGCAAACTGGAACTTGAATGCCGAGAAAGGCTCAAAGTTCTCGATGCTGATGTCGAGCGAAGTGCAAAGCAATGCGCCAAGTACTACAAGCAGAACATAACGGGCGTAGCGCAAAACCTTTACAACCTTTGGCGAAATTTTCAACTTGTGCTTGGGGTTAATCTTGCCAACAAGTTCCTGGCATGCCCCGAACGGACAAACATACATGCAGTAGAATTGTTTGCCGAGGAAAAGCGGAGCCATAATTCCTGCCACAAGCACAATGAACAGGAATATTTCCATCTGCCAGTTTACTCCCGAAAGCAGCCATGCTGACAGTTTTGCAATGCTGATGAATTGTCCGAGCCAGAATCCCAGTATTCCAATTGATGCCAGCAATAGCACGATGCGGAATTTCCTTGTGCGCTGCGGTTCCCAAAAGCAGAAACCTGCAAACAACAGAAATGCCATAGAAACAATGAAACCAACAAGATTGTCCATATTCTCTTTCTCTGCGGGGATCGTGCCACTACCTGCGTATGTTTCGAGACGAATTCTTACCGACTTTGAAATTGCCGAACTTGAATAGGTTGCGCCTGTCACAGCGTCCACCACTTTTGCCTTTGCTTCATTGATAGACAAACCATTCCAATTCTCGAGGAAACCTTTTGCAATTACGCGGTCAAGGAAAGAAGGGGTTTCGTTATTGTCAAGCAGATGAACTTTCAGAACTTTGTCGTCGGCAGAAAGCAGTACAACTAGCGGAATATTTCCTGCATAACCCTTTATGTCGGCGCAGTATGGCATCGAAAACAGCGCTTTGCCAACCAGTTTCTCCGACTTGTCGTAAAGCAGATAGCAGTCGTTGTCGGCTTTGTATTCGTAGTACGAGAAATTATCCACAATTTCAGCAAAGCAGGCGGTTGAATCGGAAAGTTCGCTAATCCTGTCGGATTGGCTAGTGCCTATTTCGTAATTGAAAACTCTACCCGATGCTAGGCATATTGCCACAGCAAAAGCGAGGAGGATTCCTATTTTTATAAGTCGGTTCATATTATGAAAATGCAAGGTTTTTTGTTCAGATCGATATTTGTCTTTTTCCACTCGGCGATTGACTTTGTGCAGATGAATTCGTCGTCGGAAGTGATGTTGAGGGCGATGCAGAGCATTGTCTGTGGCGAAAGTGTTGCTTTGAGATCGTCGAACAGACTGTTGTTGCGATAGGGCGTGTCCATAAAAATCTGGGACTGGCCTTCTTTACGCGACCTCGCTTCCAAATCGCGGAGTTTGCGGCTGCGTTCGGGCTGGTCGATGGGAATGTATCCGTTGAAGGCAAAATTCTGTCCGTTCAGTCCCGAAGCCATAAGCGCCATCATCATTGAGCAGGGACCTACAAGAGGAACAACCTTTATGCCCTTGCGGTGAGCCATAGCCACAATCACATTTCCAGGGTCAGCGACACAGGGAAGTCCAGCCTCGCTGATAAGTCCAATGTTTTCGCCACGTTCGGCTGCATCAAGGTAGTTTGTTATGTCTGTTTCGATGGTGTGCTTGTTGAGTTCGTAGAAGGTTGTAGAGTCGATATCGACCTCGCGATTCAACTGTCGCAAGTAGCGACGTACTGTGCGCACATCCTCCACAATGTAGTGCTTTATGGTTGGCACAAGTGCTACAAGACGTTGCGGAACAACCTCGTCGAGCGGTGCCTCGCTTATCTTGTTTGGAATAAGATACAGAATGCCTTTTGCGTCCATCGTAATAGTTATTACAATTTGCAAAAATAGGGAAAAAACGCGTTACACTTCGTATGAGTGACATTTTTTTTCATTACTTTTGTCATACATATTTATGAATTATGGCAAGCACAAAACAAACTATTGAAGAACCGCTTGAAAAACAGCTTTGGAAAGCGGCTGACAAACTGCGCAAGAACATTGATGCGGCAAAATACAAGGACGTTGTACTGGGATTGATTTTCCTGAGATATATTTCCGTTTCGTTTGAACAGCTGTACGCACAGCTCGTGGAACAGCAGTCCGAAGGTGCCGACCCCGAAGACCGCGACGAGTATGCAGCCGAGAATGTTTTCTATGTTCCGGCAGACGCAAGATGGTCGTATCTGGTATCGAAGGCAAAGCATCCGCTAATCGGAAAATACATTGACGATGCAATGGACGCCATTGAGCGTGAGAACAGGACCTTGAAGGGCATTCTGCCGAAAGTCTTTTCGCGTTCGGAACTCGACCCCACCAGTCTGGGTGAACTTATCGACCTTGTTGGCAACTCCACCTTGCAGAACACAAGCACAAAGAGCGCCGACCTGCTCGGACATGTGTTCGAGTATTTCCTTGGCGAATTTGCCTTGGCGGAGGGCAAGAAGGGCGGGCAATTCTACACGCCGCGAAGTGTCGTGGAACTGCTTGTGAATATGCTGGAGCCCTACAAGGGGCGCGTGCTCGACCCGTGCTGCGGTTCGGGCGGAATGTTTGTGCAGAGCGAAAAGTTTGTGAAGGAGCATCAGGGACGGATAGAGAACATCTCGGTTTACGGGCAGGAAAGTAACCAGACCACCTGGCGCCTGTGCAAGATGAACCTTGCCATACGCGGCATCGATGCTTCGCAGGTGAAGTGGAACACCGAAGGTTCGTTCCTAAACGATGCGCACCGCGATGTCAAGGCCGATTTCGTTATGGCAAATCCGCCGTTCAACGACAGCGACTGGAGCGGCGACCAGCTGCGCAACGATGCTAGATGGCAGTACGGAGTGCCGCCTGCAGGAAACGCCAACTTCGCTTGGATTCAGCATTTCATCTACCACCTTGCACCGAGCGGACAGGCAGGTTTCGTGCTGGCAAAAGGTTCGCTGACATCGAAGACCGGTGGCGAAGGCGACATCCGCAAGGCTCTGATCGACAAAGGTCTTATCGCATGCATAGTGAACCTTCCAGCAAAATTGTTCCTGAACACCCAGATTCCAGCCTGCCTGTGGTTTGTGACACGCAACCGCAGCAAGCGCGCAGGCGAAATACTTTTCATCGATGCTCGCAACAAGGGACATCTCATCAACCGCCGAACCCGCGAACTGTCGGATGACGACATTAGGGAGATTGCACGGACTTATCATCTGTGGCGCGATGAATCAGCAGAATATCAGGATATTGCAGGCTTCTGCGCTTCGGTTCCGGTGAGCCGTGTGGCCGAATTGGACTATGTGCTCACGCCTGGACGTTATGTAGGTTTGCCCGAGGAGGAAGACGACTTCAACTTTGCCGAGCGTTTCACAGCCCTGAAAGCCGAGTTTGAGGATCAACTGAAGGAGGAAGAACGTTTGAACAAGGTAATTCTGGAGAATCTGGGGAAGATAAAAATGGAATAAAGTATGAATACAGAAAATCAAATAATAGATTACAAAAGCATTCGGAAAATCCGTACTGGTGACAAAGGTTTTAAAGACTTAGCCGTCTCTTGTATTGCTTTTGCAAATGCACAAGGAGGAACTTTATACATTGGCATAGAAGACAAAAGTTTGATTCCTTTGGCTGGGCAGACAATTACAGAGGACGAAATAAACGACACAGTTTCTCGACTTCATAGTCTTTGTTTCAATGTAAGTTTATCTTCTTCCGGATTGATTAAGCATGAGAATGGCGGTGTGTATTTTAAAATTAGTGTCGCACCTTCATTGAAATCAATAGCTACAACATCAGACGGAAAAATTTATATCCGTATAGCCGACAAGTGCGAACCTGTAAGAAATGAGGATTTGCAACGGTTGTCAATTGAAAAGGGGGCATATCAATGGGAGCTTCTTGCTACAAAATTTTCTTTGTCGGATATGCTCGCAGAAAATATTAGGAAATTTACAGAAGACATTAGAAATGCCGACAGAGTCAAGCAACATGTCAAACAAATGTCCGACATTGAAATACTTGAACACTATAATATGATTGACGGGGAAACTGTTACTAACTTAGGCGTTTTATGGCTTGGCAATGCCAAACAGCGAAGTCGAATTTCGTTTCCTATAACCGTGCAATATATAGTGTACAACCATTTGGAGCAGAAAGTTAGAAAAATAGAGTGGCACGACAATGCATTGAACCCTAAAGAATTACTTCTTGAAATCGAGAAAGAGGCGACAGAATTAGGCTATTCATTTGAATTTCCTGACGGACTTTTCCGTAAGCAGATACGGCATTACCATCCCAAAGTACTGAGAGAACTTTTATTAAATTCCTTTGCACATAAAAGTTTTACTATTTCAAGCGATATAATGATTTGTGCATATCCTGACAGACTGGAAATTTCCAATCCAGGCGGATTGCCTTTGGGTGTTACAAAAGACAACATACTGCATCAACGTCATAGGCGCAATCCTTATTTCATTGCCATAATGAGTGACTTGGGATTGATGGAAGGAGAAGGTTCTGGATACGATCTGATTTATGAACTCAACGGAATGGAAGGAAAGATGCCGCCTGTTGTCGAATCTTCATTTAACGAAACAAAGGTTACTTTATATTCTGACATTCAAAATGTTAACATACTACCATTGCTTGACTATACGCTCAACAATTACAATCTTTCGCAGAAAGGGTTTATTGCCTTTGGCGCCATTGCCACAGCAACAAAAATGCAATCTACAAAATTGTCAGCATACCTTCAGCTGTCAGACGATGAAAGGCTGAGAAGCTATGTTGAACCTTTGTTAAAGGATGGTATTATCAACAAAAAAGGGACAAAGAAAGGTACTACCTATTTTATTAACCCTAAACTGATTGCCAATTCAAATGCAAACATCAAAACATCGTTGAAAACAATTGAACCATACGCATTAAAAGCATTGATTATAGAAGATTTGAAATATCATCCGCAAAGTCTTATTTCTGAAATAGCAGAACGTTTGCCCGATGTGGAACGGAACGAGTTGCAAAAAATGCTTTATAGTATGGTAGGAAATGAAATTAAAACTACAGGGGGCAGGACTTACAGAAAATATGAGTTGAAATAATGGCAAAAAAAAAAAGAAATAACAATAATAATAAAAAAAGAAAATTGTAATTTATTGACAATCAAAGAATAAATCCTTTTTTTGTTTTTTTATCAGAAAAAGAAAATAGATACGAATGCCTTATGACCGAGTGGAAAGAATATAAGTTGGGTGAATTGATAAAAACCAATGTAAAATCAATTGGCAGGGATTATCCTTATTCAAAGATTTTGTATTTGGACACAGGCTCAATTACTTGCAATAACATTGACTCATTTCAAGAATTTGAATTGGATAAAGCACCAAGTCGAGCCAAACGGTTGGTGAAACAAGATGATATAATCTATTCGTCAGTGCGTCCTAATCAGTTGCATTATGGGTATATCACAAATCCGCAAGATAATCTTGTGGTTTCGACTGGTTTTGTAACCATTACTTGTAATAAAGATTTGCTTTGTCCAAAATTCTTGTATTACTTTTTGATACAATCTCAAATTACGGAATACCTTCATTCTGTTGCTGAAGCATCAACTTCTGCCTATCCTTCATTGAAACCTAGTGATATAGAAGCCCTTGACATAGAAATCCCCCCATTAGATACCCAGCGCCGCATTGCATCCATCCTTTCATCTCTCGACGACAAGATAGACCTTCTGCACCGCGAGAACGCCACCTTGGAGCAGATGGCGGAGACACTTTTCAGGCAGTGGTTTGTGGAAGAAAGCAAGGAGGAGTGGGAGGAAGGAAAGTTGGGAGATGAATTTAATTTCACGATGGGACAATCCCCGCGCGGTGATAGTTTTAATGAAGAAGGTGTCGGCATACCTATGTATCAAGGCAATGCTGATTTTGGTTTTAGGTTCCCTACAAAGCGAGTTTTTACAACCCAACCGACAAGATTTGCAGAACCGAATGACACGTTAATTAGTGTTCGTGCACCTGTTGGCGCGCAGAATATGGCAACAGAGAAATGTTGTATTGGCCGTGGTGTTGCCGCTTTTAGATACAAAGGCAATTCTTCTTATTATTCATATACTTATTACAAACTAAAGTCGTTGTTGGAAGAAATCAAACAATTCAATGACAATGGGACAGTATTTGGTTCAATAAGTAAATCTGATTTTGAAAATCTTGACATTGTTGTTCCTGATGAGAATACAATTATGAGTTTTCAGCAACAAGTAAAGGATATAGATGATAAGATAATTAATAACAATAAAGAGATTCAAACTCTCATTCAAACTCGTGATGGTTTGCTACCGAGGTTGATGGGAGGGGAGATAAAGATATAGGTAGATACGTATTATAGAGGCTAATCAATCTGCCGATTTTAGATAAACTAAAAAATTAACATGGATTACTGTATATCCGAATATTTCATGCGATATCAGATATATCAATAATCCATGTTTTTTATCTCCTTAAGTGGTCTTATATTATTTCATCAATTTTTGCACCAATTGGTTTTAGATATTCATTGATATCAATTGCAGGAACAGTTCCTATTGATTTAAGATAACTTACTAACTGGAGAAAGAACGTGAATAACGATACTTCCTTGTCACTAAAAATGACATCGTTTACCGTACGACTTTCATATAGTTGTTTGATATACTCACGTTTTTCTTCAATACCATTTTTATTATTTATATTTGGGGGTACCTTTTCCTCATAGTCTACGTAAAAACTACCCGAATTGCAGAAGCATCCCATATCTAAAGTTTGGTAACCCTTCAATTTTTTCAATTGGTTTTCTATAGTATGAGAGTCTTTATATGAATTAGTAGTTGTTAGTATACCTCCAATTATTTTCGTCAACAGAACTGCGTCTGTTCGCTTTCCAGAATTAACCATATCTATACTAGTGCGTTGTAGTTTGCGAACACTTTCTACATGTTGTGCCGCGTATTCAAGGTTTCCTTTTACATCTTGTTTGACTTCAAAGACCGCATACACACTTTCTGCGGGAACATACTTGAATCCATCTTGATTAAAAATGAATGGTGTGTACAATCCATCATAAATAACAATATCCATTTGCCAACTCACATTGCCAGTTGAATCTATTATTATGGCTTTGTCAACCTTATACCTGTCTGGAAGGTATGTTCTTAAGAAGTCTATCCAATGTTGTTCTGTAGCATCTCCTTTGCTGCCAGCATGACTTATAAACTCTCTGTTTACATTGAGGCTTGTTTCCATCTGTTTTTGCAAACCTCCATATAATTCTCTTAAATCAATCATCTTTCTATATTCTAATAGTTTATTATTCTTGTAACAGTAAAATGTTTGTGCAACTATACCTTCGTTTTTTACACTTACAATCAGCAATATCGGGTTCTCAATAGAGACTTCCTTCTCTATATCTCTCATTGCGCTCATATCAGTGGCGCTATATTGTGTTGTCCCATTTGGATGACTATGCCATTCTCCAATATATCGTAATCCTTTCTCACCTAATTTTTTCCATACAGACTCAAGTCCTGTGGTGCTTCGGACAAATGACGTTCTGCCCGTTTTCTTTTCAGTAGGAACGACAACTTCTTCAACATATACCGTGTGTTTGTCAGATGAATAATGACCAGCAAGCATTCCTCCATTCTCGTTAGGGTATTCTCCATTAGCCTGCATTTGTATTTTTGCAAATACCGAAGCCTTTATTTCAATGTATAGATCATATTCTTCTTGATAGTATTTCATAATCGATTAATAATTAAATTAGTTTCATCTTCCGTCACATAAAAATTTTCTCTAGGTTCTTGCTCACTTAACATTCTAATAATATGCTTCAATGCGAATTGTACTTTACAAGCAATATCATTAAATGAAGCCTTGAATGTTGGAGCCCAACAGCCTGTTGGGTTATACAAGTCGGATTCTGTATCGCGGTTCAACACTTTATAAATCAGACGAACAGTTTCTGTAATATTTGGAGAAAAGGCACACACCAGATCCTGAGCATAGTTAGTTATAGAAAGATTTATTACTTGTGCTGTGATACCAGAATTGTCAATCACTCGCATTAACTGATTATCAGTAGTACAATCAAAGATTACATCATATGCGTTGAACAATTTTGCAATAAACTGCATGTCTTTCTCTTCGGCAGCAATCTTCTTTACAACTACATCCAGTAACGATTTGAGACTATCACATTCTACATGAGGAGAGATCCGTTGTAGCGCGTCTATTATGTCTTGTGTTTTCTCTGTTATACCAGAATAGAATGGGTAGGCTGACCTACAAACATTACCAGGTTCTTTATCGTCGATGTCATAGACTGTAATTCTCTTTGCTCCACATCGAGTCAAAGATTCTGCAATAGTGCTGCCAATTGCTCCAACACCCATGATTAGAATCTTTTTGTCAGCTAACTCTTGTGGCATGGCACCACGACCAAAGAAATACTTGTATGAAATATCTTCTGTTTGGCACCAGGGAATTTTGCCGCTTTTAAAATCCGTATGCCATACTCGATTACGACCTGTTCCAATATGGAATGGTTCTATCGGTAAATCATCCATATGAAGAACCATCGCCTGCCAGTGAATACTGCCGTCAGGCAGTTTGTAACCACAAAATAGTGGAAAGTATTGAATTTTATTTCGATATTGTTTTTCAAAAGTATGAATAAAGTCTTTTTGACTTTGTGAAAATAGATCTTTTAATGAATCAAAGTCTTTGATAATAAACTTATTGTGTGCAGAAGGGGCTTCTTTCAATAGACAATAGATGCCATAATTTGATTCAAGATTTAAATATGCCCGACTTATACGGCAAGGATTTTCTATTTTTCTTACTTGCTTAGTCGATGTGAATTTCTGAACTACAAAATTAAGTATTTCCTTTTTATTCTTTCTGCCTTGTGCAATATTTGCATAGGAAACAAAACCATAATCCTCGTTTTCGAATTCTTCTTGTGTTTCCGCAAAGCAGTATGTAAAGTATTGATCTCGAATTAAGTTGTGGTTTACTACTAAATGCTCGTAATGCTCATCCTTCTTTTCTTTTATGTAGTATTCATCAATCCATTCTATTAATTGCCCTAAATCATGAACAAACTGTTCTTCAGGATTCTCATATTCTGCAGGATGCTTACAAAGCGAACCGTTCTCCATGATATGCGAATAGTCTATCAATGCGCTGTTGATGAAATGAATAGGCTCCATATCCATAAGTCTAAAAGGATAAGTTGGAGAAATTTTTACTGACCACTCTGTATCATGGACATTTCCTCCAGACTTAACTTTAATTTTCCCCGACAACGTACCATTCTTATCGGCAACGAAAGCATCAATAAGAGACACTCTGTCAACAGTTTCTATCAGTTCCTTTATTTTATCCGCAGTCATCATATTTTATCCAAAACGTTTTGGGCTATTAGGGTACACCGTGCCAGAATTTTTTTCCTTGTAACCGTCACTATACTTTTCATTCACTTTGAAATAATAAGGTAAATATGTGTCAGGATCCCTATCAATATTGTTGAGCATGCTCTCCATATCAGTTTTAAATGATTGCCTATCAAAATCCGACATTGACGAAACAACATCGTTGTTGGTATTGCCTGGATCATACAAATGGAAACTGCTATCTGCAATGTTGTCGCGTAGGTATTCCATTGCAAATTTTAATCTTGACCAAAGGTCCGTGTCACCATTATAGTCTTCAAAGGCTTTTATAACAGTCAATTCTATCACAAACGACTTGTACTTTTTTTCTTTCTGTTTCTTCCAAATTTTAAGCAGACGAATAATTTCACGTTCATCATTTTTACCTTTAATATGGTCGATTTGTTTTTGAATGTTAGTTTTTTGGCTTGTTCCTTTTGTAAAACCCCAATGATCTTCGTTAAAATACAAATTAAGATCGTTTGTTTCTGGGTAATCATCATCATTCAATTCTCTTCCTGGCACAATGTCTAGTTCAACTGGCTTATCATCTCCTTTTTCAATTGGAAATGTGATACCAATCGACACCTTTTGCTTCCTAATGCTAACACCTGTATTTTTATATTCCTCTACAAGAAAATCATATACATCATCAAACATCTCTTGTAGTGTTCCAAATGTACTGTGTTTGAAGGGCTCAACCAAGTCAAGGTCAAATTTCACATTTATAGCAGTATGTTTTGCAAAACTGCCAGAGTCAAACGCCTGGTACTTCTTGTTGCCATAATGATTGTACATTTTCTCCTTAATTTCTTCTCTGCGGTTCTTAACCTTGTCCACGAAGTCTTGTACATGGTACATCTTATGAGTGTCAAGTACTTCTTTTAAATGATTATTTTTATTCATAGATAATATTTTTTAAAATTATGCGGCAAAAATACATAAAAAATTTCAACCTCCAAATATTTTCCGTGATTTTTTCACGTTAAATACAGGTGATGTGCTTTTTAAGACAAGAAATATTGGTATTTGTGGTTATTTTTTCACGCCTATTGGCTTTGCAAACTCAGACAAGAACAATTCCATTAGCTTGCGATATTCAAGGAACAAATCAGTGTCTTCAAGCAGATTGTCGAGTTTTGGATCAACTTTTTTGCAGTAAATTTTCTGAAAGTTAAGAGTATTATGTACATATTCATGCTTCCGAATATAAGTGCAGCCATTGTCGTCTTTTTCAAACATACGCACGGCGTCTCGCCTCAATATTGGATGGTTTAGCAAAGAAAGGTCATGCGTGGCTACAACAATCTGGCAATCCTCTGCTATAGAAAGATACATTTTTATGATAAAGGCCAATGCTTTGGTATGAATGCCCGTTTCAATCTCGTCAATGCATGAGCATTTGCGCCCCATCACAATATCATACATTACAACCAGCAGTCTTACAATGCTTATTGTCCCTACAGATTCCGCTCCTACGTCCAGTGATTTTTCGCCAGCCACAGCTGTTTTGTGAATAAAACGCAGGTTTTTGTGCGAAATAGTCCCTGTAGGATATTGTTCCATCATTGCCTTTACCACAATGTCAGGAGCTCCACTCTTTACAAGGTCTGTTATATGGATACTGGTATCATCTACCTCATAATCAACAATGTTCGTCCCTACATCGTTCAGCAACTTTAATAGCATTTTTTTTACTTGCTTGTCACGCTCCGGATCGTTGGTTTTCAATCGGTCGGCGAGGCTCTGGTCACTGCGCTGCACCAGACTTATATTGTTTGCATAGTAGTTGAAATTGTCTCGCAACACCCGACTATTCAAATTTTTATCCCCAAACACTGATAATACCGTGGCATTCTGATTAACACTTGATTCCAACATGCGTTGGTCATTCTTGCTTAAATCACATGCTGGCCCAAATTTCACTGCAACAGTGTCCTTTTCTGTATTATACGACCGCTGATATATTAGCACGTTTCCCTCCATCTGTCGCAACAATTCTTCTTCAATTCTGTCATTGCTTACCGATACCTTATAATAATATCCTGTTGTACCAATGTAATAAGTCAACGAAAGTACAGTTGGTTTCGTTCTTGAGTCATTGTCAAGCAAGAATGGTCGATATTCTGGACGATCTGTTGGGTTTTTGGGTTTGGCGATGACAATCATACGCAGGTAATTTAATGCAGAAAACATCTTTGACTTTCCTGTGCCATTTAAACCTACACATATCAGAAGACGTAGCAGTCGTTTGCCATCAATTTCTTTATACCATTGTGGCGGCAAAACACTGCTTTTTTCTCGGTTGGAGGCCAAAAACGACAATGTTTCCTCCCGTTGATACGACTTATAGTTCTCTACCGTAAACCTTTCTATCATAATTCATCCTTTTTCACAATTGAAAACTGATGCAAAAATACTATTTTTTAAAACATCCACTAGATTTAGCGTGAAAAATTCACGGTCGACAACCTGTGCCTATATGAAAAAAGCAATAAAGTTGCTGGCAAACAACAATTTATGCCAAATAGATTAACGTCCCATTCGTATAAATGTTGAAAAACATATAATAAAAACCGTGGCAAAACTTTGGGTTTTGATAATTGTTTGTAACTTTGCCACGGGAATGGATAAGACAAAAGATTGATAACAAACAATAAAACAAAATCAATGGAATCAGTTGTCGGAAGAAACTTAAAGCTTTTGCGCGACGCAAACGGCTACAAGCAGGAAACCGTTGCGGAGTTTTTGGGCGTCAACCGCTCGGCATACGCAAATTACGAAAGCGGTAGCCGCGAAGCGCCTGTAAATGTGCTCGAAAAAGCGGCTGCTTTGTTCGGATGCGAGCTCAGCCTTTTGTTCGAGGAGGAAGAAAAAGCCCTTCATGGTGCCCTCGCCTGCGCTTTCCGCGCCGACAACCTCTCGCCAGCCGACATGAAAGAAGTGGCCGACTTCAAGAACATAGTTTTGAATTACATGAAAATGGAAAGGCTGCTGGAGAAATGAAAAAGATAGATTCAGAAACTGCCGAAATGCTTGCAGCAAAGATGCGTAGCGAATACCTGCGCATATCGGGCACCGAACCGCTAAACGCAAAGACAGCCTTGCGCCAGCTTAACATTATGGCTGTTTTCAGCCCCATGTCCGACAAAATTTTCGGACTGTCGATAGTTTCGCACGACAGAAAAAACAGGTTTATGCTCGTCAATAGCAACATAACCCGTGGCGCACAGCATTTTACCGTCGCCCACGAACTATATCACCTGTATTTCGACGAGAATCCACAGCCACATTTCTGCAGTCAGCCTTTTACCGACCCGGCAGAGCGTTCTGCCAACATGTTCGCTTCGGCCTTGCTGATGCCCAGGGACGGCATTCTGATGAACATTCCGGCAGAAGAACTGAAGAATAAGGAGGTCGGCATCGATACGGTAATCAGGCTGGAACATCTCTACGGCATTTCGCACAGTACCATGGTCGTTAGGCTGAAGGAATTGCACATTATTAAGCCCGACTACGCCGATATGCTTGCCAGTCTTGTTGTCACCAGGGAGGCAGCCTTGCGCGGTTTTGGCAGCGAACTGTACCAGAAAGGCGATGGAAAAAGACTTATAATCGGCGATTTCGGAGCAAAAGCCCGCAAGCTTTTTGAGGAGGAGCGTATTTCCGAAGGACACTACATCGAACTGCTTAATCTTATCGGTTATGGCGAAAACCAAGGTAGTGCTGGATGCTGATGTGCTCATTCACTTTGCAAAAGGTGGTATGCTTAGTGTTTTGCCAAGCATCTTGCCCGAATTTGAGCATATTATACTAAAGCCAGTTTACGATGAGATAAAAACAATCAGAAGTCAGGTTGACAACCAGGTTAACCTTTTGAAAAATATTTCTTTGGAAGATTTCAATCCCCAAGGTGAAATGATGAGGGAATATGCTGTGCTCTCCAGCAATTTTGGCAGAGGAGAAAGCGCATGCATGGCATATTGCAAGTTTACAAATAATGTGATTGGCAGCAGCAACCTGAAGGATATAAAGGATTACTGCGCAAAGGAGCAGATAACATACCTTACAACTCTTGATTTCCTGTATTATGCTTACAAAAGGGGCAAAATCACCGACGCGGAATGCAGGCAGTTTGTTTCCGATGTAATTTCAAAAGGCAGCCATTTGCCGTCTTTTGATGTTACAAGTTATATCCCATCGGTTGATATATGATTCGCTGAAGATTTGGAATCAATTCCAAAAAAGTTTTGTAGTCTGCCACCTTACAATATACTTATTGTCTATTTTTGCAAAAAAGTGCAAAAACCTAAAATAAAGAATTGCCGATTTAAAACAAATGTGTATTTTTGCGAAGTTATATTCATAATAATACAGAATTATGCTTTTACAGTTTTCATTTAGCAACTACAAAAGTTTCAGGGACGAATCCGTTTTGAATCTTATCGCTCCCAATACCGCCAAATATGATTATTATTCGCATAAGACAAATTTAAAAAATACTGTGCTAAAGACCGCAACGGTATATGGTGCCAATGCAAGCGGAAAGACAAAACTCTTTGAGGCTTTCGACTTTATGAAATCGGTAGTATGTCCTCCGAGTGGAAAAGATAAAATTCCTGTACTTGACTATTGGCAGTCAAGATATGACCCTTTTAGGCTCAATACATGTTCGTCTGAAGAAAATTCGTTTTTTGAGGTCGTATTCATCATTGACAACACTCAATATCGCTATGGTTTTGAATTGAACTATAAGGGATTCGTTTCGGAATGGCTTTACCTGAAGACAAAACGCGAAACCAATGTCTTTTCAAGGGATAATAATTCCAATATAACCTATACCAGCAAACATTTTAATGCTAAGATTGCGGAAAATATCATTTCGGCAAATATGATTTCTTCACGGGCAAGTTTTCTTGCTATCTTAGGCATATTCAACGAACCACTGGCCACAAAAGTCGTTGATTGGTTCAGAGAGACTAAAGTCATATCTGCCAATGATATTCGCTCCTCATTAACATATCCTATTCCTGTTTTGGAAAACAATGTCAATAAGAGTAAAATCGTCAACTTCATGAAAGCTTTCGACTTCAATATTGAGGATATGATCTTGCATGAACTTCCAGTATTGGAGATACCCGAAAAAATCAAGGAAATGATTGGAGAAGACAATTTGAAAGGAAAACTGTTTGACGGGGTAAATACTTTGCACAAACAATATAACGGCTTGTATGAACGGGTAAACGATGTATGGTTCTCAATGGAAAAGGACGAATCGTATGGAACAAACAGGTTGTTTGCCCTAAGCTGGGCCATTATATCTTCGCTAAAAAACGGAACCGTACTTTTCATCGACGAATTTGACAGTGGAATACATCCGTCCATTGCACGGATTATTGTCGAATTGTATTACAAGTGCAATTCAAACGCACAATTGGTCATCAATACGCAAAACGCATCAATGTTGAATTATGAAACACAGGATGGGAAAAAATTGTTCTTGAAGCATCAGGTATATCTTGTCGATAAGAACAGGTACGGAGAGTCTATACTTACTCCATTGTCGGATTTCAGCAACGATATGCGTTCAAATCTGGAAAAACTTTATCTCGAGGGTGATTTTGGAGGTGTCCCATATATCAGCATCGAACAACTCCTTGACTTAATAAAACAGGAATAGTTATGGCAAGGAATCACTCTCATTCGAATATTCAGCGGAAGAACCAGAATACAAAAAAGCCACAGAAGATTCTTCTATATGTTGAAGGCAGGAATACGGAACCAAGTTATTTCGAATTGTTGAAACGAAGCAACTGCAAGGTAATTCCTGTTACTGTACCGGGGCAAGGAATAGGGTCGTGTGTGGATTTTGTAAATACGGCGAAGAAAAACCACGATAGTTTATCGAAAGATAAAAGAGGAAAATACAAACAAATATGGATTGTTTTCGACTGCGATGGTCATAAGGATTTTTCTGATGGAGTAAAACTGGCAAGGGAGCTGGGGTTTCGAGTGGCATTTTCCAATATGTGTATAGAATACTGGTTCATGCTACATTTCTATGACCATGACGGTTCTCCATTACCATTGAAAGGAAACAGTCATTCGAAAGCACAAATAGACGAAATCAATAAGTTTATTGCACAATACAACAAGTGTAAAAATGCCAATGTCAAGTTGTACGACAGCGAAAGCAAAAAAGTGGAGGAAGATTTCTTTGACTTGATGCTGGCAATAGATCCTATTACACACAATCACAGAATTGTGGACGCTTGTCAACGGGCAATGAAAATACATCTGGCAAAGAAAAGAAATGGCTCCGAGTTCTCTGAATCTGCAACAACTATGTACGAACTGATGGAGGAATTGGGAACTGTTAGAAAAGATAAAGATGATAAATTCATATTAAACAACAAATTATGACTCATCTTCACGAATCCGACATAGAGCAGATGCTAATCGAGCAGTTGAAGGCCAAAGGTTACGACTACCTTTATGGTCCCGACATTGCACCCGACAGCGAAAATCCGTTGCGCGACAGTTTCAGTACTGTGGTGCTTCGTGGCAAGCTGGAAAATGCAGTAAGGCGGCTAAATCCTGCTCTGCCTTCATCGGTACGCGATGAAACCATAAAGACTGTTTTGCGTATCGGCTCGCCAAATGTACTTGCCAACAACGAGGAGTTTCATCGTCTGCTTACCGAAGGTATTCCAGTATCGGTGTTCAGGGATGGCGCCGAGCGTGGCGAAAGGGTGTGGCTTGTCGATTTCAACGAACCGTTGAACAACGAATTTAACGTTGTCAATCAGTTTACAATAATAGAGAACGAGCACAACCGCCGTCCCGATGTGGTGCTTTTCGTCAATGGCTTGCCACTGGTGGTGTTCGAGTTGAAAAATGCAGCAGATGAAAACGCTACCCTGCAAAGCGCCTATCGTCAGATTGAAACCTACAAGCAGCAGATTCCATCGCTGTTTACCTACAACGCTTTGATTGTCATTTCCGATGGCTTGGAAGCAAGGGCAGGTTCCATTTCGGCAGGTTTTAGCCGTTTCACCGCTTGGAAAAGCGAAGATGGCGAGAATATGGCTTCGCCATTGGTGAACGAACTCGAAGTGCTTGTGAACGGCATGATGCGCAAGGATACATTGCTCGACCTCATTTGTTCGTTCACGGTTTTTGAAAAGCAGAAGCAGGAAGACCTTAAAACTGGCATTACTACCATAAAGACGGCAAAGAAAATTGCCGCCTATCATCAGTACTATGCTGTGAACAAGGCGGTAGAATCTACAATCCGCGCAACAGGCATCAACGGTATTTCCTTTGTTGCAGAATCTCCTGCAAATTATGGATTCAAGACTGTAAAACAGCAGGAAGTAGGCGACCATCGTGCAGGTGTGGTCTGGCATACTCAGGGCAGTGGCAAGTCGTTGACAATGGTGTTCTACACAGGCAAGATTGTGCAGAGGCTCAACAATCCGACCATTGTCGTAATTACCGACCGCAACGACTTGGACGACCAGCTTTTCGACACTTTCACCGGAGCAAGGCAGTTGTTGAGACAGACTCCAGTGCAAGCCGATAGCCGCGAGAACTTGAAGAAACTATTGTCGGTGCAGTCGGGAGGCGTTATTTTTACCACAATACAGAAATTCCAGCCCGAATCTGGCAATGTTTACGAACAGCTTACCGACCGTAGCAATGTCATTGTTATTGCCGATGAAGCCCACCGTACCCAGTATGGTTTCAGGGCAAAGACGGTTGATGTTAGAAACGAAGCCGATGAAGTGATTGGCTCCGAAATAAAATACGGCTTTGCAAAATATTTGCGTGACGCCTTGCCAAACGCCACCTATCTAGGTTTTACGGGTACGCCGATTGAATCAACCGATGTAAATACACCTGCGGTATTTGGCAATTATATTGATGTATACGACATTGCACAGGCTGTTGAAGATGGTGCTACGGTGCGCATATTCTACGAAAGCCGGTTGGCTAAGGTTGAGTTGAGTGCCGAGGGCCGTCAGTTGGTCGAGGACCTAGACAAGGAACTTGAGACCGAAAATATGAACGATGTCCAGAAAACCAAGGCAAAATGGACGCAGTTGGAGGCGCTTATCGGAAGTCCCGACCGTATTAGGAATATTGCAAAGGACATTGTAACCCATTTCGAGGAACGGCAGAAAGTTTTCGAAGGCAAGGCGATGATTGTGGCAATGAGTCGCAGGATAGCTGCCGAACTTTACAGCGAGATTGTAAAGTTGCGTCCCGAGTGGCATTCCGATGATTTGTCGAAAGGCGTTATCAAGGTGGTTATGACATCGTCCGCATCGGATGGAGCCGAAATTGCCAAGCATCACACCACCAAGGAGCAGCGCAGGGCATTGGCGGAACGGATGAAAGATCCTAAAGATGAACTTAAGATGGTCATTGTGCGCGATATGTGGCTTACAGGTTTCGATGCACCATGTCTGCATACTCTTTACATCGACAAGCCAATGCAGGGACATAATCTTATGCAGGCAATAGCCCGCGTAAACCGGGTTTACAATGATAAGCCGGGCGGTCTTGTGGTAGATTATCTTGGAATCGCGGCTGATTTGAAAAAAGCGTTGTCGTTTTATTCCGACTCGGGCGGCAAGGGCGATCCTACCTTGCAACAGGAACAAGCGGTTGCATTGATGCAGGAAAAATTGGAAGTCGTTGAGCAGATGTTCTTTGGTTTCGATTACAAGCAATATTTCACTGCCGACACATCTGGAAAGCTATCGTGGATACTGAAAGCCGAAGACTTCATATTGGGTTTGGACGACGGCAAGAAGCGCTTCGTAAACGAAGTTACAGCTTTGGGCAAAGCCTTTGCACTGGCAATTCCGCAGGATGCAGCAATGGATATAAAGGACGAGGTGGCATTTTTCCAGGCAGTGAAAGCTCGTCTTTGCAAGTTCGACCAGACTGGTTCGGGACGCACCGACGAGGAAATAGAAACTACAATCCGTCAGGTCATAGACCAGGCATTGGTGTCGGACAAGGTTATCGACTTGTTTGATGCGGCGGGAATCAAGAAACCCGACATTTCAATACTTTCCGAAGAGTTTTTGATGGAATTGAAAGGCATGGAGCACAAGAACATCGCCTTGGAGGTATTGAAAAAGTTATTGGAAGACGAAATTAAGGCTCGTTCCAAGTTCAATATTGTGGAAGGCCGTACATTGATGGAAATGCTGGACAATTCCATTAAGCGATATCACAATAAGATAATTACAGCGGCTGAGGTCATCGATGACCTTATAGAAATGAGCAAAATCATTGTCGGGAAGGACAAGGAAGCAGAAAAAATGGGCCTTACAACTTATGAGTATGCATTCTATTCCGCCGTAGCCGACAACGAAAGCGCAAGGGAACTGATGGGCAAGGACCAACTTCGCGAACTGGCAGTTGTTTTAACCGAAACCATACGCAAAAATACATCCATCGACTGGACAATCAAGGAAAATGTAAGGTCGAGGATGAAAGTTGCAGTAAAACGGCTTTTGCGCAAGTACGGTTATCCGCCCGACATGCAGTTGCTGGCAACCGAAACCGTCTTGAAGCAGGCGGAACTTATTGCCGAGGAACTGACAGAAATGGGGAAATAATAACAAAAAAAGCGGCTCAAAAGCCGCTCTTTCGTTGTCCCTGGAGGAATCGAACCTCCACAACCAGAACCAAAATCTGGTGCACTACCATTATGCAAAGGGACAATCGCTCCAACGCAAAATTGGGACTGCAAAAATATACATAATTTGTAAGCGTGCAAAATTATTTTTGAAAAAATCATTTAGTCCCCACTTTGAAAAGTGCGCCCAATGAAATATTTTTGCACTTTCAAAAAAGTAATGAAAAACTTTTGGTTCATCATATTCACCGCCATCTGTATGGCAATTTCGCTTCCGGCAATGCCGCAAAGCGAGACTAATACTGTGCAGTTGGCCAGCAAGTACTACCAGAACGGCGAGTACGAGAAAGCTCTTACGTTGTACGAGGACCTATACGCAAAGACCGAATACAAGAGTTACCGCGACATGTATGTATCGTGCTTGACATTGCTCAAACAGTTCGATGCTGCCGAAAAGTTCCTGAAAAAGGAAATAAAGAAGAAAAAAGCAGATTTCTACCTGCATATCGACCTCGGAATGGTTTACTACAATACTAACCGCAGCAGTGAAAGCGAAGAGCAGTTCGATAAGGCGAAGGAACTTGCGCTCGCCAACGAAAGTTCGGTTGCAAGCGCGGCAAATTATTTTCAGTCGCACCGCCAGTTCCAGCATGCCATCGACCTGTACGAAAAGGCAGAGAAAAAGTTCCCAAACAAAAATTATGGACTCGAAATAGGCAACATATATAGTGTCGAGAAAAACTACGAACAGATGATGTCGCATTACCTCGACTATCTTAACAAGGAAAACGTTGAAGCCATAGAGTCAAGACTATCTTATGTAATTGCAAACGACAGCGAGGACAAAGCCATTACTATTATCGAAAAGGCACTGGTCGAGCGCGCACAGAAGAATCCCAACAGCGGTTCGCTCAACACGCTGACAATATGGCTGTACACACAAACTGGACGTCATGAACTTGCTTTGAATCAAATTCTTGCATACAGCAAACGTATTGGTCCAAGTTACGACAAGGAAGTCTTGGAATTTGGAAACGAAATGGCAAACATAAACGAAATCGAACTTGCAAAAAGGACATACGAATACCTGCTAAAACGAAAAACTTCATCGACATATAACAACGAGGCATATATTGGACTGCTGACCATGTCGTACAAGCAGGCGGTGTCGAAACTCAATCCCGACAGAAAGGAACTTGAAGACCTTGACTCAACAATAACATTGGCAATCAAGGATATGGCAATAACAAAAGCATACGACCTGATAATCATTTCTGCAAAACTAAAAGCATTCAACCTAGGCAAATGCGACGAAGCCATTGACAGGATAAACGAAGCAATATCAAGCAATTACTACAAGCAAAAGGTTCCTGAAATGAAACTTCTGCTCGGCGACATATATATGCTCAACAACAATCCGTGGGACGCAACCTTGACATACGCACAGATAGAAAAGTCGAATGCTAGTGCCGACATTACAAGCGAAGCAAGGTATAGGAAGGCAAAACTGGCATACTACACAGGACAGTTCGAATGGGCACAGGCGCAACTCGACGTGCTCAAAGCAGGAACATCGAAACTTATATCGAATGATGCTCTCGAACTGAGTTTATTCATTGCCGAAAACTACGACATGGACACTACCGAAACGACAATGCGAACATTTGCACGTGCCGATTTCCTGACATTCTCGAAGCAATACGCAAAGGCCCTGCTATGCCTCGACACTATCGAGCAGAAATATCCAAGCCACTCTCTTTCCGACGATGTAATGTACCGCAAGGCACAAATATACGAGCAAACCAACGACCTTGACAAGGCAGCATCACTATACCACGAAGTCTTTACAAAATACGGATTCGACGTCCTTGCCGACAACGCCCTATTCAAATACGCAGAAATATGCGAACGACAAGGCAAAAACAAAGAGGCGGAAGATTCGTATTTCAAACTTATAAGCGACTACACGGGAAGCATCTACACCGTTGAAGCACGAAAAAGAATGAGAGCATTGCACAATGGCACAGACGATTGAAAAGGATAGGATTATACTTGGCATCGACCCTGGTTCAAACATAATGGGCTACGGCATAATACACGAGAAGGGAAAAACTTTAAATCTCGTGGCATTCGGAATTGTGGACATGCGCAAGATGGACGACCATTTTACAAAACTGAAATATATTTTCGAGCGTACAACCGAGCTGATTGATGGTTTTCATCCCGACGAAATTGCAATAGAAGCGCCTTTCCAAGGGAAAAACGTGCAATCGATGCTGAAACTCGGACGTGCACAGGGCGCTGCAATAGCAGCCGGACTACAGCGCACCATACCTATTTTCGAGTATGCTCCTCGTAAGGTCAAACTTGCAATTACGGGAAACGGCGCCGCCTCTAAGGAACAAGTAGCGGCAATGCTACAGAAACTGCTAAAAATAGAGGAACTTCCCGAGAAACTCGATGCCACCGATGCCATAGCAATCGCCATGTGCCACTATTACCAGAAGCGTAGCATTGCGTCGGGCGAAAGTCCATGCAAGAGCTGGAAGGAATACGCGGCAAAGAAAGGAATAAAGATATAGCGAAAACCTTAACAATACAAAAAGACACAAAAAAAATGGCGACCACTGGCCGCCATTTTTTGTATTACGATTATCCGTTTAGTAGTTGAAAACTTCGTCAACAGTAAGTTCCTTTACATCACCGTAAGTCTTGAGCAGGTTGAAATCAACCTTTTCCTTTGGACCTACAATCATAATGTCGAAGGTCTTACCCTTGATGTGCTCATCAAAGAACTTGGTTGCATCTTCGAGTGTGAAATTCTTAACAGCTTCGTAAACTTCCTTGCGGTAGTCGTTGTCAATTCCGAGTTCCTTGTTTGCAAGATAGTTCCAGAAAATGCCGCTCTTTATGATTCTTTCAGTGTTAATCTGACTAATGATTGCCTGACGACTGATTTCAAACGATTCGGGTGACTGCTTGAGTTCGTTCATGAGTTCACCGAGAGCTTCGAGTGCTTCCTTCATCTTGTCAGGTTGAGTGCTGAGGTAACCGATTACATAGTTCGAATTTTCAGCCTTTCTTGCTCTGCTGTATCCTGCATAGCATCCGTATGCCAAGCTCTTTGCTTCACGGATTTCCTGGAAAACTATGCTCGACATCGAACCACCGTAGTATTCGTTGAACATTGCCGAAATTGGCATTAACGACTTGTCGAACTTAACATCCTTCGAAACCAATTCGATGAATACCTGTGTCATCGGATAGTTAACAAAGAGAACCTGAGGCTTGTCGTAGTCGCGTTCTACAAACTGCTTTGCTTCAGGATAATCCTTATAGTTGCCAGAAACATTGTGATTTTCCTTTATAACCTTTGCAACATCATCCATCTTGCGCGGACCATAGTAGAAAATCTGGTGCTTGTAGTTAAGCATATCCTTTATAATATTGGTAAGTTCTTCGGGGTCAATTGCCCTGAGTTCTTCTTCGCTTAGGTTATTTGTGAAGCGTGATTCTTCACCATACTGCGAGCGCGATACAAGTCCGCTGAGGATAGCATTCTTATTGAGCTTGCTGTTTGCGCGATCCTTCAATATACTGTTTACATACTCATCATAAACATCCTTGTCAGGTTTAACATTTGCAAGGATTTCTTCCATAAGTTTCATTGCAGTTTCAAGGTTCTCATCAAGACCGCTAATGTAAACATAGCATCTGTCGGCGCCACTGCTTACATAGAAGTTGCAACCGAGACGATACCATTCTTCAGCAAGTTTTTCAACGCTCTTTTCGGTAGTTCCCAAATAGTCGAGGTAATTAACAGCGAGAGCCAACTTCTTGTCGTTGTCCTTGCCCATATCGAGAATGTAGTACAATGAGAACAATTCGTTTGCATCGTTCTTGATGTAACTCATCGGCAAATCCTTTGCTATCTCAGTAGTCTGGATTTTTGCTGCGTAGTCAACAAATTCAGGGCTGATAGCTGCAGGTTCCTGCTTCTTGAGTTCGGTTACGAAAGCAGATTCGCTTGCGCGGTCGATGTTGAGCTGAGTAATAGCAGGTTTGTCAACATGCATTACATTGTCGGGTTCACCCATGCGCTTGTATGCAACAAGATAATTGTCCTTGAAGAATTCGTTTGCAAACTTAACAAGTTCGTCCTTGGTCATCTTTTCGTAGTTCTCAATATCAAAGATTTCTTCTTCCCATGGTGTCTGCGAGATGAATGCGCTTACAAATGAATAGGCAATGCGGTTTCCTTCGATGCGCTTAATCTGATCGAGTTTCATTTCGTTTACGATTGCTTCGAGCAACCAATCTTCAAATTCACCCTTCTTAACCTTTTCGAGTTCTGCCATCATCAAATCCTTAACTTCTTCGAGACTCTGACCTTCGCGTGGCATACCAGTCATTTCGAACATTCCGTAGTCGTTGAGAGCATAGCCGTATGCGTAAGCGCCCATTACCTTCTGTGCAGTGTTGAGGTCAAGGTCCATAAGACCAGCATGACCATTGTAAAGAATCTGACCAATCATAGACAAGTACTTAGCTTCCTGAGACTTGTTACCCTGAGTACGCCATACTACGCATACATTTTCTGGTTCTGGTCCGTGGATTTCAAATTCTTCAACTGCAGTTCTTTCTTCTTCTGGAGTGTATGTAAATGCAGGAACGTTGTCATTCTTCTGCATGTGTCCCCAGTACTTATCAATAATCTTTACGGTTTCTTCGAAATCGAGATCACCAGACATACAGATTGCGATGTTGTTAGGAACATAGTAGTTGGCCTTGAACTTCATAACATTTGCCATTGACGGGTTCTTCAGGTGTTCACCCTTACCGATAATAGCGGTTCCGTAAGGATGGTTCTTGAAGAGTTTTGCGAAAATGGTGTTGCTAAGTCTACGACCATCGCGGTCCTGGTTCATGTTGAACTCTTCGAAGATGGTTTCCAATTCGGTGTGGAAAAGACGGAGAACAAGGTTCTCGAATCTTTCGCTTTCAACCTTTGCCCAACGGTCAATTTCGTTGGATGGAATTTCGTTTACATAAACGGTTTCCTCGTAAGAAGTCCATGCGTTTGTTCCAGTAGCACCGAGAATCGAGCAAATCTTGTCGTACTCGTTTGCTATTGCGTACTCCGAAGCGAGTTGTGAAAGACTATCGATTTGTGCATAGATTGCTGTTTTCTTTTCTGGGTCGGTTTCAGCAGCGTGTTCTTCGAACTTGTCGCTGATTGCCTGAATCAAAACGCTTTCCTTTTCCCAGTCCTTTGTTCCAATCTTGTCGGTACCCTTGAACATCATGTGCTCGAAGTAGTGAGCAAGACCAGTTGTTTCGCGTGGGTCGTTCTTTGCACCAGCCCTTACTGCGATATAGGTTTGTATTCTCGGTTCATCCTTGTTTACTGCAAGGTAAATTTTCAAACCGTTGTCCAATGTGTAGATTCTTGTACCCGATGGGTCGTTTTCTACATATTCGTAGCTGTAACCGTTTGCGTCCTTGGCAGTCTTGGTTTCGTGTCCGTTGTTAGCCGACTTCTTGCAACCTGTCATTACAAGCGCGAATACTACTAATACTAATGCTAATTGTCTCATATATTATCTATTATTTAATTTGTTTTTCCTTCAATAACGAAAAAAGGCTGCATAAACAGCCTTTCTCCGTTTGTATGTTTTGATTATTTCTTTTCTTCTTTCTTCTTGCCAACTCCCAAAAGATAAGCCATTGGGGAAGCAATGAATATTGAAGAGTAAGTACCTACGATAACACCGATGAGCAATGCGAAGCAGAAGCCTCTGATTGATTCACCGCCGAAGATGAATATTGCGAGCAATACCACCAAGGTTGTCATTGAGGTGTTGATTGTACGACCAACCGTGCTATTTACTGCCGAGTTGATAACCGACTTTCTGTCACGGTTTGGATAGAGACCTGTGTATTCCCTAATACGGTCGAAGATAACCACGGTATCGTTGATTGAGTAACCTACGATTGTCAAGATTGCTGCGATGAATGCCTGGTCGATTTCCATATTGAACGGCATTACCGAGTAGAGCAACGAGAAAATACCGAGGGTTATCAAAACGTCGTGTATCAAAGCAACTGTTGCTCCGAGTGAATACTGCCACTTGCGGAACCTGAGGAGGATGTAGAGGAACATAACCACAAGTCCGAGGAGGATAGCAACAGATGACTTTGTCTTGATGTCGTCAGCAACTGTAGGTCCTACAACCTGCGATGTCTGACGGTAATCGCTGAAGAATTTATCCTTGTCAACGTCAGCTGGCAGGAAGTTTCCGTTCTTCAAACCTTCGTAAAGCAAGTTATCAGCTTCTTCGCCAGCAGCTTTGTCCTTTATCTGGTCAATCTTGTACTGGGTTGTAATCTTAACCTGATTTGCATCACCGAAAGTCTTTACGATTGGACGGTCGCCGTATACGCCTTCGAGAGCATTGGCAACTTCTTCGGGAACAACATTGTTTTCGAACTTAACAACATAGTTACGACCACCAGTGAAGTCGATACCCTGCTTCAAACCCAATGTGCACAATGAAATGATACCTACAACTATCAAAGCTCCTGAAATGATGAATGCAATCTTGCTACCCTTGAGGAAGTCGAAGTTCAACTTGGTGAAAGCATTGATTGTAACCTTGTTGCCAACAGTAAGCTTTCTGTCCTTATCAAGCATCTTGGTGATGATGATACGGGTGATGAAGATAGCGGTGAACAATGATGTGAGGATACCTATAATAAGAGTAGTTGCGAAACCTCTTACAGGACCAACACCAAAGTAAGCAAGAACGATACCTATAAGTATTGTTGTGATGTTGGAGTCGAGGATTGCTGAATAAGCGTTCTTGTAACCATCAGCTACAGCCGACTTAATCATCTTGCCAGCTCTCATTTCTTCGCGGATACGCTCGTAAATAAGAACGTTAGCATCGACCGACATACCTATTGTAAGTACCATACCTGCGATACCCGGGAGAGTGAGAACAGCACCAAGCGATGCCATTACACCGAATATGAGGAAGAGGTTGCAAATCAAAGCGACATCGGCAACAAGACCAGCCTTGTTGTAGTAGAAAATCATGTAGACAAGTACAAGGATGAAGGCGATGATGAACGAGTACATACCCGAATCGATTGCCTTCTGACCAAGTGACGGACCTACAACTTCCTTCGAAAGGATAACAGCCGGAGCTGTCATCTTACCAGCCTTCAATACGTTTGCCAAGTCGGTTGCTTCGTTGAGTGTGAAGTCGCCAGTGATTTGTGAACGACCACCCTTGATTTCGTCGTTAACTCTTGGGTAAGAGTAAACAGCGTTATCAAGAACGATAGCAATGCATCTGCCAATGTTTTCCTTTGTGATTCTTGCCCACTGAGTAGAACCGGCATTGTTCATTGCCATTGTAACTTCTGCAGTAGCACGTGTCTGACCGAATTCCTGACGAGCATCGGTAACAACTTCACCGTTGAGAGCAGCCTTACCGTCCTTTGATGCCTTGAGGGCAATGAGTTCGTAGTATCCTGGAGCATCCTTTACTTCCTTGAAACCCCATGCGAACTGAAGGTCTTTCTTGAACAAACCCTTAACTTCCTTGCGGTTGAGGTCAGACATAATTGATTCCATGTCGGCTTTCTTTGCGAAACCGATGCATGGTCCACCAACAGTATGTCCACCTGCTTTAGCAAGCAACCTGTTGAATATTGAATATTCGCTGTCGGTGCTAGCTTCTTCAGTGTTTTCTTCGGTTGCTGTGGTATCTGCAACTGCGGTTGTGTCAGTTTCTGCAACAACTTCTGCAGTTTCAGTTTCAGCAACTTCTTCGGTAGCTTCTGCAACTGGTTCTCCATTGCCAGTCCTTGATGCTTCTGCCTTCTTCAATGCTACGATTGTCTGGTCTGCAGCAATGAGGGAAGCACGAATTTCATCGTAGTTGTAAGTTTCCCAGAATTCGAGAACAGCTGCCTGCTTCAAGAGTTTTTCAACACGTTCCGGATCCTTGATACCAGGAAGTTCGATGTGGAAAACGCCCTTTACAGCAACGTCCTTCTGAATGTTTGGTTGAACAACGCCGAACTGGTCGATACGCTTATTGATAACATCGTAAGCATTACCAATTGCTGCATCGTATTCCTTTGTCAAGTAATCGATTACTTCTTCATCGGTTGATGTTATCTGAATCTTGTCCTGATTCTGCGAAGTTGCGAAATGGAATGCCATTGCTGGCTTGTCTGCCATCTGCAATTCCTTGTAAGCCTTGCCGAAAGTTTCGATGAAACTTGTACCGGTCTGATCTGATGTTTGCTTTCTAGCATTTTCGATTGCAGCCTGAAGTGCAGGGTCGTTGTTGTCTCTTGCCAATGACAAAAGCACATCTTCGGCAGAAATTTCCATAGAAATGTTCATACCGCCCTTCAGGTCCAAACCTAAGTTAAGTTCTCTTTCCTTGCAATCCTTATAGGTGTATTTCTTGATGTATCTCCACACCACTTGATTGTCAACAGAATCCAAGTACGCTTTCTTTTGCTTGTCGATCAAGCTGTTGCGCTCGGCATCTGTAAGATTGCCATAATTTCCGTTATCAACGTATGCTTGCGCGTATTCTTCTGCATCGCCTTCTACCTTGTTCACTACGAATGTGAAAGAGAGGTAGTACAAGCTGATGATTGCAAGCAGTACCGATAATAAAATAATCGCTCCTCTGTTACGCATTTTTACTAAATTTTTACTAAGTTTACATAAAATTTTTAAGGTCGCAAATATAGTGTTTTTTTCAAAAAGAATGACAGATAATTTTTTTTATTTTTTTGGGGTGGAAAACAACTAAAAAACGGCAGGAAAAAACTCTGCCGTCTTGTGTCGAAATATGGGAAATAAATTAATGTACAATAGAGTTTTGGAGAAAAAAATTTAGCGGATAAAATATCCTTATACTCTTACCTTCGGGATTACAAATCCCGAAGGACATAGAAAGTCTTAAATATTGTTATCATTTTTCTATTTTAATATAATTCTTTTTTCTTTACATTTTTCACATCATATCTTATTAGATTCATTATTGCTGCACCAGAGGAATCGTAACATTCGCATCGGATAACACCGATATTCTTTGCCCAGTAAGTGATAACAGAATCAAACCTAGGACCAAACTTAATGTTATCCTTAATTACAAAACGTTTCACTAGATTAAATCTGTTCGCTCCAATTTCTAACGATTGATAAAATTTATTATGATGTGGATAATAAGCCATGTTATTAGTGTCATTTACTGGATTTCGCAAGTTAATATATGTAAGAGCGTAAGCAGATCGAACCGTTTTTCCATAAGGATATCTTGGAAATAAGTAATAGTCTTCGGGGAAATTGCTATAAAAACCTGTACTATGCATATTACCGTATATCGTTGGTTCAAATGAAATGGTATCGCTTATGGATTTATTGTTATTTACATAATTGTACTTATATTTAAATGTCTTTACTTTAGAAGCTGTACCTGACCTATTGTCTGAAGAAACAGCTTTTTCCGGTTTGGTGATAACTGCGATGCTATCGGTTTCGTGTGTTGCAGAATCCTCATAAACCCAATAACTGCCTTTGTCATAGCAAGTATATTCAAAAAGTTCTTCGTTAGGTTTGAACACACTAAAAGGTCCACGGTCGCAACTTATAAACATAACACTCATTGCTACAACGAGTAGTGATATAAAAAATTTCGTTTTCATAAGTTTTAATTGATAATCTGTCAAAAATATAACTATTTTTTCAATGTCATATTTCCTTCTCCAAAGTCAATCACTGCCTTGTATTTTTTGAGGAAATCGCTGCCGAGTATGCCAATAATCTTACAACCTATCATGCTTTCGTAGAGGGCGTTAATGTGGTCGAGACTGATGAAAACGCCACGATTTATGTCAACCTTGAACCTGCCAATCGCAAAATCCTTGATTTTCCCGACTTTCACATCGTCTATCGCTGCATTCAAACTGAAATTCTTTCCGCTGCCCTTTATGTCGTGCCGACGAATGCCAGAAAATATTTCGGCACCACTATCGAACACGGTATTGGAACAACCTGTGTCAATCAGCATGAAATGCTTTTGCCCTAGGATTGTGCATTGTACGAAAATATGCTTTCCGCCACCTTCGAGCGACTTAATTGTTATTCGGCTCGTGTACTGCATCAGTTGTTTCTGTTGTGTTTTCATTGGCTATTTCGGTCTGGTTTTCAATTGGAAGTATCGTTGTTGCATCTGCCTGCACTTCTGTTTTCTTTTTCTTGCCGAGGATTATTATGAGTAAACTGCACATTATTATACTTGTCAGCACCACGGCATAACCTATTTCGGCAATTTCCTGTCCGTACGGAAGCCCTTCCTGCAACGGAATCGATGCCAAAATTGCAGGTACAAGTCCTTTTGGCATCATTATCGACATCAGCAGTTTATCATCGGGAGTGCAGTCCTTCCGCACAAGCAGTCGCACGGTCGGAATCCTTGCAAGGATAACAAAGCACACTATCATTATGGAAATGAGGTATATCAATGGCGTACCAAACTCTATCACAATGCCGATGTAAACGAAGAAATATGTCTGGAACACAAACACGATTTCGGAGAAAAAGTTCTTTTCGTTGTCGTTGAGCTTGGCGGTTTCTATTTTGAAAATTCGTTTCCAAATCTTCATCTTGTCGAAATATTCCGAATTGCCGAGCACAATACCGAACGACAAAGCGGCAATTCCGCCGTTAAGTCCGAGCAATTCTGCGCATCCGTACACTATGAAAACAAGAGCCAAAGTGGTAAACATTGAATTCTTTATTCCGCGTATCCAGTTGAGTAGCAAGCTCCAAGCAAAACCGCCAAACAAGCCGAGCACAATAGCCAGCAGAAACGACTTTGCCATGTTTCCAAAAATTGCCGTTGGTTCGAGGTCGCCAGCCTTCATGCTTTCGAGTACTGCCAAACCGACAACGAGACAAAGCACATCGGTAAATGCCGATTCGAGCAGAAGCACGGTGCCTGCTTTTTGTCCCATGTTGAGCTGCCGCACCATTGGAATTACCACAGCCGAGGATGTGCCGCCGAGGATGGAACCGAGGAAAAGTGCGGTTGTGAAATCAAAGTCGGCAAGCCACATTGTAACGCCAACAACTATTCCGGCAGAAAAAATGAAATTGATTATCGTCACCAATGTCGCCGAGAGGATGGACGACTTCAGTTCCTGCAGTTTCAGTCCTACACCGCTCTCGAACAATATTATTATCAAGGTTATGGTTGTGAATATGCGTCCTACCTCTCCAAAAAACATTTTGCTGTCGATGAAAAATCCAGCGACAATGCCGATGGTGATTAATATCAAAACATTGGGAATCTTTGTCTTATCGAAAAGTTTGTTTAGCAGGTGACTGAAAAATATCAGTCCTCCTAGAAACATGACAATTATTGTAATTTTTTCCATCTGCGTCGAGAAATGTTAATCTAATAATGGCAAAAGTAATTTTTTTTTAGGAATGGACAATTAATAATTGACAATTAACAATCCCCCCCCCACAAAGTCATGCTGAACTTGTTTCAGCATCTGTAACTATATGCAATTGATAATGGTCAATAATTTGTAGGCTCGCAATGCATTGCGAGCCTACAAATTTTCTTACCTTTGTGGCATGAATAAAATTATCGTTACATCGGTTCTGTTTTTGTTGTTCGGATTTGCCGAAGCACAAGACTTTGTGCCATGGAGCAAGGATGTTGATGCAAGCGCTGTCGAAGTTGATAGACTTGACAACATCTATCTTGTAAAGAACAATGTGGTGGCAAAGTACGATGCCGACATGAATTTCCTATGCGCATACGACAATTATCCAGCAGGCAGCATGTCATCGCTCGATGTTTCCAATCCGTTTAAGGTCATTGTGTTTTATTCCGAGTTCAACAAACTGATTTATCTCGACAGCAAACTTGCCGAACTTCTAAGCCCGCTGATGCTTGATGATGCAGGTCTATATAATATAAAAGTGGTTTGTTCGTCGGTATTTGGTGGATTCTGGGTATTCGACGAGCAGAATTCGTGCGTAAGAAGGGTTAATCCTAACTTGGAAGTCTCGCAACAGGGAACAAACATTTACGACAAACTTGGCGATGCCGAAGTGGTGGCGATGCGTGAGTCGACAAACTATCTTTTTCTGCTTACCGATGACAGCAAAGTGCTGATTCTCGATAAGTTTGGCAATTTCTTCCGCGCACTCGAAACCGATGGTGAATGCACCGACTTCTGCATCGATAACGACATCTTGTATTACAGCATCAATGGCGAAATCATCGCATACGATGTCGCCGATGACAAGACCGTTCCCATTCCAACTGATGGCAAAAAAGCCGACAAGTTCCGCATAAGGCACAACCTGCTTTATTTGCTTGATGACAATAAATTGGAATGCAGCAAAATTCAGTTGGAAAAATAACGGGTATTTGCAAAAAAAAATATAATTTAGCACCGCAAAATTTTTAGAGGTATGCATATAGCAGTAGCAGGAAACATTGGAGCCGGCAAGACTACTCTTACTAAGTTGCTGGCAAAGCATTACGGATGGACTCCGAATTTCGAGGATGTTGACTACAATCCTTATCTTAACGACTTTTACGAGGACATGCAGCGCTGGTCGTTCAATTTGCAGATTTACTTCTTGAACAGCCGCTTCAACCAGATACTTGAAATTCGCAAGTCGGACAAGACCATAATCCAGGACAGAACCATATACGAGGACGCTTACATTTTTGCTCCTAACCTACATTCGATGGGTTTGATGTCGTCCCGCGACTTCGACAACTATTTCAGTTTGTTCAAACTGATGACATCAGTGGTTCAAGCTCCCGACTTGCTCATCTACCTGCGCGCCAGCGTACCTACGCTTGTCCGCCAGATACAACAACGCGGTCGCAAGTACGAATCATCAATCCGTATCGACTACCTCACACGCCTTAACGAACGCTACGAGGCATGGGCAACCGAATACGACAGTGGAAAACTCCTCATCATCGATGTCGATAACATCGACTTCGCCAACAAACCCGAAGACCTCAGCACAGTAATAGACAAAATTGATGCTGAACTTCACGGATTGTTCTAAACTAGAATACACATAAAATAACATAAGACACCTTCGGGTGTCTTTTTTTGTGCCAACAATAACTCTTTCTGCTTGGTCTTAAAAACTATATCCCAACTTTATTGCAAATGTCATTGCAATATTCTTGCAGTAGGTGTTGAAACATTTCCACAATACAAATCCGTGGTGGTAGTTGGTGTCCGATTCTCGTCCAAACGAATTTCCGATGCCCACATATCCGTCTATTATGAACCTTTTCCTTGCCCACTGATAGCCGGAACAAGCAAACAATGCAACCATGCTCGACTTCGTGCGCAAATCCTCATCGCGCTTGTCGTATGTAAAATTCGACCACACTAGTTCTGGTTTGACATAAAATCCGTTAAGCGCGTAGTTTGTGTGATTTACAAGGATGAACTTATGGGCATATCTTGCCGTGAAACCTTTTGGATGATTTCTAAACTTGTCGTAACCAGCACAGATAAGTCCAAGTGTGAGTTCCCCTGCCTGCAATGGCGTGTACGAGCGTTCGTAGCTTATCTTCGTAGAACCAGTAATCCACGACAGGAAAGTGATTTTTATTGCGTTGCGCCGTTCATTGAGATTCTGCGCCCAAGAATTACCATATAAGGATGCAGAAAAAAGGATAATCGTTATGATTTTCCTTACGCTATTCTGGATATGGTTCGTGTTATTTCCCCTCATATCAAAAAAAATGAAAGAAGCCTGTATTTCAAGGCTTCTTTCGTATTTTCATTACTATGCTTGCGGAGTATTGTTTTCGGTTCCGTTTGCATTTTCTTCACGTCTGTTGTGCTGTGGCTTGTCTGGTTTTGGAAGCAGGGCCTTGCGGCTGAGTCTTATCTTATTCGACTTGCTATCGATTTCGATAATCTTAACTTCCACTTCCTGACCTTCCTTCAAACCTGCATCTTCGATAGTCTTGATGCGCTTCCAGTCGATTTCTGAAATGTGCAACAATCCCTGGCAGTTTGGAAGAATCTCAACGAATGCTCCGAAAGTTGTGATGCCCTTTACAACACCAGTGTAAACTTCGCCTACTTCGGGACGCTTAACGATTGCGTTGATCTTTGCGCGTGCAGCCTTCATGTCGTTGGCGTTGCTTGCAGAAATTTCAACATAACCCTTTTCGTTCTCTTCGGTAATTGCGATTATAGTGTTGGTAGTAGCCTGAATTTCCTGGATAATCTTTCCGCCCGGGCCTATTACAGCGCCAATCAAATCCTTAGGAATAACCATAGTTTCGATTTGTGGAGCGTAATCCTTGTAGGTTGGACGCGGACCTGGCAATGTCTCAAGCATCTTGCCAAGGATGTGTTCTCTACCGCGCTTAGCCTGATTGAGGGCTTCTTCGAGGGTTGCGTATGAAAGACCGTCAACCTTTATATCCATCTGTGTTGCTGTGATACCCTTTTCGGTACCGCAAACCTTGAAGTCCATATCACCGAGGTGGTCTTCATCACCGAGAATATCGCTCAAGATTGCATATTTGCCAGTCTTGGGGTCGGCAATAAGTCCCATTGCAATACCCGAAACTGGACGGGAAATCGGAACACCAGCATCCATAAGAGCAAGACAGCCAGCACAAACCGTTGCCATTGACGACGAACCGTTCGATTCGAGGATGTCGGAAACAACTCTTGTTGTGTAAGGATAATTTTCGCCCTTAACTGGCATTACTTTCTGCAAAGCGCGGTGTGCGAGGTTTCCGTGACCTATTTCGCGACGGCCAACACCTCTGTAAGCCTTAGCTTCGCCAGTTGCGAATGGCGGGAAGTTGTAGTGAAGCAGGAACGATTCCGAACCTGATATCATTGCACCGTCGATTGTCTGTTCGTCGAGCTTGTTGCCGAGGGTAACTGTCGAGAGCGACTGGGTTTCACCACGGGTGAAGATTGCCGATCCGTGTACTGTTGGCAAGTAGTCAACTTCGCACCAGATAGGACGGATTTCATCGGTCTTACGACCATCGAGACGAACTCTCTCGTTGAGAACCATCTGACGAACGGCTTCCTTCTGTACATCGTGGTAGTAGCGGTCAACCAATTTTTCTACTGTTTCGAGTTCTTCTTCGGTATACTGAGCGAGGAAGTTTTCCTTAACCTCGTTGAAGAGTCTTTCGCGTTCGTGCTTGTTTGCGGTCTGAGTCATAGCGGCAGCGTAAGCCTTGTCGTATGTTTCGTCCCAAACTTTCTTGCGGAGGTCTTCATCGTTAACCTCGTGGCAGTAAGGAGCAGGTTCGGTAACGCCGCACATTTCGCGGAGTTCCTTCTGTGCCAAGCACATAGGTTTGATTGCCTCGTGAGCAAACTTTATTGCATCAAGCATTTCGGCTTCGCTAACCTCGTTGAGTTCGCCTTCTACCATCATAATGTTTTCGTAGGTAGCAGCCACAATCATATCGATGTCGGCTCTCTGGCACTCGTCGTAAGGCGGATTAATCTTGAACTGACCGTCGATGCGGGCTACGCGCACTTCCGAAATCGGGCCTTCGAATGGAATGTCGGTGATTGTAAGTGCTGCTGATGCTGCAAGTCCTGCAAGTGCATCGGGAGTGTCGTTCTTGTCTGCCGAAAGCAAGTTTACATTTACGAATACTTCTGCGTGGAAATCGCTCGGGAACAACGGACGCAATGCGCGGTCAATCAGACGTGAAACGAGAATTTCGTAGTCCGAGAGACGACCTTCCCTCTTGTTGAATCCGCCTGGGAAACGGCCAACTGCCGAATATTTCTCCTTGTATTCAACCGAAAGAGGCATAAAGTCAACGTCTTCCTTCGCATCATCTGCTGCAACAACTGTTGCCAATAACATGGTTTTACCCATCTTCACCACTACCGAACCAGTTGCCTGCTTCGCCAGTTTACCGGTGGAAATTTCAATTTCTCTGCCATCAGCCAAAGTGATGACTTTCTTAATTTCGTTGTACATTATCTATTGTGTTTAATTAATTTGCAAATAAAAAAGGAAAGCAAAACATTTGTCTTGCTTTCCGAATGTCTTAACGACGTAAGCCTAATTCTTTAACTATAGCCCTGTATCTTTCGATATCCTTGGTCTTTAGATAGTCGAGTAATTTTCTTCTTTTACCTACAAGACCAGTCAAGGCACGCTGAGTACTGAAATCCTTACGGTTCGACTTCAGGTGCTCGGTTAAGTGACTGATACGGTAGGAAAATAAGGCTATTTGTGACTCAGCTGAGCCAGTGTCTGTATTAGACTTCCCGTGTTTTGAAAAGATTTCTTTCTTCTTTTCTGAATCTAAATAATTCTTCATCACTTATAATTTATAATTAAAAAAACGGCGCGAAATTACTGCTTTATTTTCAATGTGCAAAATTTATTTTGGGGTGAATTATAAATTATTATAAATCAACATATTGTAATTTTATCACACTATAGCTCGCAATGCATTGCGAGCCTACAAATTATCCATTGTCCATTGTTCATTATCCATTGTTAATTGTTCAGATGCTGAAACAAGTTCAGCATGACACCGAGGGTATGGATTATTAATTGTCCATTATTCATTGTCCATTGTTCATTATCCATTGTTCATTGTCCATTGTTCATTGTCCATTGTTCATTGTCCATTGTTCATTGTCCATTGTTCATTGTCCATTGTTCATTGTCCATTGTTCATTGTTCATTGTCCATTGTCCATTGTTAATTATCCATTGTCCATTGCCTTTCATTTCCTTTTCTTCTTGGACGGATTGCAAACTATATTTTCCCTCACCAATCCACCTTGGTGCGCGAGAAGGCCACAACTCGTTTGCCGTGTGCGGCTGGGTGGCACACTCCGTGTGCGCCGCACCCGACTGCTCGACTTGCCGCCTTCTCCGCCTGTATTGCACTCTCGCTACTTTGCGCGCTTTGGGGGGAGAACAGATTTTTTCTGGGACACGCAGACAGGGCGCACAGTTAACCCATAGTAGCGATTGTCGGCGCTCATGTAGTAATAGATCGAATAGAAGTTGAGGTAACACGCGTAGTACGGCTCTATAGAGTTGCCCGGACTGCCTGAGTAGAGCGAACTCGACCAGTAGTAGCCGTAGGAACCGGCATCGTAGATATAGAGACCAGCAGCGGGCAGGAAGATAGAATTACCATTGGTTCTGCTTGTAAATAGCATTCCATTTATGCCATTCATCGCAGTCCAAGTAGTATCGCAATTATCTCTCAGTTCCGTCATTTCCGTCAGTGTAGGCATTCGCCAGTTTGTTCCCCAGTTTGCAGTAGCAGCATCGTCATCTGCTTCCAAAATGGTCAAAGTATCGGTAAAGCCTTCGTTACCATAACTTGAATTGTTGCAATACTTTGTGAGAGTAGAGTCGCTACCATTGCAATAACGGTAAGTACTCCAATCGTAGGTTTCTTTCGGTTCCGTTTCGCCCCAAGCATAATAGTTTCCGTAGTCTTCGGGGTTGGTTGCTCCTATATTGGAGTACGCCCACAGCAAACCGCTTGGCAAACCCAAATCAACATAGCCGTAACCATCCATATTACCTGTAGGCTGACTATAGGAAGTTCCCTGTTGTCCTGAATTCGCTGTAGCAAACGACACCTCCTGACCGAAATCCCAGCCGTCTCTAATTGCAAATGCCTGATAGTAATATGTTGTACTAGCAGTAAGATTTGACACCTGATAGGAGAAACTGCCACCAGCAAATGATTCAACCATTATGGTATCATTATAAGTTCCCATATTCAATATAAAACCGCAGTAATGCACGCCATCTGTAGAAGTAACATAACCGTTCAAGGTTGCCGACGATTCTGTAATTTCGGTGGCAGATTCGGTATATACGCCAAATTCCTGTATCATTCCCGTAATCTGGAACTGCCCTGTTTCTTCGCTTACAATAGTGCCATCTGCCGTTTTTACATAAGCCTTGAAATAATATGTAGTATTAGGCTGGAATCCGTATAACGAATAAGAAAAACTAGCACCATCTAAGCGGCACGGCATAGTGTCGGTAAGTTCGTTGTCGCTGAAACCAAGCACAAAACCACATTCGTTCACTTGTGAACTTCCTGCATAGTATGCGTAAAGAGTAACAGTATCACCATTATAATATGGTTCGTCAATGTAAACTCCGTCGAGCGAAAACTTCATAGTCGCGAAAGAACTGTGTATAATTTTTTCTATGGTATCGTTATCGTTCATACGCAACATCGCAAATGCCACAACCGAATATTCATCTCCGCTTAGTTCGCCCATATCCACTTGTCCTACAAACTTATTCGCGTCATTATCAACTGGCATTCCTTCAATTCCATAATAATCAGAAGCAAACAATTCTTCCAAATCCAATCGCGTAAGAACCCGCTTTGACCAGATTCGCTTTTCTTCATCGCTGAGCTGTCCCGGTCTCATGAGGAACCCGAATTGCTCTATCTGCTCTATACCTTCAAGCACTTCGCCATGAAGCATAAAACTTTCGCCATCAAACATTGGATTAGCGTTCAACACAATGCGCGGATATCCAGAAATAAGCACAATATAGACATCAATTAAAGGATTCTCCTCCGACAAATACAGCAAATTGGTCGGGTCTGACATTCCCGTCACCGTATCGCCTTGAATCACTGCCCACACGCCTACCCAAAATCCAACTTCTCTACGGACATACAAGTTATCGAGAGCAGTCGGGTCGTTGTTATAAAGTCCGTCGCCGTCTGTGTCTACAAAACGGCAGTTATAGCTAATTGTATCATTTTCGCTGTAATAAATTGTCACTCGGGCGTCAAATGACTCTAACGCTCCTTTGTTCATGGTCTTGTAGCCTCGTTGCAGATTTAAGTTCAGTACGCCTACATTCCCATAGTCCAGCGGATTCTTGTGGCAACCCATGAAGGCAGCAACAAGAATAAACATGGTCACAAACAGCAGTATTCTTTTCATAAACATTAATTTACATTATATGTAATGTTGAATATTATAGAAAATAAACTACAAATGTAGTGAATTATTTGCACAAGCAAATGACATTTGGTAAAAAAATGCAACTGAAAATTTTTAATTTTTATCGTTTATTGATTCCGTAGGCTCGCAATGCATTGCGAGCCTACAAATTATCCATTGTTAATTGTTCAGATGCTGAAACAAGTTCAGCATGACACCGAGGGTGTGGATTGTCAATTGTCCATTGTCAATTATCAATTGTCCATTATTCATTCCATTTGAAAATCTCTGCTCTCACCTCTGCTTTCGGAAAATCATACCCACTGAAAATTATTCCCATGCGGAAAAGGTTGACCCTCAACGAATCGGGCATACGAGACGAAATTTCCTTCCACGCATCATACATATCGCGACTCCAGTTGATGTCGTCCACGATGATGATTGACTTCTTGTTGTTATACCTCTTAATAATATTGTCAAAATATCGGATTGTGGCTTCGCTGGTGTGGTTGCCATCAATGAAAGCAAGGTCGAAATGCTGGTCCTTCAGTGCGTTGCTTGCAAAAAGGTGGTCGAAGTCATCGTTTATGAAATTCACATTGGCGATTTTGCGCTTTGCAAATTCCGATTTGGCAAACTTGCTAGTTTCTGGACATCCCTCAACGGTCGTAACCTCCGCCTTCGCATTTGTCCGAGCCAGAAACATCGTGCCTATTCCTACAGATGTACCAAGTTCTAGTATGCTTTCCACCTTGAAGGCATCAATAATTTTCTGCATGACACCGCCATACCGCACATCGGTAGACGACCTGCGGGCAATGTCCTTCACTTTCCGCTGTCCGCTATTGCCCGTCCCAAAATCCCTGACGTTCAGCATTGTATCATCTGCAAGCATATTCAATCGGTACTCGCAGCAATCAACGAAACTGCTCATCTGGAACATCGAATCCAAAATGAACTCGTTGAATACGTCGGGAAGTTTTTCGTTCTCCTTCGACCTTAGCAAATACGATATGTTGCCTGGCAGTTTCAAAATTTATTATTTTTGCGGTGGCAAAGTTAGAAAAATTCTTTGTCGCTGAGTATGGTTGCGGATTTTTTAGATACTGACATAACCTACATGAAAGGCGTGGGTCCCAAGCGTGCCGAAATCTTCAAGAAGGAGTTCGGCATTCGTACTTTCCGCGACCTGCTTTATTACTTTCCCTACCGCTATGTCGACCGCAGCCGATTCTATTCTGTTGCCGAACTCAACAAGGATCTGCCATACATTCAGCTGAAAGGAAAATTTATCGGTCTTGAACTGCAGAAAATCGGTGCCAACAAGAAAAAATTAGTCGGAACATTCACCGACAACACTGGTGTCGTGGAAATTGTTTGGTTTCAAGGCATCGACTGGATTAGCAAAAGCATCGACAGCAACAAGACCTATATATTATTTGGCAAGCCGAGCGAATTTAGCGGACGTATCAACATTGTACACCCCGAAATGGAGGAACTGTCGAAGTGGCAAAGCAAACCGCAGGTGACACTCGCCCCGCAATACAGCACCACCGAGCAGTCGAAAAGCAACTACATAAACAGCAAAACTTTCCAGACGCTCATTGGTTCGCTCCTGCCCGACATTCACGGCAAGGTTGTCGAAACTCTTCCACGATATATCATCCAAAAATATAACCTGTTGGGATTGGAAAAGACACTTTGCGAACTTCATTTCCCCGAAAACACCGAAATGCTCCGTCAGGCGCAGTACCGCATAAAGTTCGAGGAACTTTTCGTCATACAGCTAAACATACAAAGGGCAAAGTTACACCGCCACAACACTGTACGCGGATTTGTCTTCGACCGTAGCAGGGACAACTACCTGAAAGAATGTTTCCACAAGAAAATCCCGTTCAAGATGACAGGAGCACAAACCCGCGTGCTTCAGGAAATCCGTGCCGATGTTTGCAGCGGTCGCCAGATGAACCGTCTCCTGCAGGGCGATGTGGGAAGTGGCAAAACCCTTGTGGCACTACTGACCATGCTCATGGCAGTCGACAATGGTTACCAGGCATGCCTCATGGTGCCTACCGAGGTGCTGGCACAACAACATTACCGCTCGCTGTCGAAAATGCTTGATGGCATAGGCGTAAACATCCGTCTGCTAACTGGTTCCACCAAGCAGCGCGAACGCACCGAAATCGACCGTACACTTCGCGATGGAAGCTTAAACATATTGGTGGGGACTCACGCACTTATCGAGGAAACAGTGGTTTTCAAGAACTTGGGAATGGCTGTAATTGACGAGCAACACCGTTTTGGCGTTGAGCAGAGAGCCAAGTTGTGGAAGAAAAACCTATTGCCTCCACATATCCTTGTAATGACCGCCACGCCAATTCCGCGAACACTCGCCATGACACTCTACGGCGACTTGGATGTCTCGGTAATTGATGAACTTCCGAAAGGCCGATCGAAGATTATCACCAAGCATTTTACCGACGCCTACCGCCTGAAAATATACGGCTTCATGCGACAGCAAATCCAAGAAGGACACCAAGTATATATTGTATATCCGCTCATATCCGAATCGGAAAATATGGATTTAAAGGATTTGGAGGACGGATACGACCGCATTGTGCGCGAATTCCCGCTTCCAAATTACAATGTGGCAGTTGTTCACGGACGAATGAAACCCGACCAGAAGGAACTGGGTATGAGACTATTCGAAAAGAACGATGCACAGATTATGGTTGCAACCACCGTGATTGAAGTCGGTGTTGATGTGCCGAATGCAACCGTTATGATTATAGAAAGTGCAGAGCGGTTTGGTTTGTCGCAGTTGCACCAGCTGCGTGGCAGGGTCGGACGAGGAAGTTCGCAGTCGTATTGCATACTGATGACCAAGCCCAATCTTTCCGAAAATGCCTACAGCCGCATATCCACGATGGTCAATAGCACCGATGGATTCGAAATTTCCGAAACCGACCTCAAATTGCGCGGTCCGGGCGACATGGAAGGCAAGCAACAGAGCGGATTTGCCATAGACCTAAAAATGGCAAGTTTAAGTCAGGACGGACAACTAATACAATATGTCCGCGACATTGCCAACGAAATCCTCGATGACGACCCAGACCTTGCCAAACCCGAAAACGAACTATTGCTGGTTGCTTTGAGGAATTTCAACAAGAACAAGGTAAACTACGGAAGTATTAGCTAAAAACCACGAATAGCACGAATTACACGAACCTTTAGCTCGGCGTAGACAATGGAAGTTCTGCGCTGCGCTTGAACTAAAATGGCAGTCGCTAACGAATGACCACAATTGAATTTTTCATTCCCAAAATCATAATTCGTAAATTTCTTTTATCTTTGCACCAAAACATTCTACTATGAAAACAATAATCTCAACGATATTAACCGTGCTGTTTTCCGTTTCGCTGTTTGCCATCAGTCCCGTAAAGGTTTACAACAAGACCAGCGTCTACAGCAGCGATGTGATTTGTAACCTCAACAACAGCAAGGTATACAAAAAAAACTCAGTGTACTCGAGCGATGTCGTATGCAACATTCGCGACAACAAGATTTACAAGGCGAACTCAGTCTACACCAGCGATGTGATTTACACCATACGCGACGGCAAGGTGTATGCAGGCAATTCTGTTTATACCAGCGACATAGTAATGACAATCCGCGATGGCAAAATATACAAGGGCACATCTGTTTACACCAGCGATATTATAGCCACCATTCGCGATGGCAAGGTGTACAAGGGCACATCCGTTTACACCAGCGATATTATGTTCCATTTCGATGGTGCGCTTACATTGGTGGAATTTGTGGCAATCTGGTATGCTGTGATGTATGCGTGGTAGGCACAATAACCTCAGAGCACTCCACATCTTACAACAAGCTAGTAGTCAAACAATTAATTCTAATCTCAAATTTTCGCAAGCAAAAAAATCAAAAAAATGTTTGCGCGTATCGAAAACTTTATTAAACTTGCAGTTCAAATTTTAAAAGAAACTTATTATTAATTTAAATTTTAATGTTATGAAGAAATTTTACATGATTTTAGCTGCCTTATTAATAGGTAGTGTGTGCTTCGCACAGAAGACAATGTCTATTTCCAACAATCCTATGATTAATGGAAATAGCGTTAACGAAAAAGCTACTGGATGGTATGGTAATGGAACCCCGGCAACTTATTTTGATTATGAAGCTGGCGAATACCTTATCATGCGTCCCGAAACATTCGCAGGCGCAACAACAGCAGGCGAACAGGTAACAAAGGTTAAATTCTACAACTATCAAGATGCAGACGAATATCCTGCTTACACAAGCATGAGCTTCACAATCAAGATATATGAAGGTTCAGCTATGAATGAAGATTTGATCAATGACGGTTATGTTGCATCATCTGATGACAATGCAACAGTACTTGGAACTCTTGTTCGTACTCAAGATTTTACAGCTACATCATACGGTGAACAAACTGTAGAACTTAATGAACCTTACACTATTACAAATGCAAATTACTGGGTAGTTCTCCAGTGCAACGGAAAATCACTTCTTGTAGGCAATAAGGGTGCACAAATTTCTGGAGAAGTTACTGCAACGCAACTTCAAAATGATGAATATCCCGATATGACTATTTCTGATTTCAGCGATGCTCAATATTTGATTTACAATACCGATTCTTATCTTGACATTGATGCATATTATATGTTTTTCTACACCACACAACCTAATGTAGCAGCTTTCTGGGTATTGCCATATTTCCAGATTTATGTACAAGGTTCAGGCGAATATGTTCCAACATCAGACTTTGAAGTTAAATTCTTCGGCGGTATTTCCGGTAATCAGTTGACAGCTGCACAAGCTTCTTACACATTAACTTCTGCTACTGATGAATTGTCTTTGTTGCCATTCTTCGCTAACAATGGTAATGACGATGCTGTATCAGGTACAGTTACTTTCGACCTTACAATTGACGGAATATCATTGATGAATGGTGGTTCTGCTATGACTCTTGGTGATGATACAATTCCAGTAGGTGGATGGTACAACCTATTGCCTTCTCCATACGCATACACAATGACTGCTCAGGAAATGATTGACGCTGGTCTTTCTGGCACATTTGATGTTTGCTTGACTGTTTCATACACTGGCAACGATCCTGATTTGACAAACAACAGCCACTGCATACCTGTTACATTGGCAGTTACTTCAGTTGAAGAAAACCTTGCAGAAGAAGTTTCTGTATATCCTAACCCAGCAAACGATATGTTCACCGTTGCTAACGCAGAAGGTGCTACTATCGTAGTTGTTAACTCACTTGGTCAGGTTGTAGCAAACATCGAAAATGCAGCAGCTAACCAGACTATCGACGCTAGCAACTTCGCAAACGGAACCTACTTCGTAAAGGTTAACGAAAGCGTTGTTAAGATCAATGTTGTAAAGTAATTTTACAATAAAGATAAAATTTAAAGGCCTCGCCGCGTGCGGGGTCTTTTTTTTAACCACGAATGTCACGAATGTCACAAATAATATTCGCTTAGCTCATAGACTTTTTTAGTGCCCTAAAGGGCAGAAATCCCTCAAATCTTTTCAAGTCAAACAAATCAAAGCAACAAATATTTATATGATTCGCTCTCGATTTGTATTATTTCTCGCGCATGCGACTCCTTTATTTGGAGTGCCCTACGGGCAGAAATTTCACAAATCTTTTTCAAATTTGACAAATCAAAAGCAACAAAGATTTGTAGGATTTAATTTCAGGCTATTATCACTAATTTTGCAACATAATATACAAATATATACATATTAAATTAATGGATTTAATCAAAGAACACAATAAAAAGTACGAGTTTTTCCATGAAATCACAGGAATTGCTATGCAGGTTCACAACAAGTACAAATACGGTTTGCTGGAATCTGCCTACGAAGCGGCATTGAGATATTTACTGGAAAAAGATGGACACAAAGTGGAACGACAAGTTTACCTACCCATATACTGGGACGATATACAACTCGACCAGAATTACAGAATGGATTTAGTTATAGATGAAAGCATCATTGTGGAATTAAAAGCCATCTCACACATTGACACTCCACATCGCCGTCAACTATGGAATTATATGAACCTTACGCACATGCCGTATGGAATGTTAATCAATTTTAGTCCAGACGGATTGTATTCAGAATGGTATCATCGTCATAAAGAAACAGGTGTAATAGACAAAATTAAACTAATATGAGCGCCCTAAAGGGTAGAAAACCTTCATATCTTTTCAGATTTGACAAGTTTATTTGTAAAATTTGTATAAATTTGTAAGATTTCTCGCGCAGCGACTTCTTTTTGTGTGCCCCATAGGGCAAATCTCTCAAATCTTTTCAACCCTAACAAAAGTATTTGAAAGATTTGTATAAATTTGTAGTCCTTAATTTCATTGATGGCTTCGCGCGTAGCGGCCCAATGTTAATTATAAAACAAAACAACAATGCCCAACATCAAAAACATAATTTTCGACCTCTGCGGACCAATAATCACAATCGATGTCAACCTCATCGACAAACGGTTGCACGAATTCGGTATTACCAGCGAACACCCTTACCGCAAAGTATATGACCTCGCACTTACAAAACGCTTCGAGGCAAACCAGATAACAACCGACGAGTTCTGTAACGAATTCCGCGAAATCCTAAATACCCGCATTACCAACGAACAAATTTGCGACGTGTGGAACTCGCTGATTGTAGATTTCAAACGCGAACACCAACTGCTGTTCCCAAAAATCCACAAACACTACCACACATTCGTCCTTAGCAACAGCGACGTAGTAAATGCCGAATATTTCACACAATATTTAAATAGTGAAGCGGGTTTCGACTTTGTCAGTCAAGGTTTCGACGAAATTTTCTTCTCCTACACGATTGGCGAACGTAAGCCCAGTCCAGAAATCTTCCAACACATACTAGACAAGCACAACCTCATCGCTTCCGAAACTCTTTTCATCGATGACTGCGAAAAGCACTGCATTGGCGCAAAGGAAGTCGGACTTAACACAATCTGGTTACAAAAACCAACCGACATCTGCGACCTATTCAACAATGACGGAACACTAAAGACGAAATAACATGGAAAAAAGCATATATCTTGCCGCAGGATGCTTCTGGGGTGCAGAACATTACCTTAAACAAATTGAAGGCATTACATTCACCCAGGTGGGCTTTGCAAACGGCAACACACAAAACCCAACCTACGAACAGGTTTACACCGACCTCACTGGATTTGCCGAAGCAGTAGAAATAAAATACGAATCGTACATAATTGGTTTGCGTACAATTCTGCGCCTGTATTTCAAAGCCATCGACCCGACAAGTTTAAACCGTCAGGGAGCAGACTTCGGCACACGCTACCGCACTGGAATATATTACACCGACAAATCGGACTTACCAGTCATACAAGAAGTTATGGCATTGGAAGCAAAGAAATACAACGCGCCCTTGCAAGTGGAAGTCGCACCGCTGAAAAATTTCTACCCAGCGGACGAGTACCATCAGGACTACTTGGACAAAAACCCAACCGGCTATTGCCATCTGCCGATTGAACTTTTCGCCTACTCAAAGAATTACAAACCAATTAACGCAAGGATCAACGAAAAACTTTTCGCACTGCAAGACACTGCTTACCGCGAATTTCATTCCAAACTAATGCCAGGGATAGAAATGGACCGAATAATCGGCATTCGCATACCTAAACTAAAGAAACTTGCAAAGGAACTTGCAAAAGATCCCGAAATAGACGACTTCATAACAAACATACCTCATAGGTACTACGAAGAAAACAACCTGCACGGCTTCATAATTTCCGAAATCAAAGACTACGACCGTAGCATTGCCGAAATCGACCGTCTCCTGCCCTACGTCGACAACTGGGCAACCTGCGACCTGCTTAGACCCAAACCATTCGCAAAGAACCGGGAACGACTAATTAAGGATATCCGCAGGTGGATGAAGGCAAAACAGACCTACACCATTCGCTTTGGAATAGAAATGCTAATGACACATTTCCTTGACGAAGATTTCCGTCCCGAATACCTTGATTGGGTTGCCAGCATCCGCAACGATGAATATTATGTTAAGATGATGGTCGCATGGTACATTGCAACCGCACTTGCCAAGCAATATGATGCCACCTTGCCAATAATCGAGCAGAAACGCCTCGAAAAATGGACGCACAACAAGTCAATTCAAAAGGCAATCGAAAGTTACAGGATTACTGATGAACAAAAGAAATACCTAAAGACATTGAAGGTATAAATGACTCACAGAAGACCTGTCTAACGGACTCTCTGCCAACCGTTCAATCGAACCGCGAAAAAAGTGGGTTGTCATTTCGGAAGCTAGTCGTAACACGCGATACGGAACGGGGAGCGTTGTGAAGACTGCTGTCCGTAATCTGCTGTTGAAAAACGTTTCTTGTGAAGATTCCGCACAAGCGAACTCACACGACACGTTCCTTAGTCGGTTCGTTCAGCTTTGTGGAATGACGTGTTGGGTGTTTAGCGGACAACATATATCCTTCCGTCAATCTTCGCGAATTTCTCATCACCAGATTTGCGCATTTCGACCTTTCCATCGTTCCAAACCGATGGCCAACCGCCGATGATGTGTCCCAGATAGACAATCTTTATCGGATGCAAACCTTTTGCAAGGGCAATGGACTTGTCGTGGCGTGAAAAACGCTTAACTTCACCCGAATTGTCGATTAATTTCTGTCCATCAATCCAGAATTCCTCGTTGTCGGTGGAGAAATAGTAAACGCCGTCCTCATCGATGCGCAAATATCCTTCTGCGACTGATGCATAGTTATCATAACCGTTGAGCGGTTCTCCAAAATTTGCCACACTGCGAATGTCAACCAGTTTGGATATCACAGTATCCCTTTCTGCCTTGCCAGTCGCCTTTTCCAACTCGGCAACATTAAGGAACATTCCTGCAACATTGTGCATCTTCAAACCCTCTACTGCATTGGCTACCTCAATAGATGGGGCATATTCTTGCTTTTCGACTGTAATTTCACGCACCTTGCTCATTTTTCCGGATGGTAGCACAGAGGCAATTTTTACCATTGTATTTTCCTTTAATACAATAGGTTCTGTATATTCCTTTGAGTTTGGCGTAAGGTCGGAACCATCAATGGAATAAACCATTTTGACAGGTCGCGAGGTTGTGAACTCAAGCACTGCCGAATCGACAAATGCTACGAAATTGCATGAACCTTTTGGCTGTTCTGGAAGCGGAATATGATAGGTAATGTTGTGCATGTCAAGGCGTACAAAAGCATTGTCCAAGCGACGGCAGAAATCGGCATAGTCCTTTTTCTCCAATTGCGACCATGCAACCTCTGCCAAGGCCAACGCACGCGGATAGTAGCGGTACTCGCGCAAGGTGTCATTATATAGGTATTCTGCCCAAAGATTGCACTGCACACCGCGCACATGCTTGCCCTGCCCCAATTTTGCCAAAGTGTCGGGAATAGGATTGTAACCGTAGGTGGTTTCGAGTTTCGAACTGCCGCCAATAGTAACAGGTTCAATCTTGCTGTCGCCCTGATAGTAGTCGATGTACATACCACCGTTGTATGGCGTCATTATAACATCATGACCTTTTTGAGCAGCGGCAATTCCACCATCTTCACCTCGCCACGACATTACTGTGGCTGATGGATTTATCTCTCCATCAAGTATTTCGTCCCAGCCGATAATCTTGCGACCATGCTTTGCAAGCATTGCCTCTACGCGCTTCACAACATAGCTCTGCAAACAATCCTCGGGCGAATGATCGGGATTTTCATCCAAGTGTTCCTCCTTTATTCTTGCCTGACACAAAGGACATTTCTTCCAAAAAACCTTAGGGCATTCATCACCACCGATATGGAAATATTCGCTAGGGAAAATTTCAACCAATTCATCAATAACACCTTGCAGAAATTCAAAAGTCGATTCCTTTCCCGGACACATCACAATATCCTCAACTCCCCATACAATGCGTGGAGTTACAGTGTCGTTGTTGCACGACAACCACGGATAAGCAGAAATTGCTGCAAGTTCGTGTCCTGGCACCTCAAGTTCAGGAATTACTGTTATGAAACGTTCAGCTGCATAGGAAACAATCTCCTTCGCCTGTTCCTGGGTATAGAATCCGCCATATTCGTACCCTTCTCCCTCGATGCGCTTTGCTCCGACAGTGGTAAGTTCTGGATATTTCTTTATTTCGATTCGCCAGCCCTGGTCATCGGTAAGATGCCAATGCATGGTGTTGATTTTGTACATCGCCCATACATCTATCTGTTTCTTAATAAACTCAACATCAACGAAATGCCTCGATGGGTCGAGATGCACACCGCGATATGCAAAGCGAGGTTCATCCGAAATTTTGGCAAAAGGCATACGCCATTCGATATTCTTCACAACTTCATTCGATTCTATTTCGGCAGGAAGCAGTTGCATCACGGTTTGCATTACATAGAAAAGTCCCGCAGCAGATGATGCCTTTGCAGACACGCCATTTTCGCATACCGAAAGGTTGTAACCTTCGCGTACAATCGGAGCATTGGCATCAAGTTCAAGTGCTATGACATTCTTTTCTCCGTTTTCCTCAACCTTGAAATCGTATCCTGTCGAAATTCTCAACTTTTTTGCAAAAAATTCGGCAACATTGCGAGCAGAATCACAATTGACAACAAAAACTGTATTCTTGTCAAGCACAAAATGCTTGGTTTCGTCAACCGACATTTCCTTTGGTACAGGAATAATGTTCACACCTTCGTTATATGACTTCTGTTCGTAGTTTTTAGCGCACGACGACATAAATATCGATGCCACTATAATCAAAATGACGAGTTTACACTTCATAAGAATTAAAATTTAGTGGTACAAATCTACAAAAAAATAGAACACGGGCAACCTATTTCGACAAGATGTAAAATTCTGTCCTTCGGTTCTTTGCACGGCCTGCCTCGGTCCTGTTGTCGGCAATTGGCATATTTGGTCCGTAACCCTTGTAACTGATGTTCGACCTTGAGACGCCCTTTGTCAGCAGATAGTCGTAAACAGCCTGAGCACGACGGTTCGACAAGGTTATATTGGTCTGCGCACTGCCTATGTTGTCGGTGTGTCCGCGAATCTCTACCTTTACCGTAGGATTAGTCTTCAGGAACTCGGCAAACTCATCAAGCACCGCCAAACTCTTATTATTTATTTCATAAGATGCCGTAGCATAGTATATGTCGTTTATCTGCACCGACTTTCCCGCCTCTATCGGTTTCACCTCGAAGTTAACCTCAATAGGTTTTTCAAAGGTTTCCTCGGTAGGTTCTATCAGCGTAGACGTAAAACTGTAGTCTTCTTTCTTAACAACCATAAGGAAGTCATCCTTTTCGTCTACAGCAGTCACAGCAACTGCATAATGACCAGTCTCCGAGTCTACGATTCCCTCTGACACTTCATCGGTACGCGTGTTCTTGACTTCGAGTTTTGCTTCGCCAATAGAATAGCCATTGTCGTCGACCAACTGACCTTTAACCAAGAAAACCTTCTCGGGACGCGCCTCCTTGTACAAGTCGATGGCATATATGTCCCAACCGCCCTTGCCGTTCAACTTGTTTGATGCAAAATATGCCTTTGTTCCCTGCGTGTTCACCACAAAACCCAAATCGTTGTTCTTGGTGTTTATGGGATAACCTATATTAATAGGAGTTGTCCAGTCGCCATCCCTAAACTTCGAGAAGAAAATGTCGTATCCACCAATTCCTAGATGCCCGTCCGAAGAGAAATACAATGTCTGACTGTCGGAATGTATGAACGGAGACTTCTCGTTTCCGGGCGTATTTATCTTTGCCCCAAGGTTCTTCGCCTTGCTCCAATTGCCCTTTTCATCCTTTGTAGAGTAATAGATGTCGGATGTTGGACGGTCGGGGTCGAATCCTATGTTGCCTTCGCGTATGCTCGCAAAGTACAAGGTCTTGCCATCAGCAGAAATAGACGGCTGACTCTCCCATGTATACAACCCGTTTATATTCGGACCTAGTGGTTTTAAGTCAGACCAACCATCGCCAACGCGAGTCGACATGTATATGTCGCAGTTGTCATAATTGCTGCTGACAAACTCGCAGATTGTTATAAATAAGGTCTTATTGTCGATTGATATTGATGCTGCACCTTGGTTCTTACCTGTGTTGAACGGATATGGAAGCGGTTCACCTGGCGAGAATACGAGACCCTTGTCGTCTGATGCCTTCGACACAGTAAACTCCTCGACGTACTTGTCGCCGTATATGGACTGTATTTCCTTCTTCATGTATGCCTTTGTAAACAAAGCGAGCGAACCGTCGGGCGAAATGAGCGGCAGATAGTCGTCGTACGCACTTGAAACACCTTCGACCACAACCGGTTCAAACGGCACAGGATTTTCGATTAGGTTAAGGTACTGGTCGATGTAATGGATTGTGCTTTCAGCATCTGTGTAGTATTTTGTACCCTTTTTGGCGTTAGCAGTATATGTCGACAGGTATTTCTTTGCAACATCCAGTTTGTCGTGACTGAAAAAAATCTTGCCAAGCGTATAGCACACCTCGTAGTTCTGATACGACGGACAAGTCTTTGCAACGCTTTCGAGGCACTTTACATAGCGCGAGTAGTAATTGTTCTGACTTTTCTGGTCCTTTGCGCTCTTGTACTTCGAATAGTTTATTTCCGAACTTGCCACCCACGCCTCGGTAAATTCAGGTTCCTCATCCAATATCTTGGCAAAAATAATTTCCGCATCATTCATTTTGCCTTCGTTAAGCAACTGTACGCCCTTCTGGAACGACTTAATCAGTTTCTTATCATCAATATCGTTGCAGAAATCGGTATCAAACTGGGCGAAACCGCGTGAAACACCCGCAGCAATAACTAACAGCAATATGACAAAACGTTTCGCCATTTAAAACGAAATAAGAAGCAAAGTTAATAAAAATATGTTGCAGTAATGCAAATTTATGGAAAATTATTCGACTGGGCAGTTTATGCAAGCAATGGAAACTACTTATCTCCGTCATGCTGAACATTGTCCTTTTCGCTTCGCTCGTAGGCCTCCACAATCCTGCCCACAACCTTATGGCGAATTATGTCGCCCTTGTCAAACTTAACGAATGATATTTCGGGTATGTTGCCAAGAATGCGATGTGCAGACAGCAAACCTGACTCCGACTTTCGTGGCAAATCTATCTGCGTAAGGTCGCCTGTGACAATGAACTTCGAGTTTTCTCCCATACGGGTGAGGAACATCTTCAACTGCGTATAAGTAGCATTCTGCGCCTCATCGAGAATTACAAATGCATCGCTCAATGTACGGCCACGCATAAATGCCAGCGGAGCAATCTGTATTGTTTTTTCTTCCAGATACTTTTCCAATTTGCGATAAGGAATCATATCAAGTAGAGCATCGTAGAGCGGTTGCAGGTATGGGTCGAGTTTTTCGCGCACATCGCCAGGAAGAAATCCAAGGTTCTCGCCTGCTTCGACAGCAGGGCGCGAAAGAATAATCTTCTTTACCCTCATCTCTTTAAGCGACTTAACCGCCAAGGCAATAGCAGTGTAGGTCTTGCCAGTTCCTGCCGGTCCGGTTGCAAAAAGCAGGTCGTTTTTCTGGAAACATTCCACAAGCACCTTCTGGTTGGCGGTACGCGCACGGATAGGTTTTCCGCTTATGCTGTACAAAAGCACGTCCTTGTCCTCGGTCATGCTCACCGAATCGGTCTCGCTGCCAAGAATTTCGCGAATCTCCTCTGCCCCTATCCGGTTGTACTTTCCAAAAAATTCGAGCATTGCGTTCAACTTGCGTTCAAACTCCCTTATTGCCTCCTTATCGCCAGCAACTTTCACTACATCACCACGTTGCACAATTTTCAAAGTCGGGAAATGCCTCACTATCAAGACAAGGTTCTCGTCGCGCACACCGAAGAATTTTTGCAAATCTTCAATCTCAATCAGAATAGTTTTTTCGGTCATCGATAAATTTTGATATTTTTGCAGGGCAAAGAAAAGCATTTTTTTGCATAGTTATGATTTTTTGCTGCTGAAATGACGAAAATAGTTACACTAACAACCGACTGGGGCAACAGCGACTACTACATAGGCGCAGTAAAGGCCTCTATACTATCATCGGTACCCGACACCGTTTTCGTCGACATTTCACACAACATCGAGCATTTCAACTGGCAGCAGGCAGGATTTGTACTCGGAAGCATTGTCGAAGACTTTCCCGAAGGCAGTATTCATATTATAGGTGTAGACAGCGAACCCGAAGGCGACATGAAGGTCATAGTTGCAAAATACATGAAGCAATATTTTATATGCACCGACAATGGAACCCTAGGAATAATATTCAAGGACGAACCAGAACTCGTCATCGCCATTGACGTGGCAGCCCTCGGCAACGAGGACTGTGTTTTCATGGAGAAAAATGTTTTCGCCGAAATTGCAAAACTAATACTTCGCGGCAAGAACATCCGACAACTTGGAACCGAGATCGAAGACGTCACAAGATATACAGACCTAGCACCACAGACAACTCCTCGCGGACTTCTCGGAAACATCATCTACATCGATTCGTACGGAAATGCAATATCGAATATCAACAGGGAGATTTTTGAAAATACCGTTGGCGACAACAAGTTTGAAATTCTGCTGAACACACATTCGTACAAGGTTACGCAGATTTACAACTCGTACAAGGAAGTGGAAATGGCAGAAATCGTCTGCCTGTTCAATTCGATTGGACTGCTCGAAATAGCAATACGCGGAGCAAGCGCGAAAAACCTGCTCGGACTGCGACAAGATTCACAAATTAGGATTGACATTAAAGCATAGGCAATGGACAAGGTTTTCAGATACGACCGGAAATGGAAGATACTGCTGCTGGCATTCGCCGCACTGATTTTCGTACTATCTCTGCTTTACACAAACAATCTGATACAGGACATAAGGCAGGAAGAGTACAAGCGCATGGAACTGTGGTCGCACGCAATGCAGGGGCTCATCAATTCCGAACCCGACGACGACATCGGATTTCTGTTCGAGGTGGTCGAAAACAACCTGACAATACCCGTAATCCTTGTCGATGCCGACAACAAGACCATCATATCGTACCGCAACCTCGACACCCTGAAGATGGCAGACACCGAATACGCAGAAAAAATGCTTGATGAATTCAGGAACAACGACAAGGAAAGTTTTGCCATCACCGACCCCGACGGCAATGTCATGAACACCATATATTATTCCGACTCTCTGCTGCTAAAGAAACTGCAGTACTACCCTTATGTACAACTAATCCTCATAGCAATATTCATAGTAATGGGATATGTGGTGTTCAATGTGTCGCGCAGGTCGGAACAAAACCATGTATGGCTTGGAATGTCGAAAGAAACCGCCCACCAACTTGGCACGCCAATATCGTCGCTCATGGCATGGCTTGAAATAATGCGCGAGGAGCATGGCGAGACTGAGATGTTCCGCGAAATAGAAAAGGATGTCAACCGACTCGAAAAGATTGCCGCACGATTCTCAAAAATCGGAAGCAAACCCAATCTCCACGAAAAAGAACTCACCGAGTGCATCCACAACACCGTGACATATCTGAAAACACGCATACCAGCAACCGTACATATCGAAACCAACATCGACGAGCACGGACTGATTTTTCTGCCTCTCAATATAGAACTATTTGAATGGGTAATTGAGAACCTATGCAAGAACGCCGTCGATGCCATCGGAACCAACGGAACCATAAAGATAAAACTGTACGATTCGGAAAAGCATGTCGACATAGATATTTCCGACACTGGCAAGGGAATCAGCAAATCGGACTTCAAGAATGTTTTCCGTCCCGGCTACACCACAAAGAACAGAGGATGGGGCCTAGGATTGAGTCTTGCAAAGCGCATTGTGGAGGAATACCACGGAGGCAAGATATATGTCAAGTCGTCGGAACTAGGCAAAGGAACAACATTCAGGATAACCCTGAAGAAAGGATAAGCAGATTCTGGTTTCCGGGCCAGCGGCGTTTCTAAAAAAGCGGAATGTCATGCTGGACTTGTTTCAGCATCTGATTCCGCTTTTTAGTTTCTGGGGTTCAATGGGCTAAAGCCCGTTTGATGTTGCTTACAAGTTTATGATGGGTGGGGAAATAGAACAACATCAAACAAAATGAAACCATTTTAAACAACCTTAAACTATTTCAAACAACCAGAACGGCGAAGCCCTCAACGAAGTTAAAAATAGAAACCTAGAAACTTAGAACCCCAAAAACATTAACAAAGAATTTTTTTTCTTTTTCTTTTTCAAATTGTTTTGTATTTTTGCACGAATTTATTTCTAATGTTTTCGATTGGAATGGATAGTGTTAATCAACATATTATCCCGTTAGATGGTCTCGGAGAAACGGAACATATCTTCCGTTTTAGAGCCGATGATGCATTTTTCCAGTCGTATGACAAGGGTGAAATAAAGGGCGGAGAGGTCGATGTAAAGGTAACTTTACACAAAAGGAAGACCTCGCTGCTTATGGACTTCGACATGTCGGGAACGGTAAAGTTGACCTGCGACAGATGCCTCGAACTGTACGACCAGCCAATCGCTATCAGCGATGAAATTCTGGTCAACTACGGCGATGAGACAAACTTCGACACTAACAGCGATGCCGTAACCCTCAGCCGCGATGCCGACGAGATAGACATTTCGGAGTTCATTTACGAATATTCGCACTTTGCCCTACCGATAGCACACTATCATCCGGATGATGCAAACGGAAATCCCACATGCGACCCGAAGATGATGGAACTGCTCGGCAAGTACAAGGTCGAAGAAACAGAAGAAAGAACAGAAGACGCAATAGACCCACGATGGGAAGCGTTGCGCGAATTAAAAAATAATAAATAACTAATTAAAAGTTTAAGAAAATGGCACATCCTAAAAGAAAAACGTCAAAACAGAGAAGAAACAAACGTCGTACCCACTACGTAGCAGAATTCCCGACATTGGCTGTATGCTCAAACTGCGGAACTACAATCCAGTACCACCATGTATGTCCGAACTGCGGATACTACAGAGGTAAACTCGTTATCGAACAAAAGGGCGAATAATAAATAATGAACTATGAACATTGGTGTTGACATACAAGGCGGGGATTTTGCACCGGATGCCGTTCTGGACGGTGTAGTCCTTGCTTTAGAAGTTTTGGACAAGGACGACAGGTTGTTCCTTTTCGGCAACGAAGAGTACATCCGTAAGTATTTCGCCAATCGCAGCGTCGATGCTGGTGTTTTTGAAATTGTTAACTGCTCCGAAACATTTGCAATGGGCGACGACCCAGTAAGGACCTTCCGCGAAAAGAAGGATTCGGGTATCGTTAAGGGATTTTTCTACCTCAAACAGGGAATTATTGATGGATTTGCAAGCGCTGGCAACACTGGTGCAATGATGGTTGGTGCTACACAGGTAATGGGTGTCCTCGATGGAATCATCAGACCTTGCCTGTCGTCGATATGCCCCAACAACAAGGGCGGCAACAACCTCATCCTCGATGTTGGACTAAACGCTGACCCGAAACCCGAAGTACTGGTTCAGTATGCTCAGATAGGTAGCGCGTATGCCAAATATGTAATGGGAATCGAAAACCCAAGAATCGGACTGCTGAACATCGGTTCGGAAGAAGGGAAAGGAAACCTTACAGCAAAGGCAACATACAAACTGCTCAAGGAACTTGACAACATTAACTTCATAGGCAACATCGAAGGTGGCGACTGCTCGGACACCAACAAGGTGGACGTTATAGTTACCGACGGTTTTGTTGGAAACATCTACCTCAAGCATGCCGAATCAATATACAGCATACTGAGACAGAGAGGAATAAACGATCCGTTCTTCGACAACTACAACTACGAAAATGTTGGCGGAACCCCAGCGTTAGGTGTTAACGGAACAGTTATTATCGGTCATGGAAAGAGCAACGGCAAGGCCATAAAGAATATGATTCTTCAGACAAAGGCCGTAGCCGCTGCAAAACTCCACGAAAAAATTGCTTCGATAATAAAATAAAATAAATCTTTTTTATAGATGGCGAATCCTAATCGTTAAGATTGGGATTTGTTGTTTTTTTGTGGTGTATAACAACACACCATATTGTTTATATTTACCTGTTAGAAGTTCACATTCAATCGCCAAGTCATAACATAATACTTGTTGTCGATGATTTTGCGTGGCGAGAACTTATAGAAGAAATCCAACGATATGCGCTTGCGGAACATGTTTACCGAAATACCCGGAGCGGCATATCCCGAGAAATAGTCGGACTTTTTAACTACACCGTTTTCACCTTTAGTTACTTCTTTTACATGTCCGTAATATGCCGACACTTCAAGGAACGGATGGAAGTATTTCAGATATGGATATTTTACACGGCACAGCAGTCCGTAACGGGTATCGAATGTAGTCCTTGATACTTTGGTGTTTAGTTTTCCGTTATCGTAGAAACCCGAGAACTCCGCACCTACCGACAAGTAATCGAATATTCCGTAGGTGTATCGTCCAGCAAAAACCAATGGTTTATAGAATTTCATGTCACCGAGATAAGGATTTATCTGGAAACCAATAGAATGTCTGTGGAAAATTTCCTGAAATTCCTTTCGTGATTCCAAATATGGTCTTCCGCGTTCGAGTAAACTTGCAGTGTTGAAATTTACACTATACGATATTGCTGGCATGAAGGGGAATATACTTAACTGATGCATATTGCCACCATAATCAATATAGTACAGATATGGATTCTTTCTATTATAAGCATTTATTACACTAAGAGTCAAAGTTCTTTCACCCCATCGCAGCGACTTTACGAAATTGAAACCAAGATCGAGACGATGATAAGGCTTCATCCTGTAATTATAAATTTCATCATATACATAAGAAAACCTTCCGTCTTCGTTGTACATATATCCAACGGGAACGGTTATAGGCGCACCTGTTGCTATTGCCCAGTTTGCCGAAATTGAGAACTTGTTGCTTATCGCCCAGTTGAGCGAAATGCTGAAACTATGCGTACGATCGTTTTCGGCAAGAAAATACCTACCCTTGTTTATACCTTCGAACTGCCTTAGGTTTCGAGAAAGCGAATAGCCCATGAAACCTGTGAGGCTTCCACGTGTCTTGGTTAGCAGAAATTCTATTCCCATTGCCTTTCCATTACCTCCGGTAGCAAGCAGGTCGAGATCGGTGATGTTTTCGGTCATGCCTTCAACCGAAATGTTACGCTTCATCATGGCAAGGTTCGACATCTTCTTGTAGTAGGCTTCGATTGAAGTTTCGAGCATTCCGTCAAGGAAACTGCGGGCGATGCCAATATCAAATTGGTCTGACTTTGCCGGCTGAAGTTTTCCTGTCGAAACTATCCATCTGTCGGCATAAATGTTCATCACATTGCCTGTAACGCATTGTATGTTCTGGTGTATCCGCGAATATGCCAGTTTTATTGTGAATGCCTTTGGAATACTGAACGTTACTAAAGCGCGTGGTTCGGGCTGCCAGTACGACTTTTTGCCGCCAATATCGTAATAGTGCACCATGCGGAATCCAATATTAGAAGATACGTATTTCCCGAAATACATTTCGCCAAGAATATATGCCGATGTTTCGTTGGAATAGATGTGAGATGCATGCTTTTTGTCTTCGTACACAAGCGAGTCGTTTAAATAACTCCGCGCACGTGTACTATATGGCATCGACACGAACAACGATTCGGAAATTCCAGCACGGAGCACCGATTTCCCCCACATTTTCCAGTTTATGTCGGCAGCAAGGCGGACATCCATTATGTTTACCGCATTTTTGAACACTATAGAAGATATTGAATCGTGGTTATATGTGTCGTTGAACTTTGCAAGGCTCGTGCTGTGGTAGTCGGTGAGGCTAAGATTTATGCGGCTGGTGGTTCGGTCGTCAAACTTGTGGTCCCATTTCAGCGAAGCCATCTTGTTGCCGCCAGAAATGCGGAAACGCGAAACATCGCGTTTACCATAAACATCGTTACCGATTTTGTAGATGTCATCACCAATGTAAATTCCGAATCGCAAAGTGTTCTTATCGTCGAACTTATGGTTTATCTTGAAGTTGAAATCCCAGAATGTAAAAGCCAATTTCTGGTCTCCAAGCAGCAACGACGAAGCAGGATACATTATGAGGTCGTACATAAAGCGGCGGATGGAAAACAGCATCGAAGTCTTTTTGTTTTTCAGTGGACCACCGATATTCAGTTTGCAGTCGAGCAAACCTATGGTGAGGTTTCCGCGTGTCATGTCCTCCACGTTACGAGTCTCCACCTCCATCACCGACGACAGGCGACCGCCATAATTGGCAGGGAATCCGCCCTTTATCAAGTCTGCGCGTTCAATGATGTCAGCATCGAAGGTCGAAAGTATTCCGCCTATGTGGTTTACACTGAAGAGCGGTGTGCCATCGAGTATGTAGAGGTTATGCCCGAAGTCGCCGCCACGCACGCTTATGCCAGCACGACTTTCGTTACCTGCACCTACGCCCGGCATCATCTGGAAAGCTCGCATTATGTCTGGCTCGCCACCTATGGAAGGAATGTATTTTATCTGTTCGCCTGTTAACCGCATTGTACTCACTTCCAGACGTTTTTCTATCGGCACTCTTTCAATTACGGTAACTTCCGACAAGGTATGCCCCTGCTTCATTATTATGTCGAAATGCGTGTTTTTGGTGAGTTTCAGTGCGAACATCGTTTCGGTATAGGAAACGTGCGATACGTTTATCAGTACGCTGTCACCATTTTTGAAATACATTTCGTAGTAGCCGTATTCGTTTGACGAAGTGCCCTTGCCCGAATACACGTCGCTTAGGTTGGCATCGGAAATACGGTCGCGCGAACCTTCGCAGACAACATATCCCGACAATTTTACTTCTTGAGCCGAAACCAGACCGCAAAGCACAGTGAGGAGCAACAATGTCAATATGTACTTTACATTTTTCATCTGCGCATTATAGTATCGGTCATTGTGGAATATGAAGCGAACACACCATATCCGTTTTCTATGTTTGAATATATTTCAACAGGGGTAGCAGATAGCGACTCGTAATTTGCAAGCCACTCGAAAAGCCCTTCATCCTGATACGCCTGCATCATACGGCTACGACGATACTCGTAGTACGATTGCGAAATTGACTTCACAGTGATCTCAAGGTCGTATTTCACCATTGGCGCGTATGGCAAATAACTATATACTACATCAAGGTTGTAACTGCCGTTGCTAAAATAGTCGTCGGTAAAAAGCAACGATGACTGATCAAACGGCAAACATTCGCTTTGGGTAAGAACCTTATCGCCATTGCGCGATTTATCGAAAGAGATCCAGTCGTATTCAACATTATATTTATCGCTTACTGCTCTGCAACTCATCTCGTAAAAATTACGATTCGGATCATTGTCAGTAATCGTAAACCTTAATTTCGACAAAGGATAGCCTTCTTCGTTAACAGAAACCGTGTCGCAGAAACTCAAATTGCTGAGCACAGGCAGATTGTACAATGTTGTCGTCGCCTTACATTCCTTATAACCTGGAGCATTTACCACTAGTGTATATGTTGAACCTACTTTGGGGTATCTGTCCGAAACATAATAACCTTCGCCATCGTATTCTAGCGAACAAAGCAACACACCATCCTCGTATATCAATACAGAAGCATCTTCGATGCAATACTTTGGTTTTGGTATCTGTAGGTAACTAATATTTCCAGATTCATCGGTATCAGCCACCCAAATATATGACTCCGGCGCAATTGGCATTACTGCGGAGACACTCACGCTAATAGGCGATTCGGGAGTTATTATAGAGTTTACTACTATGGCGGGCTCAACATCGGGGAAGTCGAAGTTGATTTCCCTGTCGCAGGAGGAAAACAATGTAAGTAGTATTATAATTGACAAATATATTCGTAGTTTCATTTGCTGTTGAAGTTATAACCGATTTTCCAAGTAAAAACAAACATCTTGCTATTTACATTGTTCCGAAATGGCGAAAATTTTATGCCGAGGTCAATGTTAATATGGTTCTGCCATATCATGAACGACATGCCAGGTGCTATATAAGCATCGAAGTGATGCAAAAAGCCAGACTGAAGCCATTGTATCTCCTCGTCTGTCGGCACATAATTTTCAGTCAAAATATACTTGAAATATACAGAATTATATGACATTCCTACATCGGCGTAAGGCTTAAAGACCTGCCATTTGTTTACAATGAAACGAGCATAACCGCCAACTTTAAAACTTGTTACATGCAATATTTTCTTATAAAAAAAACGTTTCTGACTAAAAAACATCAATTCCGGTCCTACCATTATGTTCTTATGCACACGGTATCCATAGCGTAGGTTTGCATAATAGTTTTGGGGCAATCCATCTTCGAAACTAACATGAGTAAAATAGTCATAAATATCTTTGTACTCATCAAATGCTCTGTTAAACTGAAACATGATGCTGTGCTTGTAGGGCGGCATGGAATCACAGAAATAGCAAGGTTGCTGTGCAAACGCCACACAACTTATTGCTAGAAAAATCAATATGACCAACCGTTTCATTCCCTCGTTTTTTTTTACAACGCAAAGATAGGTATAATATTGCACAAGATATTTTGAAACGAACACATTTTTCACTTTTCGGGCATATCATTTATTTCTTTGAATTGAAGTTATACCCGATTTTCCAAGTTACATCCCATTTTCCATTGATAAAATACCAGTTTGATGCCCTAAACATCACATCTATGTTGAAATGATTCTGCCAAAATCGGAACGACATCCCAGCGGCAGCATACCACTGGAAAGTATTGCCAATATACATCTGTGTAGGCTTGAATGTATCCGTATTAGATATAATATTATCATCACAAAACCAATATAGTCGCCTGTATCCGAGTTCTATGTCGGCAAAAGGGCGGCACCATTTCAATCCATTGTATATGAATCGCGCCATCGGTCCATAATAATGTACCCAATAACCGTGGTCCCTTTCGTTCTGATTCTTAGAATCATTTGGGAAATGATTGTATGAATTATAAGCAGCTTCTCCGCCAAGCAATATGTTTGGATGTAGTGTATATGTATATCTTAATGCTGCATTCCATTCCACAAAATTGGTTTTTGTTGTCATGTTCGAAATCATAAGGGAAAGGTAACTTCCTGCAGGATTTACCTGTGCCGAAATGTTATGGCGGTACTCAATCTTTTGCTTTGGGCGCAACTTTATGGTATCGCTCTGCGCAAATACAGGAACGACAAGAACTAATGAAATCAATATGACGGCAACTCTGTTCATTTGGCGTTAAAATTATAGCCGATTTTCCATCCGAAAGTCACCCTTCGGTAATCTGCGAAACTCAATGTTGATGCCTTGCACATAAGGTCGATGTTGAAATGGTTTTCCCAGAACCTGAACGACACACCAACGGCGGCGTACCACTGGAATTCATTGTATGTATATAGATGACTGCTACTATCAGGTCCGTAACTCTTGCCAAAAGCGTATGACCTGCGGTATCCTATTACTATATCGGCAAAAGGTCGGCACCATTCTGGTTTGTTGTAGATGAACCTTGCCAATGCGCCAACATCGTGTGCCCAATAGCCGATTTCCAGTTTAGTCTTGTCCTTTTGCGAATCGGCGTTATAATATTCAAACGACATATATGATATTTCACCACCCACTAGAATATTGGGATGCACAGTATAAATGTATCTGATTGCACCATGCCAATTCACATAGTTGCTTTCGGTGGTCTGATTTGCAATCATCAGATTTAAGTAATCACCTGTTGGATTTAATTGTGCCGAAATGTTGTGGCGGTACTCAATCTTTTGCTTTGGTCGCAACTTTATGGTATCGCTCTGCGCAAATACAGGAACGGCAAGAACTAATGAAATCAATATTGCGGCAAGTCTGTTCATTTGGCGTTAAAATTATAACCGATTTTCCATGAGAAAAACGGAAATGAATAGCGAATATTGTATTTTACCATAAGGTCAAGATTAAACCTGTCCTGCCATATCAGAAAGGAAAATCCTGCTGCAACATATACTACTAAATCTGAATTGTTTTTGTTGAACTCTCCGATTTCAGTAGTACTGCCGGGCTTATAATCGACCAACCAAGAATGTTGGTACCTGTACGCTACTCCTATATCTGCAAATGGTTTGAAAACAGGCAACTTATCAACAAAAAACCGAGAATACGCGCCAATGTCGAATCTGTTGTCTTTGCTACAATAGTCTGCGGGGTAGTCGCCATACATAACACGGTTCATTTCCCACTTTTCGTTTTCGTAGCGTAATTCGCCACCTACAATAATATTCTTGTGAACCCTGTAGCCGTACCTGAAATTTGCAACTATTCCTCTAGGGTCGTTCTTTATTTTCCAAAATGGATTTATAACATTTTCAAACTGATGATAATATGGGTTTACTTGCAAAGATATGTTATGCCGAAATACTATATTTTGTTCGCTTTGCGCAAATATAGGCACGGCAAGAACATGAACCAATATTAAAATCCACAAATATTTCTTCATAAAGACATAAATATCTCATTGCAAATATAAACAATTATATATAAAACGAAAAACAATAGGCAATTATTGCATCAATCGTAATCAAAATCATAAATCCAAAATCGTAAATCGTAAATAATATTGTATCTTTGCGCAAATTTAAAAACTTATTGCAAATGAAACAGATAATTGAATGCGTTCCTAATTTCAGTGAAGGACGCGATATGGCTGTCATCAAACAGATTACCGATGTAATTGAATCGGTTGAAGGAATAAAACTCCTCGATGTTGACCCGGGTGCAGCCACCAACCGCACAGTTGTAACTTTTGTCGGAGAACCCGAAAATGTATGCACAGCAGCATTCCTTGCCGTAAAGAAGGCATCGGAACTCATCGACATGAGCAAACACCACGGCGCACATCCGCGTTTCGGTGCTACCGACGTTTGCCCGCTCATCCCAGTATCGAACATCACTATGGAACAGACCGTAGAATATGCCCGCAAACTTGCAAAGCGCATCGGTGAAGAACTTTCGATACCGGTTTATTGCTACGAAAGTGCAGCATTCGAACCAAAGCGCCGCAACCTTGCAAACTGCCGTTCGGGTGAATACGAAGCACTGCCAAAACGCATCGGCAGCGAAGAATGGCATCCAGATTTCGGTCCGCGCGAATGGAACGACAGCATAATGCACACTGGTGCAACAGCAGTTGGCGCACGCAACTTCCTCGTTGCTTTCAACGTAAACCTGAACACTACTTCGGTAAACAAGGCCAACTCAATCGCTTACGATGTTCGCGAACGTGGTCGTGTAAAGCGCGAAGGTCATCCTGTAACCGGCAAGCCAGTTCTTGATGAAAACGGCAACAAGGTATACGTTCCCGGCCTTTTGAAATCAGTCAAGGCAATCGGCTGGTACATTGAGGAATATGGTATAGCCCAGATTTCAATGAACCTCACCGATATTGATGTTACTCCTCTGCACATTGCATTCGACACAGTTTGCGAACGCGCTGCTGCTCACGGAATTCGCGTAACAGGTTCGGAACTTGTAGGTGTTACACCACTTAAGACTTTGCTCGATGCAGGTCGCTACTTCCTCCAGAAACAAGGTCGTTCGCTTGGTGTATCCGACGAAGAACTCATTAAGATTGCTGTTCGCTCTCTCGGTTTGAACGATGTTAAACCATTCGACCCGAAGAAGAACGTTATTGAATACATGCTCGAGGACAACAAACCGAAACTCATCGACATGGACTTGGTAAAATTCTGCCATACTACAGCATCTGAAGCTGCTGCTCCTGGTGGAGGTTCTATTTCTGCATATATGGGTTCGCTCGGTGCAGCATTGGGAACAATGGTAGCAAATCTTACCGCCCTCAAGCACCGCAACGACGATACATGGAAAATCTATAGCGACTGGGCAGAAAAGGGCAAATACTACCACGATGAACTTCTGAAGATGGTTGACGAGGACACCAACGCGTTCAACAAGATTATGGACGCATTCGGTCTGCCAAAGTCGAACGACGAGGAAAAAGCACGTCGCAAACAGGCAATACAGGATGCAACCAAGTTCGCTATTGAAATACCATTCAAGACCATGAGTTTAAGTTGCGACAGTATGCAAGTGATGCTCGAAATGGCAAAGAACGGACTTGAAGCATCAATTAGCGATGCAGGCGTAGGCGCATTAGCAGCAAGGTCGGCCGTTCAGGGTGCATTCCTTAACGTTAAGATAAACTGCAAGTCGTACAACGACAAGGAGTTTGTTGCCGACATCCTGAAGAAAGGCGAAGAAATTGAAAAACGCGCCTTGGCAATCGAAAAGGAAGTGATGGAAATCGCAAACCAGAAAATTAACGGATAAAACAAATACCAAAAAACCGAAAAAAACGCCAGCTCGTTGAGTTGGCGTTTTTTTATTACCACATATTCACCAACACATTTCCAATCAGACACATATCCGTGTATAAACGACAAGAAACGACTAATAAACGAAAGTAAACGTTTAAAAACCGACTTGTGTTTTAAGGTTGCCAGACCTTTGCAGCGGATTTCGAAACGAAGTCCGAACGAAATGTTTAACGTTTAAAATTTTTGACTATGAAATTAGGCGGACACATAGAAATTGAAGCAAGAATCGGTTCGGTTCCGGAATTGGTAAACGAAATGTGCGGGCACAAGCTCGTGAGGTTTGTAATCGCAGTTACAGACAGGCACATAAACAATAACATGTACTCGCAGCACACACACTGGTATACTGTAAACGCCCTTGGCGACACTGCCGAAACTCTGCTCCATTCAGGTATGCGCATTAGCGATACGATACGCATCTGCGGTAGATGGATAATAGACGAGAACCGCGACGTGCTCGGTAATAGTAATTATAGCTGCGAGATTCTGGCAGAAGATGTTGTTTGTGAATCGAAAGCTTTGGCAAAGGAGTTTAATGTGGCGTAAAAATAAAAATCTCCAAGAGGATGCTGCATCTAACTCGGTCCCTGGTAGTAAAACTACGTCACCACATCCTTGTGGAGAGATTGCAAAGGTACTACAAAAATATGTAAGTGCAAACAAAAACAACAATTAGAATTTTAACTAGTAGCAAAAAATGATAGACATATTTGGCATAGAACTATCCGAAGAACAAATAGATAATGTGCTTTTGTATCTTGAGCAGCATCCAGAAACATATACACATCCAGATACTCTAACACAGGAACTATGGGAAAAGGAATTTGGTCTTGACAAACAAATACAAACACCAATAGGAACAGTAAAGCTTGGAGACAATCAATTTGCCAAAATGTATAATAAAGGCCGTGATTCTAAATTTGGAATGATTAAACCCACTTTACAGACCCCCGACATCATTGTTACAAGCGAAAGTATTTCAAAAACGGGAAAAGCAGTGGAACGCAATTATTCGTACATATACATAAAGTCGTTTATAAAAAATGATGGCAGTCGAGTGTACTATTTTGCATCTGTAACTAATCTAATTGAAGGCATTGAAGTTTCAATATCAAATCAAGAAAAAACTGCAGGAAGAATAAAAAGATTGATAAAAAGTGGTAAGCTGGTTTACATTAAATCGGCGACCATGCCATCAACACCCGCCAGCATTGCACATGGAAGCCAGCCTACCGTCCGTGGCGGCGGTACTTCGACTGCAAAAATAACAAAAAATTGAACACGAAATATACAACAATTTTAAAATCAAATTATGGCAAACGACTTGGACAAAATAACTCAGAACTTTATTAACGAAATTGGCGACATTCAACTTAACGAAGAGCAAAGGCGCATATATAATGCATTTGTGTACCGAAGAAGGAAACCATACAAATTTTCAGTTACCGACAAATATGATAATACCATAAGATTTACGCTATATACAGACAAAAAAATAGAGGGCGTAATTCATATTCTCGAAAAACATTACGATGGAGACATCGGTCATGTTACCGCATGGGAGATAATCAACCTTTGTGATGTAATAAGAACAGGTGATTTCGTTTCTGATGGCAAAAGTTTGACTTATACAAAGGAAACCAATGGCAAAAAATACTCATTAATCGTAGGTCTAAAAGAAACAGGAAGTGGAAATGTTTTAAAAAGTTTCTACTCTGATAAAAGTAAAAGTTCTGGAACAGCCGGTAAACCGCAAAATACGGGTGGTGCCAATTCCAAAACTTTAACGATTGCAAAGGTAACAAAAAATTGAACACACAATATACAATAATTTAAAAATCAAGTTATGGCAAACGACCTAGACAAAATAACGCAGAACTTCATTAACGAAATTGGGGACATTCAACTGAACGAAGAGCAAAGGCGCATATACAATGCTTTTGTGTACAGAAGAAGGAAGCCATACAAATTTTCAGTTACCGACAAATATGATAATACAGTAAGATTTATTCTTCCAACCAATAATACAAGAGAAGGTGTTGTCCATATATTGACAAAACACTACAATGGTATTATTGGCAAGGTTAGCGCAAATGAGATATTAAACTTTGTTGATGTTATTAGAAACGGTGATCTAAATGTTGAAAACAATACAATGACATACATACACAAATCAAACGGGATAAATTATTCATTGATTGTAGGAATAAAAGAAACCCCAGCCAGCAATATATTGAAGAGTTTTTATTCCGATAAAAACAAAGGTTCTGGAACAGACTGTTTTGCTAACGCGTTGGCTCCAATTCCAAAACCTAAATAGACTGCAAAGGTAACAAAAAATTGAACACAAAATATTAACAATTTAAATTTTTAAAACTATGGATTCAAGAAATCACGTACAATTGATCGGTCGTCTGGGTGGCGAGCCGACAGTAAGAGACACAAAAAGCGGAAAAGTCGCAAGATTTTCAATCGCAATTAACGAGCAGTTCTCAGAGAACGGTCAGTCACGAACAAACACGCAGTGGCACAACGTAGTTGCATGGAGAAAACTTGCTGAGAAAATCGAATCGTCGTGCCATAAGGGTAACGAAGTTATGATTTGCGGAAAGCTCACCAGCCACAGCTACGAAGACCAGAACAAGGTGAAAAAGTATATCACCGAAGTGCTCGCAAGCGAGATAGTCTGCATGTCGAAGAACGAGCAAAAGGAAATCGCTGTGGCATAATGCATTGCACGGAACGGGACTGTCAATCTACGACAGTTTCGTTCCTTTCCGAAATTTGTTAACAAGTTTTTGCAACAACGAGCACAAAGACAAAAAATTGAAATTAATTTTGTAGTTTTAACACACACGACAATGATAACTTTGAAAAAAGGCGACAAAGCGCCATCGTTCAGCGGAAAGAACCAGAACGATGAAATTTTTGGCAGCGAACAACTTGCAGGAAAGAAATACATTCTCTACTTCTACCCCAAGGACAGCACCCCAGGCTGCACTGCCGAGGCATGCAACTTGCGCGACAACCACAACTTCTGGATGAAGCGCGGTTATACAATTATTGGTGTTAGCACCGACTCGGTTGCCAGCCATAAAAAGTTCATCGAGAAAAATTCACTTCCGTTCGACCTCATCAGCGACAGCGACAAAGTAATTGTAAACGCTTTTGGAGTATGGGACAAGAAGAAAATGGCTGGTCGCGAATACTACGGCATTATACGTACAACTTTCGTCGTAAACGAAAACGGAATCATTGACGAGGTGTTCACAAAAGTTGACACAAAAAATCACACAGAACAGATAACCAAAGTATTAGAATAATAAAAAAAATTACAGATATGGCAGAAACACCAGAAGAAATCAGAAAAGAAAAGTTGAAAGCAGTTCAACTTGCAATGGGAAAAATAGAAAAGGACTACGGTAAAGGTTCTATAATGATGCTTGGCGCACAGGTAGTTGAAAATGTGCCAGTAATAAAGTCAGGTTCGATTGCTCTCGACGCAGCTCTCGGCGTTGGCGGTTATCCACGCGGACGAGTTATCGAAATCTACGGTCCTGAATCATCAGGTAAGACCACCTTGGCAATTCACGCAATAGCTGAGGCACAGAAAAACGGTGGTATAGCAGCAATTATCGATGCCGAACACGCTTTCGACAGATTCTATGCCGAAAAACTTGGCGTTGATATTGACAACCTTATCATTTCGCAGCCAGACAATGGTGAGCAGGCTCTTGAAATTGCCGACAACCTTATCCGCTCGGGTGCAATCGACATCATCGTAATCGACTCTGTTGCCGCTCTTACCCCGAAAGCCGAAATCGAAGGCGAAATGGGCGACTCGAAGATGGGTCTTCAGGCACGACTGATGTCACAAGCACTGCGTAAACTCACAGCAACCATCAACAAGACACAAACTTGCTGCATCTTCATCAACCAGTTGCGTGAAAAAATCGGTGTAATGTTCGGCAATCCAGAAACAACCACTGGCGGTAACGCACTGAAATTCTACGCATCCATCCGCCTCGACATCCGTCGTACAGGTCAGTTAAAGGACGGCGACACCGTTATCGGAAACCGCACTAAGGTAAAAGTAGTAAAGAACAAAGTTGCGCCGCCATTCAAGCAGGCAGAATTCGACATCCTCTACGGCGAAGGTATTTCCAAGACTGGTGAAATCATCGACATGGCTGTAGAACTTGAAATCATCAAGAAGAGCGGTTCGTGGTTCAGTTACGGAGAAACCAAGCTCGGACAGGGTCGCGACACCGTAAAGCAGCTCATCGAGGACAACCCAGAAATGAGAGAGGAAATCGAAAACAAAATCAGAGAAAAGATTTCTGCAAAATAATGAAACATTATTTGTATTTAATTCTGCTGCTTGCTTTTACACTTCTTGCTTTTTCTTGCAAGGAAAATGGTGGAAATAACAACAGCGGAGAACAAAACGAACCGAAAACTTTGTCCGACAGCATACAAATGTTGTCGGACAAGATTCGGCAGAATCCACACGATGCCGAACTTTTTGTTCAGCGTTCCGACCTGCAGTTTATTAATGGAGACCTTGACGAAGCCATAAACGACATGGAAATCGCAATGAAGGTGGACTCAACAAAACCTCCATATTATAGCAAATTGGCAAGTCTCTACATGTTTAAACCCAATGGTTCGGAGAAAGCAAAGGAAGTGCTCAACAAGTGCATAAACCGCTACCCGTCGTATCCGCAAGCACACATCGACCTCGCCAAAATTTTCCTCTATGTCGGTATGTTCCAGGAAGCCATGCAGGAAATCCAGTTCCTCGAACTCAACAATCTGCAAAACGGAGATTCGTACTTTGTAAGAGGCATAATCCTTCGCAAGGCATCAGAAACCGAATCAGACACTGCCAACACACGCAAATGGAGACAGGATGCGCTGGCTGCGTTTAAGAAAGCAGTTGAATATGACGATGAAAACTGGGAGGCATACAACCTTATCGGCGTAAGTCATACCGAACTAGGCGATTCTATTGCACTCGAATATTTCAAGACCGCAACATCCAAATTCCCCGACAATCAGGAGATTAAATATTGGAACGCTTGGTCGCTTCGCAATTTCGGACACTACGAGGAAGCAAAGGATACCTACATCGAAGCAGCACAAATGGACAGCGCATCGTACTGGACCTTCCTAGCATACAGCGACTTGGGCGACATGTACAGCACCATAAGCATTGAACCCGACCGATATAGCACTGCTATTAATTACTACACAAGTGCAATTGCCTGCGACACAACCGCTTTCGAGACTTTTGTAAAGCGTGGCGATGCTTACGCACAAAACAAGCAATATCAACTTGCCGAAGCAGACTACCGCAAAGCACTAAAACTCGAAACCAACTACGACCCGGCAATAGAAGGTCTGAACCGAATTGCAGGAAAACGCTAAATCGCAATGAAAGCCATATTTTATATTGCAATCGCATTGCTGCCAACATTGTGCAGTTGCAATTCGAACGGACAAGCAAACAATAATACCGACAAGCAAACCACAGATTCAGTGGTTCAGCAACCTCCTCGTGAAGCAAAACTGACATTTGTTGGTGATTTTCTGTTCGAGGCACCGTTTTTCTCCGCCGTTGACAATGGCTACGACAAGGATTCTTATTTCAAACTTGTAAAGAAATACTTTGAGGACGATGACCTTTCCGTTGGCAACATGGAAGTCGTAATCGGTAACGATGGCATGAAGGTCAGTGGCGACAACTACAATTTCTGCGCACCGCACTACATCGGCGAACTGGTGGCTTCGCTCGATATGCAAGTACTGTCAACCGCCAACAATCACACTTTCGACAGAGGACTTGAAGGCATCAACTCAACACTCGAATTCTTCGACAGCACCGATATTGTAACAGTCGGAACATACAGAAGCGATGAAGACCGCAACACCAACCGCATTGTTGAGAAAAACGGTATAAAGTTCGGTTTTCTTGCCTACACATTAAGCACAAATCAGATTGTCCCCACACAATACCGAAACCTTGTTGGACTTTATAGAAATCCCGAAACCCGCAAAGTTACCGATGAGTACAAAAATCTAATTGCCAAGGAAATGTCAGCATTAAGACCGAAAGTTGATGTGCTTATCGTGATGATGCATTGGGGTACTGAATTTACTTTTGAACCGAATAGCGAGCAGAAGGAAATGGCAAAATTTCTCAACGAAAACGGCGCCGACATCGTTTATGGCAGCCACTCCCATTCGGTGCAACCAGTTGAATTTATCGGCGACGAACACAAAACATTGGTTTACTATTCGCTTGGCAACTTTGCCTCACAAGACGACGACATTGCCCGCACCCCAAAAGGTCAGGAAACGTTCGACAACGCATATCAGGTCGGACTTCTGTCGCAATTCAAAGTTTGGTTCGACAACGGCAAGGTAGAATTTTCTGACCTAACCAACCATTTGATTGTCAACCACCTCAACTACGACATGAAAAAGTTTGCATTAGTTCCATTCGAGCAATATGACGAATTTTACGAGAAAACCCACTACCGTTACAATCTTGGGTTCAACAGGGACTTTATCAATGGTCTGTACGATGTGGTGTACAAGGAGATAAAGTAATTGATACAACAACAAGTTTTTTTGTTAGCAGCTCGCCGAATTGGATTTTTTTGTAATTTTGCAAAATTATAATTCAAGTTAATAACGATATTAAATATGAATACCAGCAAAGTAGGTCTCGACTTCGAAAAAGTTGAATACGCAAGAGGAAAAGCAAGAGAAATTGCCAATCAAGTACAGGATTTCGTTGAAAACTACACCACAGTAGCAGTAGAAAGGACATTATGCCGATTGCTCGGAATAGATGGCATCGACAGCAACGATGTTCCGCTACCAAATGTTGTGGTTGAAGAACTCAAGGCAAAAGGTGTATTGAACCAAGGCGTAATGTTCTACATTGGCAATGCCATGGTCGAAACAAAATTGTCGGCTCAGGAAATTGCCGAACAGATTTCTGCAGGCAAGCTCGACATTTCCAAGCTCCCTATTCACCCAATGCCAGAAATCAAAAAAGCACTCGAACCTACAATAAATGCTACTATTGAAAAGATACGAGGCAACCGTCTGCGCCGTGAAAACTACATAAACACAATTGGCGAAGGCAGCAAACCTTACCTATATATCATCGTTGCAACAGGTAACATCTACGAAGACGTTGTTCAGGCACAAGCTGGTGCTCGTCAGGGTGCTGACATTATCGCTGTTATCAGAACAACAGGACAGAGTCTTCTCGACTATGTTCCTTACGGTGCAACAACCGAAGGTTTCGGTGGAACATTCGCAACACAGGAAAACTTCCGCATCATGCGTAAGGCACTCGACGAGGTTGGCGAAGAAGTTGGCCGCTACATCCGCCTCTGCAACTACTGCTCCGGTTTGTGTATGCCCGAAATCGCAGCTATGGGTGCTCTCGAAGGTCTTGACGTAATGCTTAACGATGCTCTCTACGGAATCCTTTTCCGCGACATCAATATGCAGCGCACACTTATCGACCAGTACTTCTCAAGAATCATAAATGGTTTCGCAGGCGTTATAATCAACACAGGCGAGGACAACTACCTCACCACCGCCGATGCATACGAAGAAGCACACACCGTACTTGCTTCCGACCTTATCAACGAGCAACTTGCTCTGTTGGCAGGTCTTCCCGAAGAACAGCAGGGACTTGGTCATGCATTCGAAATGGATCCAAAACTTGAAAACGGATTCCTCTACGAACTTGCTCAGGCACAGATGATTCGCGAGATTTTCCCGAAGGCACCGCTGAAATACATGCCTCCTACAAAATTCATGACTGGTAACATCTTCCGTGGTCACCTTCAGGATGCACTGTTCAACATCATAGGTATATGGACACACCAAGGTTTGCAACTTCTCGGTATGCCAACCGAAGCAATCCACACGCCGTTCATGAGCGACCGTTACCTTTCGATTGAAAACGCCAAGTACATCTTCAACAACATGAAGAGCATTGGCGAAGAAGTTGAATTCAAGGAAAACGGCATAATCAGGAAGCGTGCTGCCGAAGTACTCGACAATGCAACAAAACTTTTGGAACACATGGTTGACGAAGGTCTGTTCACAGCATTGGAGAAAGGTATCTTTGCAAACATCAAACGTCCGAAAAACGGTGGTAAAGGTCTTGACGGCGTTACCGAAAAGGGAGAAAACTACTTCAACCCGTTTGTTGAACTGATGAAGGGAAAGAAATAATGTAACGACACAATACTTTGCAGAAAGGTCGTCGCGATGACGGCCTTTCGTTTTTTATTGTTATCAATAAAAAACAACAAAAATATCGTCGAAATAAACAGGAGTTTCTATCGGGTTGAACGGATATATCTTGAAACTGGTATACTCGCTAAAATCTTCGGGGAGTTCGAAATCCATCACAACATTAACCCACTCATAGGTTCGCTTTGTCTTGTCAATTATCTTCCGCGAATCCCATACCTTTTCTTTTTTGCCTGTATCGTCAATTATTTCAAACGCGAGACATGGATTACGAATCTCTTCGGTCTGGTAAACCTGCAATACCACCGACAGATTTTTAGCCCACGAAACCTTGCTTATACTATCTTCAAGCGTTACTCCGTAGCGACTATCAAAATAAACTACCGAAGAATGACCTCCCGAATAATACTTCTCGGAAGTAATGGTTTGAGACTGCCCCCACTCCGAATTTTCGCAGTCGTTATAATAAAAAACTGCCTTCTTGAAATTGGTTTTATCAAATCCATATTTGTCTCCAACATACTTGAAAACATATAGAACCATACCAGTATCAAAGCCAGAATAATATTCGCATAGTTTTTCGGTGAATTTCGGAATCGACTGCGACTGATACTCGAAACCCAATTCGCGCAGCACGTCAAATGGATTTCTACCAGCAAACTCGCCAACGCATACCATTTTCTCCAAGTCACATTTCCTGCATGTAAAGAAATTTACCGCATCGGCCCTAAGCAAATACCAGATACCATATATATTGGTAAACTTATGCATTGTTGCATTTTCATTCTTATAAAAACCACTAATTGCCCCAAAAGGTCCGTACGGGTTAGAATCGGGACCATGAATAATATTCACCTGCTCATCTTTAAGGTTGTCGTTTATGTATTTGGCAAGATAAAACTTCTGGTAACCAGCCGATTTTGACATATTAGCCCCCAATCCGACTATGTTAACCAATGCAAAAAGCGACAATAAAATGTATGATGTAAGTTTCCACGGTTTTTCCCCTGCCCATTTCTCATCTAAGCGCTCAATAACCGACATGAATATTGCAGGTACAAGTAAGGCCATAGGGAAAAGGAAACGCACTTCCTTGTGCGCTATCAGTGAATGTGCAACGAAAAATGGAACCAGACACCACAGATACGGGTTCTTAGGGTTACGCACAAGCAGATAGATTATTGCCGCAGCCAAAGGAATACCTACAAAATACGATGGGTACGACACCAAATTGTCCAGATAATACCACCATGGAGACGAACCGAACCAATCAGCACTGATTTCAGAGTTCACTACCACATACTTATATGGAGTGAATACAAATCCACCATAGAACCAGCTATCAACGCCAACACCAAGCAATGCATAGGCAACAACAAACGACAATACAGGCACAACAAAATATTTCCACCGCTTCTTGTCTATCAGCAATGCCCAAAGTCCAAAACCAAATATTGCCAAACCCATCTGGAAACGGAAAATGAACGACAAGGCAAGACATATTCCTAAAAGCACCTTACGCCAAACATCGTCCTTGGACGAGAAGTATATCGACATTGCAAACAAAAGGAACACACCACCAAACGTTTCGGACGAGAACCGGCATGCTATATAAGGTATAAACCAAATCAACAGCGAAGCTGCGAGATATACAGTCATGAGTTTTTCGCTCTTTATTCTATCTGCAGTATTCCTTACAAACGTTACTATTGCAAGATATGAAATTATTGCGGCAAAAATGCGCATGATCATTGCCTGCACATAAGGATCGGTCAACGATATCAATTCAAAAAATTTCAGGAACCCAAGACATATCGTTGGTTGGAGCATGGGTCTTATCTGCACATCGTATTCCCATGCTATAAGTGGGGTGAATGTATCGGCCTTTATTCCTGCATATTCGATTATCTGAAACAATTCGTCGGCATGATGATACCCGTAGTTGACTACAGCAGTAACCATAAATACGACAAACGACAATACATATATTGCCACGTTGACAGGTTTGCCAGAAAATAGCCTATTCTGCATAAAGCATCACCTTTACGATTTTTGTACCTTTGATTTCCAGAATCCTGAACCTATACGAAACATCGTTGTCCTCTATCGTTACAATCTCACCCATCTTGGGGAAATTACCCGAGAAATACATTATGTATCCGGCAATAGTCTCATATTCATCCGATTCAGTAAGCGAATAACCATATTCCTCGTTGAAAGTTTCAACATCCACTAGACCAGACATAACATAGTTGCCGTCCTTGTTGACCACAACCGACAACTCATGCAAATCGTGCTCATCCTCAAACTCGCCAAAAATCTCCTCAAGAATATCCTCCACAGTCACAATGCCACATGTGCTTCCAAACTCGTCAACAACTACGGCTATGCTTCGATTTGTAGTAATCAGGCGACCAAACAATTTCTTTGCCGACATGGTTTCTGGAACAACCAAAATCTGCCGCATTATGTTGCGAAGTTTCTGCGGATTCTTAAAAATATCCTTAATGTTCACATAACCGATGATGTCATCTACGTTTTCTTTGTAAACCAACAGATTAGAATGTCCAGTCTCGACAAACATCTTGCGGACATCCTCCACCGAATCGTTGACCTGCACGGCAAGAATCTTGTTTCGAGGAATTATGCACTCACGAAGTTTTATTGACGAAAAGTCCATTGCATTCTGGAAAATGCGAAGTTCCTGCGCCGACTTTGCCGAATGGGATTCGGTACTGCTGTCGATTATATCCTCTATATCTACCCTGCTGAAAATATATTCCTTCTGGTGGTCATCGATTCTAACACCGAAAATCCTTGTTATAAGACGCGCAATCCACACGCAGAACACCACAATTGGATAAAACAGAAAATAGAAGAAAGCAACAGGAACGGCAAATGTCTTCAATGCCGAATCGCTAAGGATACGAAACAATGTTTTCGGAAGAAACTCAGCCACAAAAAGCACTATTACCGTAGCGATTACGGTTTGCAGCAGAAGAATAAGCATATCGTTTCCAAGCGGAGCGAGAGGCGCGGCAAGTACCTTTGCAATAAAGATACTGTAGATTACATTGACAAGATTGTTGCCAACGAGCATGGTCGAAATGTACTGCGAAGTGTTCTTTGTCACCAGAGCAAGCATCCGCGAATTGAAACCGCCCTTCTTCGTGGCAATTTCAAGTTTCAGCCGGTTTGATGTAACAAAGGCAATCTCCATCCCCGAAAAGAAAGCCGAGAATGCAAGCGCAAGCACTATGATAATCCAGTTTACCATTATTTTTCTCCGTTACGCCTTTGTTCGCGCTTCTCCTCATTACGACGCTGCATAAAGCGCATAATGAACATTCCAACGCTTATTATTGCCATTGCGTAGAAGATCCACACATTGGGAACCTCATCGTATTTAGTCTGATAATAAATGCCGGCACCTAGGCAAAATACGCCCATCAGCAGCCAAAGGCATTCAACTACAATCTTAAAAATTTTATTCTTATTCATCCTTTATGCTTATTACACCTGCGGGTTTCAAAATCTTCCATTCCGAAAAGTCCTGATTCGACTCAAAACCTTCGCCGGTCAATATTTCATCTTCCGTTGTAATCCTAACATACTTGTCGGAATACACCTGCTCCCTGGCCATATCCCAGTACAGCAGTTCGGTATTAATCTTTTCGTTTCGGCTTATATTGTCGACCTCCACATCCGACTTTATCTCCCACAGTTCCTTTTCTATCAGAAACCTTGCATACGAACATTTCAAGGTAGCCGAAACATCGCCGAAATCATCAAAGAACTTAACATTCAAGCCATACCTGTACTCGTCGTACTTTATGTTCTTGCCCTCGAACCTTGACAACTCCTTTGCCTTGAGTTCTATCAGCACCCTGCCCGAATCGCTGTACGTCGTCTCGAATCCAAAAACCGAGAAAGTTGGCATATTGGTACGCGTTGTCAGCAGGTTTACCTTGTCGATGTCGTTCTTACATGAAACAAATATCGTACTTGCAACAATTGCAAGCACGATACCTGTCTTTAAAAATATTTTATTTAAGTCGGACACTACTTTATAAACCTAGCAGTGGTTGTTTCGTTAATCCAGCATCCGATAGTAACTGTCTGTCCTTCCTTCATATCAACCCAGAATGCATCTTGAGCAGATGGAAAGTGTTCCGAATACCTTGCAATCAACTGGTTTGCTTCAGAAGCAACCGACGGGTCAGCATTCTTTGCCTTCTGGAACTGGTCAACTACGAGCCAGTAGAGGCATTTTTTCTGGAATGCATCTTCGCCACAATCCTTGCCACCAGCAGCATAAACCTTGCCTATCAGCATATATGCCTTTCCGCAGTTGGGGTCTGACGACAGGGCATTGCGAGCGGCCTGACGTGCCTTTGCGTAATTGTTCATACTGGTGAAGTACAACAGACCAAGTTCATAGTACATATCTGCCTTCTTCGAAGCATCTTCCTCAAGCGATATTGCCTCGGTGTAGTACTGTTCGGCCTTCGACGACTCGCCACGCTTGAAATATGCCTGTCCGATTGCATGGGCAGCCGACGAACTCTTTTCGTTTTCGTACATTACAATCGCTGAGCGCATGTACAAGTCGGAAAGTTTGCACTCGTCGCTGTTGCCCTTCCTAAGAAGGTTTACAATCTTCTTTGCAAGTTCAACATTGGTAGGATCGGCCTCGAATTTTGGCGAGAACGCATCGATTATCGACTTGCAGTCGGCAGCGCTACTGTTGACAAACAAATCCTCGACGGTTGCTGCAGCCTCATCAATCTTTGCCTTCTTATCTTCCTTAGTCTCCTTTTCGCTTTGAGCAGCAAGAGCATCAGCAATCGAAGAGTAGATGTTAACCAAAGTTTCCTTCGATATTTCCTCCTTGTTGTATCTGTTGAGAGCAACAATCATATACAACTTGAGCACGCCGTATGCGGTGTTATTGCCTGCAACCTCGAACGTACGGGTAAGCATGTCGTAAACCTCGGTACTCTTTTCCGGACGATACTTGTTCAGCATGATTGCCTTGGAACCCAAATATGTACCTTCTTGACCATACAACGCGATTCTCTTGTCGTAAATCATAAGGAGTGTATCGATTGCTGCCTCGCGGGCTTCACCCTCGCGCGTTGCAATTACATTTTCGACAATAGTCGGTCCCTGTATGAATACATTCTTTGTGGTTTTCTCTGCAACCTTGTCATCGCAATTGTCGAAGCACCATTTCCATGTAGGATAAGCATCCTTGTAGTTCTTCTGATTGTAGAACTCCGTATAGGTTGACATATTAACAGTGAAATCGTCCTGTGCAAACACACTAGCCGAGAAAAGCATCCCAGCCACCATCATCAATATTAAAGTCCTGACTTTCATAGTTATATAATTTAATCAATTCTACTTTTTACAAACCAACGGTCAACCAAATTAAAGTTGACACCAACAATAAAATAATCTTCTTTTACCAATTCATTCTTCAAAGAACCTCTTTGACCGTACTGCAAAGTCACGTTGAAAACGGTTTTTGCATGTCTCGGTTTAAACCCTATTCCAAAAGTAATGCCATAATCTGGAATGGAGAGTTTCGAGTTGTTCATATTTATGTATGAGTTGTTGAAATACAAGCCCATACGGTACGAAGATGACTCCCAAATATTTTTCGGAGACAATCTGTTCGGTGTATATTCAGCACCCAAAGCCGCACCTATACTATTGTTGAGAGAGTCGCATTCTCCAAAAAACTTGCTGTCCTTCCAATTCTGAAGTGTAAAGTCCGCAGCAATCGACAACTTATCCTTATAGGTATAGCAAATTCCTGCTCCGATAGTGTGAGGCAACCCTATCCTGCCCTTTTCTTCGCTGTTCTGGTTTATGGTGTCAATCACAGTTGTTGATGCACTTGCCAGAGTATTGTAAACCAATGTCGACTGTTTTGCATGAAGGTCGCGGTTGTAGCCATAGTATGCACCAAGGCGTAGATTGTCTTCTCCAATGTGGATATTGTACTTAAGTCCCACATCAAAAGTTACATCCGAAATCTTGAAAGTCTTCTGGCAGAACGAATTGACGTATGTACCAACCGTGTCGTTGACGAAAACTATAGCATTAGAGTGGTATATTTTTCCGAACAAGTACGAAACTCCCACGCCCAAACTCAAATCGGGAATTGGGTTGAATGCATTGGAAAAGAACACCTTGTTAAGTCCGCCGTCGCCAGCATATACATAATTCTTGTCGATACCAAACGAATTATCGGGCGAATAAATAGAATATCCTACGTTGCTGTATGGAGTAATGCCCAACGCCATCTTCCACCACTTTGCACAGGCAAACCCAACTGCAATCTGCGACAGTTCGGCATCGCTCTTAATCTTTGCCGTTGGAGGATTTGAGATGGAATAATGCCGCAGACCTGCATCGAAACCGAAGTTAAATATAAAGGTAAGCGTGTCTATTTCACCGATGCTGGCCGGACTCTTGTAGTTCACATCGTACATATACGGAGTGGCATACCCTACTCCACCCATCGACGAGTTTCGTGTCTGCGCATTCATGTTGACATCGCCAATACCATAGCGCGAATACGGAGAACCCACCTTTCCTTGTGGGAAAACCGTTGCAACCAACAACATAGCCGACATCAACAACAGTAACCGTCTAAGCATTATATTCCAATATTTCATTCAATCCAATAGCCACCAAATATGGCTCTGCAAAATTAGAAAATTTTATTCGGTTCTCAAAGAAAAAGCTGTCGCCACCTGTAAAAACTACAAGCAGGTCGTCGAACCGATGGGCAAACTCCCTTATAGTAGCTTCGACTTCGTAAAGAATGCCATTCTGAACGCCAAGACCAATAGCCTCGTTGGTATTGGTTCCGAACAAACCTTCCATTGAGTTATCCACCTTCAATAACGGAAGTTTGCCCGTAAAATTGTGCAAGGCGCGAAACCTTGTGTTCAGTCCTGGAGAAATGTTTCCACCAAGATATTCGCCTTGTGCAGTTACAATGTCGTATGTTATCGCCGTGCCCGAATCGATTACCAAGACATTGCGCATGGGATAACGTCCTGCCGCGCCAACCACAGCCGCAACGCGGTCGCTACCAAGTGTATTCGGAGTACCATACCTTATAGTTATCGGAAACCGCAGCGACGAATCGAAAAGCATAATAGGGAAAAACGGTCTGAACAGCCCAGCAATAGTCTCCTGCCCGATGCTTACCGACGACACTATGCACTTTGCGATGCTACCCATAGGCACGGCAGATTCCAATGTCGGCAGCAATTCATCCACTGTACTGCATTTAAGACAATGAGCTATTTCTCCATTTTCAAACAGGAACATCTTTATTGATGTGTTCCCTGCGTCTACGACAAGATTGTACATCCGAAAAAAATTTACGCAAAGGTAAGAAAAAATAGTTTATTGGACTCTATGGCGACAGCGTTTCTGTCGAGACGCGCCATGGTACATCTTTAGAGTACTTTCTTTGTTTCTATGCCTACGGTATTTCTAAGTTTGAGATGATATGTATATAATAATAGGTATCGGAAATATTTTTCAAAAAAAAAGTTAATAAAAATCACCATATTAAAAAATAACCTTATATTTGCGCCTTGTAAAAATAAGTAACGAATTGAAAATTTAATTAATTATTGTATAACTTAAAATTTTAGAACAATGAAAAACTTAAAAATTGCTATGATTTTGGTTGCAGCTGTTGCATTTTTCTGCAGTTGTGGTGATCCCGAAGCTCCTACTGTAACTTTGACAGGAGAACCTAGTGTATTTGAACTTGCTAAGGCAAATGAAATTAACGTAGATATGAACGTTAAGGTTGACGCTCCTAAGGGTATCGATGCTCTTAAGGGTAATGTTTACTACCTCAATGCAAGCGACTCTGTTATGGATGCTTCTACATTCGCACTTGAAGGTTTTACAGCAGGTGAAAAGACCTACGAAGGCACTATCAAGACCACTTTGAAGAAGGAAGATGTAAAGGACTATGCTGCAGTAAAATTTGAAGTTGTTGCAACAACCAAGAATGACGTAGAAGGTTCTGCTAACTTCACTGTAACAATCGAAGCTCCTAAGTACACAACTGGAAATTTCGAATGGAAGAGATTAGGTGGTGCTGCTGCTACAGGTTTGGCTGACTTTGGTTTGAGCTGGACTTCAAGTGGCAAGACCGTTACAGCTAAGATTGTTCCTACAAATGGTGCAAAGTTGTATATTCTTGCAGCTGATGATTATGCTATTGAAACCATTACTGATTTGAATGCTAAACTGACAAGCGAAGTAAACGAATACAGAGGTGTAAATGCAGAAGCTCCAACAAACAAGACTTACAATGATGTTATTGCAACTGTTTACGATGGCAAGACTTATTTAATCAATGTTACTAAGAGTGTTGGTACAGTTGAAACAGCAGGCAACCAGATTATTGTAACTGGTACTTACAAGGCATTTGAAAATGCAGTTGCTGCAAAGTAATTTGAACAACATTTAAATTGAACATAAGAGACTCGCAAATGCGGGTCTCTTTTTTTGTGCCTATATGGGTACTAAAAAAAGAGGTTCCCTTACGGAAACCTCTTGGTATTTTTCTTCGTCATCAATTAAATCTCATCCGAAGATATTGCCTTCAATCCTGGCAATTCCTTGCCTTCGATGTACTCGAGCAAAGCACCGCCAGCAGTAGAAGCGTAACTGATTTTCTCGCTAAGGTTGAACTTGTTGAGAGCAGCAATACTGTCGCCACCACCAACTAGGGTAAATGCTCCAAGTTCTGTAGCACGGCAAACGGCCAAAGCAACCTTCATTGTTCCATTGCTAAAGTGTTCCATCTCGAATACGCCCATTGGACCATTCCAAAGTATAGTCTTTGAATTCTCAATTACCTCGGTATACCTCTGGATAGTCTTTACACCCATATCCATGCCTTCCCAACCATCGGGAACATTGCGGACATCAGCCATGTGGATGTTTGCTTCGTTGTCGAACTTGTCACCTATCATGCAGTCGACTGGCAGGTAAAGGTTTACGTTCAACTTCTTTGCCATGTCAAGGATTTCGTTTGCAATAGGAATGCAATCGTCCTCAGCCAACGAGCGACCTATATTTCCACCCATTGCCTTGATGAAAGTGTAGGAGATTCCACCACCGACAATAAGATTGTCAACCTTAGTAATCAACGACTTGATAATGTCAATCTTGGTCGAAATCTTAGAACCGCCAACAATTGCCGTTACAGGTTTTTCGCCAGTAGTAAGCACCTTGTTGATGTTGTTTACCTCGTTTTCTACCAAGTAGCCAAGCATCTTGTCCTTCGGGAAATACTTTGCAACATAGTATGTTGAAGCATGTGCGCGGTGTGCAGTACCGAAAGCATCGTTTACATAGCAATCTCCGTATGATGCGAGAGTCTTTACAAACTCCTTCTGCGATTCCTTTATAGCGGCTTTTGCTGCTTTCTTTTCCTCGTCGGTAGCATCGTCTGCCAGTCCGCGTGGTTTGCCTTCCTCCTCTGCATAGAAGCGAAGATTTTCGAGCAACAAAACCTCACCAAACTTCAGTGCTTCTGCCTGCGCCTGTGCCTTCTGGCAGTCGTCGGCAAACTGAACAGGAACACCTAGACATTCGCTTACATGCTTAACGATATGCTTGAGCGAGAACTTGTTGTCAACCTTCTTCGGACGACCCAAGTGCGACATTATTATTACAGCGCCACCGTCCTTCAAAATCTTCTTGATTGTTGGAATTTCACATACTATACGAGTATCGTCGGTAATGTTGAAGTTCTCGTCAAGAGGAACATTAAAATCAACGCGAAGCAGAACTTTCTTACCATTGAAGTTGTACTTGTCGATTGTATAGCCGTCCTTTGGTGCCTCATCGGTGTGAACGACCTTTCTTTCTTGCTTTTCTACCAACTTTCCGTCCTCGAGGAAGAACATTCCACCTTCGAGTCCATAGCGCAATATAGCCGCCTTGGTATCATCGCCATCGACAATAGTTTTAAGTCCATTTGCAGTGCCACGTGCAGCGGCAAGAGCGGTCTTGTAGGTTCCGTATGCGAAATGCGGCATTTCGGTATGACCGAGAGTTCCGTTCCATACGAAAGTTTTAGCGCCTTCAATCTTTTCAGCGAAAATGTCAACAGTCTTTACACCGATGTCCATGATGAAGCGACCGTCGGGAATTTCATCAAGTTTTACATGCTCAATGTTGGAATCGTTGACTTCCTTGTCGGCAACGTAGCAATCGACTGGCATACAGATTTTGCCAGCATACTTTGCAAGCATGTCCTCTGCCTTTGCCACGCAAGCATCGCAAACCTTGGAATTACCTACATTCATTGATTTTGCCTTAGCAAAAGGAGCCACCAGCGCGCCAGCAACAAGAATTGTATCAACGCCAGATGCAATGCTTTCAATAGCTTCCATCTGTTCCTTTATCTTGTCGCCACCAAGCAATACAGTAATCGGATGCTCAGCATTCTGCAGCATCATTTTCAAATTATTTTGCTTATCCATATAGTATATTTTTATTGTTTTTGTTATCCTACAAACTTAATAAAAATTATAATTCGCAAGAAAGAAAATATGTGTCTATTTTATCATAAAAAAAGCCGCACCAAACGGTACGGCTCAATCTAGCAAAATATGAAATTATTTCTTTGTCAATGCTTCGTAAGCTGCTGCATCGAGAAGTGAGTTTGCCTGAGATGGATCGGTCATTCTAATCTTAATGAGCCAGCCGTTTTCGTAAGCGTCGTCCTTCAACATTTCAGGATTGTCGAGAGCGTCCTGGTTAACTTCGAGAACTTCGCCCGATACAGGCATGTAAACCTTTGATGCAACCTTTGATGCTTCGATAACACCAAATTCTTCGCCCTTTTCGAGAGTTTCACCTTCAACCTCAATTTCAATATAAATAAGGTCGTTCAATTCTGTTACTGCGAAATCGGTAATACCAATGTATGCTTCTTCGCCTTCAACGCGCAGCCATTCGTGTGATTCTGCGTACTTTAATTCTTTTGGAAATGCCATTTTACTTTATATTTTAAATGTTATACAAATTTAGTTCGCCAAAAATAATACTATTTTATCAAGTAGCAAGTGTAAATCTCATCATAATGCCAACTTTTGCATTAATTGTCTTGAATGAAGTTCCAACAATAGGATTGTTAATGCTCTGGTCGTAGAACAAACTGATATTGAACCTATTGCTTAACACATAGTCGGCAGACAACTTGAATGTATACTGGATGTTTCCGGAAGTTGGCTGATTTTGTGCCTCCTCGAGCTTACGTATCATTGTAATCTGCTTACGTGCCGAGAAGTCGAAACGCAAGTTGAGGTCGCTCTTTAGGTCACGCGTTCTGCCGCCTACCTTTATTGTAAGCGCAACGTCCTTGAAGCGGTAACCTGCACCAATGATAAGTTCGTTGTTCTTGACTTCGGTAAGCTGATTGTTCGAGAAACTCATTGTTAGGTTACGCGTTTTCTTTACCTCCACCTTAACCGACATGCTGTTCACGAGCATCATGTCGAACGAAATCAAAGGACTCAACTGTTCGCTTATGCTAATGCCATTGATTACATAGCGAGAGTAGAAGTTGTTGAGCTGGTCGCGAATCTGGTTTAAACCATTTTCGTCGGGGTCGTACTCGTTAGGCAAACGTGTCTGGAACGAGCCTATGTTGTAGGTCGAACGGTATGAATGCTTAAGACTAACCGAACGGAAGACCTTCTTTAGTTTCGGAATCTTGCCAAGTCCGTCGTATACAACCTGCCAGTTTGGAAGTGCCGACCATAATCCAGGAATTGTAGCAAGGTTGACCTTATTTGGATCTTGTCCAGTATAAGCGGCAAAGAATGCGGGGATGAGGACATCCTGCGAAGTTCGTCCGAAACCGTTGGGAAATCCGTCCTCGTCGACATCTGATGGATTATAATCGGAACGTTCCCTTGCTAGACGTTCTGCAATTATTATCCTGTTTTCGGAGAACTGGGTGAAAGTCTCCGAAGCATAATTTTCGGACTTAAACTTCTCGAACGCAGACTTTATCGTTACCGTTGACATAGAGAAAGTACCAGTCATAGACGGATTCAATCCACGGAACACGCCAACACCAGTAGCTGGGTCTACTGTATAACGGTAGTACTTAGTCTGGTTTTCGGAATAGTTGTGCAACATCGAGACATCGATCTTGAGGTCGCGCACCGGTTCGAGCGATGCCCTGAAATTCCAGTTCCGCGAATGAGTCTGAGTATATGCCTGAATTGAAGTAGTATCCTTTGTAACAAGGTTATGCTCACAAGCCCATTCTCCGAAATTCCTAACCTGCCATCCAATCACAAACGGGAAAGTTGGCGCGATAATTGACGGCTGCACACCAAACATCTGTTCGTCAGGCGTGTACTTCGACATACCTATCAACTTTGTCTTTCCCATATAACCTGGCAACAAGGTACCATTAGTTTCGCTTAAGTTTGCCGAAACATTCTTCACGCTCATAAGCACTACGAGGATGTTGTCGAAAATCTTCTTTGCCACAGACTCCTTCTTGTCGCGCTTTCCAGTGACCTGCACCTTTATTTCCTCGACATCCTTCTCGACGGTAAACGAAAGTTTATTGTCGTCGATTACCTGCATATCGGCATTAATCGGACGTCCCCTGTCGTCGGTAACCTTTATGGTAACATTCTTAGTCTTGAGCTTGTGATTGATGGTTTTCTTCTTGCCAGCCGCCAACTTGCTAATGTTTTCCTCGTATGTTACAGTTTCGGTTTCTTTCTTCTTGTTCGACGCCCTACCGCGATACTTATTATTTACATCTTTCAAGTATTTTACCTTGTTGTAAAGGTTTAGCAGGTTGAACTGTGTGCTTGCCGACATCGTATTTGCATTCTGTACGACATTACCAATGTTAAGAGTATCGGCGGTAATTGCTCCTGCTGTCCAGTTGTACGACCCCTGATACCTTACGCTTGCCGAAATCCAATCGAAAATAGGAATCTTGTTGATTGGCAAGGTATACGAAGCACTCCACTGCTGATAGAAACTTGTATTTCGTCCGAAAGTCTTGAAATTCTTCCAGATAGAATCCATCTTCTGCTCATAATCTGGATCACCCTTGAACAAACGACCTTCGGGTTCGTCGATACGCGCATTGTTGGTCGCAGTGTATTCAAACTTCAGATTCTTTGAGAAGTTATACTTTAAGTCGTACTGCCTTATAATCGTAAAGTCCTTTATTACACTGATAGGCAGCATGTAAGATGGGTCGTAAACGTTTCGTATCTGTGTTTCGCCGTACTGCCTGTTAAGGTTGGAACGGAACGAAATCTGCGACGGCAAATAGTAGAAGTTGAAATCCTTCAGTATCTTGAACGCCTTCTTGCTGAACAACTTAACATTCTTTAATGGTTCAACTATCTTTGGAGTTGCATTATAGTTGTAGAAAATAGATGCTGTGTGGGTAATCGTGGTTCTGAATATTGTGTTAGGATCACGCTGGAAGACATTATTGTAGCCGTAGCTCAACGAAAAGTTTGAAAGGTTGTAGACATGCGGTTTCTGACCTTGTTTTCCATTGACTTTCACATTGGTAAGGTTCACACTGGTACGCTTCACGTAGTCTTGCGACAGATGCCTTATACTATCCTTGTATTCCTTTGGCAAATCGGGATTTTTCAGTGTATTCTTCAGCAGGACATCTGGACTTAACGGGTCGTATTCAGGATTTGAAACATTCTCAGATACGGCCACATACAAAGGAATCCTTACGTTGAACCTTTCGGGGAAGAATTTTCCGAACTCGAAGCTCGATGAAAAGTCGTACTGATTGATTTCCTCGGTAAGACGATCCTTTATAGTTGAGTTCAATGCTCCGAATCCAGGTTTCTTTGTCGTTCCCGAAAGGGTAACAGTACCAAAGTCGGCAAGTTTTGCAGTTGCACGTGCAGTAGCTGCCCATCCTGCCTTCTCGTTGAAGTTGGTAAGACGCAGTTCGTTAACCCAAATCTCCGCACTCTTAGGCAAACCGTCATCGCTTCCATTAAGCGTAACCTGCTTCGGGTTACGGACACCAATCATAATCGTCTGCACATTGGAAAGAGTAGGATTACCCATGACGCTTATCCTTCCTCGCTCGTTCATCTCGTAGTAGAGTTTTGTTAACCCTACATTCTGGTTTCCCTGACGGATAAGTTCATTTCTATTCTCCTTGACCTGAGTAAGTTCCTCGAAAACAATATTTATGTCATTTTCTTCAGGCCAAACCAAATACCTGTCGGGCGATTCTACATCATCGCCAGAGTAGTATCCTTCGGGAGTGACCTTCAACGGAACCTCAAATTCGTAGTAGTTGTTCTTGTAGTCGGTACCAAGTCGCACGAATACGCTTACGTCGCCGTCCTTTATTTCGTCCTTGCCGACAACCGACTCGGCGTGAACAAACATCTGCATGCGCAAATATTTCCTAACGTCAAGGTATACATTCTTGTAAACAGCGCGCGCATCACCATCGGCAAGGTCCAAAACCTTTATTGTCATTGCCTGCTCGTTGAGCTGCTGCAACTGCGGATTCATGGTATTCTGTTCGCGTGTAACACCTGGAGGAAGTACATAGTTGACAGGACGACGACTTGCATTTTCCTCGATATTAACTGCAGACACATCAAACGAAGTGGTTTCCAATTCGTTGACAACGTATTCGCCAGGTTGCATAAACGAATCGTCGTATTTACGCCATTCGCCACGCACCAAATCCAACGTACCGAAACGCAAGCAGGTAGTAGTATCGAAATTGGTCATAAACATTCGCATGAAACGAATCGACTTGAAGTCGGATATTGAACCTACCCTCTTCGAATATTCCGAAATAGGAATTTTGAACTGATACCATGTAACCTGCGAATTTTCGTCGTTGGCAAGAGTAACCGAAACGGTGGTCTTGTCGGCAATATAATTCTGACCGACAACCATGTCCTGCGGACGAATACTTACCCTATACTGGAAGAAATTCTCTGACTCGCTCAATGTGTTATCCCTGTTTATGTCCTCGACATCGGGAGTTGTTGTAGCATTTGTTATATAAGTCTCGGTCTGATATTCACGTGGGATTGAGTTGCCTTCCAAACTGTTGAAATGCTTGTACCTCTGCAAAATGTTAAGTCCTTGCTCGTCGTAATCGGAACCCTTGTAGTGATGATAATTATCGGACGACGGGTCGGCAAGAGCCATCTGGTAGGCCGTAGAATTCTCACCGAACATATTCCTAACCTGCTCAAGATAGTCGCTGAAGAAATTCACCTCGTTTTCGGAACTAAGACCGTCGAGACCGACATCCTGTGCAAATCGGATTTCCGCATCGTTGTCGAATGCACTTACGAGAGCCTGACTGCTAGGTACAAGACCCCACACGGTAGTATCTACAGGATTCTCCAGCGATGGAGCGGGAAGTCCCTGCTCGAACGATTTTCGGCCATCCTTCAAGATATCCTCGCTGACATCACCAAGGTTAAAGTACAAGTCGCCACCAGGGTTCAACGAGTCCTCGACAAACGGATCCATCATCCAAAACTCAATGTACTCGATATTTGCATCCTCGAAGTCGGTGGTGGTAAGTTGGCGCTGAATACCGCCCCAGCGTTTGCGTGGGTTGTCGAGACGACCGAGAGAATTCATTCCTGCCACATCGTAGTTGTACGGACCTTTTTCGTTCGGGTAGAACACTACATTCAACGGTGCGATATTCTTTTCAAGGTTAGCACTTTCGCTCTCACGGTTGGGGAAAAGTTCCTTTTCGTAGACCAACCTCGTATAGTGACTCGACCTGTCGGCAACGCTTATCGGCGACGAACTCTCGTGCAATGTCTGGTCGACAACGAACCACGACAAAAGACCCCTATTCTTTCCGTACTCAAGGTTGTTTATCTTTGAACTTTCGGGGAAGAGCACAGAATCGTTAGGTGTACTTGCAATCGACCAGCTTACATAACTCTTTATGTCATTAGTAATCTTTGAACTTTCGAAATCGTCAATATAAGCAGCTCCTTCCTTGCCTATCACTTTCGAGTGACCGGGAATAAGTTGAGCAAACTCGGCATTGAACGTTATGGTTGACATTTCCTTTGTCTGCAAAAGCGGCAGGAAGTCGATTGCCTTGGTCAGGAACGGCACATCGGTACGATACGAAAGATTTGCTCCCCAGATTGTGTTCGACAGCGGTTCTTCGCCTATGTTAACCTTTTGTGTCATTGGTTTTTCCTTCAAATGAAGAATTGTTGCTCCCACATTGAAGTTATTGGAGAAATCGTAGTTGGCGTGCAATCCAGTAAGAACCTTGGTCTGCATTGTACCAACGGAATTGCTTTCGAGATTAATGGAAATAGGCGTTCCTGCCTCCAAGATTCCCTGATTCAAGATTTTCACCCTACCGAGATTGTAGTCGACGGTATAATCCACATTTTCGACCAGCAAAGCAGATCCAGCCGTCACGGTAACGCTTCCCTGCGGAACGTTTATGGCATTGAGTGAAATTTCACTGCTACTAGTCGACTTATAGCGTCCCTTCAGTTTGAACTTGTTCTTTTCTGCCAACTGCTGTGCTTTGCTCTTGGTGCTATCGTAAAGTTCGGGGAAAACATAACTTTCGGCTACGTTTGCAAGCGAACTATTGCCTCCAGTGATTTTTTCGTACAGGTACGAACCAAATGGCTCTCGCACCGGGAATATGATTCTTCCGCCCGACGAACTGATTGTAAAGTTTTCCACGTAGTCGAACAATCCATCGGGATAGGGGTCGTTCTGCGTATTCAAGTTATCGAGTCCCATAACCCTCAAGAGTTGTACGTTGTCGATGGCTCCAGCGGGAATATACGTGAGGTCGGTACCAGTCTTGTCGTTGGTATAGAGGATGTCGAGAGTAAAGTCGTCACGGGTAATCTGGTATGCTCCGATGTTGTAGATGTTCTTCATCATAAGGTCCCAGTTCTTCTTGCTAGGCGTAAACGATGTACCCTTTATCAACTTGACAACCAATGTCTGCGGTGCGGCTATCGCCGAGTTTGAAAATTCACCGACCGTGTAAACCTCGCCACCGACAGTATATTCGTATGCCACAGCCAGAATCTGGTCGGCATTCAACTTTGAATTAAGCGAAATATAACCCAACTGCGCATTGAGTGTATATTCCGACGGACTTAACTTTCGTGCCGACTCAATCTTCTCGAAATCGGTTCCACCTGACATCTGCAAGTTAAGCAATGTGCTGCTAACAGTATTTATATCTCTTATTTCAGGATAGTCGCTTGCGATATTGCCAAGAATATTCACATCGTTATACGGCGGAACCGTGGTGGTGTTGTTAAGCGAACTGCTCACATAAAACGACTGTATATCGTTAATGTTTGATTCACCCAAATCGGTAAGAGCGACAATATTACGTGCATCTGTGTAATTACCAGTCTTGTTTGTAACCCATACCTCGATTCTGTTGATTGTCACACCACCAGTGATTACTGGAAGGTTTGCCATTGCGCGGTCGTAGTTCTCCTTGAAGTAATGAGACAGGAAGAAATGCTTGTTTTCCTCGTAGTTGTCGGCCTTGATTTCAAATTCCTTGGTAGTACTTCCACCCTCGACATTTATGGTCGAAGTTTCGCTCTTCTTCTGCGACAGCAATCCAGTAAGAGTCAACTTTCCGAATTTCAATTCTGTTTTCACACCGAAAAGACTCTGGCTACCCTGAATGAGTGTTCCAGTAAGAGGAAGGGAGACGTTACCCGCCTCTATCTTCTGTATGATGTCGTCGTCGTCGCCAGTATACTCAAGTTTTACATTATTCTCGAAGTCGAACGACGCCTCTGTATCGTACGAAATGTTGACTTTCATCTTTGTACCAATCTGACCGACAACGTTCATCTGTATCTTTTCGTCGAAGTCGAGGTTTACCTGACGCTGCTGCTTTGAATCAAGCGCTGGATTTTCGGTCTTGTTGTATTCTATTCCTAGAGTCAATTCGGCAGAACCCTGAGGTTTAATGTCAATTACATTTCCTCCGAAAATCCTGTCGAAAATTTCACCGCCAACTTCGAGTTTTGGAATGAGGTTACTGTTCATTTCCTGATTCTGCTCGCGATTTGTCTTCGCCTTCTGATGCCAGTACGAATTCATCGCCTTCTCGAAGTTGTAGTTCACATATTCGTCGAAAGGCATGCTGTATGGGGTTCCAATCGGCATTCCGCCAACGGTCTTCTGGAAATTGTAACTATCGGTTTCGGGGTCGTATTCAACCGAAGTGCTAACACTTGACGGGTCGGAACCATAGAGAGGACTATTGTCGGTATTGTCCGAAGGATTTACGTTTTCTTTCGGCAGGGGAAATTTTGCATTGCCATCGGTCTTGGTGGTATCGTCGTCGGGACCAGGCAGTTCCGACAATGTATTAAGCGACGGATAGCGGTTACGACTTCCGTTCCGTGCATTAGACGGCACGAAAGCCACGACCATCATCGCAGCCATAAGTCCAATGACAAAAGTATATTTTAATACTCTACCGAACAATGTTCAAATACTACAAATAGTTCAACGCCAACTTGATAACGCCTTCCAGAGAAGCATCTGGCTTTTCCTTCAGCACCTTGTCAAGCACTTTTTCCACCGCTGCCTTTGCAAATCCAAGGGTAGTTAATGTTAATAACGCATCTTTCTTGATTGTATTGTTTGAATCGGCAAAAATTTCTGCATTTTCTATTTCGCCCGACATATTTATCTTATCCTTGAGATCGATAATGATACGCTGAGCGGTCTTTGCACCTATGCCCTTCACGCTTTTCAACTTGACAAGATTTTCGCTGAGAATAGCATTTGTAAGTTCTTGCGGCGTAAGCGACGATAATATCAAACGTGCTGTATTTGGACCTACACCGTTCACCGAAATAAGGTGACGGAAAAGTTCACGTTCAATCTTCGTTGTGAATCCGAACAATAGATGTGCATCTTCTCTAACAACTTGATGCAAATAAAGTTGCGTCTGTTCCCCCTGCCTCAATGCCGAGTAGGAAGTAAGACTTATATTAACAAAGTAACCTATGCCGTTTGCCTCAACCACAGCGTATGCCGGATTAAGTTCTGCGACAAGTCCCTTTACATATTCGTACATAGTTATCCTAAAATAAAATTAGGTGCAAATTTAATAATTTTTTTGGTTCATGTCCCAATAAATAAAAAGTGATTTTGGATAGTTTAAACTAAAACTGATAACTAATCTTTACCACAGGATTCGAATACAGCGAATACATCGTCTCGTTGAAGTTGTACATTACCGACAATAGCATGTACGACCTTCTTCCTATAGGCACTTGGAAACCAAGACCGAGCATAGGCGAGGCAACCCACATTGGTTCTTCGGCAGAAAGAGCAGTGTAAAACCTCCCCATATTGGTGTACGAAAACTGCCCGTATATCAATATTCCCATATCGGTTGCCAAAAACGGGATAAGGTCGCCGATACTCTTTATGACCGTAAAACTGGCAAAGACATTTCCACCGAAAATGCTTCCCTTGAAGTTGTAAAACTCGGAATACACAAACATATAGTCGATTCCGACTCCAGCCGACAACCTGTTTGTAATCCTATATCCTACCTGCGGACTAAGCGAAATCTGTGTCACTGTTCCAAAAGCCATGTCGAGGTCGCCGCCATAAAAAATGCGCTGCACTGGAGTTGGTGGCGGTTCTGTTTCAAGGTACTGTGCCTCAAGTCCGAAAAAGACAAAAGAAAGCAATATGGACAACAACAACTTTTTCATTGTCACTTGTCATATATGGCATTGTACAATGCCTCCTCGATATTGGTACGGATGTTCTGTTTCATTAGTTTTCCGTTTTCAGAATCGGTGTAAACGCGATTTGTAAGAACTACTACCGCCATGTTGTATTCCGGGTCGGCCCAGACCATTGTGCCAGTGTACCCCGTATGCCCAAACGAACTGTCGGTAGAACTTTTGCTTCCTGTGCCCTTCGAGCGGTCGTGTACTGGTTTGTCCCAGCACAATGCACGGCGGCAGAACGTCGGTTCGTAATGATATTCCGTAAAGCGTTGCACCGCAGTATCGGAAAAATATCTAACTCCACCATACTGACCTTTTTCGAGATAAATCTCCATAACCTTTGCAAGGTCGTTGGCATTGCCGAAAAGTCCAGCATGACCAGAAACTCCGCCAAGCATTGCTGCCGCCTGATCGTGCACATGACCATGAAGCTGCTGCTTGCGGAAATATGTATCATTCTCGGTCGGGACTATCTGCTCCAACTTATACCGGTCCAACGGATTGAAACACAGCGAATATGCCCCCAATGGGGCAAAAACCTTCCTATATGTGTACTTCACATAATCCTCGCCAGTCATATTCATTATGACGTATGGCATAACAATGAAACCCAAATCGGAATAAACATATTTTCCCTTGTTTTCGAGAGCCGATTCCTTTATCAACCTGAACATTTCATCCTTGTACGACTTTGCCATGTACAAGTCATCGGCAACCTGAATAGAGAACTTGTCAGACTTTGTATCGCTGTAAATCTTTGGATACATTTCCTCGTCCATTGTCTTCTTGTAGAACGGAATCCATGACCTCAACCCTGCCCTATGCGTAAGAACCTGCTCGAAAGTCAGATGCGACTTGTTTGAGTTTTTCCACAAGTCGTAATAATCCGACACCTTGTCCTTTATAGTAAACTTGCCTTCATCGTATAGCATTATGATGTCGGATGTAGTTGCAATAACTTTTGTCAACGAAGCAAGGTCGTATACATCGAAATCCTCAACTTTTTCCTTCTCGTCATAGGTATGGTATCCCATTGATTTCTGGTAAATTACAATACCATTTCGCACAAGCACAACCTGTCCTCCCGGATATGCCTTGGTGTGAATACCGCTCTTGAAAATCGAATCAACTTTCTGTATGACCTCAGACTTTACACCAGCATCTTCAGGAATTTTCGAATATTTCAGGCGTATCTTCTGGGTTTTCTCGCCCATGCCTTCCTTTAAATTCTCGGTTGCCGAAACAGGCAATACTCCACAGGCAGGAATTCCTCCGAAAACGAGTTGCGCCGAAAAGTCATTGGTAATCTCCCAGTCATTGTACGAAACAATCACCGATTTCGCCTTGTCGATATTGCCAAAATAGGCAAGACCGTAGGGATTTGCAAACAAATCGAGTATTACATTGGGGCAATTTGCCAGTATTTCGTCGACAGCATCCATGGTACCCTGCGAAATGCCAAACTTTTTTGATGCCGCACGCTGATTCTTTCCGTGTACGCTGACAATCACAATATCATAAGCCGACAGTTTCTTTTTCCGCTGGTCAGCCGGCAATGCCTTCAAGTCCTTGGAATACACAAAGTTCTTCGCATCGGCATAATAGCGCAACCTTTTTTGAAACGAGGTTTCTTCGGTGCTCTCGAACGAAACTGATGCAATCTTCACCGAATCGAGATGCATAACCGGGACAATTGAATCCTGATTTTTTACCAAGGTGATTGCATTTTCTATCAGTTTCTGCTGCATAAGCCGTGCCTGCACGTCGTTGAGGTCGGCGTAAGCACCCTTTGATGGTATAGGTTCGTACGGTTTGTTCAAACCTAGACGCAACTTTGTCAGCAGCACACGGTTACATGCTTCATCAATATCCTTTTCAGAAATCTTGCCTTCGCTTATTGCCGCTTTTATCTTTTCAATGACATCTTTCACATCGGTTGGAAACATTATCATGTCGTTGCCAGCAAGCAGAGCCATTACATCGGCTTCGTTTCCCTTATAGTGCTCGGTTATTCCACCCATATTCATCGCATCGGTGAAAACCATACCGTGATAGTCAACATCCTTGCGAAGCACCTCCTTTATCGCTTTTGGCGAAAGCGAAGCAGGCATATTGTGAGTAGAGTCAATTGCGGACACAAAAAGGTGCGATACCATCATACCGCCAACACCTTTTTCGGAAAGATAGCGGAAAGGGTAAAGTTCGATAGAATCGAGACGCTGACGGTCGTGGTTGATTACGGGCATTGACTTGTGAGAATCAACATTTGTGTCGCCATGCCCCGGGAAATGCTTGCCGACAGCCAGCACACCATTGTCCTGCATTCCCTTAGCGTACATCCACCCCTTTTCGGCAACGTTGCGCTTGTTTTCGCCAAATGAGCGATCATTTATTACAGGATTTGCAGGATTCACGTTTACATCAATGACGGGTGCAAAATTAACATTAGCACCTACTCGCTTTAACTGACGGGCAAACTCGACTCCCATGTCGTATACGAGAGCATTGTTTGAAATTGCACCCACAAGCATCTGCCTCGGATACAATACCACGCTATCGAGACGCATACTTAGCGACCATTCGGCATCCATTCCTACTAGCAGAGGAACCTTGCTTACCTTCTGCAAACGGTTTACTAGATTTATCTGTCTGCCAGGACCGCCCTGCATGAATATCACACCACCAAGCTGATATTTTTCGACAAGAGCAACGGTTTCTGTATTGTAAGACGATGTCTTGTTGGAATATACGGGAATCATTATCAGTTGTGCAATCTTCTCGTCCAGAGTCATCTGGGTCATCACCGAATCCACCCACGAAATATCAACATTCCAAAACCAAGGTTCGTCAGTTAGTTCAAAACCAGTGCGTTCTACCTCGCTTATAGTCACCTTCATCCCAATGCAACTGAACGCAGCGACAAATATCAGTACGGCAATTATCTTTCTCATTTACTTACTATTTGCAATAATACAAACGACAAAGGTAATCTATTATTTCCTTGCATTCACTGAGATACAAAAAAAGTACCAACAAATGAAAGTGAAAAGCAAAAAATAGTACGAAACCATCCTCCTCTTTTATTTGAAGCAAGATGCTTAGGACTGCAGAAACACTTCTTCTTCCATTCTTGTCATAAAGTTCACAATCTGCGACAGGTTGCTAATACCTTCCAACCTCATAATCAGTCGTTCGTTGTGTTGTTTTACGGTAAGGTTGCGCGGATTGTTCTGAGCAAATTGTAAAATTGAGATAAATAATTTTGAATTGTAGTATTCCGACTTCTGGTCTTGTGGAAAATAACCAAGGAAAACCCCATTCTTTATGGCAATCTTTTGGAAACCAAGACGTACCGCTGTCCAGCGCAGTTTCACCATATCGAACATCTTCTCGGTTTCATCGGGAATCTTGCCAAAGCGGTCGACAAGCATATCGCGGAATTTTTCCAACTCCTGCATATCTTTCAGTTCGTCCATCTGGCGATACAACTTTATTCGTTCCGATGTGCTTGATACATAGAAGTCTGGAATCATCAGGTCGAGGTCGGTTTCCATTATGCAGTCGCGCACAACTGGCTTGCTGGCATTTTCCTCATCTTTGAAAACATCGTGGAACTCAGTCTCTTTCAGTTCATCAATGGCTTCGTTCAGAATCTTGTTGTAGGTTTCGAAACCAATGTCGGCAATGAAGCCCGACTGCTCGCTACCGAGGATATTTCCTGCTCCGCGAATGTCAAGGTCTTGCAAAGCGATGTTTATTCCGCTACCAAGTTCGCAGAACTCCTCGATTGCTTTTAAACGGCGACGTGCATCTGGTGTGAGCAAATCCAACGGAGGTGTGAGCAGATAGCAGAATGCCTTGCGGTTGCTTCGTCCTACCCGTCCGCGAAGTTGGTGCAAGTCGCTGAGACCAAAGTTGTTGGCGTTGTTGATGATGATAGTATTGGCGTTTGGAATATCAACTCCGTTTTCCACAATTGCAGTACTAATTAGCACATCGTAGTCGCCACGCATGAAATCGAGGATTATTTTTTCCAGTTCCTCCCCGCCCATCTGCCCGTGCGCTACAACGGTTTTTACCTCGGGGCAAATCCTAGCAATCTGGTTCTGAACCTCATAGATGTTCTGTATGCGATTGTGAACGAAGAAAACCTGGCCGTCACGACCAACCTCGTAGTATATTGCATTGCGGATTGTGTCGTTGTTGAAGGCGTGAAGTTCGGTCGCTATTGGCTGGCGGTTGGGGGGGGGCGTTGTTATCACCGACAAGTCCCTTGCTCCCATAAGCGAAAACTGCAAAGTTCGCGGAATAGGCGTTGCCGTAAGTGTCAGGGTATCAATGTTTACTTTCAACTGCTTGATTTTTTCCTTCACCGAAACGCCAAACTTTTGTTCCTCGTCAACTACAAGAAGCCCCAAGTCCTTAAATTCCACAGATTTGCCAACTAACTTGTGCGTACCTATGATAATATCTATCTTGCCCGATTTTAGGTCGGCAAGTGTTTCACGGATTTCCTTCGCCGACTTCAAACGACTTATGTACGAAACAGTTACAGGGAAATTTTTCAGTCGTTCCGAAAAAGTCTGGTAGTGTTGCAATGCAAGAATTGTTGTCGGCACAAGCACAGCCACTTGTTTTCCATCGATTACTGCCTTGAAAGCCGCACGGATTGCAAGTTCGGTTTTTCCAAAACCTACATCGCCACAAACAAGGCGGTCCATCGGCACTTCCGATTCCATATCGGCCTTTATTAGGTCGTTGGTTTTGCTCTGGTCGGGCGTATCCTCGTACATAAACGATGACTCCAACTCGACCTGCATATACGAATCTGGCGAAAATGCAAATCCCTTCTGCTCGCGCCGTTTTGCATAAAGCAAAATCAAGTCGCGTGCTATGTCCTTGATATTCTTTTTGGTGCGCTCCTTCAAACGCTTCCAATGTCCAGAACCAAGCCGATGTATTACTGGCGGTTCGCCATCTTTGTCACGATACTTGGATATGCGGTGCAAGGAATGTATGTTGACATACAGCAAATCGTTTTCGCCATACGACAGAGTGACAACTTCCTGCATGCGCCCGTTGTGGTTAATCTTTTGCAATCCAACAAAACGCCCGATTCCATTGTCAACATGCACAATGTAATCGCCTGGATTCAAGGTTTTTAAATCTTGGATTGTCAGCGCATTGGGTTTCGATATGCTCTTTGTTGTATATCGGTGATAACGCTCGAAAATCTGATGGTCGGTATAAACGCAAGTCTTGGTGTCGCTATCGACAAAACCCTCATGCAACGATGCACCAATTCCTTTGAAATCAGGATTTTCTCCCTTGTCGGTAAAAATGTCGCGCAGACGCTGCAACTGCTTTTCATTAGTGCTTAATATATAGGTGTCGAATCCGTTTTCGGCATTTTGCTTCAAGTTTGAAATGAGCAGGTCGAACTGCTTGCTGAATGCAGGCTGCGGTTCGGTGGCAAACTGGATTTCGTTTGTTGCCGAAAAAAACGACCGCGATGACATTTCCACAATGGTACGGTTATTTGCTTCTGCCTCAAACTGTTCCCTGTCAATTAGATTCGACTTTGGATTGATGATATAGGTTTCCTCATCCAAAATTTCTTTTTCAGAAATTTCCGCATAACGGGTTTCTGCCAGTTTGTAATTCTTTTCTATACTGTCGGTTACATAATCAGGCGAATCAATCCAAATCGAAAAATCCCTATTCATGAATTCGAAAAACGAAATTCTATCCTCTACGGTCTGTTTGTCGTAGATGTTGGGTATGATGCGGATTTTGCGCAACTTGTCTGTCGAACTTTGGGTTTCAGGATCGAATTCGCGGATTTTCTCGATTATATCATCATCAAAATCAATGCGGTAAGGTTTTTCTGCTCCATACGAGAACACATCTATAAGACTACCGCGCACAGCAAAACTTCCTGGCTCGAACACAAAGTCATCGCGACTGAAATTCCAGTCGTTCAGCACATCAATGAGTTTTTCCATCGATAGGTTGTCGCCAGTGCTGATGTTAAGAGTGTTGCGTGTGAGTTCGCGAGTACGAATTACCTTCTCCATCACCGCCTCGGGGTAGGTAACGATGACAAATCCCTTGCGAGTGGCGTTGAGGCGCGAAAGCACTTCGGTCTGCATCACGATGTTGGACTTGTTTTCCTTCATATACTCGATGGAACGGCGGAAGGCACTCGGGTAGAACATTACCGACTCGTCGCCGAGTATGCTCACGAGGTCGTCGTACGAATACGATGCGCTTTCCTTGTCGGGAAGAAGCAGGCAGATTGTCCCGCCTGTACGGGCGAATGTCGCTGCCACGGCAAACGATTTTGCCGAACCAGCCAGTCCTTTGAGCAACAACTTTTTAGGTTCGTCTTTTGTCAGCAAATCCGACAGCAAGTCGAAGTTGGCATTTCGCGAAATTCTTTCAAGCAGGGATTTCATTTTTCGAAATTTTTATCTCCAGACAATATGCTTTTCAAATCGTCAATGCTTGGCAATGCCTTGCGAAGATTTTCGGGCATATCATCGGCAGTTTTATATGTGGCAACACCCATAGGTTTCTGATAATCCTGAATAACATATTCAACGAATTCCTTATTAGCAGATTTACAGAGGACTATTCCAATGGACGGATTCTCGTGCGGTTTCTTTACATAGTCGTCAAGAATTCGCAAATAAGTAGTCAACTGACCAAGATAAGACGATTTGAATTCATCGGTTTTGAGTTCAATAACGACCAATGCGTTCAGTTCACGATTAAAGAAGAGCAAATCAGGGAAAAAATCTACGCCGTATACTTCAAGGTGATACTGATTCCCAATGAAAGAAAAGTCTCTTCCGAAGGTCATGATGAATTTCTTGATGTTATGTACGATATTTTGTTCCACCACTCGCTCGTCAACATCTTGTTTATCGCGCAATCCGATTTCTTCAACATTGATAAAATTGAGCAAGTAGGAATCCTTGAACATCATTACTGCCTTACGTGCTTCTGATGAATTTGAGATTGTTTTTACAAAATTATTCGGAAGTTTTTCCCTGTTTTCGTAGGCATTTTGTTTGATTAGTTTCTCTAGTGCATCAACCGACAAATGTTCCTCTGCGGTTCGATGGATGTAATAATAGCGACCATCTATGTCCTTGCATAATGATATAAGCCGCGAATGATGAGTAAATGGAATCTTAAAAAAGTCTTCAACAGGGAATTCTGCAATATTAGGAATTGTTATTGTGTGGTATATATCTATTTGATTATCAGAATTTTGAAATTCAGCGGTTACGACCGCTGAATGTTTTCTACAAGATTCAACGGTTGCAACCGCTGAATCTTCGCTTTCTAAATTATCGGTTACAACCGATAATTCCCCATCTAGCATAATCCACGCTTCGTAAAATCTTCTTGTATCACGAAGTTGTGTTTCCGAGTACCCTCTCAATCCAGGCAATTCTTTTCGCAGTTGTTCGCTGATTGCTCTGAGCGCTCCTGCACCGTATGCAAGGTTGCGAGTATTATTCGACAAGTATTTACCAATAGCATAATACACTGCAAGTTGTACACGGTTTACATCCCTTGCTGCTTCGTATTGACCTTGCAGAATGGCAGTCTTAATGACTTCAACCGCCTGCGATAGTGCTATGAGTTTGTTTTCTTCCATTATTCACCCTTGTTCTTCAACTCCTCAATCTGCTTTTCTAACTGGTCAATCTTCTTTGCCATGTCATCCAACTGCTTGAAGCGAACATACAGACGTTGATACTTACGAGCATCCATTGCTGGCGCACCCATAAGGGCTGTGTTTTCCTCTTTCACGGTACCAGCGATTCCTGTTTTTGCCTGCATCTTGGTGCGGTTGGCAATGTTGGAGTGAGGACCGATTCCCACCTGACCGCCGAACATACAGTTTTCACCAATCTTTGCCGATCCGGCGATTCCGCCCTGCGCCGCCATGACGGTATTCTTGCCAATTTCCACATTGTGAGCCACATGGTTATGGTCGTCGAGTTTTACTCCACGGCGGATTATAGTAGAACCAGCAATTGCACGGTCGATGGTGACAAGCGCTCCAAGTTCCACATTGTCCTCGATGACAACATTTCCAATCTGTTCAATTTTCTCGAACTCGCCATCGGGATTGGGAGCAAAGCCAAAACCATCGGCACCAATAACTGTGTTTGAGTGAATTATGCAGTTCTTTCCAATTTCGCAATCATAGTAAATCTTAACGCCAGGATACAATATTGTATTGTCGCCAATCTTCACATTCTTTCCGACATAGCACAACGGATGAACTTGCACATTGTCGCCTAAAACGGCATTTTTGTCAATGTAGGCAAACCCACCTATGTAGCACCCTTTGCCAATCTTTGCCGTGCGATGAATTCTACTGCGCATTTCACGACCCTTTGGTGTCTGTTTCACAGCATAGATGTGAAGCAAATCGGCAACCGACTTGTACGCATCGGGGACGCGAATCAAAGTAGCGGAAATATCTCCATGAGGTTCAAAATTGTCGTTTACAATCACAGCCGAAGCCTTGCTTGTATATATGTATTGCTCATATTTTGGGTTTGCTAAAAACGAAATGGCTCCCGGTTCTCCGTATTCAATTCTTGCGAATTTCGAAATCATAACCGAACCGTCGCCTTCGACCTTGCCGCCGAGCATGTCGGCAATTTCCTTTGCTGAATATTCCATCTCAATAAGTTTATAGAATGCAAAATTAAAAAATAATATGTAAACTTTTTAACCATATTCTACGATTCATTTTCTATAAGCAAATGCAGAAGATGCAAGATATTGTTCGTGCTACCGTAAAAAAATTGTAAACTTGCGCAAATTTTGGAATTTACATATTGGAACAATTTTTGAAAAGGCATGGCTACAAACATTATTAATGGAGGAATAGACATGAAAACGAAGGAAATAATTATTGCTTTTGCAATTTCAGCATTGACGATTATGCCATTTTTCGCATTTGGGCAGGAACAAGATACAGTCTTAGAATCCAAATCACAGAAATTCGACTACACATCTGCTCCCAGAAACGAAATTTCAACCAGCATTGGTACTGTATCGGCATTCGGAGGTATATTCGACATGTTCAAGGTTGTAATAGAAGGTGTTGCTAATGGTTTGTCAAAAAATTACAGGACAGACACAAAATTCATAGGCACATACGGACTCGATTATTACTATCAGGTAAACTCATGGTGCCGTCCAGGTGCAAAAGTTGTTTATGAAGGTTTGACGACTTCCGTATACGACACGACAAATGTACTTGTAAACCACTACAATACATCTACATTATCAATAATGCCAAGTGTACAATTTTCGTATCTCAACAGAAAATATGTAAAGTTGTATTCGGGACTCGACCTAGGTGTAGCGTTCATATTCGATGACAACAAGCAAAATTCGAGCGTTTCTTCAACACTTTTTGCATTCAACTTGACTGTTCTTGGAGTTCGTGTTGGTAACGACAAAATTTTCGGTGTTGTTGAGACAAATATCGGAATGGATGCACTAATAAAAGGCGGATTCGGAGTCCGGTTCTGACAGAACATGCAAAACAAAAAAGGTAGTCGCTGACTACCTTTTTTTGTCATATAATGTGCGAAAACTATTCCTTTTCGCCTGTTCCCCTGATAATTCCCCTATTTGAATTGCGTAGGAAAAGGACAATCTCGTCGCGTTCCTTGGTGGCCGGGAGTTCGTTTTCGATATACTCTAGCGCCTGGCTTACATTCATACCCTTGTTATACAACACCCTATATATATCCTGAATGTTGTTTATCATCTCGTTGGTAAATCCACGACGGCGCAGTCCTATCGAATTTACGCCTGAATATGCCAGCGGATTTCTTGCTGCACGGATATAGGGAGGCACATCCTTTCCTACAAGCGAGTTGCCTGCAAACATAGTATGAGCACCTATATGGCAGAACTGATGCACAAGCGTATTTGCACTAAGAATTGCAAAATCATCTACAACAACTTCACCAGCAAGGGTTGCGCCATTAACAAGGATAACATTGTTTCCTACAACGCAGTCGTGTGCAACATGGCAATATGCCATAATCAAGCAGTTGGAACCAATTATGGTGCGTCCTTTCGCCAAAGTTCCTCGGCTTACGGTTACACATTCGCGAATCATTGTGTTGTCACCTATTTCTGCTGTGGTTTTTTCTCCCTTGAACTTCAAGTCCTGCGGAATAGCAGCAATTACTGCTCCCGGAAATATCTTGCAGTTCTTGCCAATCTTTGCACCTTCCAATATTGTTGTGTGAGGTCCAATCCATGTTCCCTCTCCTATTTCGACATCCTTCTCAATATATGCGAACGGCTCTATTATCACATTTTCAGCAATTTTTGCCGACGGATGTACAAATGCAAGCGGTTGATTCATGTTAAATTATCTTGATTTAAAATATTGTCTTAGTTGTTTCGAAAACTGCGTGTTGGCGAAATGTCCCGGACGAACGGCATCAATCCGCGCGTTGAAGCGGAAACCGCACAGAGCAAGGTCTCCGATAATATCAAGCAACTTGTGACGTGCCGGTTCATTATCGAACTGTAGTTTCAGAATGTTCAGTACTCCACTGTCTTGTGCCTTTATGCTTTCCTTTCCACAAAGAGCCGCAATACGGTCGTATTCGCTTTGGGGCAAAACCTTGTCGACAAGCACGATGGCATTCTCAAGATCTCCTCCCTTTATGAGATTCATCTTGAGCAACGGTTCTATTTCGCTGAGGAAAACAAAAGTCCTGCAATTAGCAATCTCGGTTGCAAAATCGGAGATGCTGGACAATTCGGCAGTCTGCGGTTGCATTGCCTTTCCATAATCGACAAGCACCTTGACTGAATACCTATCAGCAGGATAAAGAGTTATTTCTGTACCATTTTCGTTGGAATACCTAATGGGTTCGTCCAACCCAAGAACTTTAAGTTCTGCATCCTGTTCTACGACGCCAGCCTTCCTGTACTCTTCCATATAGAATCGCGAACTGCCATCAAGTATAGGCACCTCGGGACCATCGACATGAAACTCTGCATTGTCGATGCCCATTGCGTATGTTGCAGCCATAAGATGCTCTATCGTACTTATGCTTACTCCGTTTTCCTCTATGGTAGTTCCCCTCGAAGTTGCATTTACATTGTCGGCAATAGCCCTAACGCGTGGACTTCCTTCCAAATCTGTCCTTACAAAAACATATCCGCTGTCGGGCAAGGCAGGTTTAACAGTCAAAGTTGACATCCTTCCGAGGTGTAATCCCGTTCCTTTCAAGCATATTTCCCCTGCTACAGTCTTCTGCTTCATTCCACGTTTTAAAAATTCGTGCAAAGTTAGTATTTATTTTGCTAATACTAAAATCTTTTTTGCATATATCAAAAAGAAGGATTACTCCCTGCCCAAAAACTTCAACGCATCGAACGACGCCTTTTGCTCGGCTTCCTTTTTAGTCCATCCCTTACCCATAGAAACGAACTTGCCGCCAATGCAAATTTCAGTGACAAAATGATAGATTTTTTCGCAGCCCTCCATACTTTCGAACGTATCGATTTCGAGGGCAAACTTCTCTTTCTGCGAATACTGGAGCAGACGCGACTTATAGTCGCTATTGTGTTTCATAAGATTTTCGACATCAAAGAAACGCATGAAAATTCCCCTCACGAACTTTTCACATGCCTTGTATCCCCTGTCGAAATATATTGCCCCCACCAAGGCCTCGAACGAATTGCCTGTAATGTTCTTAACCTCATTGTTTTTCATTTCCTTGTACTGCATGAACCGCTTGAGGTCCAGTTCCGATGCAACTCGGTTCAAACTCTTACGGCTCACAAGCATTGAACGCAACACGGAAAGTATGCCCTCGGGAGCATTAGGGAACTTCTCGTAGAGCATTGCGCTTGCAATCGTGCTTATGACCGAGTCGCCAAGAAATTCCAGGCGCTCGTTATTGTAGCGTATCTCCTTCTGCTTCTTGTTGGCCGAAGCATGTCGCAAAGCCATCTTATAATAAAGGATTTCTTTTGGTTTAAAACCCAAAAGAACTTCCAGTTGCTTCCTTAATTTTTCATCCTTGGGATTTCTCTTCCTAAAAAGAAAGGACAGAAACATTATACGCCCATTTTTTTGAAGATGATGGATGTATTGTGACCGCTGAAACCGAATGCATTGGACATTGCATAATCGACGTTGCGCTTCTGTGCCTTATGCAACGTCAGGTTAAGGTTGCGGTCAATCTTCTCGTCGTACTGCTTATGGTTAATCGTCGGAGGCACAACGCTATCATTTATTGCAAATATGCAGAACATCGATTCGATAGCACCAGCAGCGCCCAGCAGATGTCCGATTTCAGACTTAGTGGAACTGATGTTCAACTTGTAGGCGTGATCGCCGAAAACCTTTTGTATTGCAATTATTTCGGGAACATCACCTATCGGTGTTGATGTTGCATGTGCATTGATGTAGTCGATTTTTTCGGGAGCGATTCCTGCATTTTTCAAAGCGTTGCTCATTGCAATCACACCACCGAGTCCTTCGGGATGCGGAGCGGTAATATGGTAGGCATCGGCAGAAAGTCCAACACCTACAATTTCGGCGTATATCTTGGCTCCGCGATTTACGGCATGCTCGTATTCCTCGAGCACCAAGGCACAACCGCCCTCGCCCATCACAAATCCGTCGCGAGTAGCGCAGAACGGACGCGATGCAGTCTGATACTCATCGTTGTTCTTCGATATTGCCTGCATTGACTGGAAACCTTCCATTCCCACCTCGTTAACCGAAGCTTCGGAACCTCCGGTCACTATCATGTCGGCCATTCCGAGGCGGATAAGGTTTACAGAATCGATTATGGCATTCGCCGATGAAGCACATGCCGAAACAGTATTGTAGTTCGGCCCCATAAACCCATACCTTATAGATATTGTACCGGCTGCGATGTCGGCTATCATCTTCGGTATGAAGAACGGGGAGAACCTTGATACTGCACTGCCGGCATAGTCGAATATTTCTCCGAAAATGGTATTCGAACCGCCTATGCCCGATGCCCATATAACTCCAGCCCTTGTCTTGTCTATTGAATCAAGGGTTATGCCGCAGTCCTTGATGGCCTCGTCGGAAGATACCAGGGCAAACTGAGTGAACCTGTCAAGTTTGCGAAGTTCCTTCCTGTCGAAATACAACTCGGGAGAAAAATTTTTAACGATGCAGGCAAATTTAGTTTTAGAAGAAGAGGTGTCGTAGGTGTCGATAAGGGCAGAACCACTGACTCCGTCCCTGACATTGTTCCATGTCTCGAGACAGGTCAGACCAACGGGCGATATTGCGCCCATGCCGGTTACGACAACCCTCTTTAACTCCATAAACTATTGCTTCATGTGTGCTTCTATGTAAGCGATTGCAGCACCTACTGTAGTAAGGTTTTCTGCTTCTGTGTCAGGAATTTCAACACCAAATTCCTTTTCGAATTCCATTGTCAATTCAACTGTATCCAATGAATCAGCACCCAAATCGGAAATGAAACTTGCTTCAGGTGTTACTTCGGCTTCGTCAACGCCCAATTTTTCAACGATAATACTTTTTACTCTAGATGCAATGTCTGACATAAAACATTAATTTTAGTTAATAAAAATCATTAAAAAAAAATCGGTGCAAAATAACTAAATACATTTTAGATAGTCAAACTTTTTTAATTCTTTTTTGCCATTGCCATTTTTTTTGATGTACTTTGCATTGATAATCAAACATAAAGGTCACAACAATGGACAAAACCGTCAAAATAGCGCTATTTGCCTCTGGTTCAGGCACTAACGTGGAAAACATAGCAAATTATTTCAGTGAAAAAACTACCGCAAAACCAGTCTGCGTACTCTGCAATAAACCCGATGCCTTCGTTTTGGAGCGAGCAAAACGTCTAAACCTTGATTCAATGACGTTCAACCGAGCCGAGTTTAATGATGGGAAAAAAATTATGGAGTACCTATCTGAACACGACATCGACATGATAGTCCTTGCTGGTTTCCTCTGGCTGGTTCCGCAATACCTCATCGATGCTTATCCAGGTCGAATAGTAAACATACATCCTGCCCTGCTGCCCAAGTTTGGCGGAAAGGGAATGTACGGCATGCACGTGCACGAGGCCGTAAAGCAGAGCGGAGAAACCGAGACTGGCATCACCATCCACCTCATCGATGGCAACTACGACAAGGGCAGTACGGTCTTTCAGGCAAAGGTTGCAATCGACCCATCCGACTCTCCCGACGACATAGCCAACAAGGTTCATGCACTAGAATACAAGCATTATCCGGAGGTGATAGAGGAAATCGCGAAGAGGATTCAATAATTTGATAATTTGGCTATTAAAAACGCAATCGAAAATTCAAACTCGTAAATTAGTTTTACCTTTGCAAAAATATTTTTCGATGAGATATTTGAACAAAGTTATACTTGTCATAATATGTTTCTGTGCCACAACGACATTCGCGCAGATGCCACAAGGTTATTACAATTCTACCCGCGACCTTTGCGGTGAAGAATTGCGACAGAAACTATACACCATAATTTCGTCACATACGCAACTGGATTATGGGCAACTGTGGGCAAAATTTTACCAAACAGACCTGCGCAACGGCGACACTATATGGGACATATATTCTAATTGTGATTTCATATACTCAACCGACCAGTGCGGGAGTTACAACCGTGAATGCGACTGCTACAACCGTGAACATTCGGTGCCGCAAAGTTGGTTCGGCGAAGCAACGCCTATGAAAACCGACCTTTTCCATGTATATCCAACCGATGGATGGGTGAACAACAGGCGCGGAAACTTGCCTCTGGGTAAGGTCTCAAATCCGACTTATACGTCTGACAATGGCAGCAAGGTTGGACCATGCTCATATTCTGGATACTCGGGTACGGCATTTGAACCAGTCGACGAATACAAGGGAGACCTCGCCCGTACCTATTTTTATATGAGCGTATGCTACAAGGACAAGAATCTAGGTCAGACATCCGAATCGATGTTCGAAGGGAGTCAACTGAAACCTTGGGCGCTGCGTATGCTCATAGAATGGCACTATGCCGACCCAGTGTCGCAAAAGGAAATCGACCGCAACAATGCTGTTTACGCAATCCAGCACAACCGCAATCCGTTCATCGACTGTCCGTATTTCGTGGATGCCATCTGGAACGACCATTGCGACTTCGAATCCTGTCTAGGTCCGGAGGTTGGAGCAGTAACTGAGGATAATACGCCAAAATTCTCGATAGCGCCAAATCCTACAAACGGCATAGTTGACATATCTTCCGACAGGACAATGACTTCGGCATCAATTTTCAATATTCTTGGCGAGAAAACTTTGTATTGTAACATAGGGACTAATTTTGCGACGATAAACTTGGAACAGTTGGAAAACGGAATGTACTTTGTGCGCATTGAGTTTTCCGATGGAAGTTCCGCAACAACAAAGATTATAAAGTATTAGGATGAAAAATTTTATCGTAAACACGCTAAAAGGCGTGGCAATGGGAGTGGCAAATGTGATTGCAGGAGTTTCAGGAGGAACAATTGCACTCATAGTTGGCATATTTGAAAGACTGATTAATTCACTAAAATCGTTCAACTTCACCGCAATAAAACTGCTTTTCACAGGCAAATTCAAGGAGTTTGCAAAACATACCGACTTCGTTTTCCTGTTCGAGGTGCTACTCGGTATAGCCGTGGCAATGATTTCGGTGGCAAAATTGTTCAAGTACCTGTTCGAGAATTATCCTACATATATATGGGCGCTTTTCTTCGGACTGCTGATAGCGTCAATCTTTTATGTCGGGAAAACCATCAAGAAATGGAATTTATGGGTAATTGTAGCATTTATAATTGGAATAGGTGTTTCGTTGTTGATTGCCTTTGGAACCACTGCACAAGAAAATGACAATTTCTTCTACTTGGTGCTTTGTGGTGCGATAGGTTCAAGCGGAATGATACTGCCTGGAATTTCGGGGTCATACATACTTGTGCTTATGGGTGATTACTCTCTTGTAATCAATGCCATCGACATGCTTACAAAAAATCCAATGGAGGCAATGAAAGTAATCGCGCCTGTAATGATTGGTGTGGTTGTCGGAATTATAGCATTCGCACATGTGCTTGCTTGGATTTTCAAGCACTACCACGACATGACGATTTCGCTTCTCACTGGATTTATTGTCGGAAGTCTTCCAATTATATGGCCGTGGAAAATCTATGAGAACGGTGCGCTTCCTATGGCAAAAGACAACATCCTACCAGAAATGAACGCAGAGTTTTTCATCGCAGTCGCTATTATTATATTAGGTGCAGGATTGATAATTGCAACGGAAACCATAGCAAGTAGGATGAAGTCCAAGAAAGAAGAAGCAACAGAGGATAACGAACAAATGACAAAAGATAATTGATAAATGGACTAAAAGGCAAAAAGCATCGAATTGTACAGACGCAAAATTTTGCGTCTCAACAGAAACGGGCTTTAGCCCATCAAACAAAGCCATAAAAACAAAAAAAATATCTTCCATGCCAAATAACAAACGACAATTCGGACTTATAGGTGGTTCGCTGAGCCATTCGCTTTCGCAGAAATATTTTACCAAGAAATTCGCGGAACTGGGACTTACGAACTGCAAGTACACACTTTTTCCAATTTCGGAAGTTTCGAAAGTGACGAACATAATTTCGGGAAATCCGAATTTGGTCGGACTGAATGTAACATCGCCATACAAGGAAACCATTATTCCTTTCCTCGACGAACTTGATCCTACCGTGTTGAAACTCGGTACTGTGAATGTCATAAAGATAACCCGCAACGGCGACTACACGACTTTGAAAGGTTACAATACCGACATCTTTGGTCTGCGCAAGACATTTACCATGCTCGAACTTCCTGCCGACTGCAAGGCGTTGATACTCGGAAGCGGTGGTTCGGCAAAGACAGCCAAGGTTGCTCTTTCGGAAATGGGAATAAAGTCGACAAATGTGTCCCGATTGCCATCCACACTCGATGAACTGCCGTACAAGAAACTGACCCCTCGCATAATAGGCGACTACAAGTTGATTGTCAATGCAACGCCAGTCGGAATGTTTCCAAATGTGTCGAATTTCCCGCAGATACCATACGAAGGGATAACGACAGAGCATATCTGCCTCGACCTTGTATACAATCCATCGAAGACAAAGTTCATGGAGAAGTGTGAGGCACAGGGTGCGAGAACAGCAAACGGGCTAACAATGCTATACGAACAAGCAGACAAGGCCTGGGAAATTTGGAACGAAAATATTTAAGCAAGATGGAAGACGAAAAGAAATACATATTGTTCAGGGTATTCCGCAACGAGGAAGACATGAAATTTTTCACCGATGTGTTCGATGATTGCGGAATAGACTATACCATTGAAAATCCGCGAGCTGACAGCAACGATGTATTGTCATCGGCGTATGGTGTGCAGGTTGCCGAAGATGCCATGCAGTACAAGTTCATGCTTATGATTGCCGAGGACGATTTCGAGCGCTCGCAAACAGAACTTCGCAGTCACATAGCAGAATATTTCGGCAATGCAGGAAGCGAAGAAAATACATTGCTCAACGAGTTCAGCGACGAGGAACTTCTTGATGTTATAAAGAAACCTGATGAATGGGCGGTCGAAGACATCGTAATGGCACAAACCCTGCTCGACAAGCGTGGCAAGCATGTGTCCGACGAGGTGGTAGACGCATATCGCCAGAAGCGTCTCGAAGAAGTTCGCCAACCTAAGTTTGGCGGTTATGGTACAATCATTATTGGCTACATCTTTGCTTTCCTTGGTGGTATAATCGGCATTTTCCTAGCCGCATCGTTGCTCGGGAAAAAACAATTATTCAATGGTGAGAAAGTTGCCATGTACGACCGTAAAACCAGAGTCAATGCCATCATTTACCTGATAATTTCTATAGTCGTAGTAATTGCCGGAGCGATATATCTGATAATGAAATTATAATTGTTGGAACTAATTGGTTTCAATTTAGTAATGATAGCGGGACTATTCCTTATTTTCCCATGTTATCTCGTGTTCCCAACTGCTGCGAATTTCGTATTGCTGCGGATAATAGAATACTTTTTCGGGCTGTAGGTGAATGGAATAATCGCCTGTGTCCCAGCGGTCATTCTGATTGTCATCTTCAACAACCCTAATGTCATATTTGCCAGGAGTAAGATAGACAAAGGATGCCGTTTTTCCGCTAACTGAAGCATGTGCCATTACTTTGTCGCCTTGAATTAGTTCTACAAAGTATGGTTTATCGTCTTGGAATATAACTTTTAGTGCACCAAAATCAGTTTCGCGCATAGGTACAATGTCAACCGTGTCTGCCTCGTTTGTATATCCATATATGCAAGTTGCAAATGCCGAATCGACAGCAATCCTGTACTTTCGTCCCTCAGCAATTTCGGCTACAACTTTTAACCGCAGAGGATTAAGAGAATCCCTTTCAACGCGAGAGTCCATCTTCTCGAACAAGGTGTCAACAGCACCGAAAAGTGTCAGTTTGCTGGCATCGAATGTTTCCACTGGTTGCGAGAACAAAATGCTGTAGTCGGTGTCGGGACGCTTTTCCTTTGAAAGTTTCATGGTAAGCAGAGTGTCGGGGAACAGTTTGTCCTGCTTACGAAACTTTAGCGTATCGTAATGCACCGAATCGGGGAAGGCGGGGTCAACATATTCTGCAAAGATTTTCAGTGTGTCGGAAGCAATTAGTGAGGTATCTTTCAACCAGATTCTTACCGTGTCGGGATTGTCGTTTGCCCATACAAAAGCGGAACTGTCGCCAGGAACTGTAAAGTTGTATTTTTCGTATTGCGTGAAATTGAAAACCAGTTCAAAATAGTTGCGCTTCACTCGCTTGAATGACTTGAAGAACTGCGGAGTCTTGTTTTCCTTGAACAGCAAAAGTTTTATGTCATCGGGCGTATAGTTGTACTTTGTGACTATGGAATCCATTTTTAATGAATCCTTTGCCTTCACCGTATCATAGGAGACCTCAACCGCAGGACGGAAAACCGTATCAATGAATGCAATGCCTTCTTCGGGCAGGTTGAACATAAAATCGGAATTGTTGTCGCGCAGGGCAAAAACCTTGTAGTCGTTTTCAGCAACGAAGTTAATGTAGAAGTTGCCTTTCTTGTCAACCTTTGTAATGTAGTCCGGGATTTTTGTCGTAACTGCTGTGTCGGAGAAATCTTTATAAAGCATCACCCAAGCATCGTCAACAGGTTTGCGCGTGTAAGAATCGAAAACCGTGCCTGCAAATTGCATAGAATCAATTTCAGGACCCGTAGAGAATGCATACACAAAACTGTTCATCGCGTTATTTTCGTTGATGTCGGCGATTGCATCATTGAAGTTAAGACAGTAGGTAGTGTTTGGTTTCAACTGTGTAGTATTCAGTTTGATTTTCAGTTTTTTACCACTTACTACCGCTGTGGGTTTTTCTTCCATAGGTGGCGACACAATCAGTTTCGATGAGACATCGTTCAGTTTGATGTACTCGTTGAATTTCACAATTATGTACTTCGACTTGTGTTTTGAAGAGAAGTTTGTGGAACCATTTTCAGGAGAACATGCCTTTGCCTCGGGAGGTGTAACGTCCTTGGTTCCGCCAGTTAGCGCAACCTGCTTGGCACATGCAAGTACAAGCATACCTGCAAGCACGGCAACCAATATGCTGAAAATCCGTCCCTTCATCAGACTAAACGAACCTAGGAAACATGTTTGAACACATTTCCAAAATTTATCGGCAGACGGCAGTTTTTACTTTACTTCTGCTACGGTGAACTCGTACGATTCGATTATCGGGTTTACGAGAACCTTGCTGCAGAATTCGTCAATCTTCTTGCTTGCCTCTGCTTCGGATGCAGCTTCTATTTCAACATCTATGTGCTTGCCAATGCGGACATTGCGAAGAGTTTCGAATCCGGTCTTAACTGCGCTGTTCAATACAGCTTTGCCTTGTGGGTCCAACAATGCCTTAAGTGGCATAACATTGATTTGAGCGTAAAATTTCATTGTGATATGTTTTTTAGTTTCTTGTTTCTGATTTCTATGTTTCTTGTTTCTCTTTGTTGTCATGCTGAACTTGTTTCAGCATCTGTTAATGGTTTGTTGCTATGTTTATATTTAAATTCAAAAATTCAATGATTTAATTACCTTCTGTAGCGGTGCAATGTTTTGCATCTTTACAAATGATATTCCTGATTATTGACAATATTACATAAAAAATAATCGTGAATGCCAGTCCGAGTACACCAAACAGGCACACAAAGGCAATCAGCGATGCGACAAGTATCAGTTGCCAGATTATTGCCTTTAGTTTAACAGATTTGATTTTCAGCGAAAACAATCGAAGGTTCACGACCATCATTATGCAAACAAATGCTAC
>JAGCDJ010000020.1 GCA_017651185.1 Bacteroidales bacterium | reverse complement strand
GGGATTTGCATGCTGAAGAATCTTTGGAGATTAATGACATTTTTTAATCTTATTCCTTTCCCCCTTCTGTTTGAAAAGTTAATAATCATTTTTCTACATAAAAATAACATTTATTTTTACGCAGCAAATATAGGATGACATTCCGTTTTTTTTAATTATCGAATCATCAAATTATCGAATTATCAAACTACTTGAAACATAGAAACGGACTTTAGCCCACAGAAACAGCGTAGCGTCAAACGCCGCAGGCATAGAAACCTGCCTCGTCCCTAGAACGGATACCCTATACCAAAGTTCAGCGTAAACTTATTAATCTTGAATGGCTTAAACGATTCGAACCAAGCGTCGGTGCCCGTAAGCGATGGGTTGTATACTGGTATTCCAATATCGAAACGAAGGACGAGGAACTTAAGGTCGAAGCGCAGACCGAAACCTGTTCCCATCGCAATCTGCTTGTAGAATTCGGTAAACTTGAACAATGCGCCTGCTCTGTTGTCGTTCTTGTCGATAGCCCAGATGTTTCCTGCGTCGATGAAAAGTGCACCTTGCAGGAACGATACCATTGAGAAGCGGTATTCCATGTTGAACATCAACTTCATGTCGGCAATTTGGTCGTAGTTGCGGTAGATGTTGGAGTATGAACCAGGACCTAGTGTTCTAACCTGCCATGCCCTTATGTCGTTGGCACCACCTATGAAGTATCGTTTTACGAAAGGCAAACCTTTGGTTGAGTTTCCGTACGGGAGTCCAATGCCGAAGAACGCACGGTAGACTATTGTGTTTTTATCGTCGATGATGTTGTAGAAGCGATAGTCGAAATCTGCTTTTACGTATTGGGCGAATTCAACTCCGAGGAGTTTGTATGAATCTGATTCCTTCTCGATGTTACATGCTGCATATATGCCGTATAGCAAGTTTCCGCAGGTTTCAAGGTTCATCCAGAAATAGGTGAAGTTCCTCTTTACATTTACATTCTGGTTGTTGAATATCATGTCGTAACTGAAAACCATAAGGAACTGGTCTTCATACGAGTACTTGATGTACAGGTTTTGTATTCTCCGTCTGAAATCCTCGCTGAAATCAAGAATCTTTACCCAGTATAATTCTATTGGGTTTATGTTGTGCGTGATGTTTTTGTTCTTGTATCCAATCCAACTGTAACCGAAATTAAGGTTGGCAATCGTGCGCGTGTAGTCTGGACGGTTCTGATAGTTGAACGAAACGCTCAGTTGGGTTTTGGGGTCGTGGCGCTTGATGAACTCGAAGTTATTGAAGAAGGGTAGGAGCAGTTTAGGGAAAGTTAGTTTGATTTCGCCTCCGTATTCAAGGGTGTTGAAGAATTTTGACTTTATTTCTTCGTTTGTCACGGTGTCGAGCAGTGTGGCTGTTTGGAACGAAATGTTGGCTTTTGCAGAAAAAATCTGTGCGCCACGGAATATATTCCTGTTTTTGTACGACAAAACGCCCGACATACCAATGTTTCCCGATGTGTTGCTTCCTTCAAGTTCTATATTGAACGACTGTCGCTTCATTGGTGCAAGGTAAATGTTTACGTCGAGGTAACGCTTGCTTATGTTTTCAAGGAGCACCTCTTCGATGTCGGGTGGCGTTAATTTAATGTTGATGAGGCGGAACTGCTTCAAACTCGAGAGGTGGCTGTAAGTGTCCTCGACATTGCGTATGCTGTATTTTTCGGTCGGTTTGAAAAAGCACGACTGCATGAAAACCGATGTCTTGTGCGACATTTTGCCGTCGTATGTGAACTTTATGCCATCTTTGACAAACATGTTGGTTTGCTTGGATGTTGTGTCGTTGTTTTGTGTCAGGTTATAGTTGGTGAATATGTTTACACTACGTATTGTCTGGCTTTGGAAGGCGTCGTCAACGGCGTTTTCGGTCTTTTGTATGCTTGTGGTGAGTTTTACTGTGCAGTCGCTCTGAAGTGTGTCGGCAAAGAAATGCACGTTGTTTATCGAGAAATAGTAGTAGCCGTTGAGTTTGAAGAATCGTGCAATGCGTTCGCGCTCTGCCTTTAGTGTGTCGGTATTGAAACTATGTCCGCGCTTTATTAATGTATTTACAGTGTCGGTGAAGAACAAATCCCTGATTGTTTCGTCGTCGATGCTATAGTCGATTGACGAAATTTTGTACGATGGTCCGGCGGTAATTGTGTATTTCACTTTTGCCCTCTTGCGGTTGGTGAAGTGTTCTGTAACGTTTACCGAAGCGCGGTAGTACGACTGACTAGCCATGTAGGTTTTCAAGTTCTCCATGCTTTTCAGTTTTGCTTCTGCTGCATATATTACTGGTTCTTCGCCTATCGAATTGGCAAGTTTTTCTTTCCATTTGCGCGGTTTGCCGCTTTTCATGAAGTTGTATACGTACAGGTTGAATGGTATTGCGCCAAGAATTTTCTTGTTGCTCTTTTGACTCAGCGTAAGCATGAGTTCGTCCTCTTTTATGCTATTGTTGTCGCACTTAACCTTGTTTTTTACAAGAAGATATTCGCCTTCGCCTACAAATTTTGTCGCACGGCACGATGACATTGCTATTAGCAATGCCGACAATAATGCCAGTAATATGAAATAGGTGCTTGATATGTAGGTGCGGTTTGCCATTAGACCGCAAAAGTAATAAAATCAATCATTATTGTCCGTAAAATAATTGCCTAAAAAAACAGAAGCGACCAGTCAAATGCCGTCGCTTCTGCTTATATAGGTAAAATGTCGTTCTGTTAGAACTTGCAACCGATTGTGAAAGATATCTGGTGGCGGTTGTACTTTATCTTGCTTGGATCGCTAGTTACAAGGCCTTCGTACATATAGTACACGTACGAATTTTGCAAGTACGAGTAGGCAATGTCGAAGAAGAAGTAGTTGGTGCGGAATCCAAGTCCTGCACTTGCCAGCCATGTGTCCGAATTGCTGTTTGGCGACGAACTCTTGTACGGACTTGTGTAGTATGCTCCACCAAGTCTGAAGTTCAATGCGCCTAACCTGTACTCTGCTCCGAGTTTTACGCAGTGACCAACCTTATAGTTGTTTATGATGTTCTGTGTTTCGGTCGCAAAGTCATAATCCTCGCTTCTCATCTTTATTGCATTGTAGTTGGCAAGGTCGTAGTCTAAGTTGATGAGCAGATTTTCGTTCGGGATTACACAAATGCTTGCGTTTGCTCTAAGTGGGGAAAGTATGTTATAATCGAACTCTCCTTCGGGCGAACTGTACGACATTGTAGAATCACCGAGTTGCGTGGAGCAGTTTGTGTTGTATCTGTCCCTCATGCTTATTGATGTGGGGGTGTGTATTGCTGCTCCAAACCTTAACATTTCTATTGGCTGGTACAAAATTCCAAGTTTGAAGTTTACTCCGCTTCCCGAAGAACTTACGTAGTCTTCGAAAGTGAAAGTCTTAGGTCCGTTGGTTACGTTCTCCCTGTTTTCGTATGATATTATTGTCTGCTTGTATCTTACGGTCTGTATGCCCAAGTCGGCACCTACGTATAGCTTGTGCATGAAGTTGAATGCGATTGCTATGTTGTATTCGCCTAGCGAACCTTTCTTTGTCAGTCGTTGGCTCTGCTTTTCACCGTACTGGTCGTATGCGCTTACATACTGGTCGTCGGCAGTTGCTGTTGCCGGGTCGATAAGGTAGGTTTCCCATGCAAGATGGCTGTAGAATGGGTCGTTGTCGCCAAGTGTCTGGTAGTTGATTCCGTTTGCCCTTGCTGCAAACCAGTCGGTAAGCGAACCGTGGTCGTTTATTCCATTTATGCTGATATTCTCGGAAAACTTGTTAAGCTTGCTGTACGAGAACCCCCAAACGAAATAGGTGAGTCCTACGTTGTCGTGCTTACGCTCGATTGCCTGTACGAAAGACGCCTCGTTGATGTCGAAGTAGTTTGCACTGAAGTCGCGGTTCTTTGTTCCGATGTACGACGATTCAGTGTTGTTTATCTTAAAACTCGGCGAGAACGAGAGTTGTGTTGTCTTGTAGACGCCCATGCTTGCAGGGTTGAATCCTATTACCGAAGGGTCGGCTCCTATTGCTCCGAACGAACCTGCCATACCGTTGGCGCGTGCTGTTCCGTTTGGAATGTAGAACGAATACCTTAATGCATCGGCTTCGGTCTGTGCTATCGCCGAGGCGCATAGCAATATTGCAAATATGCTAAATACTAACCTTTTCATGACTTATCTCCTTCCTGAACTTGATGAATGTGACGAACTTGAATGTGACGAGCTTGAACTTGAATGTGATGATGAACTGGAGTGTGAGCTTCCGCTGTAACTGCTGCTTGAGCGCGAACTGCTACTGCTTGATGATGGCGAATAGCTTCTGCTTGAGCTGCTTGAAGATGAACTTGATGGTGAGTAGCTTCTGCTTGAACTTGACGAACTGCTGTTGTACGATCTTGAACTCGAACTGCTTGAACTGCTGCTCGATGGTCTTGCCGACGAACTGCTTGAGGAACTACTGCTATTGTATGAGCGGGAACTGCTCGAGTTGCTGCTTGATGACGAACTTGATGGTGCGTAGTTTCTGCTTGAACTCGAAGAACTGCCGCTTGATGGTTTCGACGAACTGTTCGACGAGTTATAGTTGCTTGAACTAGAACTGCTTGGTTTGTTGTAGCTGCGGTTGCTGCTTGACGAGTTTACCCTGTTGACAGAGTTGTTGCTATTGCTTGCAGGATCTTTGCTTACCGAAGAACCTGAGTTGTTGCTTCCCGATGTATTTTCTCGATTGCTCGAACTGCTAGGTTCCTTGGTTACTGTGGTACTTGAGTTGACTCTGTTTTCAGAAGAGTTTACTGTTGCCGAGTTACCATTTGTGGGCTCCTTTGTTGCGTTAGACCCTGCATTTATTCTGTTGCCGTTTTCTTTTACTTCGGTGCTACCGTTTGAAATTCTTGTCGAAGAATTGTTGTCGGTAGTTCTTGTGATTGTTGCCGACGAGTTGTCGTATGTTCTGTTAGATGTATTTGTAGGAGTTTTTACAACGGTTGAACTGTTACCGCTGCCGCTATTATTTCCGCTTATGATTCGTCCGCTACCACCGTTGTAGCCACCCATCGAACCGTGGTGTCCATAGTAGGTTGACCCGAAGACATTGTCATCGTTTGGTCCATGTCCGTTACCGTGACCATGGTCGTGACCGTGATGATGATGGTTGTTGTGCCAGTATCCGTAATCGTTCCATCCCCATCCGTAGTAATGGCTGTAATATCCATAGTGATGGTGGTAGTACGGAGTGTAGTAGTATGGCGAGTAGTACCACGAGTAGAAATATGGGTCGTAGTAGTAACTATACGAATAATAAGGAGTGTACCAAGGATCCCAGTATGGGTCGTAGTAGTACACAGGCGTGTAGTAAGTACCAAACCTGCGGAAGTGCGAGGTGTAATAGTAGTCGTCGCCTATGTAGTAATAGTTATTTTCGATGTAGTTTCCACTGCCGTCGTAGTAGCCGTCGCTGCCGCCATAACTGTCGTTTGAGTCGGAATAATAATAATTATTGTCTGAATAGTATGTGACGGTGCCATCGTCGTTGTGGTAATATCCGTCTTCGGCGTTATATTCTCCTGTCGGAGCTTCAGAATAACTATTGTTTTCGCTGGTGGAAACTGTTTTCGAAGGCATCACTTCTTCCTTGCTTTTTGCATAGTATGCATCGTCGTAAACCTTTGTGGTATAAAGACTTGATTCGCAAGATGCTAGGGTGATAAGCACTAGGGTTAATATGTAAAACAAATGTTTCATAGTGATGAAATTTTTTCTAATTTTGTAACTTCAAAAATACTAATTTTTTTAATGCAATAACAAATTTTATACCAAGATAGAAATGGCAAAGTTGACGAAGAGATCGGAGAATTATTCTCAGTGGTACAACGAACTTGTTGTTCAGGCAGATTTGGCGGAACAGTCCGCAGTTAGAGGATGTATGGTTATCAAGCCATACGGTTATTCGATATGGGAAAAGATGCACGACATTTTGGACAAAATGTTCAAGGAAACAGGACACACAAATGCATATTTTCCGCTGTTTATTCCAAAGTCGTTTTTCAGCCGCGAAGCCGACCATGTTGAAGGTTTTGCAAAGGAGTGTGCAGTGGTAACTCATTACCGCCTTCGCACAAATGCTGACAAGACTGCAGTCGAAGTTGACCCTGAGGCAAAGTTGGAAGAAGAATTGATTGTTCGTCCTACATCCGAAACTATAATCTGGAACACCTACCGCAACTGGGTTAAGTCGTACCGCGACCTGCCTATCCTTGTAAACCAGTGGGCTAACGTTGTACGTTGGGAAATGCGTACCCGTTTGTTCCTGCGTACTGCCGAATTCCTGTGGCAGGAAGGTCACACCGCACATGCAACTAAGGAAGAGGCAATGGAAGAAGCCGACAAGATGGTTCACGTATATGCCGACTTTGTCGAGAATTACCTTGGCGTTCCTGTTGTCATTGGTCGCAAGACCGACAGCGAACGTTTTGCTGGTGCCGAAGAGACTTTCTGTATCGAAGCATTAATGCAGGACGGTAAGGCATTGCAGGCAGGTACATCGCACTTCCTTGCACAGAACTTCGCAAAGGCCTTCGATGTTACTTTCCTCAACAAGGAAAACAAGCCCGAATATGTATGGGCTACCTCGTGGGGCGTTTCTACCCGACTGATGGGTGCGCTCATTATGGCTCACTCAGATGACAACGGACTTGTATTGCCTCCGCATCTGGCACCTATTCAGGTGGTTATCGTTCCTATCTACAAGTCTGATGACCAGTTTAATATGATTTCGGAACGTGTACACGAACTTTGCGCCAAGTTGAAGGCAGCAGGCATAAGCTACAAGTACGACGACCGCGACACCCAGCGCCCGGGATTCAAGTTCGCAGAATGGGAAATGAAGGGTGTTCCTGTACGTTTGGCTATCGGTCCTAACGACTACGAAAACCACACATGGGAAGTAGCTCGCCGCGATACTCTCACCAAGGAAAGTGTTGCTGACGATGGCATTATCGACCATATCAAGAACTTGCTTGAGGATATTCAGAAGAACATCTACAAGAAGGCATACGATTTCCGCGCTGCTAACACCTATAAGGTTGACACTTGGGACGAGTTCAAGCGCATTATCGAAGAAAAACCGGGCTTCATTTCTGCTCACTGGGACGGCACTGCCGAGACCGAAGCAAAAATCAAGGAGGAAACAAAGGCTACTATTCGTTGTATTCCGCTTGATGCCGAGGAAGAAGATGGTGTTTGCGTTTATTCGGGAAAACCATCGAAGAGAAGAGTGTTGTTTGCAAAGGCATATTAGGAAGTTGAAAGTTGAAAAGTGAACGGCGAAGCCCTCAAACATCGAAGCGTAGAAACGCCGCAGACATAGAACGGCGAAGCCCTCAACGAAGTTAAACTTAGAAACCAAAACATTGTATGGAACGAAACACTGAAATACGCGACGGAATAATAAACACCTTGCTTGAGAAATCGCAGTTGAAGCAAGTGGTGTACGACAATACAAAAGAGGCATTTTCGATACTGAAAAAGGTGCTGCACGACATTGTGATTGAATACAATGCACTTTTGAAGGATGCCGACGAGAGAATAAAGCTCGAGTACCGCGACCGCGGACTGTTTGAGACCGAAATAAAGGTTGCAGGCGACTTGCTGATATTTAACATGCACTCGAACATTTTTGAATTCCCACGTAACCACGAAATATGGAAGGACAGCTATTATATCGACCGTCCGTTGGTTACATATTCGGGAATAATAAACATCTATAACTTCCTCGCCGATTCGTTCAAGTACAACAGGGACGAGGACCTTGGCTACCTGATTGGCCGTATGTTCATCAACAACGAGAGCACTTTCTTCATCGAGGGAAGGCGCGAACTTGGTTTCGGCTATCCTGCTTTCGGAAAGAACAAGATTGACTACGAAAGTCTGCACCAGCTTGTTGAGTCGGCTATTGCGTATGTACTTAAGTTCGACTTGCTGGTTCCTCCGTACAACGATGTGAAGATTGTAAATGTGGACTACATGAAGGAACGCATCAACAAGTCGAAGATGCAGACCGGCAAGCGACTAGGTTTCGAGTACAATGCCATAAAAGGTTTGCCACAGATGGGTGGTGACAAATAATTTGTATGAGCGCAATACCTCGCCTAATATTGAAGCGCGACAAGGAAAAGTCGCTTATGCGCCGGCATCCGTGGGTGTTTTCGGGTGCTGTCGCCAAGATGCAGGGTAATCCGCAGGAAGGCGACTTGGTGGAAATATTTTCGTCCGACAACAGATATTTGGCAACGGCTCATTACCAAGACGATAGCATAATTGCAAAAGTCTTTGATTTTGAGCAAAGTGCAATCGGTGAAGCATTTTGGACAAAACGGTTTGAGTCGGCAATAAACTATCGCCGCAATTTTGGCTTTTTCGACTCGCCCGATACCAATGTATTTCGCCTAGTTAACGGCGAGGGCGATTTTATGCCCGGGCTGATTGTCGATTACTACAATGGTGTCGTTGTGTTTCAAGCACATTCGGTAGGAATGTACAGGTTGTTTTCTCAGTTTGCCGAAATCGTCTGCAAGTTGCTGGGCGACAGGGTTATATCTATTTTCGACAAGAGCAGTGCAACGATTCCTCACATCAAAACTGAGGATTCGTTCATCTGGGGAGAAACAATCGAGGAACGCGAAATTTGCGAAAGTGGAAACCGTATGATAATCAACTTCTACGAAGGACAGAAGACTGGATTCTTTGTTGACCAGCGCGAAAACCGCAAGTTGGTTGGCGAACTTTCGTCGGGCAAGCGCGTGCTTAATACCTTCGGATATACGGGCGGATTTTCATTGTCGGCATTGCGGGGTGGTGCTTCTTATGTCGAGACGGTTGACATTTCAAAGAAGGCAATCGCACTTTGCGAACGCAATGTGGAGCTGAATTTTACTAACGCACCGCACAAGGGCGTCGCAAAGGATGTCCTTGATTATCTTGGTGCTATCGACAATAATTTCGACATTATAATCCTTGATCCGCCGGCATTTGCAAAGAACCATCGCAGTTTGCAGCAGGGACTGAAAGGTTACAAGAACATTAACCAGAAAGCGATTGAAAAGATAAAACCAGGCGGACTGATTTTCACCTTCTCATGCTCGCAGGCGGTAAGCAAGGAAGATTTCAAGACTATGGTTTTCACTTCTGCAGCCAATGCTCATCGCAATGTGCGTATTGTCAAGCAATTGCCTCACGCAATTGATCATCCGGTAAGCATTTATCATCCCGAAGGAGAATATCTAAAAGGATTGATGATAGAAGTTGAGTAACACCGCAATGCTTTGCGGTAGTATTGATTATATCGTAGTGATTTGCCTTTTTACCTAATCCTATCTATTGACCTTATAAGGGCCTCGTCTTTTGCGATTCCTCGTATTGCCAAAGCGATGAATATTGCTGCAACTATGGGAAGAACTACAAGAATGCTTGTCGAATAGTTTGTAGCAAATTTCTCCGATGCCTGATATAGGAAGAAGAATGCAAGTCCTGAACAACCTAAGGCAAGAATTAGGTTGAATACACAAATTCTCATCTGTAGTATCCTGTGCTTGAAAAGGATTATTGTGAAGATGAGTGTTAAAACAACAAACGACAGTAGAATAAGAAGCGGTAGTGTGGAGTAGTGTTCTTCTCCGAAATCGACGCCATAAAGTCCCATGGGAACATCAGAAATGCCTGCTTCGGTGGTTAGTTCAAGACTTCCGAAAGGCACAAAATAAAAGATTGCCATGCACACGAGTGCAAGCAATAGGAATAATGTTTGGATTCTTTGTATCATATTCTATATTTTTTGCAAAGGTAATCCTTATTTTTGGTATATTGAGCAACCTAATAAAAAAGAGAAATAATTTTTTGCAGACACAAAAAATAGTATTATCTTTGCACCGCTTTTTCGGGGTGTAGCGCAGTCCGGTTAGCGCACCTGCTTTGGGAGCAGGGGGTCGCCAGTTCGAATCTGGCCACCCCGACAGAAAAGCAAAAGAATGCTATATAATATTTGTTTCGGATTCCCTTAGGGGAATTTTTTTTATTTGTCCCCTAATAATATTTGCTTCTTTTTGTCGATTTCGGTCTTGTAGTAGTTGTATACTTCGTATGCGATTTTTTCCACTTCGCCCTTGAATAACCTGTTTCTGCCAAGTCCCACAACCCATCTTATTCCGTTGACAGGGTCGGCGAGGAACATACTGTCTATTTCTTTTAGTTTTTGTTCGCTGATAGGACTTTCGTAGATTGTCATGCCAAGATTTTGACTGGCAAGTTTTGCGATTCTACTTGAAAAGACTTTGTTCCCGGAAAATATTTCTGGCGATGAGGCATATATTAGCGAGTTGCCCTTCATGAAAAAAATGTCGGAGTAAATGCTCTTCCTGAAATTTCCGTTGCTGTCAGTTATGATAATGTCGTCAAGACCATTTTCTTCCTTTTGCCTTGCGCATAAGACTTCCCATGGAAAGTCTGGAAATGCCTCGCGCTGAATTGTTTCCGGCAGTTCTAGCACCTCGGTGAATATGCCGTTAGTGTTTATGCTGTAGTATTCGTGAGGCAGACTTTCTGCAGATATTAGTACAGAAAAAGTATTGTCCGTTGCTAACTTCTTGTTGTCGGTGCTATTGCGGAAAATGGTGATTTTTGCGGAAAATTCCTTGTAGATGCGATTTTTCTTTAGCAATAGCAGTATGTCGTTGGCGAATGATTTCGGTTTGAATGTTTGGTTTTCCATACCTAGAGTTTCTGCCATTTGCTCGATGCACTTGAAATACATGTCGAAATCGTAGACAATGCACGAGTTTCCACGGAGTTGCACGCTGAAAGAGTCGCCCCACTGCAGTCCACGGTTGTTGTAGCACAGACAGGGTTTGTCCGATGGCATGAATTCTCCGTTTAGCATTATGTGTCGAGCCATTATTCCGAAATTATTTTTTTACAGATTTCAAGTATTCCCGAATTGGATTCTATTAGTATTCCTTTTACTCCAGCGTTTTGTGCGGCTTCTATGTCGCGCTTGCTATCGCCAATCATGTACGATTGGGCAGGGTCTATGTTGTGTGTGGCGATTGCCTTTTCGATGAGCAGACCCTTGGGTTTGCGGCAAAGGCATCGACTTATTGAATCGTGATGAGGGCAGAAGTAGAAGTCATCAATGGAGGTGTCGAATTTGTCAAGATAACCGCATAGTTTTTCGTGCATTGCGATGACGTCCGCTTCGGTATAAATCCCTTTTGCAATTCCACCCTGGTTCGAGATTATTATAACTTTGAATCCCGAATCTTTCAATAGTTTTATTGCATCGCCTAGACCTTCAAGGATTTCGAATTCGGCAACGCTTTCGCAGTAGCGCCCGAGTTCCTTGTTTACAACACCGTCCCTATCAAGAAATACCGCCTTGTTCATACATGCATTATCTTGTAAATGAGTTCCTTGTAAATATCTCCATCTTCGTAGCTACCCGACATACCCTTGCTTTTAGCATCAGCATCGCGAAGGAATGATATGATACTTACGATTTTATCCAGTGGGTAATATCTTGCTGCTGTCATGTATTCGTCAACGAAATATGGGTTTACTCCGAGCACTGCTGCAAGTGCATTTTTGCTCTTGTCGGTGGCGCTGTGAACTTTCATGATTCTCGTGAAGTAGTCGAAAATCTGCTTTATTGCTAGTCCGATGTAAGTGCTTTTGGGATTTTTTGCAAAATAGTCGGTAATCTGGTAGGCCTTTAGTGCATTTTTTGAACCTATTGCTTTCTGTAGTTCAAATATGTTGAAGTCGCGGTTTACGCCAATGTTTCGCGCTACTACATCGGAACCGATAGGGGAGTTGTCGGTTACGGCGGTCTTAAGTTTCTTCATTTCTCCATCGAGACGTGAAAGGTCGGCGCCAATGTGTTCGTACATAAGACGTTGTGCATCGGGAGTAAGAGTAAGACCGTATGATTTGGCGAGATTTGAAACCCACCTTATCATTTCGTTTTCGTATAATTTCTTCGATTCGAGTACCGCACCGATTTTTTCTGCGAGTTTTATTGCTTTGGTTCGCTTGTCGAGTTTTTGAGTTTCCTTTATGGCAAGTACCAGTATTGTCGATTTCAGCGGATTCTCGAAATATATATCCATGTCGGCTAGGGGTTTCAGATGCTGTGCCTCCTTTACGATTACCACTTGGTAGTTCGACATCATTGGAAAACGACGTGCCGCTTGTATCACTGTTGGAATGTCTGTGTCGCGTCCGTATATGACCACTTGGTTGAACGCCTTTTCCGATTCTGTAAGAACGTTCTCGGCGATGTAATCGGTAATCTTGTCGATGAAGTATGATTCTTCGCCGTAAAGCAGGTACACGGGTTTGTATATCTTGTTTTTCAGGTCGTTTAAAATCTGGTCGTATGTCATGACGAATAATTTTCAGGTGCAAAGATAAGAAAGATTTAATGATTTAAAGATTCAAAAGGTTCAACAAAAACGGATGCCATGCAGAACTGTTCCCTGCGACGTTCGGCTTTTTGCTTTCACTACAATTAAATATTAACTTGTTGAAAACTAAATTCCTTTTTTGTGCCGCTATAGTTGATAAACGATTACTTTTGCACTTATGAAAGAGAAAATAAAGAAAATATTTGAGAAGGTAAGGAATTGGAGGTTCCGTTATATTGCGATGGTTATAGTGGCCATTTTTTTGGTCTGGATAACTTTCTTCGACAATTTCAATCTCATTGACAGGTTCTATAAGATGAGTAAACTGCACGAACTGCATGAGACTGAGAAGTATTACGAAAAGGAAAACCTTGAGAATAGCACTCGACTAGAAGAACTTATGTCGGGAAAGGAAGAACTCGAAAAATTTGCTCGCGAACAGTACTACATGAAGGAAGCGGATGAGGATATTTTCTTGGTTATAACTGAGGAGTAAGAAATGTATCATAGGTTTCTTGTTTCTGATTTCTAGATTTTGATAAGGTCAAAAACAAGTTGCCAATTAAATAATAGGTTTGTTTGACACCATACAATTCCATAATCGTAAATCGTAAATCGTAAATCAATTTATGGTATTTCCCGATAACTTTGAGTCAAAGATAGGATTCGACAAAATACGTAACCTGATAAAGTCGGAATGCATAGCTTCGCCAGCCAAGAGTATCGTTGATGACATTGCATTTTCGACCGACATCAGTTATATCCGCAAATCTTTGGCTCTTGCTGGCGAAATGATGAGCATCTGTATGCTTAAGGACAACTATCCTGCCAACAATTACCCTGATGTGTCGCAGGCGGCTTCGCGTATGCGCATCGAAGGCACTTGCTTGCAGCTTTTCGAACTTGTCGATATTCGCACCATATTGGAAAATTGCCGTGCTTTGCGTGCTTTTTTCCGTACCGATGACAAAAACGAATTTCCCAACCTGAAACAAATAGTTGATTCTGCTAATTTCCCTACATACCTTTACGACCGGTTGCAATCTGTTTTGACAAAAAACGGTGAAATAAAAGATACTGCTTCGCCAGAATTGCGCGAAATTCGCTCTTCGCTCATTTCTACACAGGAATCGGTGTCGCGCAAGTTGAATTCGATACTTACCTCTTTCCGCGAGCAGGGTTGGGTTAGCAAGGACTTGTCGGCTACGATGGTGAATGGTCGTCTGGTTCTGCCTATCGAAACAACATACAAGCGCAAGGTTCAAGGGTTTGTCCATGATGAATCGGCAAGTGGCAAGACTTCGTACATAGAACCGCAGGAAGTACTTGAGATGAACAATCGTATTCGTGAATTGGAACTCTCCGAAGCCCGTGAAATACAGAAGATTCTTTATGAACTTACTTGCGAGTTCCGCCCATACGCCGATGATTTGAAAAATATTTCGCAGGTAATTGCAGAACTTGATTTCATTCGTGCGAAAGCAAAGTTCGCATTGCGAATCGAAGCGATAATACCATCTGTACATGATGAACCATGTCTCGACATTGTGCGAGGAAAGCATCCACTTTTGTACCTAACTTTGAAAAAGGAAAACCGAGAAATCGTGCCTACGACTTTCCGCCTCGATTCCGAAAACCGCATACTGCTGATTTCTGGTCCTAATGCTGGTGGAAAAAGCGTATGCCTTAAGACTGCCGCAATACTTTCGTATATGTTGCAATGCGGATTGCCGGTGCCAGTGGGTGGCGCATCTTCGTTTGGTATTTTTTCTGAAATCATGCTCGATATAGGCGATGAGCAATCCATTGAAAATGATTTGAGTACATATAGTTCTCATCTTGTCAACATGAAGCATTTCCTGAAAAATGCAGGACCGCGTACATTGCTTTTCATTGATGAGTTTGGTTCTGGAACCGACCCGATTATTGGAGGAACAATAGCGGAGGCAATACTTGAACAACTGAATGCTTCGAAAACTTTTGGAATGATAACCACGCACTATACAAACCTTAAGGTTTTTGCTGCTGAGGCCGATGGAATAATCAATGGTGCCATGCTGATTGATCATACGAATATGCAGCCGACCTTTATCCTTGAGGTTGGAATTCCTGGTTCATCGTATGCGGTGGAAATTGCGCGGAGGATTGGCTTGCCCGAAGCGATAATTAGCAAGGTCGTTGAGAAAACTGGCACACAGCAGATGAATATTGACCGTTTTCTGCGCGAACTTATGCGTGACAAACGTTATTGGGAGCGCAAACGCAAGCAGGTAAACGAGCAGAGCAAGAAGGTTGATGAGGCATTGCGCAAGAATCTGGAGGAATTGGAAATTATAAAGACCAAGCGCAAGCAGATTATCGAAAGTGCACGTTCGGAGGCCGAGCAGTTGCTCAATGGTGTTAACAAGCAGATTGAAAATACAATATCGGAAATCAAGCGTAGCAATGCCGACAAGGACAAAACTCGCGAGGTTCGTGAGGAAATAAAGCAGTTTAAGGAAGATTTTGAGAAGTCGAAGGAGGTTGAAGAGAACGAATTCGCTCGCAAGTACGAATATGTGAAGCGCAAGGTTGAGGAGCGCGAAGCTCGCAAGAAAGTCCGCGAAGATGCCAAAAAGTTGGAGATTATTCCAATTGACGAGGATAAGATAAATATTGGAAGCAAGGTGCGTCTGGCAGGACAAGAGGCAATAGGGGATGTCACTGGTCTTACCGACAAGACTGCTGTGGTTTGTTTCGGCAGCTTGTATATGTCGGTAGCTTTAGATAGATTGCAGAAGGTCTCGCAGGAGGAATATGCCAACCAGCGCAAGCAATCCTCTGCATCGGCATTGTATTCCGAAAAGGCATTGAATTTCAAACCCTACATTGATGTTCGTGGCGACCGTACCGAAGAAGCTTTGCGCAAGATAGAAGAACTTGTTGATGCAGCGGTTATGCTAAGTCATCATGAACTTAAGATTCTTCACGGACGAGGAAACGGAATTTTGCGCCAGAATATCCGCCAGTACCTAAAGACCATTCCGCAGGTGAAGTCTATTTCCGATGAGGATATACGTTTTGGCGGAGATGGAATTACAGTTGTAAAGTTAGAATAGTTGTCTAACGATATAAAAAAAAGGGAGGTTTCATTAGAAATCTCCCTTTTTTTGTTTTTATGCTTAGAAACTTACTTTACAATAGATTTGAAAGTGTCGTTTTCAAAGAGGTTGATGAATTCAACGTCCTTAGCAGCGAAGTCCTTCAAGCTTGAATCCTTCTGGCAAGCGGTGCGGAGGTTGTTGAAAACACCATCGTTATCGGCCTTACGAGCGCAAACAACTGCCTTCAAGTAGTAGTTCATTGCATCGTCCTTTTCTGCGCCACATTCGAGTGCCTTAATAGCAGCATCGTTTTCCTTGTTGAGAACCTTAGCAAGACCTGCGTTGAATGAGCAGTCATCACCATAGAAGTTCGATGCGTTAGCATACTGACCTTTCTTTATTGAGATAACGCCTTGACCTGCGCTAGCTTCGTTAACACCAGTTGCTGAAGCGTAGTTTGATTCAGCTTCTGCTACATTGCCTTCTGAAAGAGCAACATTACCCATGTTGTTGAGAACTGTTGCATTTCCGTTGCTCTTGCTTTTTGCCTTTTCGAGAGCAACCTTTGCTGCCTGGTAGTCCTTTGTTTCGTACAAAGCTGCACCGAGGTTGTTGTATGCCGACCATTCTTCTGGGAAGAGTTCAGTTGCCTTAGTGTAGATTTCAACTCTCTTGTTTGCATCTTCGGTTATTTCACCATAGTGCATGATTTCGGTGAATGAAAGCTTGCTAGGATCATCCTTGTACTGCTTAGCAATTTCGTCGTCGGTCTTACCAATGTTGGTAACGTTGATTACGATTTCAGAACGACGCAGACTTGGGAGAACTTCTTTTTCGAGTTCGTCAAATGTGTTCTTCATGTTTCTGATTTCTTCTTCTCTCTTGTCAGGATCTGAGTTCATGTTGATAACACGTATAATCATGTCCTTGTCAGCGAGATTAGAATTCTGTACTGCAGTCTTGAAACCTTCCCAGTCTTCTTCGGTAACCAAAGTCTTGAAGAAGTTGCTTCCGTCAGCACCGTTAACGCCCTTGAATTCGTTCTTAGCGAATTTGCTAGCGCTGTTTGAACGGTCGTTAGAAACCTTCTTGTTGATGTCTTGTGCACCTTCTGGAGAAGCGTATGACTTAAGTTCAACACCGTCGAAACGAACGCGGTCGTTGTCCTTTGAATCCTTAATGTATTGCTGCATTTCTGCAATTTCGCTCTTCTTAGTTTCTGAAGACTTGATTTCTGCTTTGTTCTTGTCGTAGTTGATTGCTGCAATCTTCGATGCTGCATTGTCCTTCTTGAAGTTGCTTGCTGCATTTGAAGACTTTCCTCCGTCCATCTTAACGAGTTCTGGAGTTGCAACGATACCTTCAGCTATGTCTTCTGGATCGAATTCAGCTTCCTTTGTACCCTTAACGGCTGTAATCTTCAAAACGAGTTTCGATCTACGCATTTCTGGAGAGTAGTCGAACTTGTCGTTGTAGGAGAATGCACCACCTGGTTTGTACTTTATAACCTGTCCGTTGCCAGAAACCTTTTCACCTTGTACGTAGATAGGGGTAAGAGCCTTTTCTCCTCCGTCCCATACCAAGGTTGGTGTTAATGTTGCAGATACTTTCTTTCTGAAGTACTTTTCTGGGAAGTTACCAGTAATGTTAACTGCTACTTGTCCGTTGTGAACTTCCAGTACCTTCGGATTTACAGAGTAGTTAATGTCATCAGCATTTGCTACCATTTTTTTCAAGTCGTTGCACGAACCCATTACAAGTCCTAATGCTACCACCGAAGTAAAAAATAAAAACCTCTTCATAATTTATTCCTTAATTATTCTTGTTAATTTTAAATACTTTAATAATTAATAATTTGACGTTTCCCATCGGAAAAAATCTGTGCAAAGATAATATCTTGTTTTTGATTTATGAAGAAAAAATAACAAAAAGATTAAAAATTTTACCTATAGAATTAATCTCGTTATTCCAACCTCATATTCAGTGCCAAATATTGCGTTTTCGATTGCTTCGAAGTCCTTGCTATTGTTCACGAAATCGATATTGTTGGTGTCGATAATTGCAATCTTGATATTGTTTTGTTGCTTGAAGAACTTGAAGTATCCGTTTTCGATTCCTTTTAGGTATTCTGCTGAAATGTTTTTCTCGTATTCGCGTCCTCGCTTTGCTATGTTGCTGAGTAGAAGATCAGTATTCTTGTGCAGATATACATATAGGTCTGGTTTTGGCAGAGTACTGTATATTATGTCGAATATCTGCCTATATAGTTTGTATTCGTCTTCCTGCAGGTTGTTTGCCGAGAAAATAAGCGATTTCATGAAAAAATAATCAGATACAATCAACTCGTTGAACAGGTCGAATGACGATAGGCTGTTCTTTAGTTGATTGTATCTGTCTGCAAGGAAAGAAAGTTCCAGTGGGAACGAGTATCTTTCCGGATTTTCGTAGAATTTGGGCAGGAAGGGATTTTCTGCGTATTGTTCGAGAAAAAGTTTTGCTTTCCTTTTTTCTGCTATCAGTTTGCAAAGACTAGTTTTGCCAGCACCGATATTCCCTTCGATGACCAAATACCTTATGTCCATTATACAATGAAGTTTTTGCTAATGGATTTGTGATGGTATACGTTGTTTATTACGTCGCCGAAAAGTTCACCTATTGATATTACCTTGATTTTGTCTGAAGCGCCTTCCTTTATAGGAATTGAGTTGGTGGTAATAACCTCGATGAGAGCCGACTTGTTAATTCTTTCGTATGCTGGTCCCGAAAGAACAGGGTGGGTAGCAACGGCGCGAACGCTCTTTGCGCCCTTTTCCATAATAATGTCTGCTGCCATTGTTATTGTACCTGCGGTGTCAATCATGTCGTCGACTATGATTACGTTCTTGTCCTTTACGTCGCCGATTACCATCATTTCGCTTACCATGTTGGCTTTTGATCTTGACTTGTGTGAGATAACCATTTCTGCATCAAGGAAATGCGAGTATGCTTTTGCTCTCTTTGCACCTCCCATGTCTGGCGATGCTATTACAAGGTTGTCAAGGTTCAAACTCTTGATGTATGGCACGAACAATGTCGATGCGTAGATGTGGTCTACTGGCACGTTGAAGAAACCTTGTATCTGGTCTGCGTGCAGGTCCATTGTCATGACGCGGTTAACGCCCGATGCCATAAGTAGGTCGGCTACAAGTTTTGCTCCGATTGCAACTCTTGGTTTGTCCTTTCTGTCCTGACGTGCAAATCCGAAGTAGGGGATAACTGCTACGACCTGCTCTGCTGATGCGCGTTTTGCTGCATCAACCATTAGCATAAGTTCGAAGAGGTTTTCTACTGGTGGAAATGTCGATTGGATTAGGAATACTGTGCATCCTCTGACGGTTTCGTCGATGCTTGTGACAAACTCGCCGTCGCTGAATTTAAGCAATGTGCTTTCGCCGAGTTTCATTTCTGGGTTGTAACCTTTTACGATTTCCTCGGCTACATATCTGCTTGCCGAGCCTGCGAAGAATTTGATAGGTGAAGCTATCTCGCTGTTTGTTGTCATTTGTACAAATTGTTATTATGTTTCGGTCTGCAAATTTATTTCATTTTTAATTGGGCGTAAAACAAAAAGGATAAATTTTATTAACCCCTGTTTATATGTTGGGAATCGTTTCTGTGGTGCGGTTTGAAACTGTCAACGATATAAAAAGGAAAGGACCGCCATTGGCAGCCCTTCCGTATTTTTTGAATATAAAATTCGTTAGAATTCCCACATGTCGTGTTCAATCTTGAACATTTCGTCCTGAATTCTTTCACCTTCCCTTATTGCTTCTATACCAATGAGGTAGTCGGAGATAAGACGGTTGTCGTAGTTGTTTGTTTCGGCAACTATGAAGCTCGAGAATCTTCTCTGCAGGAAAATGTCATCGAAAGTCCTGTGTTCTGCCTCATTGTGAGAGTTGAATGTCTCGTATGTGGTGAACAGCGGACGATAGTCGTTGTATGCAATCCAGAACGGCCATACACGACCTTCGGAGGTATATCCGTCGAATGACATTGCCATAATCTTGACATCCATAACCGATCTTTGCTTGTCGAAGAACCATTCTTCCCATACCCACAATTCTTCCATTACACCGCGGTCGCTTTCTTCAAGTTCCATCTTCTGAGCAACTTCGATGTAGTCTGGATTGTCAGGATCGTCTGAATATGGGTCGGCAATCTTTATTGTTCCTTCGTATGACAACAAAGAATCTCTTGATGGGTCGTCCTTTTCAATAGGTTCTCTCCACCAGTTTGTGATGTCGCCTGCATCGAGTTTGAATACAGGGTACCTGTTGTCGGTACTTTCGTTGTCCTCGATTTCCTTTCCTGTGGCTTTATAGAAAGTTTTTCCTTTTATGCCGATATCGTACACAAGATACAGAAGGTTAACCCTGCTTCTTTGCGGTTGCAATTCGCCCGGATAAGTCATTCTTGTCTGCGGGTAGTACAGGGGAAGGTTCTGTTTTTCTTTGAGTTCCAATATCCTGAGGATTTTCTTCGAATACATAGCGTCTGCCTCCCTGATGTATGGCAGGGGAACTACATTTCTCTTCACTGTTGTCTCTCTGGCGAATGCACCGTCGAGTACTTGACCGAACGATGTGTTTGCCAATGCTAGTGTGAGAGCCAATAATACGGAAAAACTAACTAATCTTTTCATGACTATGAATTTTAATTATTTCAATCTTGCTGCAAAACCTGGAGCGTTTCTCGGTCCTGAAGGTGATGAAACCTTGATTCCGATGAACGAAATCGAAGATCCTGATGCCTTCTTTGATATGTCTGACAAGATATCGCCCGGTATTGTGTTTCCGCTTACAACCTGTGACGATGTTACACCTCTTACTTCCTTCATGTATGTGAAAGATGTTACGGTATATTTTACGTCCTTGAACGGGAAGAATCCGCCTTCAAGTACTGCATCAAGTCTAGGTGAACCTTTAATAGCTGCCTTTGGAACATCGTCACCACTCTTGTAACCGCCTATTGTAATAATAGGTGAAGGAACGTTCATGACCTTGAATGTCTGATGTCCAACCGACTTTCCGTCTGCGCTTACGTTGATGGTTACTTCCTTGGTCTGGCTTCCTGCAGGAATTGTTACGATATATTCGCCTTCGTATCCAGCAAGTTTACCCTTGGTTATAGTAGCACCACCTGTTGCCGAAACATTGATGTTTGTGTAACCTGATGCTGCAACTGACAATGGGTTCTGCAAACCTTTGTAGAAGATGTTACAAGCTGTAGCTGAAATTGTTGTAGATGATGTAGCAACTGCGTATGATGATTTGTATGGAATCCACTGGTCACCAACGTTCGACTTATAGAAAATCAAACCGCCGTATCCGTGTTCACCAACGCCACCAACATTTTTCCATGTACCACGACCTTGTTCGTCCAAAGGAAGAGTGTCGTAGGTAGCATTTGCAAGTTGCTTGTATTCAATTTCGCCATTAGGCTTAACAACTGAATCGTAGTATGGAGCTGTCTGTGTAATATAAATGGTAGGTCTCATTGTGGTATCGCGAGCACCGATGAATATCTGTGCTTCGTATTCGCTACCGCTCATTACAACGCTCTTTGATGTACTAACCAAACCAGTAAGAGATGAGATACGGATATCCATACCTTCGAGGTCGGCAACCATCTGCTGCAAAACTTCAGCTTCAACGTTTCTAATATCCGACTGCAATTTTGAGAGCAATGCCAAAGTACCAACGAGAGGCATGTGTCTTACAAGACCGAGTTCCCAAGGAATTGTTGCACCGTCGTCAATCTTGTCTGGAGTAGCAAGTGCAGCTGCTGTTCTCTTGTAGAATGAACTTGTTGTATCAACAGGGCTATTAGGATCCTTCTTGTCTGTTCTGAATACAGACATTTTGAGTACCATTTCTCTGAAGTTATCCATCCACGATCTCAAGCTGTCGCCCATAACACCACCAGCTTCCTTGTCCATGATTGCTGGAGCAGCGTTGATGTCGTCCATCTTCTTGATTACTGCGGTATCCATTTCAATATTTGTAGGGTCAATGGTTTCATCACTCTTGTTCAAGCACTGAACTTTGATTCTTCTGATACCATTGAAGATTTTATTACATTCTGCTTCAAATTCATGAGCTTCCTTTTGCAGTGCAGCATATTTGCCGGGCTGCTCAGCGGCTTTGCCGTCAATTCTTCCGTATAGTTCTCCGGTTTTAATCGAGAAGTTTTCAGTGGTCTGCTGAATACCTGCGTTTACCGCTACGAACGCGTTCAAAACTTCGTTTGATACGTTCAATGCCATAAGTGCGGTGTAGAACAGGTACATCATACCGATCATTTTCTGTCTCGGGGTCTCCGGACAATTTCCACCTGACATATAACTTTAGTTTTTAATGTTCAACAATCAGTTAAAATTCTCTATGCGGAAATTAATTCTGCTTGAAATTCATTGCAGCAAGCATGTTTCCATAAATAGTGTTCATTGCTGCCAAGTTCGAACTCAATCTTCCTATTTCGTCTCTGTAGCGCTTTGTGTCTTCTGCTGACTGCTTCATGTTTGCCATGATTTCGTCCAAACCAGATGACAACTTCTTTGCTGCTTCGAACTGCTTGTTTGTTCCTTCGAGTTGCATTTCGTATACTGAGTTCAATGCCATGAGGTTCTTGTTCATGATGTTGAGCTGTTCGTTGTACGACTTGCCACTGCCAGCAGAAGTTTCGAGTTCCTTGTTCATCGAAGCGATGAGCTTGGTGTAGGTTGCCGAAAGTTCGTCGCCAGAATTGCCAACAGACTTTGCTGATCTTTCGTATGCATTTGCAAGGTTTTCTGCCTGTACGTTGAGCTTCTGTGCTGATGCACCGTATGCTTCTGCGAACGAGTTAACCTTCTGTGATGCCATTTCGAAGTTAGCTACATAATTATTGGTAGCAGCTGTAGCGTCTGATACATCTTTCAACTTTTCGGTAGTAGTATTCAAGTTCTTCAAACCATGACCCAACTTTTCAAACAATTCGGGTGTAATCTCTGCATTTTCAATCATTGCGTCAAATTTTTCGAGAGCAGATTTCTTTGACTTAACTGCTGCTTTCTTGTCTTCAACGTTGATATTGTCCATATCCTTGTCAATGCCTGCGAGTTCGGGGTAAACCAAGCTCCAGTCAACTTGTTCGTGAGGTGGTTCGAATGCTGAGAGGAAGAAGATTACAGCTTCCGTCATAAGACCTACGATAAGCATGACACTAGCACCAGGATAGTGCTGGATTTTGAACAATGCTCCAACCATAACGACGGTTGCACCCCAACCGTAAACATAACCCATAAATACTTTGTACCCTTTGGTTTGGGTCAATTCACCTAAACTCATACTTTTACTTTTTTAGTTTTTAATAATACTTAATATAATTCTAATTAAACACTTAATATACTTGTGAATAGGAAGTTCCATCGCCTCTGTGACGACCAAGGTATTCCCTTACGCATCTGAAACCGATGTAGCACTTTGCAGAATCCTGATATTCGTATGTACGTGTACCATTCTGCATGTAGTACGATACGTCCTTCCATGAACCGCCTCTGATGACCTTTCTCTTAAGTGCGGGAGAATCATCTGGATGTGCGTAATATTCATAGTCAGGATTCAAGTCGTGTGTATAGTTGTATGCAGCTTCGTCGAATGCGTTGTTTGTCCATTCAGCAACGTTTCCTGCCATATCGTAAAGACCGAATTCGTTGGGGTCGAAAGTTGCAACCATAAGTGTCTGTACTCCACCATCATCATAGTAGTTACCTCTCATAGGTTTGAAGTTTGCCACGTGGCAACCGCTATAGTTGCGGGTGTAGAGACCGCCCCAAGGATACATCATGAGGTCGAGACCACCGCGTGCTGCATATTCCCATTCCGATTCGGTAGGAAGTCTGTAGTCTTGCAATGCATATTCACCAGCTGCTGCCTGTGAAGCGTTCTTCATCATGGTTCTCCATACGCAGAATGCCGATGCCTGCTTCCATGTTACACCAACTACTGGATAGTAGTCGTATGCAGGATGCCAGAAATATGCCTTTGCCATAGGTTCGTTGTACGAATATGTGAAATCGCTAATCCAGCAGAGAGTATCTGGGTAGATATGTACTTTCTCGTGCATCCAGTAGCTGTATCTTCCGCCATGTCTTCCTGCATCAGACTTTCCGTCGTAGTTCTTGATTTCCCTGTCGGCAAAGTCTTCCCATTCAGCATCTTCCTTCATTTTTTCGCGATCCTTGATTGTACCTTCATAGTGGCCTGTTTCAGGATTGAAGTGTCTGCCGATTCTAAGTCCGTGGTCAGCTTCACGTTCGAAACTACGTGCAAGTTCAGCGTCTTGGATAACAGCGTCGTCACCTGGTTTGAATACGTGCTTCTGTGCTGCCTGTCTCAAATCCTGCCAGAAATATTCGTAGTACAATGCGTCAGTGTTCATGTCGATCTTGCGGTTGAACCTGTAGAGTTCAGCAGGAGGGAGCAAGAACAAAGTCTGGTTAAAATTGTTCGGGATTTCGTTCTTGATGAGGATACCCTTGAGTTCCAAATCATTGTAATCCAGTGGACCGTTCCAATCGAGGAAGTTGTTGTTGTCGTAGTCGTCGAAGTCGAACTCACCATTTTCGTACATGTTGGTCATAAAGTTAACTTCTTCTTCCGATACTTCAGCATCGTCGATGATAAAATCGGTTGGCTGGTACGATTTCTTTGTGCTAATGTCACCGAAATCCACCGAGTTTTTAGTTTCCTTACCTAATGTAGTGAGAGCCAGTGAGTCTCTTACCCAATATACGAACTGTCTGTATTCCGAATTTGTTATTTCGGTTTCGTCCATCCAAAAACCTTGAATGGTAACTGTTTTCGATTGAGCTGTCATTGCATAGGGGACATCCTGGTCGCTTGGACCCATCTGGTATGATCCAGGAGGAATGAAAAGCATTCCGTAGGGTTGAGGAGTGTACCACGTCTTACGTTCTACTCCGGTCAGTTCACCATTACCCGAATAGCTGCAACCGCTAACCAAAGCGATGATGAATACGGCTAAAATGACAAGTAACGTTCTCATAATTATAATATTTAGTAAGTTTCTCTTTTAACTATTACTTAATAATTTTCTCTTTCTAGTTATTCCCAGTTTATAATCTTCTAACGCTTCTGTACCTACCCATATTGTTGTTCTTAGCAACATTGAAGCAATATCTAACCATAATTTCGTGAGAACCAGTGTTATACCTGTAAGAATTTTTTCCTAGAGGTATATCGTAGCAATATCCAATACTCATGCCAAACGACAAATGCAAACCGAGCATAGGTACGATAGCATCGTTGTACCTATAAGACAATCCTGCCCAGAACTTCTTCTCGAACAAGTATTTAGCATTGATTTGGAATTCGAATGTTGAAGCGTATACTGCCATTGCAGAGAATAGCAAGTCGCTTGAAGGATTCGGTAGAGTCCAGTTGTATCCTCCTGCAACGTAGTAGTGTCTAGCAAGGTATGTTGATTTGGCTCCACCAAGTTCGATTGTCGGTCTTGTAAGGTGGCTTACAGAGAGTCCTGCCCAGAAGTCCTTTCCGTAGAGAGTTGCACCGAGGTGCATGTCGAATATGGTCTTGCTGTCCTTATGTGGTATAGTTGGATCCCTGTAGACTGGGTCTCCGCCAAGAGAATTTGGGGTTCTCCATTCTCCGTCTAAATTTCTGTTCAGCATACCGAGACTCACGCCTGCACCTAATATGCCGAAAGAGAATTCATGTCTGTAAGCAGCGTTTACCATAAAACTTACATCGTTTCCGAAACCAATGCTTTCATGCATTACTGCTGCGCCAATTCCCATGAAATCCTTAATTGGCATATCAAATGTAAATATGGTGGTTTGAGGGCGACCTTCGTCAAATCCAACCCATTGCTGGCGATGCATACTTGTGATGCATATCGCATTGTTTGCTCCTGCGGCCCCCGGATTATATAGGTTCTGCGAATATTCAAACAAACTGTAGTGCGAGTCATTTTGTGCAAACGACCAACATGCAGAAAGCAATATTAACAGTCCCGATAGTATTAACCCTTTTCTCATACTGTTTCCGTTATTTTCGTTTTACAATAGTGTCTAACATATCAGTTTATAACCGTATAGTATATCTCCAAATTTCAAGTTGGTAAATTAAATGCTTTTTTTTTATGCGACCAAATTTTATGAACTTTTTTTTGTTTAAACGGTTATTAACTCTTAAGTAACTGATTGTCTTGTTAATAAACTTGAGAAAAAAACGGATTTTCAAGTCTAAAATTTGGAGGTGCTGCAATTTTTTTTTCGCGACACCTCCAAATCAAGTCAAGTTTTTAACAAAATACTAACCAGATAGTAAATTTTTGTTTATTTTTTCTTCTTCTCCTGACCCGCTTCGATTATGCTTTTGCATTGTTCGAGAGTGATTTCTTCGGGCGATATATTTTTTGGTATTTTGTAGTTCTTTTTTTGGTACGAAATGTATGGTCCGAACTTACCTTTCAGGATTTGCATGTCGGGCATCTCGTCGAATGTGCGGCAGAGTGCGTTCTTCATCTTCTCTTTCTTTTCCTCAATAAGTTCGATTGCCCTTTCGATGGTGATTGAGTATGGGTCGTCGGTTTTGGCGAGCGAGTAGAACTTGCCGTTATTCCTTACGTACGGTCCGAACTTGCCGAGGGCAACTGTTACGGTATCGCCTTCGTATTCTCCAATTTCGCGCGGCAGTTTGAACAGGTCAAGTACCTCTTCGAGGGTTACATTCTCAATGTTCTGGTTCTTGCGCAAGCTTGCATACATAGGTTTGTCACCGTTTTCGATTGATGCGTATGGTCCGTATTTGCCTATCTTTATTATAATAGGTGCGCCTGTCTTCGGGTCGTTGCCTATGTTACGCTCCCATTTTGTAGTTTCCTTTTCCTTCAGCGACGAATCTACTTCCTTGTCGAATGACTTGTAGAAAGACTTCAGCATATCGTTCCACTTGAGTTTGCCCATTGCGATGTCGTCAAACTTCTCTTCTATCTGGGCCGTGAAGTTGTAGTCGAGCACATCGTTGAAATGAGCGGACAAATAGTCGGTCACTACTATTCCTATAGATGTCGGGAAGAGTTTGTTGCTTTCGGCACCGTAGTTTTCGGTAGTTGTGCTTTCCTTGATTTTGCCCTTCGACAATGAAATTACCTTTATGCTTCTCTTCTTTGCTGGCTTGCTTTCCTTTACTACATACTCACGCTGCTGTATGGTCGATATTGTTGGTGCGTAGGTAGAAGGACGACCGATGCCGAGTTCTTCCATTTTCTTTACAAGACTTGCTTCGGTGTACCTTGAAGGTGGCTGGTCGAATTTTTCTATTGCCTCGATTTTTGAAGTTTCGGCTTTTGCACCTATAATTATATTAGGGAGTATTCCGGTTGCTTCTTCCACGTTGTCATCGTCGTTTGATTCGATATACAACTTCAGGAATCCGTCGAAGATTATGGTTTCACCTGTTGCAATGAATGAGAATGTGTCTTTGTCGTCGCCTATTGTCACGATGGTCTTTTCTGTCTTGGCGTCGGCCATCTGTGATGCGATTGCTCTCTTGCGGATTAGGTCGTATAGGCGTTGTTCCTGCTTTGTGGCTTCGATTTTCTCGTTGTCGACGAATGTCGGTCTGATGGCTTCGTGTGCTTCCTGTGCGCCTTTCACCTTTGTCTGATATTTGCGCACGTGAAGGTATTCGTCGCCATAGTTCTTGATAATGTTGGACTTGATAGTTCCGATTGCAAGAGTCGACAAGTTGAGCGAGTCGGTTCTCATATAGGTAATGAAACCGTTTTCGTAAAGATTTTGTGCGTATCTCATTGTCTGTGCGACCGAATAACCGAGTTTTCTGCCGGCTTCCTGCTGCATGGTAGATGTCGTGAATGGTGGTGCAGGAGACTTTTTGCCAGGTTTTTTGGTTACGTCCTTGACGCTGAAATTCTTGTCCTTGCACGATTCTACAAATGCCTTGGCTTCTTCGTAGGTCTTGAATTTCTTTGACAGTTCCGCCTTTACGGAGTTGCCGTCGATATTGAAAACGCCTACAATCTTATATTCCGATTTCGAGTTGAATTCAGTAACTTCCCTTTCGCGTTCAACGATTAGTTTTACGGCTACCGACTGAACTCGTCCAGCCGACAATGCCGGTTTGATTTTTTTCCACAGTAATGGTGACAGTTTGAAGCCGACGAGGCGGTCGAGTACTCGTCTTGCCTGTTGTGCGTTTACCAGATTCTGGTCTATATCGCGCGGGTTTGCAATTGCATTCTTAATTGCATCCTTTGTAATCTCGTGGAAAACTATGCGCTTTGTGTTTTCTTTCTTGAGTTTCAGTACTTCTTTCAAATGCCACGATATGGCTTCTCCTTCGCGGTCTTCATCGGATGCCAGCCAAACCGTATTTACTTTTTTTGTGGCTTCCTTAAGTTCTGCAACTATTTTTTTCTTGTCGTCGGGAATTTCGTAGTCCGGTGCAAAACCGTTGTCAATGTCGATTCCCAGATTCTTCTTTTCAATGTCCCTGATGTGTCCGTAACTAGATTTTACGATGAAGTCATCACCAAGAAACTTCTTAATGGTCTTTGCTTTCGCGGGTGACTCTACTATTACCAAGTTGTTCTCCATACGAATTTTGAATTTGGCTGCAAAATTAGAAAAAATTAAAGGATACGATTTATATTTTTTTTAATTTTACCGCTTAAAATTTTTTAGACATGGTTGACGGCTCAAAGGAAAAGGTTTCATATACTAAGAAAACTAAGGTTCGGATATTCATAGTGTTGTGGGCACTGAGCATACTTCTCCTCGGTGCTTTTGTAGGTTACTTTGCTCTATTGTCGCATGGTGTTTTTGGTTATATGCCGACGTTTGAGGAGTTGGAGAACCCGAAAGAGAACCTTGCAACGCGCATTTATTCGAGCGACGGACAACTGCTGGGAACGTATTTCCGCGAGAACCGTTCGCACGTCTGCTACGATTCCATTTCTCCAAATGTAATTGATGCTCTCATTGCAACTGAAGATGTTCGTTTCTACGAGCATTGCGGAATAGATTTCAAATCGTTGCCACGTGTTTTCAAAGGGATTGTCACTGGCAATAGTGCAAAGGGCGGTGGTAGTACAATATCGCAGCAACTTGCAAAGATGCTTTTCCCAAGGCAGAAGATGAGCAAATTGGAATTCATAAACAGAAAATTCCAGGAATGGGTAATTGCAACCAAGATTGAAAGCCAGTACACCAAGGAAGAAATAATCACGATGTATCTGAACAAGTTCGACTTCCTTAACTTGGCGGTCGGCATCGAATCGGCATCGAGGATATATTTTGATACGATTCCGATGGGACTTACGAAAACACAGGCGGCAATGCTTGTTGGTATGGCGCAGAATCCATCGATGTACAATCCTATAAGGTTCCCAGACAAGGCATTGTCACGAAGGAATACCGTATTAAATCAGATGCTTAAGTACGATAAGATAACCAGGGCTGAGTACGATTCGCTTATAAACGAGCCGCTTGGCATAAAGTTCCGTCGTGCCGACCATAATCTGGGTTCTGCAACTTATTTCCGCGAGTTTTTGCGTTTGTGGTTGAGCGCTAAGAAACCTATCCGCGAAAACTATGTTGATGAACGTGAGTTTATTGAGGATTCAATTAACTGGGCCATCGATCCGTCGTATGGTTGGTGCAACAAGAACAAAAAACCGGATGGAACCTCCTACGACATATATTCCGATGGTCTTCAGTTGTATACCACAATCGACAGCCGTATGCAGAAATATGCCGAGGAAGCAGTAACCGAGCATGTGGGTAAATATCTGCAGCCAGAATTTTCGAAGAGCATGAAGAACAATAAGAATGCTCCGTACTATTCGTCGATTGCCGCATCGAAAAAAGAGGAGTGCATAAACAGTGCAATGCGAAGGACAGAGCGTTGGCGTGCTATGAAGAAGGCCGGATTCAGCGAGGATGAGATAAAGGCGTCGTTCTACGAAAAGGATACGATGAGCGTGTTCTCGTGGAATGGTGATATTGATACTATTATGACACCGATGGACTCGATGTTGTATTACAAGGGATTTCTTCAGGCAGGTTTCATTTCGATGGAACCACAGACTGGACATGTGAAGGCATACGTTGGTGGAATAAACTATATGCACTTCAAGTACGACAATGCAACGAAGTCGCGCCGTCAGGTAGGTTCTACATTCAAGCCGTTTATCTATTGCTTGCTTATGCAGAACGGATATTCGCCATGTACCAAGGTGCCGAACGTAGAGCAGACTTTTAAACTCCCTACAGGTCAGTATTATACGCCGAGGTATTCTAAGTCGAAGTTAGATGGACAGACCATTACCCTGAAGCAGGGACTTGCTGGTTCGCTGAACCAGATTTCGGCGTGGGCGCTGAAGCAAACTACGCCCGAAGCAGTCGTTGCTCTTGCAAACAAGATGGGCGTACATAGCCAGATAGACCCGTTCCCATCGATATGTGTAGGTATTCCTCAGGTTTTGCTTTGCGAAATGGTAGGTGCATATTGCACATATCCAAACAAGGGTATCTACACAAGACCTATATATATAACGCGTATAGAGGATAAGGACGGCAACGAATTGGCATCATTCATCCCGATACAGACCGAAGCCATAAGCGAGGAGACCGCAGCATTGATGGTAGAGTTGCTGAGGGGCGTTGTTGATATGGGTACTGGTTCAAGAATCAGGTTCAAGTATGGTCTTACCGGTGAGATTGGAGGTAAAACTGGTACGACAAACAATAACTCCGATGCATGGTTTATGGGAATTACGCCAAACCTTGTGAACGGAGCATGGGTTGGTGGCGAGGAACCGACAATCCGTTTCAGTTCGATGGAATTTGGTCAGGGTGCTTCGGCTGCTTTGCCTATATGGGCATTGTATATGAAGAAGGTTTATGCCGACTGGCGACTGAACAAGAGATATAGTCCTGATGACAAGTTCCCGATGCCAGCAGGTATAAAGGATTTGATCGACTGCCACGAATATGGGCAGAGCGGAGATTTGGATTTCGACGAAAACTAAACTTATTTTTTGTTTTCTGAACTTGCTTTAAAATCCTCAAATGGAGCGATAAGCAAGGGTTGTTTTTAATTCTCTATTTCTATATTCCCACCAATTTGTTTAAGCACCTCAAAAAAGTCGGGGTAGGATTTGCTTACACATTCACAACCTTTGATAGTCAGAGATGCTGAAGATAGTCCAATAACAGCCAGCATCATTGCAATGCGGTGGTCGTTGTGGGAATCTACAGTGGTCGAGCGAATATCTTTGCATGACTGTATTGTCAGCCAATTGTCGGCATGAGTGATGTTGGCGCCCAGTTTACCAAGTTCGGTGATGATTGCTTCAAGTCTGTTGCTTTCCTTGCAGACAAGTCTGTTTGCTCCTTTTATTCGGCATTCGCCTTTGGCATTCAACGCCATTGCACAAAGTGGCGGGATAAGGTCGGGATAGTTCTGCGCATCAAACTCAAAACCGTTTAGGTCGGACTTGTGTATAATCAGGTTGCCTTTTTCCCATTCGTGGTTTGCCCCGCATAAAAACAATATCGTGTGTATCATTCTATCGGGTTGCATGGATTCTGGATTAAGTCCGGCAATTTCGATGTCACCATTGGCAAGTCCAGCTGCGATAAGGAATGCTGCATTGCTCCAGTCGCCTTCGACGGCAAGGGTTCTCTTGTGGAAAGGAGCGTTGCCATATATTTTTATGTCCATGCAAGATTCGTTGTGCGTGGTACTTATTTTCGCTCCTATTTCGTCAGCGATGCCTGCCGTTAAAGATATGTATCCTGTGCTTGAAGGATTCGATACCATAATTTGACTGTCTTCCTCCAATGCCGAGAGAGCAAGCATAAGTCCGGTTATGACTTGTGAAGTGTGGCTTCCATCAATGTTAAACTTGGCTGAATATATCTTGGCATTGCTTATGCGAATAGGGAAACCGCCATCCGAAATTTCCCAACCGAAGGTTTGTTCGTAAAATTCAAGGTCGCGTCTGATGTTTCTATTTAGCAGTGTGCCGTGTCCGTCAAGTATGAAATTGTCGGTATACAGAGCAATGATTGGCGGATACATTCGGGCGCAAAGTGCTGATTCTCCACAGTAAAACACATTGCCGGTGCGATGAGCGTCCTTGAGTTTTTCCGCTATCCTTTTGCTCGCCTTGGCATCATCGGATTTCCCTCCACCTGTTACCTTTATGTTAATTCCAGGTAGTGCAGACATTGCCCAAGCCCTTTGTTCAAAGCTTTTTGATGGACATATATCGACTGTGCCACTGAGTACCGACTTGCAGATATTTGCAATCATCCGATTAGTGCAGGTATTTGTTCGATAGGTAGTTTCTTTATGACAGGTTTCCCTATGTCTTCGAGCAGTACGAATCTAATCTGCGAATCTTCCTTTTTCTTGTCGTGGCATAGGATATTGAAGTGCGTTTCGCTGAGATTGTACATAATGTCGTAGCCGAAATCGGTTAGCAATTTTTTTGCTTCCATTGCTTTGTCGTGTGCTAGCAGTCCGAGTCTCTCCGACAAGTCGACTGCTGCGTTCATTCCCTTTACTACTGCCATTCCGTGCGGGAGTTTTTCAGTCAGTTCGATGCTGTGACCTATGGTGTGGCCAAAGTTCAGTATGTGCCTTGTTGATGTGTCGTTGGGGTCGTTTTCAACGATTTGGACCTTGGTAAGTATTGATTCTTTGACAAGTCGGTTTACCGTTTCGTTGTCGCGGTTGAGAATTTTCTCCCTTTCGTTTTGCAGTATGTTTAGGATGTTTTCGTTTCCAATAAGTGCATACTTTATTATTTCGCCCAAACCGCTAAGGTATTGTTCCTTGGGAAGTGTCTGCACGAAACTGCTGTCGGCGATGATGAAGTCGGGGTTGTCGAAGCAGCCGAGCATATTTTTGTTTTCGCCGAAGTTCACACCGTTTTTCCCGCCTATTGCTGCATCGGACATGGCAAGCAGGGTTGTGGGGATTAATCCGAACCTTAATCCGCGCATGTATATGTGAGATACGAATCCTGCAATGTCGCAGACTATGCCTCCGCCTATACCTATAATAAATGAGTGCCTATCGAATCCAAGTAACAATAATTTTGAAGCAATTTCTTCTATGGTTGCGAGATTTTTATGGTATTCCTTGTCGTCGATGACGATTACATTCTGCCCTTCAAATATTTCGGGATAGGATTTTGTGATGTTTCCGGAAGTGATTATTGCCGTCCGTCTGTCACCTGCAAGTTCCATGAAAAATCTTTTGTCATAGGTGAAATGTATGGATGTCGTTGATTTCTTATTGGTACTATATGTTATTTCCTGCATGGCGATATAATAAAAAAATCCCATAGTTGCCTATGGGATTATAAAGAGATAATGATGTTATTTTACGCTTATTATCTTGAATTCTACACGTCTGTTTTCCTGACGTCCTTCTTCGGTGTCGTTGGTAGCAATCGGTTCCTTGTATGCGTATCCATTGTACGACAGGCGTTCCTTTGCTACACCGTGCTCGATGAGGTAGTCGACTACCGACTTAGCCCTGTTGGTCGAAAGTTTTGTGTTGTATTCGAGCGTACCTACATTGTCGGTATGACCGCCGATTTCGATAGACATATTGGGGTAGTCGACAGTAAGCAGTTTTACAAGGTTGTCAAGTTCTGCCTTCGATATGTCGCGCAGTGTTGCCTTGTTGAAGTCGAAGAAGATGTTCTTCAGGACGATTTTTGCACCTACGTTAATAGGTTTAAGTTTTATGTCCTTGATAATCTCCTGGTACGAAGTTGCTGCAGGTACATCCACGTTTTCGCTGTGGAATAGGTAACCTTCTGTCCTTGCCGTGATACCATAGTTCTTTCCTGATGGCAAACTGATAAGGTATTTTCCTGTCGAAGCGTTTGATTCGAGAGAAGCGTAAACCTCGTCTTTTTCAAGGTCAACGATTTCGATTGCTGATTCAAGTGGTTTGCCTGTTTCGGAATCGGTAATAGTACCTTTCATGATGGTGAGTCGAACCTTTTTTACTTCCACAGTCTCCTGCTTTACTACTGTCTTCATTGTTGCCTTTGAACTTGCAATCAGGTTGTCTTCTGTTCCTGCAATCATTGGTTTTTCGGGGTCAAGGAAAGTTATGCGCCAGATGTCCTGCATGCCGATTCCACCTTCTCGGTCGCTCGACATATATGCGAATCTACCGTTGCCAGCCACAATGAAAAATACGTCGTCTTCGGGTGTGTTTATAGGAATACCAATGTTTACTGGTTCTCCCCATTCGCCGTTGTCATCCATTTCGCTGTAGAATATGTCGTAACCACCAATCGAACCTTCTCTCTTTGAACTGAAGTACATGGTTCTGTTGTCGGGGTGGATGAACACGCCTTCTTCATCGTATTCGGTATTGATGGGTGCTCCTATGTTTCTTGCCGGACCCCATTCTCCCTTTGCTGTCCTTTCGCTGATGTAGATGTCCTTTCCACCTTTTGAAGGTGTTCCGAATTCATCTTTCGGGCGTTCGCTTACAAAATACAGCAGTTTGCCGTCCGATGATATTGAAATTGATGTCTCGTGGTACTTGGTGTTGATGTTCTTATTAAGCAGTTTTGGCTTGCTCCAACTGTCGCCTTTCAGTTTGCTCTCGTACAAGTTGCCGTCGGGGGTTCCCTTGAATGTGTAAAGTATTGAACCATCGGGTGACAAACCTACCGAAGCATCATGTTCGTTTGTGTTCAAGGTCTTCATGTTTGTAGGTATTGCCCACTTGTTGTCGCCTTCGTTGTACGAAATGTAAAGGTCTTCGAAGTACTGGTTGTCCTCGTCCATTTCACCGCCGGTTGAACCTTCGCGGCGCGAGGTGAATATCATCATCGACTCGTCGGTGGAGATAACCGGACCATAGTCCGAATATTTGGAGTTGACGTTGGAGCCAAGGTTGTCGATGAATACGCGTACAGGTTTATCCTTGAGTTTTTCTGCAATTTCGCATTCCTTTATTCTTGCATCTACATTGTACTGTGCCGGGTCGATTCTCATTTTCTTGAATTCGGCCATGTAGTTTGTGTTCTTGAAATCATTGTAGTTGCTTATTGCCTCCTTGTGCTTGTAGTTAATCTGGTAAGCGCGGCCAATTAAATATTTAATGTCCACTGCTACGTTAGGATTGATGCTATATGCCTTTTCGAGGTAGGTTATTGCTTTTTTCTTTTCGTTGGATGAGAGGTAGCAAATACCAATCTTATAGTTGAGGGCGGCATTGTTGCTGTTGTAGGTGTTTGCCGACAGATATTCCGTCAGTGCCTTTTGGTATCCTCCTGTGGAGAAACTGCAAAAGTATTCGTCACCTATCTTGATGGAATTCATTGCCTCCTTGTATCCTGTCTTTTCAGCAGTCTTGAATTCGTTCTTATCTATCTGTATATTTATTTGCGAGTACGATGTATTGAACATCATTACGAATGCGATTGCCAGTGCCGATATGTATATGATTCTGTTCATTTCCTGTCGTTTTTAATTCGTTATTTTAATTCCTCACAAGTCGATTCAAAGTCACCGAGATTGTTTGCTCCCATTGATTTTGCCGTATGCCAGTCGGCGCAAGCGCCTTCCATATCCCTTGACATTTCCTTGGCTGCACCTCTGTGAACGTATGCTTCGGCATAGTCTGACTTCAAGGCGATTGCCTTTGTGAATGCCTCTATTGCAAGTTTGTAGTCTTCTTTCCTGTAGTAGCAAAGTCCGAGGTTGTTGTATGCGAATGCATAATCCTTGTTTTGCTTTAGGCATTCGTTGAGTGCATCTATTGCCCTGTCGTACTCTTTCATTTCGTAGAGCGTGATGCCTTTGTTGTTCAGAGTCATGTAGTTGTCGGTTTTTGCCTTTATGACTTCATCGTAGATGGCAAGTGCCTTGTCGTATTCCTTGTTTAACCTGTATGCGCTACCAAGGTTGGCCTTGAATATGTCCATCTTCGAGTTAAGTTCGGTTGCCTTTGTGTAGTCGGCAATTGCCTTGTCCATTTTGCCCTGCATCCTGTAGGTAGAACCTCTGTCGTTGTACGAGAACGAGTGGGTGTCGTCGATTTCGATTGCACGGGTATAGTACTTTTCTGCCTCGTCGTACTGTCCCTTGTTGAAGTTTATCACCCCCATGTAGTAGAACAGGTTCGCATTGTTGCATCCTTGTTCTATTGCATTCTGGAAATATTCCGTTGCCTTCTCCATGTTTTGTGATAGGAAATAGCAGTAACCGATGAGGTAGGTTGCATTGTCGTCGGTTTTGCGTTTTACGAATTCCTGCAGGTCAGCAATTGCTTGGTTGTATTTTTCCTGCTGCATGTAGCAGGTGCCGCGACCATAGTATGCCTGTGTCATTTCTGGGTCAATCTGTAGCGATCTGCTGAATTCTGCAATGGCTTCGTTGTAACTTCCTTCGCCATACAATGCTACTCCGTTGTTGTATGCAACGTTTGCTTCCTGTCCCTCGGCGTTTACCATTACGCCAACAGTATCTCCGTCGGCTGACGATGTGATTATCTGTGTCGGGACGATAATCTGGTTCATGCCATTGTCATTGTCTTCCTGCGAGAATACAGGAGCAATGCTCAAAATGACTGATAAACTGGCAATTAATATCCTTTTCATTTCAAAATGTTTTTTAATAAAAAAATCTCCGTACCATAAATAAAAAGTGCAAGACTGCAAAAATACTTTTTTTTACTTTATAACACGCATACTTTTTTTATTATTTTTGCAAAAAATAACAGAGTATGAAGAGGTTTATTTTATTGATGGCGTTGCTTGCTGTTTTTGGTGGCGTATTTTCTCAGAAAACATATAGATTGCCAATAGGTTCCGATGGTTCACTGATGGTAAGGGATGTTTCTATGTCTGGTTTTGGACTGGAATATTCCGTAGATGTCCTTACGCTGGTTTCGTCTGGCGATTTTGTTTCGTTGACAATTGACGGAACGTATCCGATGGGAAAAATCGGCAGTCCGTCGCTGCCTGTGTTGCGCAAGTCGTTCGCATTGCCTGTTTGCAGTAATGCAAAGGTGACTGTGAAAAGTTACTCTGTTACGGAAATCGATCTGTCGCAATATGGTGGCAAGGTGTCGCCACAGCAGAGACCTATCCGCAAGGACAATTCCAAACCGCAGTTCGAATACAATGCCGAAGCATATTCTGTTGATGCCTTTATCGGGAACAATGATGAATTGGCATGGATTTCTTCTGTTGGAAAGATGCGTGGCGTTGGCATTGCTGAACTTAACGTGTCGCCAGTTTCGTACAATCCTGTTACAAACGTTTTGCGCGTGTGCAACGACATTGTGCTGGAGGTTGCTTTCGAAGGTGTTGACCTTGCTAAAACAGACCTTGAGAGTCGAAGCGCCTGGTCACCATTTTTCAAGTCCGCATATAATTCGTTGCTGAACAAGGATATTTTCGATTCGTATGCCGACCTATTCCACTCGCCAGTGAAGATGCTAGTGGTTGCGCACGAGGATTTTGAGTCGCAGTTGCAACCGTGGATTGAATGGAAGACGCAGAAGGGCTTTTACATGGATATCAACTATGTAAATGGCGCAAGTGCTTCGGCTGAAAATATTCGCAGTTGGGTGCATTCGCGTTATTCGCAAGGTGTTGAGGACGGCAATGCTCCTGTGTTTTTAGTGCTCGTTGGCGATGTCGACCGTATTCCGGCAAGTGCTGTTGGCGACGAGAGCGAAGAGCAGACCGACTTGTATTATGCTTCGGTTGATGGCGACTATATCCCCGAAATGTATTGCAGCCGTATGTCGGTGGAAAATCCAAGCGAACTTTCGGTCGTGGTGGGCAAGACTATCCTATACGAAAAATACACCATGCCAGACCCGTCGTATCTTGGCAATGCTATGCTCATTGCTGGTTCCGACGACACATTTAATCCGTATATCGGCCAGCCGACGATAAATTATGCCGTGCAGAACTATTTCAATGCTGCACACGGATATAATAATGTTTACGCCTACCTCGACACGTACGATGGTTGTTACAACAATCTCAGCACTGGAGTTGGCTATGCGCATTACACCGCTCATGGTGGCGAGACCGAGTGGTGTGGTCCTCATTTTACAAACGATGATGTGGACGGACTTTCGAATACCGACAAATATTTCCTTGCAATCGGCAACTGCTGCCTCAGTGGAAAGTTCGGCTATTCGGTTCCATGCTATGGCGAGAAGATGATTCGTGCAGGGAAGAAAGGTGCTTATGCATACATAGGTTCGTCTCCTGTTACATATTGGTACGAGGACTATTATTGGGCGTTGGGCGCGACGAGCGTGTTCGAGCAGACACCGCAGTTGTCGGAAACTACGACTGGTGCTTTCGATATGATGTTTAACGACGATATGTTCAACACCGTTTCGTCTATAATGTATGTTGGCAATCTTGCTGTGACAGATGCGTCCGAGAGTATGGCAAAATACTACTGGGAGGCATACAATGTGCTTGGCGATGGTTCGGTGATGCCTTATAATTCTGTTCCGACTGCCAATGCAGTTTCCCACGATGCCAACATTGTTAATGGTAGCGGTTCATTTATGGTTTCGGCCGATCCAGGTTCGTATGTTGCTGTTACCGATGGTAATACAATATTGGGAACGGCACTTGTCGGTATTAGTGGTTCGGTAAGTGTTCCTCTTGTTTCTGCAGCAACATCCGACAATGTCCTGCTTGTTGTGACACGTCAGCAACGCATTCCGCACATCGAGAATGTTCCTGTGGTTGCGCCCGAAGGTGCGTATATTTCGCTTGTGGGATATTCGCCTGACGAGGTTCCGTATGCTCTCGAAGATATGATGGGTGCTGGTTATTCGTTCACTTTGCAGTTGAAGAATGTTGGACTGCGCGATTCGGAAGCATGGCTGCCGATGACTTTGAGTTGTGCCGACCCGAATGTAGAAATACTCAACAATTCTGCTTCGTGTTCGCCTATTGTGACTGGCGAGACTGTCGAGATGGACTATTTATTCGAGTTTTTGCCTTCGTTGTCCATTGAAGACGGCTATACGCTCAATTTTACTCTTTCTGTTGCCGATACCGTAAGCAATGCTACATATACTTCTTCTTTTGATGTCCGCGTAATAAGGTCGTTGATGCAGATGTATAGTTATTCTGTTGTTGGCGATGCTATGCCTGGCGAAAGTTTTGCCCTTGAGGTATCTGTTACCAATGTAGGCTCGCTTGCCGAAAATACAGAGGTCGTGCTTACAAGCCTTGATGAGCGTCTGCATTTTGATGGAGGAGATTTTAGGCATATTTACGGCTATATTAGTCGTGATTCGATAGTTTCTCGGCAGTTTCCGATGCGTGCCGATGCAACTGTGCATGATGGTGAGATGTTAGCAGTGTTGGTTTCTATTCGTACTGCTAATTCGTCGGTTGCCGACACTTGCTATATAGTTTTTGCACCTTGTAATGTTGCTATTCGCGAGTTTCCGTATATTGAGGACTTTGCAAGCGGTGAGATACCCGAGTGCTGGTCGCAGGTTCCAAACTTCGAGACTGCCGAACAATGGAATGTGGTTACTTCAGATCCTTACGATTATATTTCACAGAACGGCAATATGTTTGTTTTTATAAAGAATTATTCGTGGGATGATATGTCTAATATGCTGGTGTCGTCTAAATTTGCCTTTGCCGAAGGATTGTCTGCTACCTTGTCGTTCCGTCATGTGCAGAAGGAATGGGATGGCGATAATGATGTTTTGTCGGTGTATTACAGAAATTCCGATGCCGGCGAATGGCAGTTGCTTGTCCAGTACGATAATGCATACGAGTCGTGGACGGCAGAAAGCATTGACCTTCCGAACTTGTCACGAAACTATTATATTGCTTTCTTTGCCGACCTGAATTATGGTTTTGGAATAGGTCTTGACGATGTTAAGATTGAAGTCAGTGGATGCGAAATTCCGCATGTTTCTTTCGTAAATACCGATTTAGAGCATCCATATCTGACATGGACTGGAAATGCAGAAAGTTACAGTTTGTATAAAAACGATGAATTGCTTGCAGAACTAACTGGAAATACATACGAACTAGATCCGGATGGGTACGATGGGGATGATTGCTTCTCTGTTGTCGCCCATTGTGAAGGTGATGAGGAGAGTACAGGAGAAGTTTGTGTTACAGGTGTAGCATCTGCTGTAGCGCCTGCGTTTGATATGTATCCAAATCCGGCGTCGGATAGGGTGGATGTTGTTTGCAGTGGGATGACTGGCATCTCCTTATATAATATGCTTGGCAAAGTGGTTGTGTCAAAGCATGTTGACTCCGATGAGTTCTCATTGTCTATCGATGCTTTGCCTGCAGGTGTATATGTGGTTGTCGTTGATTGCACTAGGGGAAGGCAGATGGGCAAGTTGGTGATAGAATAATTAATAATTAACAATGAACAGTTGTGTCGTCGTTGCGAGCAACGACGACCCTCAATTGAATTCTTAAGTCTTTAAATTCTAAAATCTTCAAATCTTCGAACAACTATAAACTCTCTCAAACAATTTCAAACAACCTTTAGCTCGCGCTAGCAATCATAAACAATTTTTAGAATCCTTAAATCTTTAAATTATCGAATCTTCAAATCGTCGAATTTTCGAATTTTCAAATATCTTAATTTTTTAATTTCATATAATATTCCTGCAGTCAGCATTTCGCTGCAAATCGTGTTAAAATTTTCCGTACTTTTGCATTTCCGATTCATTTACGGGGCAGACGTGGTTTTGACAGCAAGGTAAATGATCGTGTAAGCATGCCGGGCAATGCAGGTTATCCCGTTAAAATGTCTTGCAGACCAATAATTGGCGCAGAAAATAATTATGCTTTCGCTGCCTAACCGAAGATTTAGTAGGTTGGCTTAATTCCGGCACAAGGTGTTGGAACGAAACATCGCTCGATTGGACGGTCCGGTTCCGTTTCGGTAAAGCGGTGGCAAGAAATACTGGACTGGTCGCTTCTATTCTCCTGTGAGGCGGCGAGATTTTAGGAGATAAGGATAGGTTTGGGCGTTTGTCCCCGTGCTTGTCCCGACAACCAAAGGCAGAATAAGCATGTAGAAAGCACCCTCGTTTCTTGTTTGGACCCGGGTTCGATTCCCGGCTGCTCCACTAAGTGGGGGTAAGTACGAATTGGCGTTCTCGCGATACTCAAACAGAAAGGCGCTCGCTACGCGAGAACCCTCCACAAATGGCATAGTAAATCCTATTTGTTAACGTTTCCAAAATTATTCTGTATTTTGTACGTTTTGGCGCGTATTTTGCAATGAAAATATTGTTATTCGTCCAATAAATCATTTTTATGGTAAAAAACTTTTTGAAAAATTAGGTAACTTAAATAAAAGTTATTATTTTGCAAACAGTAAAATTAGGAAAACTATGTTTAACAATATATTGATAATAAGGATTGTAACTGTAAAATCGCCAGCGTGGGGCGGCGGTTTGAACCAGTATGTACGCGGACTTTCGGGCAGGTTTGCCACCCCTTCCGTTGAGGAGGTTAACCTAATGTCGAATTTAATGAGTGTAGGGATATGAAAAAGATTTTAATATTATTCGGGGCGCTGCTCATCTCGTTTATGGCAGCAAAGGCACAGACGTCAACATTGAATATGTGCAATGGTTCGACGCAAATTAACTGCGGCGAAACCATAAGATTTTTCGATGATGGTGGAGAGAATGGCAACTATGTAAGAAACAGAAATTATGTGCATAAGATAACGTCACCTGTAGGAACGCAGATTCAGATTACTTTCTCTTCAGTTGCTTTTTACAACAATAGCAGTAGTTACGGTTATCTGCATTTGTATTCGTCTGCAAATATGTCTGGAACTTATCAGAATATTACACCGACAAGTTTGTCGAATTTAACAGTGCCGTTTATTTCTACATCGAATGTTGTTACGATAGAATCGTGGACTAGAGACAACAGTCGTACTGCGGCAGGATGGTCTGCCACAATAACCGTTATTGGTTGTCCTACCAAGCTCGATGCTATTAACTTGCCTTGCGGTTCGACGGAGGTGACCATAGGTGGAACACAGATAAACTCTGATGGTACTACTTATGCCAATGATGCATTTTATGAGAGAACTTTCACGACCAGTGTCGGTTCCCATCTCGAACTTAGGTTTACCGACCTTCCTAACGATGTTGAAGGAACAGTACACAAAGATTCCATAATAGTTTACGATGGTTCTAGCAGCAATGCACGTGTCATTGGTTCGTATCATGGCACAACTATGCCTCCGGTGATAACTTCTACATCCAACAGTCTTACTATACGACTTGCTGCCAATGCCACAAACAGCGGCACTTGGGCTGCTACAATCCAGCCCGAACCCTGTTTCGACAATAGTGCGCCGGATATTACTCTCCTTTGTTCGTCAGCTACGGGTTACGAGGAGAAGACCATTGGTGGTGCATATACCGAGAACCAATTCTACAGCCAGACATTCAGGTGCGCAGAACCAGATGCTAAACTTTTGCTGAACTTTACTGCACTGCCCCAAGACAGTATCTTCGACTATGTGGATGTTTACGACGGTGACCTAGCAACAGGCACACCGCATGGGCGATACTATGGGGCAACATTGCCGCGAACAATCTATTCCTCTGGCAATACCCTTACGCTCATTTTCCGTAGCAATGGCTCAGATAACGGAACATGGGGCGCGACCATAAATGCAATATGCCCAAACGACCTCGACGAGGTTGTGCTTGATTGCAACGATACACGAGCAATAAATACAACATATACCAACCTCCAGTATACACGGCAGGTGTTCAGATGTACAGACCCTGATGCGCAGATGGTAGTTTCGTTTACCACAATTCCTCACGACGACGACAACGATGTTCTGGAAATCTACGACGGCGAAGGTGCATCCGCTACTTTGCTTGGCCGTTATTTCGGATATGGCACTCCGCGTGATGTGGGTTCCGTAGGCAATGTGCTGACAATAGTATTCTACAGCAACACTACGCAGACTGGTTCGTGGTCGGTGGCGGTAAATGCCGATTGTCCCGACGAAGACTTGAGGTTGTATACCGATAGGAACGAGACGTACACAACCTGCAATGCATGGCTTTACGACGATGGAGGAGAAAATTACGATTATTCAACAGGACAGGGCGAACATTATGTAATCCTGCGCCCGGGTAGAGTAGGTCAGGTGATGAATCTAGAAGGCGAATTCAATTTCGACTGGAAATACGACTACATTACAATCTACGATGGCGAAGGTGTTGGAAACGAGTCCAAGATACTTTGGGGTGGCGGACATCATGGACATGGTTATGGGCGTTCTTATGCTCCTAATCTTCAAGATGCAAAAGATTGTGAGGGCGATGCTCATGAGAGAATTACTTGTATGACTATTCAGGGAGAGGATTGCGATAACTGTTTGTCCTCCGAACCTGGTTCAAATAATCAATGGACAACTACAGATAATCGAGTGTGGAATGATGGTAAAAAATGTGTTACATATTATCCACGGGTTCAGTCGAAGACAGGTTCTCTTACCATAGTTTTCCATACTGATGACGGTAGTTCGGATGGATATGAAACATGTGACGGTTTTAAGTTCCATGTTTATTGTTCTCCAAAACCAGACGACTGCTATAGCACTGGAAAGGTGATTGCCTTCGAACGGTTTGAAGGTGATAATAATCATTTTACTTTTCATTCATCAGGAATCTATGCTACTTCCGGTTTGCCTGAAAGCAAGTGTAATTATGTTTTTCAGAATAATGGATTGACTCAAAGTGATAATAATTATGGTTATTATACTATAAGAAGGAATGGTTGCGATCAGTGGAAGTATTTTAATTACATTGACGACCATACATATCCGGGCAATATAGATAAAGGTTATTTGTTCAATGTCGATGCAGCAAGACAACCTGGAATTTTCTATCAGGATACTATTCCGCTTGACTGCGATGGCGTTGACAAACTTTTGGTTTCGTTCTGGGTGGCAAATACCAATAACCAGTATTATTGCGAGGGAACTCCTCCTGATTATACTGATGGTAACTATCCTAACCTTACTGTTGGATTCTATACAGATAACAACAATTCGATAGGGGAGTTGCTTGCGTCTACCACTACGGGACCAGTGCCACCGATGACTATGCATGGGTGTGTCTCTGATGCAAACGAATGGCATTACTATCAGCTTGAGTTGCCAACTGTACCGTTAGGAACAAGAAAACTCTGGTACAGAATAACAAATAATTCGCCTACAAATCAAGGTAACGACTTTGTGCTTGATGACATCGAGGTTCGTGCTTGTCTGCCAGCTTCGTCGTTGACTCGTATCGACGGTGGTAACGAAATCTTCAGTTCTGTCAATGTTTGTGCCGGTCAGCAGTTGCAGTTGCAGGCAAATATCGACGAAGGTACAATGTCGAGGTATGAAACGCCGTATTACTTGTGGCTGCGTGGTATGAACAGCGACTTGAATAACCCTAATTCCGAAATTATATGGGATACTGTGGTTTGGGAAGGCGGTTCCGGATATATCATACATGGCAACGATTCGCTTCTCATTGCCGAAACAAATGTTGATGACATCGAATATGGCGACAGCGATGACGAGTACGAAAATTATTCGAGCATAAACATAACAGAAATTCCTTCGTCTACAGCACCTACATATACTCACTATTATTACAGGATTATAGTTGCAGGTTCTATTACAGGCCTTCGTAGCGATTACTGTTTCTCAATGTCCGACCCCTACGAAATTACCGTAACGCGAATACCGGAGATAACGTTTGGCGGTACAAATGCCATCTGCGAGGGCGGTGTCATTGACCTTGAAATAACGCCTACCAGCCCTACGCCCGGAACATGGTCGATACATTCGGAGAATGGAAATGTTGAACCGCCATTCACCGCTACTATTACCGGCGACGATGAAAATGGTTATCATGTAACTGGGGCTGTGCACGATGAAATCGTCATAAGATACACTACTTCAGAAGTAAACGGTGGTTGCTACAATGAAAAGAGAATCCCAATTTACCCATTGCCGAATATAACCATAACACCTCCTATAACAACCATCTGCGAGGGCGGTGAAATTACATTGCATCCGAGGTCAAATCAGGAGTCGTCGTTTGCTTGGGTTGGCGGCGGTCCGAGTTGCTCTGCCGAAAGTTGGGCTGCTGATACTACATGCGCCGACTGGACAGTGGAACCAACAGTGCCGACTACATATACTCTAAATGTTACAACTCCGCACGAAATTCCTGCATCGTCGGGTAGCGGAACAGAAATACTTAACTGTTATTCGAGTGCTAGCAAACTTGTAACAGTTCTTCCGATGCCGAGCGATATTACCGTCAGTGGTGAGCCTGCTGGTCCGGTTTGTCCGGGAACAGAACTTACATTCACGCCTTCGGCAACAGGTGTGGGCACTATAACCTACAGTTGGGATGGTATCAACTACTATACCTCTTCCGAGACGGGAAGTACGCTCACTGTAAGTCCGCTGACAACTACTACCTATACATTGTATATCATGGATACGCGTACCGTAGAAGGTATAACCTACAACTGTCCGGCAACCTACGATGTTGTGGTTAATGTTTATGAAGCACCGCATGTCGATGTGGTTGTGCCAGTTGTTGATGTGCTTTGCCACGGCGATAACACTGGTTCGTTCACATTGCTGGCATCTGGTGGTACTCCTTACGGCGACGGTTCTACTGCCAACCCGTACTACTACGAGTTCAGTCTCGACGGTGGTGCGCATTATGTGGTTCCCCCCGATGCAGACAAGACTAGGTTCTCATTCGAGAATCTTGTTGCTGGTACTTACGCTGCAATTATCAGGGATGCACATCAATGTATCGATACCATTGCAGGCGGAGTTACCATAGCAGAACCGCCAACACATGTCGAAGCTGAAATAACTTCTGCAAACACCACACCTACCTGTCTCAACCAGTCGGTTGGTGCAGCAACGGTAACTGCATGGAATGGAACTCCTGCGGCAACCGCGCCATACTATACCTACGCATGGAACACTACCGACGATGCATGGACGGTCGACAGCACGCGCAACACTATTGCAAACCTTCCGGCAAACACCTATAGGGTTACAGTTACCGATGCAAACAATTGTACTGCAACGGCTACAGTTGAAATAACTCCGCGCGATGTCCCTGTTTACACTATCGACGACAATGGTCTCACAAAGTGCCAGACCAGCACTTCTACAGAACTTACCGTAACCCTTGATGCAAATAATCCTGCAGATGTTGCATCTTACTCGTGGTCGGCATCGCCAAGCGAGCATTCGGGAATGCCTGGCGTCACAAATACAGCATCGATTACTGTTGAACCAGATGCTACAGGTACAACACCATACACTGTAACATATACGGTAACTATCACTGCTGAAAACGAATGTGTGGTTTCTAGTGATGTCGTTCTTACAGTAAATCCCGAAGTAACACTCGAACTAACGTCAGGTGATAAGGACCAGACTCTCTGCTTCGAAAAGACACTTACCCCGATAGTATTTACCTACGGCGGTGGAGCAAGCGGTGCGACATTCACATGGACAAGCACTCCTGCACCAGCAGCGACTTGCCTGGCTTACAATATCAACACTACAAGCAAGACGGTTACCATAACCGAAGGCGCAGCACCGGTTGCAGGCACTTATACCTATAGGGTCGTAACAACTGGCGCACTCGATCCTTGTACCAATCCGTACTACGAGGGCACAATTATCATACACCCGGAACTCACAGTTGGCGTTACTGCCGACCATCACTCCTGCGTAACTGGCAATATTGGAGAGGCAACAGCAACACCAAATGGCGGAACAGCATACGAGGATGCAGAACATAATCCTTATTACATCTATGCATGGAACAATTCACGTAACACTGCTACAATAGATGGACTTGCCGGCGGAACATATACTGTCACAGTTACCGATGCCAACACTTGTACGGCAACCAACAGCATTGTTATTGTCGCCAATACCAACCCGACAATTTCTGTAACCCATACCGATGTATTGTGTAACGGTGGAAATACCGGAACCATTACTGTGGAAGTTACAAATCCTTCCGAAAGCGATCCGTATGGTGATGGTTCGCTAGCACATCCGTATTATTATGACTTCAGTAAGGATGGAGGTTCAAGTTATGAACATTCTTCTGGCAACGATTACGAGCAGCATACGTTCTCTGGAATTACAACCGAAGGCAATACAACCCTTACCTATAATATATATGTACGCGATGGCAACGATTGTACGGTATCTACAACCGTTGATGTTAGCCAGCCTCCGCTTCTGACAGTTGCAATTAATCCAACCGATGTTATTCCGACCTGTACCGACCAGTCGGTAGGTTCGGCTATTGCAACGCCGAGAGATGGAACCCCAGCGGCAACAGCACCATACTATACCTATGCATGGAACACTACCGATGATGCATGGACGGTCGACAGCACGCGCAACACTATTGCCAACCTTCCGGCAAATACATACAGGGTTACCGTTACTGATGCTAACTATTGTACAGCAACAGCTTCGGTGGAAATTACAGAACGCGAAGTTCCGAGCATCAACGTAAGTACAACTGCTGATGCGGTCTGCTTGTCGGCATCTACTTCGACTCTGAATATCATGAACAGCAACACCCTGGCGATAGCATCGCACTCGTGGTCGGTAGCACCGACAACGGGAGCAGGACTTCCTGCCGACATTACAACCGAATCGCTGACGGTAGAACCAACAGGAGTTGACCCATACGAAACTCCGGTAACCTATACCTACACCGATGTTGTAACAGCAGATAACGGTTGTGTCGTATCGGGAGATGTTGTTCTTACAGTAAATCCTACCGTTATCCTGACCCATGACTCTGGCGATCTTGACCAGACACTATGTTTCGAGAAGACACTCACCCCGATAGTATTCACCTATGGAGGTGGAGCAAGCGGTGCGACATTCACATGGACAAGCACTCCTGCACCAGCAGCGACCTGCCTTGCTTACAATATCAATACCACAAGCAAGACGGTTACCATAACCGAAGGTGCATCACCTGTTGCAGGTACATATACCTATAGGGTTGAAACTACTGGCGCAATTGATCCGTGCTCCGATCCGTATTTCGAAGGCACAATCATTATACATCCTGAACTTACAGTTGGCGTTACTGCAGACCATGAATCCTGCGTAACTGGCAATATAGGTGTGGCAACAGCAACACCAAATGGCGGAACAGCATACGAGGATGCAGAACATAATCCTTATTACATCTATGCATGGAACAATTCACGTAACACTGCTACAATATCTGAACTTGCAGGTGGAACATATATAGTTACTGTTAGCGATGCCAACAACTGTACGGCAACCAACAGCATTGATATTGTCGCCAATGCTAATCCGACAATTAGCGTAGTTCCAACCAACGTACTGTGTAATGGTACCAATACTGGTGAAATTGAGGTTTCCGTAACTTCGGGAACGCCATACGGTGATGGTTCTACATTGCATCCGTACTACTACGAGTTCAGCAAGGACGGTGGCTCAAGTACCAGCCATGCTGCAGGAACAGATTATTCTGTACATACATTTACAAATCTATATGCCAATACCTATAATATATATGTACGCGATGGCAACGATTGTACGGTTACCGAACCAGTTGAAATTACCCAGCCGTCGCAGTTGCATATAACTGCCGAGATAACTTCGGCAAATACAACTCCGACCTGTACCGACCAGTCGGTAGGTATGGCAGTGGTAACACCTCACGACGGTGTAACGTATGCAGCACCAGCAGAACCATATACCTATGCATGGAACACTAGCACCAACGCATGGGGAACTGATAGTACTAGGGTACAGATTGAAAATCTACCAATAGGAACCTACAATGTTACCGTTACCGATGCAAATGGATGCGAGGCAACGTCATCAGTGGTAATCAGCGCACGCGAGGTTCCAAGCATAAACGTAAGTACAACAGCTGACGAGGTCTGCTTGTCGGCATCTACTTCAACGCTGAATATCATGAACAGCAACACACTGGAGATAGCATCGCACTCGTGGTCGGTAGCACCGGCAACTGGCGCAGGACTTCCAGCCGACATTACAACAGAATCGCTAACGGTAGAACCGACTGGAGTTGATCCATACGAAACTCCGATAACCTACACATATACCGATGTGGTAACTGCAGAGAACGGTTGCGTGGTATCGGGTGATGTCATACTTACGGTTAACCCGACATTGTTCTTGACAGGTACTGCCGATACAACCCAGAACGTTTGCTTCTACACTGCGATTACACCTATTAATATATCATACAGTGGCGGAGCAACCGGTGCAACATTTGCATGGGAAGGAACAGCACCTGCTGCTGGAATGTTTACTATTACATCTGGCAACCCGGTTACAATAACCGAAACTACCGACCTAACCAAGGTAGTCGCAGGAACTTACAGGTACAGCGTTACTGCCGAAGGCGCACTGACACCTTGTGAAACCCCTGTAATAACAGGAACAATAACAGTATATCCCGAACTGACAGTTGACATAACTGCCAACCACCAGTCGTGTGTAACAGGAAACATCGGTATGGCAACTGCAGTTCCCGATGGCGGCGTAGCAGATTACGAATACGCATGGAATACAAGTACCAACTCATGGTCAACCGACAGCACGAGGGTACAGATTGAAAATCTCCTAGGCGGAACCTACAATGTTACCGTTACTGACTCGAAGAACTGTACGGCTACAAACTCTGTTTCGATAACTGCAAATCCAAATCCAGTTGTTTCTATCGGCGATGTCGAAACCTTGTGTCCGACACTAGGTAGTTTTGATGAAGTAACCGCTTCCATTACAACTGAAACCACACCTAATTATACTTATACTTGGACTAACGATGGCGATTTCGAAGTTACAACTGCCAACCCGATAAGCAATACAACCGCTACTTCGGTAACAGCAACCGTAGCAGTGCCGAATGCAGGTTGTTCGCAGACATACACCTTGCAGTTGCAGGTCGAAGATGCTAACAACTGTCTGTCTAACATAGCAACTAAGGATATAACTGTGGCAGATGTTACGACCCCGACAATTGTTGCAAATGTATCAGATTATCCTGCAACGCCAGTTAGCGGTTGTAAATATCAGGTTCCAGATTTGAGCGGTCAGGTAACAGTAGACGATGGCTGTACTACTGCAACATTGTCAATTACCCAGAATCTAGCTGCTGGAACGCAAATAACCGCAACACAAGGCGTTATAGTAACTGTTACTGATGGATGTTCTCATTCGAACCAAGTTGAGATTCCTGTAATAGTGCCTGATGCATTGACCGTGGCTTCTATATCCACACCAACAAACAATGCATGTCCGTATGCTTCGGGTAGCAACTACGAGTTTGGTTCGACTGTGACAGGAGCAACTTTGCCGTACACTTATACTTGGGCAGGTGCAACTGCTGTTACTGGTAGTACCGACCAGGCAACAATCACAAGCGATGGCAGATGCCACGAATATGATATTACTTTGACGGTAACCGACAATTATGGTTGTGAGGCGACCAATTCTATTACATTCTCAACGGTAGATACCGAACAACCAACAATTTCTTGCCCGACGAATATTGAAGTCAATACCGATTTGCATGCCGATGATGCTGCTGTTACAGTGCCGTTGCCAACAGGCATGTCCGATAACTGCGCAATCGACTATTACACAAATGACTATACAAATGATGTAAATGCAAGTGCAACATATCCTGTTGGTATTACAACAGTTGAATATACAATATTTGATATGTGTGGCAATGATAATTCATGTACATTTACAATAACGGTCATTGACGACGAAGAACCTTGCATTGGTTGCGATTCGACAAACGTAGATCCATTTGATCCAACTCAAGGCATTAGTTGTGAAAGTATTACTTCTAACACAGGTAATGTGACTGTTAATACAGATTTGCATGAGAATACATATACGCACGACAATAATGATTGGAATGTAACCGCAAGCGATAATGTTCATGTTGTTAGCATTACTTATGACGTATCTGGTAATCCAAACACAACTTTAACAGCTCCAAATACAACTCTCAACGGACAGGTATTTGGTCTTGGCGAAACAACGGTTACCTGGTATGTATCCGATGGAGTTCATGTTGTCGAATGTTCGTTCGTCGTTAATGTTGAAGACCATGAAGATCCTTGCATCGGTTGTGACCCCGACCCGAATACACCGGAAAACGAAGGTATAAGTTGTGTATCTTTTGCAGGAACTTCATTAGCACTTTCATATAGTACTGATAGAGATCAAAGCACTTATACACATCATGGTACTGATTGGGATGTAACTGCTACCGATAATGTTCATGTGGCAAGCATTACCTACGATGTAACTGGAAATGCAAATACTACATTGACAACACCAAATACTACCCTCGATGGACAGGTATTCGGACTTGGAACCACTACGGTAACATGGACAGTATATGATGATGCAGGAAATAGTGACGAGTGTACGTTTACGGTAACTGTTACCGATGACCAGCCACCTTGCATTGGTTGCGATCCGACCGATCCGGACCCGATGAATCCTGACAATGGCATAAGTTGTTCTACACTTGAAAGCCAGACTAGAGATTGTTCGGAAGGTCTTGAATACTACATACACCATAATAATGAAACTCAACCAACTGATCCTAACGACCCGACAAATACACCGAACTGGACGGCAAACTGGAATATTACTGTAAATGATAACACAGGAACTGATGGTTTGGTAATTTATTACACTGTATCGGGAAGTACGACGGTTGTAAACGACCCAGTTGATGACCTTGAGGGACAGATATTCAACATTGGTCTTACAACTGTTACTTGGACTGTAATTGATAGGTTTGGAAACGATACCACCTGTGTATTCCATGTGTCGGTTGCCGACCACGAGGCACCTTCCGTAAATTGCGATGAAATAGCAAACAATGCGCAACGTACTCTTTCGGAACATACAAGTGAACATCTCAGTTATTATCATCATAACGACTATTCGTGGGATGTTACGGCAACTGATAATGTTGCAGTAATGTCGCTTACGTACGAATTGGAAAATGTTGACTGTGCTATTCCTTCGGTACTTGTAGAACCTAATACTACTTTGAATGGTCAGAACTTTAACATAGGAACGACTCGTGTAATATGGACAGCAATTGACTATTCTAACAACATCACTGTATGTGACTTCTTTGTTACCATTACAGACGACGAAGACCCATGCATTGGCTGCGACGACCCGAATAACCCAACGTATGAAGGCATCAGCTGTGACGACATAACAATGGGAACAGGCGATGTAACGGTCAACACCTATCCTGCTGGGGAAAACACCTACACCCACAGCGGTACTGGTTGGGACATCAACGCAACGGACAACGTAGGCGTGGTACGCCAGGAATATGTACTGCGCGAAGGAACAACATATACCACCATCGGTACTGGTCTCAACTCTCTCAGCGGTGTAACCTTCCCGCTTGGAGTAACGACAGTAGTATGGTTCGTCTACGATGCAGCGGGCAACGCTGACTCTTGCTCTTTCACCGTCACCGTAATCGATGACGAAGATCCGTGCATCGGCTGCGACGACCCGAACGACCCGACCTACGATGGCATCAGCTGTAACGACATAACAATGGGTACAGGCGATGTAACAGTCAACACAGCAGCCGGAACCAATACCTATACCCATAGCGGCCCTGGCTGGGACATAAACGCAACTGACAACGTAGGCGTGGTACGCCAGGAATACATACTGCGCGAAGGAAACACATACAACACCATCGGTTCAGGTCTCAACTCTCTCAGCGGTGTAACCTTCCAATTGGGAGTAACGACAGTAGTATGGATTGTCTACGATGCAGCGGGCAACGCCGACTCATGCTCCTTCACCGTCACCGTAATAGATGACGAAAACCCGTGCATCGGCTGTGACGACCCGAACGACCCGACCTACGATGGCATAAGCTGTAACGACATAACAATGGGAACTGGCGATGTAACAGTCAACACAGCAGTCGGCACCAATACCTACACCCACAGCGGTACTGGCTGGGACATCAACGCGACGGACAACGTTGGAGTAGTGCGCTATGCATACGAGCTTCGCGCAGGAACATCCTACACCGCAATCGGCAACGGTGAGAACAGTCTCGACGGCGTGACCTTCCCGCTTGACGTTACGACTGTGGTATGGTTCGTCTACGATGCCGCAGGCAATGCCGACTCGTGCTCTTTCACCGTCACCGTAATTGACGACGAAGACCCGTGCATCGGCTGCGACGACCCGAACGACCCGACCTATGAGGGCATTAGCTGCGCCGACATAACCATGAATACAGGTAGCGTTACTGTTACTACCAATCAAGGTGTTAATACATATACTCATGGCGATAGCAGTTGGGATATTACTGCAACCGACAATGTCGGAGTAGTCCGTTATGAATACGAACTCCGCAGAGGTGCAACAAATGTTGTTATAGCAAGAGGTTCCGACTCACTTGAGGGTGCAATCTTCCCGCTAGGCGAAACAACGGTAGTATGGTTTGTCTACGATGCAGCAGGCAACGCCGACTCGTGTTCGTTCATGGTTACGGTAATTGATACCGAGGATCCAATCATCGGTGGTGGCGACACTCCTAGTTGCGATGATGTGACTCTTAATACTGGCAACGTAACGGTTAACACCGATACAGGAGCAAACACATATACCCATAGCGGTACCGACTGGGACATAGATGCTACGGATAACGTTGGTGTAGTCCGTAGGGAATATGAACTCCGCGAAGGAAATACTTATACCGTTATTGGTGGTGGTTCTAATACTCTCAATGGAGTAACCTTCCCACTCGGTGTGACAACTGTAGTGTGGTTCGTCTACGACGATGCTAATAATGCTGACTCATGTTCGTTCACCGTTACAGTAGTCGACGACGAAGATCCGTGCATCGGTTGCGACGACCCGAATGACCCGACTTATGAAGGCATAAGCTGTGACGACATAACAATGGGTACTGGCAATGTAACGGTTAGCACCGAGCCAGGCGCTAATAACTATGTTCACAGAACTACTGATTGGGATATCAATGCAACGGACAACGTTGGTGTGGTAAGCATTGAATATGAACTACGTAGAGGAAATACAGTGCTAAGTCGCGGTGTTAATAGTCTTGTTGGAGCAAACTTCCAGCTTGGCGAAACAACGGTAGTATGGTTTGTATACGATGCTGCTGGCAATGCAGACTCGTGCTCGTTTGTTGTAACCGTAGTCGACAACGAGGATCCGTGCATCGGCTGCGATGACCCGAATACCCCTGCAGTTGATGGCATCGATTGCGATGACATAACACTAAATACTGGCAACGTTACAGTCGATACCGACCCAGGAACGAATACTTATACTCACCATGGATCTGGTTGGAACATTACAGCAACGGATAACGTTGGCGTAATAAGTACGGTATATGAACTCCGCAGAGGAACAACATATACAGTTATAGGTAATGGTGAAAATACTCTTGACGGTGTAACCTTCCCACTTGGCGTAACAACGGTAGTATGGTTCGTCTACGATGCTGCCAACAACGCTGACTCATGCTCGTTTACAGTTACAGTTGTAGATAACGAAGATCCTGTTATTGGTACAGACCCAGACCCGAATGACCCGACAGTCAATGGCATAAGTTGCGAAAGCATAGTCGAGGCGATGGGTGGTACAGCAGGCGTAAGTGGCAATGGTGGTACATTTAATGTAGAAACCACAATAAATGAAAGCTATTACGAGCATGACAACGCCATCGACGGAAACTGGGACATCACAGCAAGCGACAACGTAGGCGTTGATTCAATAATGTGCAGACTTTACCTCAATGGTGAATTTGTTGCACCTACAGATAGTACAACACTCGATGGACAGCACTTTGCAATAGGTACAACACAAGTTGTATGGAGAGTTGTCGATGTATCTGGCAACGAATCAACCTGCGACTTTTATGTAGTAGTTGCCGACCATCAGCCACCTTGCATTGGTTGCGACTCTACGTCAATCGACCCATACACTCCGATTGATCCTGATAATCCAGGCGGACATAATGGTAGAAGTTGTGAAAGCATTGTCGCAGCAGCCGGCAGTCAACTTCCAAGTACAGTGGAAGTAGGAACAACCGAACCTTACGATTATTATACTCATGTGACAAACAACTGGGACATTACAGCAAGTGATAACGTTGGAATTCCAGATGGTGGCATATATTGCAACCTCTACGATTCGCACGGTAACTTGATAGCAACACACCTTCCAACACTCGATGGAAGAAACTTTGAAATCGGAACGACTACTGTAATGTGGGTTGTTGTGGATGATGCAGGCAATAGTGATTCATGTTCGTTCGTGGTATACGTCCGCGACGATGATCCGCCATGCATTGGTTGCGACCCCAACGATCCAGACGACCCATTCGATCCGACATCGACCAGTGGTGTAAGTTGTGCAAGCATAACAAGTGGTGACGGTACTGTAAATGTACCTGCAGGTTCGGGACTTACATATTACCAGCACAATGATGACAGTTGGGATGTTTCTGCAAACGATAACTCTGGAATAGCGTCAATCGTATATTCAGTAAGTGGCGCAACGACTGTTGTAAACGGATTGCCAACTACATTGAATGGTCAGCGGTTCTACGTAGGTACAACTCTTGTAACGTGGGTTGCTACCGACCTCTACGGTTTGACTGACACTTGTACATTCTACGTATATGTATATGATGATGAACAACCGGAGATAAGTTGTCCTGATGGAATTACAGGTATATCTTGTATAGGCGACGTGCCACCTGCATACCAGAGTTATGAAGAATTTGCCGCTGCTGGTGGTTCTGCTGCAGATGCAAACGGCATCGACGAATCGAGTTTCATGCTAGTTTCGCAGGAATCTGACGGTAATACATGTCCTGAAGTAATAACCAGAACATATAGAATTGCAGATGTTGCAGGCAATATGCGCGAATGTACGCAGACAATAACGGTTAATGATGAAATTTCACCTGTTATCAGTGGTCCTGCTCCGACATTGAATGTTGGACAGGGTCAGGGATGTAGCTATGCTGTTCCAGACTTTACCGAATTGGTACGTTCGATGTCGTCTGATAACTGTACGTCTGTGGCAGACCTTGTCATTACCCAGTCGCCATTGGCAGGAACAGCTACCATGATAACAGAAAATACAACTGTCCGCATCACCGTTACTGATGCTTGCGGAAGAAGTTCGTACATTGACGGAACTGCTATTGTGCCGTCTCCACTTTCACATACGGTTAGCTTTACTGAGATAATGTGTGCAGGACAGTCTTCGACAGTTACTATCGAGGCGGTAGGCGGTACTGCTCCATATCATGGAGTTGGACAGATTGTTGAATATGCCGGTCAGCACAATTATATAGTATCGGATGCTAACGGATGTACTTCCAATGTTGAGATTGTCATTACCGAACCATTGCCACTTAGAGCAATCATTCCTGCAACGTCAGTACAGCATGTCGACTGCTACGGAGAGACAACTGGAGAGGCATCAGTATCAGTAGACGGTGGTACTCCTGAATATACATACGAATGGAGCGATTTGAACCATAGCACAACTCAGTCGATTTCGAATCTCGCTGCAGGTCGTTATGTGGTTACGGTAACCGATGCTCATGGATGTATTTCAACATCGGCAGTTGTTATCAACGGACAGTCTATACCGCTGACAGCAGCAGTTGGCAATTCAAATATTACAAACGTATCTTGCTTCGGCACGTCGACAGGTTCAGCTACGGCAGTTGTTTCGGGCGGTACTCCAGAATATAATTATTCATGGAACACCACTCCAGTTCAGAATGTACAGACGGCAGTTAATGTGCCTGCAGGAACTTACGTCGTAGTAGTAACCGATGCTCACGGATGTACGACATCTGCTTCGGCAACAATAGCACAGCCGCCTCTGCTTGAAGTATCGTCGAATGCAAGCGATGCAACTTGTGGTGGACTTGGCGGTAATGTAACAGCAAATGTATCGGGTGGCACTGGAACTCCATCATATTCATGGGTAACTTCCAGCGGATTGACATATTCGAGCGCACGACTTTCGAATGTAGCACCAAGTACATATTATCTGACAGTTACCGATTATAACGGATGTACTGCGACATCAATGGCAACAGTAGGTGTTCATGGTTCTATTTCTGCTAGAATAGAGGTAGTGTCACTTCCTGGATGTGGCACCAACGTGACATCGGGTAGGTTGCAAGCGGTTGCAGTATCTGGAATATCGCCGTTCACATACATCTGGAATAATGGTACAACAGATGCTATTGCATCTAACCTGCAGGCAGGTTCGTACAATGTGACACTCACCGACTACTGGGGATGTACGGCAAATGCTAGTGCAAGCATAGAACAGTTGAATGACCTTGAGATAACTGTTTCGGGTACAAATGTTTCATGCTACGGTTATAACGATGCTACGGCAATGGTTGTAGCACTTCGCGGTGAACCTCCTTATACATACGAATGGAATAATGGAGACCAGTCTGCAATGCTTCAGAATATATTCGCAGGCAACTATACCGTGACCGTTACCGATGCTAATATGTGTACTAGAACCGAGTCACTTGAACTGACACAACCAGAGCAACTGATGCTTGTTTCCAATGTCAAGTCGATTTCTTGCTACGGCAAGACCGACGGTTCTATAGCATTGACTGCAGAAGGTGGTATTTCACCGTACACGTTTAATGTAACCATGAATGAGAATACTTTCAACGGAAACTACATGACTAATTTGCCAGCTGGAACATACGTGATGGAAGTAACTGATGCAAGCGGATGTATGTCAAGCAATACAATACAGATAATCGAACCTGAAGAGTTCGTATCGACATACAATGTCACAATGCCTTCATGTAACGGAAATAACGATGGTATGATAGAGATTTCGGCAAGAGGTGGTACGGCTCCGTACATGTACGGATGGGATTCCTACTATTCGGATGTTCCAGTCTTGACCGGTCTGCGTCAGGGTCAATACACTATCAGCGTAGTTGATGCCAACAAGTGTGCATACCAGGTTGCTTCGCTTATGCTTACCGATATGGCAGGCGACTGCATCAAGATTCCGAATGTATTCACTCCTAATGGCGATGGTGTAAACGACACCTGGATTATCGAGAACATCGAGATGTTCCCGCAGGCAACGGTTTATGTATTCAACCGTTGGGGTCAGATGCTGTACAAGGGAACAGGCAACGACGAACCTTGGGACGGAAGTTACCGCGGACATCATGTGCCAGCAGGAACCTACTTGTACATAGTAGACCTGTACCAGAAGACGGAAGCATACAAGGGTACAGTGACCGTTATATATTAGAGATTGTTTAACGACAAATAATGACGAGGTTGCAAGTTTGCAACCTCGTTTTTTATTATTAGTGCATGCTATTACAAAAGTGTTTGGCCTTGTTATTTGTTTATTTCATTGCGTATCGCTAGATATTTACGTAGCAGGAAATAACATTATGGTAGTAGGTTAACAGTCTCAATGTGCTACCTAAATAGGCGAAATGAGGAATGCTCAGACAAACACTCATAACGCGTATCTTAGTAGTGATTTGTCTGATGGAACCATGGTTCACATGTATGCGAGTAATTGGTTGGTAGATTTAGCGAATACCAAAATACTGTATTGTGTTATATGGTTACCTTCCGCATAATATCATCAGCTCTTTACAGTCGAGATGACATGCTGAAAACAAAAAAGGGATGCCTTAGCATCCCTTAATATTCAAAGTAGAATCTTTTTTTACTGATTCTTATCCTGCTGGAGAAGTTCCTTCAAAGCTGGGTCGATAACATCACCGATAGTGGTCTTTTCCATCTTGTCGGTTGCTTTTGCCTTCTTTGCCTTGCTTTCTTTCTTCTTCTCTTCTTCTGCTGGTTTGTTCAAGTCTTCATAAGTTCTTGAGTGAGAAACGAAGATTTTCTTGTTTTCCTTGTTGAACTCGATAACCTTGAACGGGAGTTTTTCGTCTATCTTAGCGGGAGTACCGTCTTCCTTAATGAGGTGACGTGGTGTTGCGAAACCTTCAACGCCGTATGGCAATGCAACGATTGAACCCTTGTCGCTCATTTCAACGATTGTACCTTCGTGAATTGAATCAACTGTGAAGATAGTTTCGAATACATCCCAAGGATTTTCTTCAATCTGCTTGTGACCTAAGCTCAAGCGACGATTTTCCTTGTCGATTTCCAATACTACAACTTCGAGATCTGCACCAACTGAAGTGAATTCTGACGGGTGTTTGATCTTCTTTGTCCATGAAAGGTCTGATATGTGTACCAAACCGTCAACGCCTTCTTCGAGTTCAACGAAAACACCGAAGTTGGTGAAGTTGCGAACCTTAGCATTGTGCTTTGAACCAACTGGGTACTTCTGTTCGATTTCTTCCCATGGATCTGGGTGAAGCTGCTTGATACCAAGAGACATCTTACGTTCTTCGCGGTCGAGGGTAAGGATAACTGCCTCAACTTCGTCACCAACCTTCATGAATTCCTGAGCTGAACGGAGGTGCTGTGACCATGACATTTCTGATACATGAATCAAACCTTCTACGCCCGGAGCGATTTCGATGAATGCACCGTAGTCGGCAATAACAACAACTTTACCTTTAACCTTGTCACCAACCTTGAGATTTGGATCAAGAGAATCCCATGGGTGAGGAGTGAGCTGCTTGAGACCGAGAGCAATGCGCTTCTTGTCATCATCGAAGTCGAGGATAACAACCTGAATCTTCGAATCCAAGGTAACGATTTCTTCTGGATGAGTAACGCGTCCCCATGACAAGTCGGTGATGTGGATGAGACCGTCAACACCGCCCAAGTCGATAAATACACCGTAGCTGGTGATATTCTTGACAGTACCTTCGAGTACCTGACCTTTTTCGAGCTTAGAGATGATTTGTTTCTTCTGTTCTTCGAGTTCTGCCTCGATGAGTGCCTTGTGAGAAACAACAACGTTCTTGAATTCGTCGTTGATCTTAACAACCTTGAGTTCCATTGTCTTGCCAACGAATACATCGTAGTCGCGAATTGGCTTAACGTCAATCTGTGAACCTGGCAAGAATGCTTCGATGCCGAATACATCAACGATCATACCGCCCTTAGTACGGCACTTGATGTAACCCTTAACGATTTCGTCATTTTCGCAAGCTTCGTTAACTCTATCCCAAGACTTGAGAGACTGAGCCTTCTTGTGTGAAAGAAGAAGTTGTCCGTTTGAAGTTTCCATGCTTTCAACGAAAACTTCAACTTTGTCACCGACCTTAAGGTCTGTTTCATAGCGGAATTCTGCAGCATTGATAACACCTTCTGATTTGTAGCCAATGTTTACTACAACTTCTCTCTTGGTGATTGCTACTACTGTTCCGTCAACTACAGTGCCTTCCTGAATCTGGCTGAAGGTTTCACCGTATTTCTTTTCTAATTCTTCGCGGCTTACACCGTCGAAACTGTTTTCTTTTTTGCCCAGGGCATCCCAATTGAAGTCCTCGATGGGCTGAATGTTCTTTGTTGTCATTTAACTTAAAAACAATTAATTTGGTTAGACATTATTTATAAAAAAATTCGAGCCGCAAAGGTATTTCTTTTTTTCTGATTATCAAAGATTTTTTTGACCTTTATGCAAAAGATTTTTATGGTCGAACTAAAGACGATATAATAGGTATATCTCAGACGTTTTTTGATGGGGTATGCACACAAAAAAAACGAACCGAAGTTCGCTTTTTCGTGCCCAGGACAGGACTTGAACCTGCACGCCCTTTGTGAGCACCAGCCCCTCAAGCTGGCGTGTCTACCAATTTCACCACCTGGGCAAACACGGGCGCAAAGGTAATGCCTTTTTTTATTACGGCAAAAGAAAATTTGAAATATTTTTTCAATGCTGTGTGACAGAAGCGTCGCAATATATTGCATAGGTATGTTTATCATTGTATTCCAAGTTCTTTAAATTTCGTATCTTTGCACAAAACGTTTTTGCAATGGATAAGTCGTCGCTGGTATCAAGATTACAGAATTATGATTGGAGGTTGGCAGAAAAGTGCACCGAAAAGGTGCTTTCCGATTTCCAGCGGATGCATTTTGCTCGATATTATGCCAATCCGTTTCCTCTTCGCAAGTCGGCAGTGATGATACTGCTATATGTGCGCGCCGGCAGGATGAAGACAATTATGATAGAGCGTACTGACATTGGTGTTCATGCTGGGCAGGTTTCGTTTCCTGGCGGCAAGTGCGAACCCGATGATGTAGATGGCATTTGTACTGCAATTCGCGAAACGGCGGAGGAAATTGGAATTTTGGTGTCGCGTTGCGATGTGGTTGGTGAATTGCCGCCTGTGAAAGTGCCGGTCAGTAGTTTTGAGATATTCCCTGTGGTGGCGTTTGTGGATGGTGTTGGCGATTTTGCAAAGTCCGAAGACGAGGTGAAGCGTGTTATGGAAGTCGACATGAAGGAACTCTCCGAGTCGTTGTCGGACAGGGAGGTGACAGTTGCGGGAAAACAGTACGAAGTGCCAAGTTATCTTTGCGAAAATTCCGTAGTGTGGGGCGCGACGGCAATGGTGGTGGCTGAATTGTTAGAGGCGCTAGGGGCGGATTTATAGAAAATGCACGACTCAAGTCCGTATTTTTCATTTTTAAATAACGTAAAGTTTTCTTATCTTTGCCTTTTCTGCTTATGAGTCAGTTTCGTGAAATATTGCTGAAATACTGGGGGTACGATACATTTAGGTATCCGCAGGAAGAAATTATAAAGTCGGTTTCGGAAGGTAGGGACACGCTCGGACTGATGCCAACAGGCGGGGGCAAGTCCATAACCTTTCAGGTTTTCAGCATGGCGAATAGTGGCATTTGTCTTGTGGTTACGCCGTTGATTGCGCTGATGAAGGATCAGGTTGCCAATTTGCAGAAACGTGGTATAAAAGCAGTTGCTATATATTCGGGAATGACGCAGCACGAAATTGAGGTGGCAGTCGATAATGCCACCTACGGCGACTATAAGTTCTTGTACCTTTCTCCTGAACGGTTGAAGAACTATTATTTTCGCGAGCGCATCAAGGTTATGAATGTCAATTTGATAACAGTTGACGAGGCGCATTGTATTTCGCAGTGGGGCTACGATTTCCGTCCGCCATACCTCGAAATTGCTGAAATCCGCGAATTATTGCCAGGCGTGCCTGTATTGGCATTGACGGCAACTGCAACTCCCGAAGTCGTTGACGATATTCAGGACCGTTTGAAGTTTTCCGAGCACAATGTTTTCCAGAAAAGTTTCGAGCGAAAGAACCTTGTGTATTATGTAATAAACATTGAGGATAAAATTCGAAAACTTCTGTCTATAGTAAACAAGGTGCAAGGTTCTGGTGTTTTCTATGTGCGCAATCGCAAGAAAACGCGCGAGTATGCAATGTTGTTGCAGCAGAACGGGATTTCGGCAGACTTCTATCATGCTGGATTGTCGGCGCAGGAGCGTTCCGAAAAGCAGGAGGCATGGCAGAAAAATCAGATACGCATAATGGTGTGCACCAATGCTTTCGGTATGGGAATCGACAAACCAGATGTGCGATTGGTCATACACCTTGACCTTCCTGATTCGCCCGAAGCGTACTTTCAGGAGGCAGGTCGTGCTGGAAGAGACGGCAAGAAAGCATACGCCTTCCTGCTTACAAACAATACCGACAAGGCGCAAGTTAAGAAGAACATAACTACATCGTTTCCAGAACTGTCGAAAGTGAAGGAGGTTTATTCCGAAGTCTGTAGTTATTTAGGTATACCATACGGGTGCGGTGCCAACCAGAATATTCCATTTGATATTTTTGATTTTTCCGCACAATCGCACATTGATGTTCTGACGGTTCACAACTGCTTGAAAACTCTGGAGTTTGCTGGGTTCCTTGAATATGTGGAGGATACCAATACGGTTTCGAGGGTGATGTTCGAGGTGCGTCGCGACGACCTCTATAAGTTCCAGATTGAGAACAAGATGCTTGATGAGTTCATTAAGTTGATACTGAGGATGTACACAGGACTTTTTACCGATTTCGTCAATGTCAGCGAGGAATATATTGCAAAGAAGGCGGGAATTTCGGAGCAGTCGGTTTATGAATATTTGAAGTTGCTGGCAAAGGAAAAGATAATCAGTTATGTGCCCAAGACAAGTCGTCCTATTATCCGTCTGCTTATGGAAAGGCGTCCCGAAAAGGATATGTATTTCGACATCGAGGCACTGAATTCGCGCAAGGAACGAGTAGTGACAAAAATGGAAGCGATGCTCAAGTATGCGACAAGCGACAACAAGTGCCGTAGTCAGCAACTTCTGGCGTATTTTGGCGAGACTGATGTCGACCGTTGCGGAGAATGCGATGTGTGTCAGCGGCGTAACGAGTTGGGATTGAGCAAGTACGAGTTTGATATTATTCTTGAAAAAATCAAGCGCATTTTGAACGAATCGCCATATCTTTACAACGAATTGATTGACAAGGTTGGCGAGGATGAAAAGAAGACTATGAATGTCATAAAGTGGCTCTTCGACAACCAGAAGGTCATGTATAATGGAGAACGTAAAATTATTTGGCATAAATGATGAATATTAAAAGATTGATATTTGTATTGGCGGTTGCTTCGCTGTTTGTCGGCACTATCGGCTGTGGACCAAGCATGACCGACCTCGAATGGGAGGAAGTGATGAAAGGTTATTGGAAACCAATAAACGAGGAGACCGGTGAACTTTGCACTTCGATACCTTATTATCATTTTGGCGACGAAGCAAACGGTGCTACCAAGTACTACAAGTACGATTATACCGACACCATGAAGTGGGAGATTCGTCGCAAGCAGATGAATGTTTACTACCAGAAGGCGGTTGAGGGTTACTATATTGGTTACAACCAGTATAACAGCCGTTCGCTGATGCATATACGCAAGGTTTCCCAAAACGAGGTTAGCATGTCGCAACTGTACAACAGCGGTGTGCAGTCCGACTATAAGTTGGTGCGCATAACACCCGAGGAATTTTATTCTTCTTATACTGATACTGTTTCAAGCAGTGGTTCTGGCAATAGTGGTAATGTAATTGATAATACTTTTTAAGGAAAACAAAAATCATAGATAAATGAATATTTTGGTATTAGGTTCGGGCGGCAGAGAACATGCGTTGACGTGGAAGATTGCGTCGAGCCCGAAAGTCGACAGGTTGTATGTCGCACCTGGTAATCCGGGAACATCTGCAATTGCAGAAAATGTTGCTATTAAACCTGATAATTTTGACGCTGTTGCTGATTTTGTCCGCAAAGCGAATATAAATATGGTCGTTGTTGGTCCCGAAGACCCGCTGGTAAGGGGAATTGTTGATTATTTCAACACCAAGCCCGAATTTGCCGACCTTATGGTTATTGGTCCCGACAAGTTGTCGGCACAACTCGAAGGCAGCAAGGAGTTCGCAAAGATGTTCATGCAGAAATACGGTATTCCTACGGCAGGTTATCTTTCGGTAACGGCAGAAAACATTGCTGAGGGCGAGAAATTCCTAGAATATGTAAATCCACCGTATGTGCTGAAGGCAGATGGACTTGCTGCTGGCAAGGGAGTGTTAATCATCGACAATCTCGATGAAGCAAAGAGCGAACTCAAAAATATGCTCGGCGGAAAGTTCGGTAGTGCTGGAAGCAAGGTGGTGCTCGAGCAGTATCTCGACGGCATAGAATGTTCTGTTTTTGCAATTACCGATGGCAAGTCGTATGTACTTTTGCCCGAAGCAAAAGACTACAAGCGTATTGGCGAAGGTAATACAGGTCTGAATACCGGCGGTATGGGTTCGGTTTCGCCTGTGCCGTTCTACGATGCCGATTTTGCACAAAAGGTCGAGGAAAGAATCGTTAAACCTACCATTGATGGTATTTGCTCCGAAGGCATGAACTATCGCGGTTTTGTGTTTTTCGGACTTATGAACGTGAACGGAGATCCTTATGTGATTGAATATAATGTTCGTATGGGCGATCCCGAAACCGAATCGGTGATGTTGCGCATAAAGTCTGACCTGGTGGAGTTGCTTGAGGCGGCAGCCCGTCGCAGGTTGGCAGGTATGAAGGTTGAATTTGATACGCGTGCCGCAGCAACTGTTATGCTTGTTTCTGGCGGTTATCCTGAAGCATACGAAAAAGGCAAGGTAATACGTGGACTCGATGCAGTAAAGTCGAGCGTTTGTTTCCACGCAGGTACTTTATTGGCAGGTAGCGATGTGGTTACGTCGGGAGGTCGTGTCATTGCGGTAAGTAGTTATGGCAACACCATTTTCGATGCGCTTGGAACTTCTTATGCATCGATAGAAAATATTTCTTTCGACAAGTGCTATTATCGTACCGACATTGGTTTTGATTTGAAATAGGGTATCTGGATGCTTAAACTTCTGAAATCGAATAATCCTGCCAATTATGTGCTGATTTTTATCATCATGCTGGCATTGTGGGCGTACAAGTTCATTGTTATGCCTACTGCTGTCGATACTGGCGGGATGCATTCATATTTTTTCAGGTTTTTGTACGAGGCATCGTTGTACCAGTACATTTATACGGCATTTGCGTTTGTGCTGGCATTTGTCTTTGCCTGCTATGCGTCGAAGTTGAATTTTAGATACCAGATTGTGGAATCGGGGTATCAACTTCCATCGCTGTTTTTTGCCTTGCTGACAGGAAGCGTAATTAATGCGCAGAGGTGCATTCCCGAAATGGTAGGTACATTATTCATTTCGTTGTCGGTTATGCGGATATTCGGAATGTATAGCAGGCATGAGGATATCAAGGGTAGTCTCGATGCTGGATTTCTGTGCGGACTTTCGCTGATATTTGCATACAAGTATGTTGTGCTTCTGCCAGCATTGATAGTTGTCATTGCCATTGTAAAACCAGTGTCGTGGCGCGATATCGTATCTTTTTTTGTATCGCTGGTCTTTGTCGTGGGAACTGCATTTTGCTTGGTATGGCTATATGGCGACGTGCAGGAACTGTTCTTGTCGATAAAGTCAGAAGTCACAAGGTTTGTAATCGGTGAAAAGTACAACTACCTCAACTTCCTGTTTGGCATTCCAGTAATTTTTGCTGTGCTTGTTTCCTTCCTTTCGATGTTTGTGCTGAAAGTTTTTCGCAAGACTGCCGAGTTGAAATATTATCATTCCTTGCTTTTCCTTATGGGTTATGCGGGAATTTTTATTCTTTCTCCGTTGGCATCTAACGAATCGATTTGGCTCATGTACTTCCCGTTGTGCTATCTGCTTTCCAATATAGTCGTTAGTGCCCAGAAGTTGGTGCAGCAAATAATATTTTATGTTCTTTTAGTTTGTTTGGTGTTGGCTCAGGTATTGCAGATAATGTATTTCAATATGATTTTTTAGGTTTCACCTATTTGTAGAGTTAGTGATATGAATACGCAGGAATATTTGTTGGATTATTTCAAGGGGCATCTATCGTCGTTTCTCGATTCAATGGAAAGAGAACCAGAATTTTTGTATGAACCGGTAAGATATGCGTTGTCGGCAGGAGGAAAGCGTATTCGTCCTGTCTTGTGCCTGATGTCGGCGGAGATGTTCGGTGCTACTGCCGATATGGCGGTTGATGCTGCGCTTGGTCTGGAGATATTCCATAATTTCACTTTGCTTCACGACGATATAATGGACAAGTCTGATATGAGGCGTGGACGTCCGACTGTGCATAAGAAATGGACTGAGAACATTGCCATACTTTCGGGCGACTTGATGTCGCTTGTTGCTTGCCGGTGTACATCGAGGACAGCAAAGGCAAGAGAGGCGGTGCTCGAGACTTTTTTGCAGACGGCAATTGAGATTTGCGAGGGACAGCAGTACGACATGGACTTCGAAACCGACGATAATGTTACAGTCGACGACTACATGAATATGATAAACCTTAAAACGGCAGTACTGCTTGCAGGAAGCATGAAGATTGGTGCTCTCATTGCGGGTGCTTCGCAATCCGACTGCGAGAATATATACCAGTACGGACGATATGCTGGACTTGCTTTCCAGTTGCAGGACGACTTGCTCGATACTTACGGTGATGCAGCAGTGTTCGGAAAACCTATAGGTGGCGACATTGCTGAAAACAAGAAGACTTTTTTGCTGATAAATGCCATGAATAGGGCAACTGGTGATGCAAAGTCAGAACTCCAGAAATGGTTGTCAAAGGGAAATTTCGATAGGGATGAAAAGTACAGGTCGGTAAAGTCAATTTACGATGCACTGAAAATAAAGGAATTGACAATAGAAAAGATTAATGAGTGCTATACCCTTGCCGATAAGTACTTGCAGGCAGTAAACTTGCCCTCTTCGCAGAAAACAATACTGCGCAACTATATCGACTCGATGAGGTCGAGGGAATATTAAACGTTTCAGCAGTTATCTCGGAAATAATAGATTCTCTACAATTTTGCGTATTCCATAGAGAAGGTGTCTCCGTCGTCCATATTGCCAGTTGAAATGCCTTTCTTTAGCCAGCGCGAACGTTGTGCCGATGTGCCATGATTGAACGATTCGGGCACCGTGTATCCTTTTGCTTTCTGCTGTAGGTAGTCGTCGCCGATACGAGCGGCAATGGCAAGACCTTCTTCTATATCACCGTCTTCGAGCGAGTTGAACATGGCGTTGTCGCGGTTTGCCCATACGCCAGCGTAGAAATCTGCCTGCAGTTCAAGGCGAACACTTATCTGGTTGCTTTCGGTCTTGCTCACGCGGTCCATCTTGTTGTGAGCATCGCCAAGGGTGCCAAGCAAGTATTGCACATGATGTCCAACTTCGTGGGCTATTACGTATGCGTAGGCAAAGTCGCCCGCAGTTCCAAACTGTTGCTTCATGGTCGAGAAGAACGATAGGTCAATATAAACGGTCTGGTCGGCAGAGCAGTAGAATGGTCCCGACGATGACGATGCTCCACCGCATCCCGACTGCACCGAATTGGTGAACAGCACCAGTTTAGGTGCGACATATCTTTTGCCTCTTTTGCTGAATTCTGCAGTCCATACGTCTTCGGTTCCTGCAAGAATCTTTTTGGTAAACGATGCAAGTTCTTCTTCTTCCGCTGTAGGCGTGTATGCCGATTCGGTTCCAGTGTCTACGTTAAGGTTTTGTATTGCTTCGCTAGGGTCTTTGCCAAGCAGCAAAGCGATGATACCTACTATTATTGCTCCACCGATGCCTAATCCAGCACCCATTTTCTTTCCGCGCCTATCGTCAACATTTGTACTTTCGCGGCGTCCGTCTAATCGCATAATTTCAATTTTATATTGTTAAGATGCGACAAAAATAAGTAAAATTAAGCTTGGTTGTGTCTATAAAAACATTTTTATGCTCTCACAGATATATGAAATTTCAGCATCGGTTATACTTGGCCATATTGGTAAGCTAATGACTTCTTGTGCTGCCTTTTCGGTATTTGCAAGGTTGTGCTTCAGAAATTTTCTACCTTCAAGTATCTTTTGTTCAGATAGCAGGGTGGGGTAGTGAATTTTTGTTTCGATGCCGTTGTCTTTTAGGAATTTGCGAAGTTCATCGCGTTTTTCGGTGCGAATTACAAACTTGTGGAAGTTTGACAATGTGCAGCACTTTGTCGGAAGAGTAATTTTGTCTACGTTTTTTAGTTGCGACATGTATTTTTCGGCTACTTCGTTCATCCTCGCAATTGTCTGTGGCAGTTTTTCTATTTGTGCGAGAATTGTTGCCGCCTGTGTTTCTGCGATTTTGCTGTTGTACCCTGCGATTTGTGGAACTCCATTTTCTAGACCATGGTTGGCAAGTTTTTTTAGCATTGAGTATTCCTCTTCGTTGTCGGTGAGTACAGCACCGCCTGTGCCGTATGCCGAAACCAGTTTCGTAGGGTCGAAACTTATGCAACTAATGTCTCCGATTTTCCCTGCGTGAATGTCGTTGTCCTTTGCTCCAATTGCCTGTGCTGCATCTTCAATAAGTGGTATGCCGTGCCTTTGTGCTATTTCGCGAATTTGCTTTTGCTGTGGATGGCAGTTGCCGAAAAGTTGTACTAGTACAATCGCCTTTGTGCGCGGAGTTACCGCTTCTTCGAGTTTGGCGACATCGAGCATGTAGTGTTCTGTCGAAATGTCAACGAAAATGGGTACGGCTCCGCATCTAAGTACCGAATCGAGTGTAGCGACAAACGAGAATGGCGGAAGTATCACTTCGTCGCCTTGCTTTATGCCAGCGGTAGTTAGTGCAAAGAACAGAGCATCGGTGCATGAACCAGTCGTGACAGCGTATTTGCGTTTGCAGATTTCGGCAAGTTTTTCCTCCAATTTGCTGGTATATTCGCCATTCACATATCGTCCCGACGACATTATTTCGTCGAGTTTCGGCATTATATCATTGCGGTTTTCTTGGAAAAACCAGTCGTATCTGAAGAATGGGACTTTCATTTTTCAGTCTCACCTTCTGTTTCGGTTGCTGTATTTTCTTCTTCCTTTGGTGACAATAACTTCTTGTAGAATATAATCATAAGGAATACAGAAATGGTGATTGCCGAGTCGGCTACATTGAATATCGGGCGGAAGAAAATGCTTTCGTCGGGTGGTGTTCCCCACCTTATTATTGGACAGTAGAACATATCTACGACATTTCCCGAAAGGAAACCTGCATATCCGCCACCATCGGGGAATATTTGTGCTACATGGCCGAGACTTTCGTTGAACATAAGTCCGTAGAATGCGCAGTCGATGAGGTTACCTGCCGCGCCTGCGATTATCAGTGAAATGCAGGAAATGATGAACAGATTGCTTTTCTTCTTAATCAGCACCACAAGATACCAGATTAGTCCGCCAACCGCCAAAATCCTGAATATGCTCAATGCAAGTTTGCCCCAGTTGCCGCCAAATTCCATTCCGAATGCCATGCCCGGGTTTTCGACGAACTTAAGCATTATGCGGTCTCCGAAAATGTGCATTTCTTCGCCTAGCATCATGTGCGTCTTGACCCAGATTTTAAGAATCTGGTCGATAAGCAGGACACCTAAAATTATTATGATAGGAACTATTACCTTTTTGTTCTTCATTGTATAGTATTTTGGCGCGTTATATAATCAATTCGTCAATCGTAAATTACTTCACAACAATATTCACGATTTTCTTCGGAACAACGATAACCTTTGCCACCTGTTTGCCGTCGGTGTATTTCTTCGTGTAGTCGTTAACCATGACGGTTTCCTCGATTTGCTTCGGATTCATGTCAAGCGGAAGTTCGAGGTTGAAACGCATCTTGCCGTTGAACGAAATCGGGTAGGTGAATGTTGTTTCCTTGGTGAAAACCTCGTTGTATTCCGGCCATTGAGCCTTGGTAACCGATGTGTCGTGTCCGAATTCGTGCCAGAGTTCTTCGGCGATATGCGGTGCGTATGGCGAAATGAGAACGCAGAGCGGTTCAAGGATTTCGCGCTTGTTGCACTTGCCAAGTTCGTTGCAGCAAATCATGAAGCAGCTTACGCATGTGTTGAACGAGAAACGCTCAATGTCGTCGGTAACTTTCTTGATGGTATTGTGCAAGGTCTTCAGTTCTGCAGGCGTAGCCTTTTCATCCGAAATGCAGAAATTGTTGTCCTCGTCGTGGAACATTCTCCAGAATTTCTTGATGAATCTTGCAACACCTTCGATTCCGTTGGTATCCCATGGCTTTGCCTGTTCAACAGGACCGAGGAACATTTCGTAAAGTCTCAATGTGTCGGCTCCGTAGCGTTCTACAAGGTCGTCGGGGTTCTGAACATTGTACATCGACTTCGACATCTTTTCTATTTCCCATCCGCAGATATATTTTCCGTCTTCGAGTACAAATTGTGCATCGTTGAAGTCGGGTCTCCACTGGCGGAACTTTTCAATGTCGAGAATGTCGTTGCTTACAATGTTGATGTCAACATGAATCGGAACTGTGAATTCTTCGCGACCAGGTATATTCTTGGAAATGAACAGATTGATTGGAACAAATGCTTCGCCTTCCTCGAACTCGGGAACTTCGCCGCCGGCAATAAGGTCCTTAATCTTCTGTTCAACCACATCAATGCGGTTCATAACGTCAAAGATAGAGATAAGCAATATTCTGTAACCCTTGTCCTTTGCGTATTCGCTGTAGGCTTCTGCAACCTTTTCGAGCGAATGTTCGCGCTTAATTTCAATGAGAATCTTCTTTTCGTCGCAGTAGAAGTCGAAACGGCGCTTGCCGTCCTTGTAGTCTTCCTTGAACTCAACGCCCATCTTCTTGTCTTTCAACAACTGCCATACCTTGTATTCGGCCATCTTTTCGAAACTGCTTACGCGGTAAACGAAGTTCGAACGTCCCTGAATCATACCTTGGTTGATAAGTTTCTTGTATGGTTCTTCGTTTGGAACCAGACCGAGGTCGTAGAGGAACTTGTTCCAGAAGCGTGAATATATAAGGTGTCCGGTTGCATGTTCGCGACCACCGATGTATAGGTCAACATTCTGCCAGTAGTTTACTGCCTCTGGCGAGAAAATCATCTCGTCGTTGTGCGGGTCGGTGTAGCGCAGATAGTATGCCGATGAACCTGCAAATCCAGGCATTGTTGAAGTTTCGTACTTGTAGCCCTCGGGAGTACACCAGTTCTTTGCACGTGCCAGTGGCGGTTCGCCAGTTTCGGTTGGCAAATACTTGTCGACTTCGGGAAGTTCGAGCGGAAGTTTTGACTCGTCGAGCGGATATGGGATTCCGTCCTTGTAATAAATCGGGAAAGGTTCGCCCCAGTAGCGCTGACGGCTGAAAATAGCATCGCGCAGACGGTAGTTTACCTTGCGTTTGCCAATGCCCATTTCCTCGATGCGGTCGTTCATTGCCTTGATGGCCTGCTTTACGCGCAGTCCGTTGAGGAAGTCGGAATTCATAAGTATGCCGTCCTTCGAATCGAACGATTCTGTCCATTGATCGGTAGGAACGATTTCGGCACCTTCCTTTGCAACCACCTGCGAAATAGGCAGATTGAAATGACGTGCAAATGCAAAGTCGCGGCTATCGTGTGCAGGAACGGCCATAATTGCGCCGGTACCGTAACCTATTAATACATAGTCGGCTATGAAGATTGGAATACGTTCTTTTGTAAATGGGTTAATTGCGTAAGAACCAGTCATTTGTCCGCTGACTTTCTTCTCTGCCATACGTTCAACATCGGAACGGTTCTTTGCCCAAGTTACATATTCCTCAACCTTTGCGCGGTACTCGTCGGTAGCGAGCGAAAGAGCGAGGTCGTGTTCGGGAGCAATTACCATGAACGAAACACCGAAAATGGTATCGGGACGTGTGGTGAAGATTTCCATCTTTTCGCTACGGCCTTCTATTTCGAAGAAAACGGATGCGCCTTCGCTACGACCAATCCAATTGTTCTGAATGTCCTTTACAGGTTCTGGGAAATCAACAGTGTTAAGTCCGTCAAGAAGCCGTTGCGCGTAAGCCGTGATTCTCAACGACCACTGGCGCATTTTCTTGCGCTCAACGGGATAACCGCCACGAACAGATAGACCATCAACAACTTCGTCGTTGGCAAGAACGGTACCGAGTTTCGGACACCAGTTTACGGGAATGTCGGCGAGGTAGGCAAGGCGATAGTTCATAAGGACTTGCTGCTGCTTTTTCTCGTCCCACGAATTCCATTCATCTGCTGTAAACGAAAGTTCTTCTGTGCAAGCAAGGTCAAGTCCCTTTGTGCCTTGGCTAGCAAAAATTTTGACAAGTTCGCTAATCGGACGAGCCTTCTGTGCTTGGTTGCAATAGTACGAATTGAAAAGTTGAATGAAAGTCCACTGCGTCCACTTGTAGTACTTCGGGTCGCTGGTGCGCACTTCGCGGCTCCAGTCGAACGAAAAACCGAGGTTGTCGAGTTGCTCGCGGTATTTGTTGATGTTCTTTTCGGTGGTTACTGCAGGATGAGTGCCTGTCTGGATGGCGTACTGTTCGGCTGGCAAACCGAAGGCATCATATCCCATCGGGTGCAAAACGTTGAACCCTTTCAGTGTCTTGTATCTTGAAAAGATGTCGGAAGCGATGTATCCAAGCGGATGTCCTACATGCAAACCTGCTCCCGAAGGATATGGGAACATGTCGAGAACATAGTATTTTGGCTTAGATTTGTCGATAACGGCCTTGTAGGTGTCGTGTTTCTTCCAGTATTCGCGCCATTTGCGCTCAATTTCCGTAAAATTGTATTCCATCTTCTAAAAATTTTGAAGATGCAAAAATAAGAATATTTGCGCTTGGGATGGTTAGGAATTTTGATTTTTTTGTGTTTTGGACAATTATTTTTTATTGCGTCATGCACAAAAAAGGTCGGCTTTTGTAAGTCGACCCAAAACTATGAGTTTAAATAGGATTTATCTATTGTTTTCCCACTCGAAGAATCCCTTTTCAAGGATATTTCTGATTCCGTCTTCAAGTTTTACGAGCGGACGGTTCAATACCTTGAGCATGTCGGAATTGTCGGGGCAGCGACGCATCATATCGCCTTCCTTCAGTGGTGGCAGGTATACGAGTTTCGACTTCGAACCGGTAATGTCGATTATGATTTTTGCAAGTTCGAGGATTGATGTTTCGCGCGAGTTGCCGATATTGACAACATCGTTGATGTACTGGTCGGCGTATGCTATCTTTACTGTTGCGTCGATGTTGTCGTCTATGTAGCAGAAGGTGCGGCTCTGCGAACCGTCGCCGTAGATTGAAATGTCGTCGCCACGAAGTGCCATGTTGAGGAACTTGCTGATTACAAAGTCTTTGCTCTGCTTTGGACCGTAAGTGTTGAAGAAGCGGAATATAGTGTAGTTCAGTCCGAATTCCTTATTGTACGAACGCAGGAATGCCTCGCCTATGTTCTTCACCACGGCGTATGGAACGCGTGAGTTGAGCGGTGTGGTGTGGGCGTTCTGCGGAAATTCTACTGGTTCTCCGTATACCTCTGATGAAGAAGCGAAGAAAACCCTCTTTACACCAGTGTTCTTGCTCAGGCGGCAGATGTTTTCGATTCCGCGCAAATCCTCGAGTACGCCTACCGGATGCGCTTGGGTACGAAGTACGCCCACCATTGCAGCATAGTGGAAAACATAGTGGAACTGGTACGAAATCATTATCTCCATAATGTCCTTGTAATCGTTGGCGTCGCCCTTGATGAATCGTATGTTTTCCTTCATAGGCGGCAATTTGCGCATGTCGCCAGTCGAGAGGTTGTCCATTATTACCACAAGGTTCGTCTCGTCGTCGGCCAGTTTCTGGGCAAGCGAACTTGCTATGAAACCTGCTCCGCCAGTAACCAGTATGCGGCGTTTGTATGAGTGACGCGATTTACTTGTCTTCATCGTAATCTTCTCCTTCTATTTTAAGTTCGTCGAGGTCTATTTCGTCCTCCTCGTTGTATATCTGTATGAATTGCTCGTTGAATACTTTCTTGTTGAAATGATGTTCCAGTGTCATCAGCAGCGACGGAAGCAGTACAATGTTCGAGAACATTGCTACGAAAAGTGCCGTCGAGACCAGAATTCCCATCGACTGCGCGCCGCCCCACTCGGAAATGATGAACATTCCGAATCCGAGAACCAATATTATAGAGGTATATATCATGCTCATGCCAGTTTCTGAAAGAGCATTGCGGACAGATACACCAATGTTTCCGTCGGTATGCTTCAGTTCCTGGCTGTATTTTGCCAGATAATGTATAGTATCGTCGACCGAAATACCAAATGCAATGCTGAACACAAGTATTGTCGACGGTTTTATTGGAATGCCGAAATATCCCATTATTCCAGCGGTAACAATCATAGGTATCACATTGGGAATCAGCGAAAGCAGAGTGACCTTCACCGAGCGGAACATGATGAACAGGAACAGTGCAATTACCACTATTGCGAGAGCAAGACTGATGAAAAGGTTTTTGGTAAGGTAGGTTGTTCCCGTAAAGTTCATTATCGAATTGCCTGTCACTATGGTTTCGTAGTGTTCGGCAGGGAAGACCGAGTCGATTTCGTTTCTCAGCAGAGGCAGCAGTTCCTCTATGCGGTCGCAACCTACATCGCGGATGTTCATACTTATGCGTGTCGCCGTGCGCGTGCTGTCGATGAACGACTTTGCCAGTCCTTCGCTCTTCATGTCGGGCATTCTCTTCATTATGTTGGAGTATGTCTGCGGATTTGGTGGCAAGTCGTATGTCTTGCCGTTGGTGTATGCCTGGTAGAGGAATTTCACAGCATCGGCAATTGACATCGAGCGCGAAAGTTCAGGATATTTCTTCAACCGTTGCTGCAGCGTGTCAAGGTTTTCAATCTGGTCGATGTAGTCGTGGTCGTTGCGAAGCGTGTCCTTCGAAATCACAACTATCTCTATCGGTGATACTCCGCCGAAGTTGTCTTCGAGGAAATGTGTATCCTGGCAGAGTTTGCTGCTGTCGGGGATGTCGTCGAGTATGTAGCCCGCGCGGTTTATGAAGAATATTCCGCACAGCATCGTTACTACTACCGTGACAAAAACAATGTATACCGTCTTGCGCCTGTGTGTGACAATGTCTTCAATCTTTGCGATGATTGAAGTGATTATCTTGTTGTCGATATGCTTTGTGGCTTTCTCTGAAGGCGGCTTGCATAAACTGAAGAATATCGGAATTATTAGCAGCGAAAGCAGGAACACCGTCATTATGCCTAGCGATGCCACTACGCCGAACTCGATGAGGAGTGTGTTGGTGGTGACTATGAATGTGGCGAAACCGCATGCTGTAGTCATGTTTGTGATGAATGATGCGTTGCCTATTTTGCAGATTGTGCGGTGCAGTGCCTTCACCTTTTGTCCGTGCAATTTGTATTCAGCATGGTATTTGTTGAACATGTATATGATGTTCGGTATGCCGATTACTATCAGCAGTGGCGGAATCATGGATGTGAGGATTGTTACCTGATATCCAAGCAGTACCATGTAACCGAACGTCCATATTAAACTTAGCGCCACCACTATTAGTGCGGCAAAGATTACCTTGGGCGAACGGAAGAATATGTAAAGTATTACTATGCAGACAAATGCGGCAAGAAGCGTAAATGTGAGCAGTTCGCGCTTTATGAGGTTTGTGATTTCGGTGCGGATGTACGGGTGTCCCGATATATGGGTTTCCACTCCCGCATCTTCCGAATACTTTTGCAAAATGTCATCTAATTCTGCCACCGCCTTCTGTCGTTCCGAACTGTTTAGGATTTCGGGGTTAAGCGTAATGGTGAAAAGGTATACTTTCTTGTCGGTGCTGTATAGGAGGTTGGTGTAGAAGGGGAGTCCGAAGAATACCGTGCTTGCGCTGTCGAGTTGTGTTTGCGACGAGATGCTGTCGGAGAATATCCTTATGGTCTCGAACACTTGCTTCTTTTCTCCGTTTTCATTGGTTTTGCTTGCCTTGCGCAGATTTATCGCCTCGAGCGGACCGAATGTCTGCTTTACATCCTTGTGCGATTTTATTTTGTTCGCGAATTGGCGGAACTTGTCGAAATGTCCGTAGTCGGTAAGCAGGCAACTGTCCGAAATTCCGATGGCGATGGCGTTGGCTTCGTCACCGAAAAGTTCCTTAAACTTCTTGTTTTGCAGGTATACTTCATCGTCCTCCGAAAGCATTCGCGCATAACCGTAGTCCATGCTCATGTGCAGTGCCTCGTAACCGAGGAATGCAGTTACGACAACCAGACCGATTATCAGGTACAACTTCTTTCGAAGAATCAGACGTGCAATTTTTTGCCACATAATCTTTGTTTAAAAAGTCGACAAATATAACTCTTTATTCTTAATTATTGGTTTTCCAGATTATTTCTAGACAAAAAAGAAATTATTTATACCAACTATTTGGACTTTCTTGCCATTGATAATTTAATGACGTTGTTTTCGATGAACAGTGAGTCGCTGCTTACGTCGAATGTGTATATTTCCTGGTAATCCGTGCTTGTAAGCACAATTGCCGACGAGTCTACGGTGTATTCTGCCACCATTGAGTCGTTGATGTATAATGTGTCGTTGCGAAAACCGTACTTAAGTCCGCGCATAAGTTCGTTTGCTATATCGTAGTTTATACTTTCGTCTGCGCCCAAGCTACCTTCGCCTACCGACACTACTTCCCATTCGCCTTTCAGTTTCTCTTCTGGCGACGAGCACGAAACTGCAATCCCTGCCAGAAAGCCCATAATAATTGTTAAAAATCTATATTTGTGCATACTACAAAAATTTTGCTACAAAGGTATAATAAAAGTTCGAAAAATGTATTGTTTTAAAAAATGTTTATTTTCTCGACAATGAAGTACATAAAATAAAACACATTATATGTATAATAATTATAATTGTTAATCTAATATTTTTATTCTCATCCGCTCTTTTAATTAAATAGGTGTAACTTTGGAGTTTGCAAAAATATACGTTTATCGTATGGTGGTACAGTTGTTTTGTCGGGGCGTTGGAGTTTTGTTGCAGAAAGTGTGCCTCGGCGGTTGAAGCGTATGTTGTTTGTAGGTATATATTGAAAATTATTAGTAGAACAGCGATGGATATTGCGTATTCGATACGAGATATGATTTATGTAGTAAGAGGTGTCAAGGTGGTGCTTGATGCCGACCTTGCTGCAATATATGATGCATTGTTAAACAATCCGATTTTAAAATTGTCAAACATATAAACAACCATAAACAACTTCAAACAACTTGAAACATAGAAACTTAGAAACGTTAAACATAGAAACATATAAACAACTTCAAACAATATCAAACAACTTTAAACATAGAAACCAGAAACCTAGAAACAAGAAACCAGAAACTTAGAAACAAAAAATAACATATTGCTTATGACAAACTTTTACAACAATACCACTTCAATCGTAAATCGTAAGTCTAAAATCGTAAATATTTTAAACATTATGAAAAATGCATCATTCGCAAATTCCTCTGGGAATCGTAAGTCAAAAATCGTAAATCTAAAATCGTCAACCTTTAGCTCAACGAAGTTAATCGTAATTCTGCTATTGTTTTTTAGCAGTTTGGCTTGGGGACAAAGCACTGTTGAATGGGGAAATATATCAGATAATAGTGGAACAACAGAATATACAATCTCTCCTTATGGTCGCCATTATGGTTGGGAATACAGGGTGTACTGTTATCGTCCCAACACTTTGCCATTTAGTGGTGAAATTACTTCAATGGCTTTTTTGGCTGCTACTGATTATTCAACTGTCGGAAATAATACAAACTCTTCCATCACAATTAACGGATCTTCGGATAGCAATCCGCTCCAGATTTGGATGAAAGAAGTACCAGGTAGCACCACTCTCTCATCCAGCACGTCTTTCGCATCTTATGTTTCTGGTGCAACCAAAGTCTACAGTGGCACCAACCCTGCCACCACATCAGGCTCTTACACCACCTTCACCCTTTCCACACCTTTCCTGCACTCGCAGGAGAATAGTCTCCTGATTCTGGTGAGAGCCGTGGCCAACAGCACCAGCGGCTGTAATGCCCATGAATGCTACTATAAGGACCTCTCTGGAGACTTGGCTCTTTCGTGGTTTGATAAACAAGACGGCAGTGATCCGGGTATTAATAATACCACATATAATGCATATACTCATGCAACCGTCAATAACAGTCTCCCCGTTCTTAGGTTGGCATACACATCTTCACTTTGTACGACTTTAACATCTCCTGCAGATGGCGCAGATATAAGTACAGCTAGTCCTACTTTGCAGTGGGATGCTGTAGCTGGTGCTACAAGTTACCATGTATATTTGAGCAATACCACAACTAAGCCTGCTCAGTATTCTTATAGTACAAACTCGACTTCGGTTACAGCAAGCAATATTCCATACGGAGTAACCTATTGTTGGGTAGTGCCCTGCGATGGCAATGGTGAACTTATTTCCTGTGGCGATTATACACAATTCAGACGTACTTGCCCTGCAAGTGTTACTGCTCCTACTATTACTGCCAATGCCGATTTGAATAATCTTACATGTGGGCAGACGGTGACACTTACAGCCAATGGCGAATACAGCGACTACCGCTGGTATTCCGATGCTGCCTGCACTACGCAAGTGGGCTCAGGACAAACCTATTCTTTCCAGGCTGGTAACAGCCCTATAACCATATATTGCAAGTCGGCTTGTATGGTTTCTGCTCCAGAGGAGGGGAGTCAGGATTTTGGTTATACAGGTTATGAGCAAACATATATTGTTCCATCTGGTGTGCAATCTCTGAAATTAGAAGTGTGGGGTGCCCAGGGCGGCTATCGTTCTTCCTCCACCTATGGTGGAAAGGGCGGCTACTCAGTAGGCACATTGTCTGACGTGACTCAAGGTCAGACCTTGTATGTGTATGTGGGTGGCTCCGGAAACACTGGCGGTACCTCTGGCGGTTATAACGGTGGTGGTGGCCGTGATTCCTATTATGGTGGCGGTGGTGCCACGCATATTGCCAAACGTAGCGGCCTCTTGTTGTCGTTGTCATCCTATCAAAGCGATGTTTTGGTCGTAGCAGGTGGCGGCGGTTCTGATGGTGCTGCAAATAAGTATGGCATGTACGGTGGCGGTGAAATTGGCGGTACCACAACAGAGAGCTATGGTTCTGGTGGCGGCGGCGGCTCACAGACTGCTGGCGGTGCCGGTAGCAGCAGCAACACGGGCACCAATGGTAGTTTTGGTCAAGGAGGACATGGATATAATGCCAACAGTGGTTATGCTGGTGCTGGCGGTGGCGGTTGGTACGGCGGTGCTGGCTCCTATCCTGATACCAGCAGTGATGACGACCGCGGCGGCGGCGGCGGTAGTGGACATGTGAATGCCATCCTGACGGATGCGCAGACCATTCCTGGCAATGCATCTTTCCCTGCACCTAATGGTGGAACTGAAACTGGTCACGAAGGCAATGGTTATGCTCTTATTACATACACAACTACAGGCGAGTTCTCTTATTCTTCTGCGACATCGGCTACGGCTGCAGCGGCAGTAACTCCTGCGACTCCTACAGTTTCGGTTGCATCTGCTTGCCCGGGCGAAGATGTGGTTCTCACTGTAACCAATGCAGTAAATGGACTTACCTATGGCTGGTGGGACAATTCTTCCTGCACAGGGGATCCGTTGCACGAAGGTACTACCTATACCATTAGCAATATGCAAAACAATGCAACCTACTATGTCCGTGCATACAATGGTTCGTTGAATCCAGTACATAATTTCGATTATACAGGTGCAGAACAGACATTGACTATTCCGTCAAATGTTTCATCTGTAACCCTTGAAGTATGGGGCGCACAGGGCGGAACATATAGTTCATATACAGGAGGTTTGGGCGGTTACTCTGTTGGAACGTTATCAAACCTTAGTGGAGAGACTTCGTTGAAAATATATGTTGGTGGTGCTGGAACTACAAGTACGACTGCCGGTTACAATGGCGGCGGAGCAGGAGTTTCCAGTGGTCGTGGTGGCGGTGGTGCTACCGACATAAGGATTGGCGGTTCGACATTGTACGACCGTATCATCGTGGCCGGTGGCGGCGGCGGAGCTGGCGTAAGTTATGGTTCTACATATCCTGCAGGCTGTGGTGGTGGTGAATATGGTGGCGATGGCTACTATAATTATACTAATGGTTCTAATGTTACTGGAATTAATCGTAGTGGTGGCGGTGCTACCCAGACTGGTGGCGGTATTTCCTGGAGTTCTATTTCTTCTACTCAGGGTACTTTTGGACAGGGTGGTAATGCCTATAACTACTCTTGCGGTGGTGGTGGCGGTGGCTGGTATGGCGGCGGTGGCGCATACGATAGCGACTCCGATTCCGACGGAAGATATGGCGGTGGTGGTTCTGGTTATGTGTGGACATCTGCCACTGCATCTAGTGCTCCATCAGGATATAATGTGCCTTCATCATATTATCTTACCGATGCGCAGACTATAGCTGGCAATACTTCTTTCCCAGCTCCTGAAGGAGGAAATGAAACAGGTCACACAGGCAATGGCTATGCACGCATTACTTTTAATGTCGCTGCTCCAACCTGTATGTCGGAAATCGGGACTGTGGCGGTTGACCTTGGTACACCGCCGACTTTTACGCTTAATGCTGACAATTCAGTTTCGTGTAACCAGACTCCGGTTACCTTTACTATTACCAATCCATCAAATGGTATAGTAAGATACGAGTGGAGCGATGGTGTTAATACAACCGAAACAACAAGTACAACATATACTGTAACTCCTGGTTCTACAACCACCTATACTGTAAGTGCATTTAACAGTTATTGCAGTGCAAGCCAGTCATATACTATCTCGGTGGATGCTCCTGGTGTTACGCTCACAGGTTCCGACAATGGCGATTGTGTGAATGCAGGTACAGATGTAACCCTTTCTTTTGGCGATTGTCCGTCAAGCTTGAATATGGAAAACGGTACCGTTACAATAGCCCCAGGATGTTCGTTTAATTATTATGACCACAATGGTGCTTCTTCAAATTATGTTAATTATGAGGATTATACGCAAACCTTCACTTCTGCTGACGGAGTTCCAATAACAATAGAATTTTCCAATGTTGGTGCAGAAAGTTGTTGCGACTATATCTATTTGTACGATGGAGAAGATAATACTGGGGCATCGCTTTTTAGTGACATTTTGTATAATATGTCAACGGGAGTTGCATATACTGCTAATTCTGGCAGTTTGACAATTCGTTTTACTTCTGATGTAAGTAATGTCGGCTCAGGTTGGGAAGCAACCATATCTACAGCAACTCTTAATTATGCTTGGTCAAGTGGTTCTACAGACCCAACAATAACCGTTACTCCTACAGAATCCACAACCTATACTGTTACTGTTACTGGTGATGGATATTCTTGTCCTGCAATTATCGACTATACGGTGCGTGTAAATCCGGAAGTCGAGGTTACGCCTATGAATCCTATGGTTTGTGCAGGAAGGACAATTACCCTTACTGCTACGGGCGCTGACAATTATCATTGGAGCAATAACGCTCTTACTGCTGATATTACCGTAGGTGCTGGCGCATATACCGTAACCGGCACCAATTCGGACGGATGCTATGCCGAAGCTTCTACAACGGTAACATCGCTTTCAACTCCGTCGGCAGGTACTATTGCCGATATGGAAGTGTGCCAGTCCGATGCTGTGATTACTCTTGCTTCTACAACCCCCGCTGTTGGTGGTGGCAATGTTGAGTACAGCTGGACTATAGGAAGTGTAACTACTGCATGGAGCGAAAACGCAACATATACGCTTACGGCATCCGACCGTGCAACACTCGGTACTGGAACATTCAGCGTTGCCCGTAATTTCCGCGACGGCTGCGAGAATTCGGGTAGCACAACTGCAACTCTTACCATAAATCCGCCTATGGATGCACCAACGGTAAATGGTCTTACAAGCATCTACTGCGGACAGACAACTACTCTTACTGCCTCCACATCGGTATCGGGCAATATCCATTACCGCTGGTATTCCGACCCAGCAGGACAAGACCTTGTTTACGAAGGCAATGAATTTACTACCCCAGCCTTGGATGCTACAACTACATACTATGTGCGGTCGGTTGATATTCCAGTTGGTGATGCGCCTATCGACTTTGATTATACTGGCGATGTGCAGACTTGGGAAGTGCCTGGTAATGTTACCAAAGTACAACTTGAAGTATGGGGCGCAGAAGGTGGACAAACTAACTATGATGGACACACTTGGTTAGGTGGTCGTGGCGGCTATGCAACAGGAGAATTGTCCGTATCTGCTGGAGATGTGCTTTCGATCTATGTTGGCGGAAAGGGTGGCGATGGTACAACTGGTACAACAGGTTCTGCTCAAGGTGGCTGGAATGGAGGAGGAAACAGTGGTACTAGCACAAATAGTGGTTACTTCTATGGTGGCGGTGGCGGTGGTGCTACAGATATTCGATTGAATGGAACTACACTTGGCGACCGTATTATTGTTGCCGGTGCTGGTGGTGGTGGTGCTTATGGCACGAATACATCATCAGAAGTAGCCGGCGGTAATGGTGGTGGTTTGACAGGTACTCAAGGTACTTACTATAGTTCATATACTGGTCGAAGGGGCGGTGCTGGTACACAAGATGCAGGTGGTGCTGCTGGTACTGGAGGTTCTGCAGGAAGTGGCAATGCAGGAACATTTGGTATTGGTGGAGATTCTAATTCTGGAGCAGCTTCTGGTGGTGGCGGCGGCGGCGGCTGGTATGGCGGCGGTGGTGGTGCTGATGGCTCACAGTGTTCTGGTACTGGTGGCGGCGGTTCCGCTTATATTGGTGGAGTTTCCAATGGTTCTACTACAGCAGGTAACGCATCTTTCCTTGCTCCCGATGGTATAGCAGAAACAGGTCATTCTGGCAACGGCTATGCCCGTATTACTATCACAGAGATGCTACCTTCTACATCAAACTGTCCGTCTGAGCTTGTGCCTGTAACAATTACGGTAAATACACCACCTACACCAATAGTGGAGGTGCGTTCTGCTTGTATCGGCACTCCGAGTGAATTGGAGGTAGTTAATCCTATTGATGGCTTTACATACCAGTGGAGTACTGCATCCGATTTTAGCAGTATCGAAGCAACAGGTCTTACCTTTACCCCAACTGTAGATGCACAAACAAACTACTATGTTCGTAGTGTGGTAGGTAATGGTGAAGAAGTTATCGATTTCGATTATACTGGCAGCGAACGAGTATGGACAGTTCCTGCAGGTGTAACCAAAGTTAAACTTGAAGTTTGGGGTGCTCAAGGTGGAGAAGGTAGTAATTATTCCGCTACTGGAAATCCATATACAGGAGGAAAAGGTGGATATTCTGTTGGTACATTGAATAATGTTATTTCAGGAGCATTATTATACATCTATGTAGGTCAAGAAGGATTTAGTGGTACAGCTACAGCCGCTGCTTGGAATGGTGGTGGAGTTCAAGGTAATACTTCTTATCCTGCAGGTACAGGTGGCGGTGCTACTGATATTCGTGTCGGTGGTAATTCATTGTATAATCGTGTTATCGTCGCTGGTGGCGGCGGAGGAGGAGGCAACTGTTCTATTGGTGGACAAGGTGGAGGTCTCAGTGGCATTCAACCATTGTCGTCGACGCAGTTCGATTCTAGAGTTGCGGGAATAGGTGGTGGACAGACAACAGGCTACCAGTTTGGAGTTGGACAAGGTTCGAATGGTGAGAACTTGAATGGCGGCGGTGGCGGCGGCTGGTATGGCGGTGGTCAAGGTGCTAATTCAACAGGTGGAGGTGGCGGTAGCGGTTATGTCTATACTTCCGCAACGGCTTCTAGTTATCCATCTGGATGTTTGCTAAATAGTTCCTATTATCTAACTGAAGCACAAACTATTGCTGGTAACACATCTTTTACAGCTCCTGATGGTACGGCAGAAACAGGCCACTCTGGTAATGGTTTTGCTCGTATTACATTACTAGATCTTGCTACCGATTATTGTCCTTCGCCAACAGCAACTGTAACAATTAATCCGGTTGATCCTCCTACTTTCTCGTTTACAACATCTGGATCTTCGTATTGTTATGATGACGATGCAGTTGTACTGACAGTAGTTCCTTCTTCTAATATAACAGGCTATCAGTGGAGCGATGGCGCTACAACTACAGAGCCTACCCATGAGGTTACTCCTGGTCATACAACAAGATATGCGGTTACTGTAACTAATGGTACTTGTGCCATTGCATCTCAAGAAATTATTATTGCAGTAGATGCTCCAGAAGTGACACTTATAGGTTCTGATAATGGTGAATGTGTAGTGTCTGGTACAGAGGTAACATTGAATGCAAATAATGATGAGAGTAGTATAAAGGCTTCTGAATATCTGTTCAGTAGTCGCACAGAAACTTTCCAATCTTTCTCAGGAGGTACATCTTGCACTACAGGTGATGATTATACAACAAGCAATGTTCCGATAGGGTTCTCTTTTAACTATTGTGGCAATGACTATACCTCTATTACCAATGTCAATACTAATGGTGTGTTACAATTTGGTTATTCATCAGCATCAAACGTAAATAATTTGAATTCGTCATCTTACTACAATGTAATTGCTCCATTCTGGGATGACTTGGTTGCTTCAACTTATCAATACAGAACGACAGGGGATGCTCCTGACAGAGTATTTGAACTACAGTTCTATGGTTATAGATATAATAACTCCTCATATTATTTCTATTATCAGGTGAAATTGTATGAAGGAAGCAATATGATAGAATTCTGTTATGGATCAAGTGGCTATAGTTCATTGGGAAGCAACGCTAGTGCTTCTATTGGTATCAATAGTTATATTGATGGGGAATTATCCTTCTTGAGCGTTACACCTACAGGCGCGGGTACAGCAACTTATTCAACGAGTACTGCAAATAATTCTGTCGCAGGTTCTGCTTCATTGCATAATACAGTTTATACCTTTACCCCAATACCTCCTGCAAACTATCAGTGGGCGGTCAATGGAACAACGCTTGTTGGCGAAGAAACAGAATCTTTAACAGTTTCTCCTGTGGAATCAACAACCTACACATTAACTGTGACAAATTCAGAACATGGCTGCCCTGCTATTTGGGACTATACTGTCAAGGTACTTCCAACGCCAAGCCTTACAACCGACGAATCGCCAATTTGCCTTGGCGCTGAAGCAACTCTTACGGCTGGCGGCGCAGGTACTAATGGTACATACAACTGGGGCGAGGGATATGTTTCCGAAAACACAAATGTTGTTTCGCCTACCAATAATACTACTTATCGAGTAACAGTAAAGAATGTCAATGGCTGTACAGCAAGTTCGTATGTAGATCAGGCGGTGCAGCAGGTTCCTGGAGATGTACCAACGACTAATGTAGTAGAAGGTCATATCTGGACTGGTCGTGTAAGCGGCGACTGGAACGATTCGCACAACTGGCTTGTATTCGGCTCTGGCGAATATGAAGTCGCTGGTAATGCTCCATCTTCAAGCGATAAGGTTATAGTAAGGTCGGGTTCTACATGTATCAACAACAACCCAATTGTGAATGCTAACTGCAATGCAAGCGATGTAATAGTTCGCAGCGGCAGAACCCTTACAATAGGCGCAAGTCAAAACCTTACCGTGGATGGCACTCTTGATGTTGAAAACGGTGGCGCTATAACATTCAGCAGTTCGGGTACAATATCGGTAAGCGATGAAGCAACAATTGCTAATGGTGCAACCGTAACATTTGATAACAAAGATACCTTGAATGTTGTAGGTGATTTCACTCTTAGTGGCAATTTGGACTTCCCGGCATCCGATACGACCCCGGCATTGTGTTTAGGCGGAAATCTTGTAATTGATGGCGGTTCTCTGGACGAAGGCGGTACTCTCGTATTCGCAGGAAATGGACCACAGAGTATCAATAATGGCGGAACTGCTCCTACTATCAACAACAATGTACGCCTGAACATGCTCCGCTCAGGGGCTGATGTTCCGCACACTATATTCCCCAATAGAACAGTATTCAGCAAGACAACAATTTTCGAGTATGGTATCATGGATGGAAATGTGATATTTAATGGTACTGGTCGTACTATCGTTTGCGGTGACTATGAAAGTTATGCATCAGGTACAGTAACCAAGATAGGTGGAGGCAACAACTTCACCTTCCCGACTGGCGACGATAATGTTCTCGGTAGCATTACTGCAGAGATTGGTATAGGTAATACTGTGTACGCAAAGTTCCATCACTGGTCTGGCGAAAATGGTGATGGTACTCACGGATACACTACCGATGTTATACCTCGTTGGTGGCATATAAACGATATGTGTACCGAAGATGGAGCTAACCGCTTCAACCATGTAAGCAATTTCGAATATTGGGATGTAAGTTCACCTGTTGAATTGTCGAATGTTACCCTTATGGCAAATTCGGCAACAGCAGCAGAGCATTTCAATAGTTCAACCGCTTACGATGCAAGTGCAATCAAGGTTGCTGCTTATAATAATGGTTGTTGGAAGAACTTCGGTGGTTCAGCAGATATTACTGGTTCGGATAATAATGTTATTACCATTACTGGTGCAAGAATCCCGAAGGATCCACATCGTGCAGTTGCCGACTTCTTGATAACGCTTGGTTCGTTGTCGAGCGAAACAGTTCTTCCTATCGAACTTCTTTCCTTCACTGCAACCTGCGACGGCAAGTCATCACTCGTAGAGTGGTCAACCGCTACCGAGCGCAACAACGACTACTTCGTACTCGAACGTTCCGACGATGCAATCAACTTCAACGAGGTTGCACGTGTTGCAGGTGCTGGAAACTCGCTTGAGCAGTTGGATTACAGCTACACCGACTATGGCGTACATGGTGGCGACAACTACTACCGTCTCGTTCAGGTTGACTACGATGGAACACGCACAGTTTCGGAGGTTGTAGTTGCAAACTGCATCGAGGAATCCGAAGGTGATCCAGATGTTATGGCTTATCCTAACCCGTTCAACGGCGAGCTTACCGTAGTTCTCGACAATTTCGGTGACCGTCCTGCACAAATCGAGGTTTACGACATGCTTGGCAAGTTGGTTTACATCGAAAAGGCTGCATCTCCGCAGAACAGCTATGAGACCATCTTGAATCTCAGCAATCTGCCACCAGCAGCCTACACGGTAAGAGTCAGCACAGCAGACTTCGTAATCAACAAGAACGTTGTTAAGAATTAACAATATCTGTAGGCTCGCAATGCATTGCGAGCCTACAATTTTTTTCGTACATGCAATCATGTAAAGACGCAAAATTTTGCGTCTCAACAAAAATCTTTGAAAAGACGTGCCATTGTGCGTATCGACCTAGAAACTTTGAACCTCCGGACTTTAGCCCATAGAACCCCCTTACATAAACGCCCAATTCATAATTCCCACTATTGCAAGGTAGCGCGCAAACTTTCCCACGAACATTAGTACTACTGTAATGTACGGATTCATGCGTAGAAATCCCATTGCTATTGCAATTATATCGCCAATTATTGGCAACCAAGTAAGCAATGCCGCTGCACATCCGTATTTTTCCACGCGGTTATGCACCTTTTCCAATTTTTCGCGCTTTACCTTGAAATATTTCTCCAACCATTCCCATTTGCAGAGCCATCCCATTCCGAAACTAATCATTCCGCCGATTGTGTTGCCGATGCCAGCAATTATAGCAATCGTCCAAAGGTTGTAGTCGAGTAATGTTGCTCCAGTAACAAGTGCCTCGGACGAAAACGGGATAATGGTTGCCGAGAGTATGCAACCGAGAAACAGTCCAAAAAGTCCGAGGTTTTCAAGCATGGCGTAAAAAATGTTCGGGACGAATATTCGCCCCGAACATTATGATAATGTTGTTGTTTTAAAATCCGTATGATGCTCCGTCAAAGCAATGCAGACAGAGTTGTTCGCGTGGAAGTCCTACTGCATCACAAACGGTCTGCAAACTGTTGAACTTAAGTGTGTCAACACCAACGCGCTGACGAATCATTTCGACCATCTTTGCATATTGTGGAGTAGTTTCGTCCTTGTATGCCTCGAGGTTGCGGATGTGTCCGCCTTCGAGTTCCTCGATGCAACGGCGTGCGATAAGTTCCATGTCGGTCTTTGAAGCCGAGAAGTTCAGGAATTCGCATCCATGTACCAGTGGCGGGCAACTGATTCTTATATGTACGCGCTTAACGCCGCAGTCGTACAGCATCTTGACATTGTCGCGAAGTTGTGTTCCACGAACTATTGAGTCGTCGCAGAAAACGGCTTCCTTGCCTTCGAGAATCTTGCGGTTGGGGATGAGTTTCATCTTTGCGACAAGGTTTCTTGTCTCTTGGTTTACTGGCATGAAACTGCGCGACCAGGTTGGTGTATATTTTGCAACACCACGCTTGTAAGGTATGCCGGCGCCAGTAGCGTAACCAAGAGCCATGCCTATGCCCGAATCTGGAATTGCCGATACGAAGTCTGCCTTGATATCGTCGTTTTTGCCCATTGCTTCGCCAAGTTTGTAGCGAACTTCCTCTGCGTTGATGCCTTCGTATTCCACGCATGGGAAACCGTAGTATATCCACAGGAACGAGCAAATCTGCATCTTGTTGCTTGGTGCAAGCATCTGTTCTATGCCGTTCGGTGTAACCTTTACTATTTCGCCCGGACCAATGAAGCGGGTGGTGTTGTAGTCGAGGTTCAGGTAGCTGTGACTTTCCGATGCAATGGCATAACTTGAACCCTTGCGACCGATGACGAGCGGAGTACGACCATATTGGTCACGCGCTGCGATAACACCATCGGTAGTGAGAATCAACATGCTGCAACTTCCCTTAATATGGCGGTAAACATTCTGTATGCCGTCGGTAAAGTCCTTGCCCTGAGTGATTAACAGCGCAACGAGTTCGGTGGGGTTGGTTGTTCCCATGCTCATTTCGGTAAACTGCTGGTTCACTGCCAAGCATTTCTGCTCCAACTCGGGGATGTTGTTGATTTTCGATACAGTGACGATAGCAAAACGACCAAGGTGTGAGTTCACAACTATTGGCTGCGATTCGGTGTCGCTGATAACTCCGATTCCGAGGTTGCCTTTCATTTCATAAAGGTCGTCGGTGAACTTTGTCCTGAAGTAGGAGTTCTGGATGCTGTGAATGTTACGGTGGAATTTACCGCCTTCCTCTACGGTGCTAATACCAGCACGCTTTGTTCCCATGTGGGAATGATAGTCTGTTCCGTAGAAAAGGTCGGTAATGCAGGCCTCTCTCGAAACGACTCCAAATAGTCCGCTCATAAAAAGTAGTTTTTTAGGTTAAATTTTGGCGCAAAAATACAATAAAGATTGAAAAATGGTTCAAAAAAATGAAAAAAAATGAAGATTTTCCTATGTTTCTGGTTTTTAAATTTTTGGTTTCTAGGATGGAATATTGTTATAGGCGGTATTGTTTTTGCCCCCACATGCCATTAAGATCTTTAACGCCTTTAATGGCATTAAAGATGGGGGCAAATACCGTCTACTTGTGTTGTCCGCTTTAGAAACCAGAAACCATCTCAGGCAGTCCATATACCAAAAAACCTATAATTCCACTGACTAAAATCAGCAGAATTGGGCTTTTTTTGAATTTGTACGATGCAACGAATACGCTAATGAAAATTAGGATGCTAATTACAAACCTGAATGTGGATTCTGTAGGAGAACCAAAATTTTCAGTAGATGCGAGAAGCAGGGCAGAGGCGGCGATAAGACCCACCACAACCTTGCGCAATATGGTAAAAATGTCGGTAATTGCTTTGCTTTCCTTGTGTTTCATAAGTATTTTTGTTACAATCAGCATCAGGACAAACGGCAGCAAAATTACCGAAAACGATGCTAAAAATGCTCCGAGAACGCCCATAGGTGCAGAATATCCTGCATTTACAACCGCTGTATAGCCAGCGTAGGTCGCAGTGTTTATGCCCAATGGTCCTGGTGTCGCCTGGCTGATTGCAAGTACGTCGGTAAATTCCTGTGAGGTCATCCATTGGTTTTCGACAACAACTTCATTCTGTATCAATGCTACCATAGCATAGCCGCCACCAAAGGTGAAGATGCCAATTTTTAGGAAAGTGTAGAAAAGTTGCCAGAAAATCATTTTTTTGCTTCCTTTCTACCTTTGATTTTACCATAAATGAAACCACCAAGTCCTGCAGCAAGGATTATTATCACTGGCGACACTCCCAGAAGCCATATCAGCAGCGCTGCTACAACGGGAATCCAGAAGTTGTGCCACGAAATTTTTGCCGTCTTTGCCATCTTGAATACAGGTGCTGCAATCAGCGCGACTACTGCCGGACGAATCCCCTTGAAAATGCTTTCTACTATCATATTGTCGCTGAACTGCCTGAAAAACATGGCAATTGCAATAATCATCAGAATTGGCATAAGCACGTTGCCAGCAACTGCGACTGCCGCACCGATAAATCTGCGTGTCTTGAATCCGACATTTGTGGCCATGTTTACAGCAAAAACTCCGGGCATCGATTGCGCCAGCGACATTGTGTCCATAAATTCCTCCCTGCCCATCCACTTGCGCCTGTCGACGATTTCCTGCTCCATAAGCGGAATCATAGCATAGCCGCCTCCGATGGTGAAAGCGCCTATCTTGAAGAATGTCCAGAACAGTTCGTGCAACTTGGTCATGCTTATGAATTTTGGTGCAAAAGTAAAGATTATTTACGACTTTGGAATTACGATTTACGATTGTGGATTTTGAACCATCGCAAAGTATTGTTATGCTACAAATCCCTGAATTTTCAAATTCTTGAATCATCAAATTTTCAAATCCTTGAATCTTTAAATCCTTAAATCTTTCTTATCTTTGCGCTTGAAAATATAACATCGGTTATGATAAAAAGAATATCGGTACTAGGTTCGGGCAATGTGGGCTATCATCTAGCACGAAAATTCGTGTCGGAAGGTGTTGCTGTCGATTGTGTATTTAGCAGAAATGAAACCACCGGACAAGCACTTGCCGATGAGGTTGGTGCACATTTTACCGACAATCTCCAGCAGTTGCCACAAAATTCCGATGCTTATCTGTTTATGATGTCTGACACGGCAAACCAGTCGGTAGCGCAGCAATTAGCATTGCCTAGTGATGCGATATTGATTCATACGTCAGGAAGTTTGCCAAAAGAGATTTTTGATGCAAAAAATGCCGCTGTGATGTATCCCTTCCAAACATTTTCTCGCGATGTGAAAATAGAGGATTTTTCTTCGATACCTATCTGCATCGAGGCGTCGAATGCCGACACATACCACTATGTGCGCTGTTTTGCCGAGAAAATCAGTCCGCTTGTTTACGAACTTACATTCGAGCAGCGTAAAATATTGCATATTGCAGGCGTTTTTGCGTCTAATTTCATGAACCATAGCATTTGTCTTGGGCAAAAACTTTTGCAGGAAAACAATATACCAGTTAGCATATTGAATCCGCTTTTGCGCCAGAGTTTTGCGAAGGTTCTTGCTGGCGATGCCTTTTCGTCGCAGACAGGTCCTGCCGTGCGTGGAGATAGAAAAGTTGTTGAGTCACATATAGATATGCTTTCGTCAGATGAAAAACTTGCTGAAATTTATAGGATTATGAGCGAAAGCATCTTAAAAACATATTGCAAATGAATAGAGATTTGGAAACCTTGAACTTCAAGGAAATATTATCGAAAATAAAGGCAGTTGTCTTTGATATAGATGGGGTTTTGTCGTCGTCGACGGTAAACATAAACGAGGTGGGATATTTGCAGCGCACAACAAGTGTAAAGGATGGTTTTGCAATAAAATGCGCGGTCCGCAAGGGGCTTGTAGTTGCAATAATTTCGGGTGGTTTCTGCGAAAAGACTATGATTCGCTACAAGAATCTTGGCGTCGAGGATGTGATAATGGGCAGCGTGTGGAAAACCGAAGACCTTGAGATGCTGAAGAAAAAATACAACCTTAAAAACGAGGAAATCCTCTATATGGGCGATGATATTCCCGATTTCCAGATAATGAAGATGGTGGGTTTGCCCTGTTGTCCGGTTGATGCTGCAGATGAAATAAAGGAAATCGCACTATATGTTTCCGACAAGAAAGGCGGTGAGGGGTGTGTGCGTGATGTTATCGAGCAGGTTATGCGTGCGCAGAAGACATGGCTAGATGATGAAAGTTTTGCCGCATATTGATTATGAAAAGGATTTCGTTGCTATTGTCGGTTTTGCTGCTTGCTGTTTCGCTGTGTGCCCAGCGTAACAGTTGGGATGGTTGGCAAGTGAGACCGCGTGGCGAAATCAGAATGCTAAACTTCTTTGTAAATATAATCTACGACGTAAATCCGGAACGAGAAAAACCATTTGCAAAGGTAAACCACTGGAATACGGTGCTTTTGGAAAGCATCAACCAGAACCCGCCCGATTATCTTCTTCGCCTGATGGACACCGTATATAATGCCGATGCACTATACGGATGTATAACCAGGTTGTATGGTGAATCGTCGTTTGACGAACTGCAGATTACGGGTGATTTTGTCGTTGTAAACATCAAGGAGAGCAGGGTGTTGCGCTTCGGCGGTTTCAACGAAAGCAACATAGAGAGGGCTGCTGTGGCATTTATTAACGAGCAGGGCGGTTTGCAGACAATGTACGGGCACAACGATATTTCGTATTATGATGTGAATGGTTCTGGCAAAATAGGATTCATCCAGTTCTTTTTCCGCAATATAACCAAGGAGTATGGGGGTGATAGTGCAGGCAGTGGTTATTTTTCGACTTCGATGTTGCGTGGTGAGAAATTGCTAGTAAAAGGGACTTATTATCAGTTTGCTGGGGTAGGAACGGCGCAATGCGTAGGTACTGTTGATGTTTCAACCAATCCGACAGGCATAGTACAGCACGAAATTTCGCACTCGTTCTTTGGCCCCAATTCGTTTCATACCTCTGGTGGAAATCATCGTCGTTCGGGGGAATATATGCCTTTTTTGCCGCTCCAGGGTGGGTTTGGACTTATGGGCGGTTCGGGGTCGACTTTGGTGTCGTGCAACGGTTACGAAAGATGGCGTATGCATTGGATTCACAAAAGCAACAGAAACGATTATGGTTGGTGGATAGTTGCCCGCAGTACCGATGGAAGTCCTGTTAATGCCGACATATCAAAAGACGACGGCGCTCAGACCTTTATTCTTCGCGACTTTGTGACATACGGTGATGCAGTACGTATAAAATTGCCGTACAAGGACAGCGAAAAGTCGTCGAACCAGTATATTTGGCTCGAAAATCACCAGTCGGGCAGAAATGGCAAACTTGACTTTTTGCAGTATTCCAACGAAAGCGATTGTCGTCCGACAGATGTCGCTGGCGTTTATGCTTATTATCAGGTTGGTAGGGACGTGTTGAGCGGAAAGGATTCGGAGGTGTATAATTCCAACGAGCGGGACAATCTTCGCATTATTCCTGCCGAGGGGTATTGGAACTACAGTTATCATTTGGCCGATACAGTATATAATATGAAGTGTATAAACTGGTCGGGACACGATTATTATCATAGTCGCGATGCAGAAAACCCGTTTTGTGGTGCGCACGATATGGAAAGGATTTTTAAACCATCCGAGGAACTTGACATACTTTCGTCGCCAGACGAGAAACCTTTGTGGAGGAAAACAATAGGTAGGATGTTAATTGATAGTCTTGTTTCTGGTGGTGATGCCCGCGATATGTTTTGTACTCATACCAGGTTGAATATGGGAACTAATCCAAGTACATGCAATGCCAAGACTTTCTACAATTCGATGACGTCTGGAAGATGCCAGTATTCTGCCCATCTTTCGCGCAATACGCAGACCACATATCTTACAGGACTTGGCATCGAAATAACGCCTATGGATGGAGGTCGTTATCGTATAGATGTACGTTGGGACGACTACGACATTACAAACGATGCCATCTGGACAGGGCGTATTTCGCTAAAGGAAAAGGCAGTTCTTGCACCTAAGAAAAGCATTATATTAACGCAAAACCTTACGGTTGCTCAACCAATGCGTGATAGTGTCACAAACTTGTTTGCATCGCCTACTGTGCTTGTTTGTGAGAACGGTTCTGAATTTGTGCAGGGCAAGGGAAGTGTTGTAAGTGTTGAGGAAATGAGTTCGCTTGTTGTCGGAAGTGGCAGCGAGTATCGCATGGAACCGAAATCGAAACTAAAAATAGACAGGTCGTCTACGCTTGTAGTGGAGGGAACGTTGGTTGTTGGCGACGGAGCGCAGGTGATTGTCAGATCGAAGGACGGTCTGGTCGACAAAGGTGGCAAAATTGTCGTTGAGGGCAAGGGAAAAATCAAATAGTGCTTTATTTGCCGTATTCTGTATTGCCTTCCGCAGCAATTCCTATTTCCGATTCTTCGGGTAGCGAATATGGTTGTGGTTGCAGTTTTTTGTGCAGTCGTTCTGCAATCTTGTCGGCGACGGACTCTTCGGCATGGGCGTGGTTCAGTTCGCATTCCCACACAACTATTATTTCCCATCCCATTTCGCCTAGTTTCCAGTAGTTTTCCAAGTCGCGCTGTCGGTTGCGTTTTATTTTGTTTTGCCAGAATTCGGTGTTTGTCTTGGGCGTGGTGGCAATTTTGCAGTTTGCGTGATGATGCCAGAAGCAACCATTCACAAAGATTACTGTCCTGTATTTTCGCAGAACTATATCTGGAGTCCCGGGAAGTTGCTTTACATTTGTGCGATAGCGAAATCCCCTTGCAAACAATGCCTTTCGAAGTTTTATCTCTGGCTTTGTGTTTTTTGAGCGGATTTTCGACATTATGTCGGAGCGTTTGTCGGTACTGAAGATGTCTGTCATGTGAAGGTGCTGATGTTTCTAAATTTTGAGACGCAATATTTTGCGTCTGTACATGTTTGTGATTTTTTATTGTTTTTTTTATGTAGTTCGCAATGCATTGCGAACTACGGATTATTGTTCGTTATCCCTTATTCATTTTATATGTTTCGTTTTTCACCCATTCTGCCCATTCGGTCGGCGTTTTTGATTTGTCGAATGTGGAGTAGGGGATTGGGTTGCCAATTGTAAGTGTAATTGTTTGTCCGCGCTGCTTGAACATTTCGTCCACGAGGAAAAGCATTTCGATGTTGAACTTTATTTTCAGGCGTTTTCGCCAGTTTGCAAGGCGGTAGAAGAAGTTTGAATTACGACCTCCGATATATATTGGAATTATGTCGCGCTGGTATTCCTGTGCCTTAACAATGAAGTTTTTCTGCCATTGCAGGTCGATGATTTTGCCTTTGATTTTGCGCGAGCATAGTCCTGCTGGAAAATAAAGCACTTGCTTGTCCGATGCGTATAAGGCGTTTAGTTGCTCGGCGTTGTTTCGCGACTGCTTTCCTACTTTGTTTATCGGTACGAATACAGGTCGCAGTGGTTCTATTGCCATCAGCAGGTCGTTGACAACAAACATGAAATCGCTGAATTTTTTGTTGATTGTTTGCATCATTACAAGACTTTCGAGTCCGCCGAGCGGATGGTTTGCTACGAAGATGTAGCGTCCTTCCGATGGTATGTTTTCCTGTCCGGTAACTTCGCGTTTCAGTCCGAGGCAGTCAACGCCGATATTTACAAAATCAATTCCAGTCGCCCCGTTTGCCTTTGCAAGTATCTCGTTTACATCTTTTTCGTGTAGTAGTCTGCGTAGTATGTTCACAACGAAGCGAGGCATTTTCCTTGCCAGTTTCGGACTTTTTGTGCGGATAATCTCCGCTACATCAACCTGCATCGGTTTGCTCTCGGTCATACGAATATGTTTGCCCGCAAAGATAAGAAAAGTTCAAAAATGAATTATTGAATTTACTGCTACATCATATTTCTATCCCATAATTTTGGATTTAAGATGATTTTTTTGACAGATTTGTATATAGTTAGAACTTGAATGATTGAAAATCTAAGCGTTAATTTTGAAGAATTGTAAATTTTTATAATATAATGCATTGTGTATCAAATATTTACCCCCCCCCCTAATTGTTCAAAAAACTAAAAAAATCAGTTTGCCATACAAAAAATTATCATAGATTTGCAACAACACATTTTTTAAATAATGGCATGAAAAAACTACTAATAATTTTCATATCAACATTTCTCGCCTTTGCCTGTTTTGCCGAGCAACCTTCGGACACTACAAAAACAAAGAGAGAACTTTGCAAATATTTTATAGGTGCAAACATTGGCACTGGCAGTTCCATAGGCAAATATAGAATTTCATGGGATTTGAACTTTGATTTCGACATAGCACTGCCAGTAAGCAAGAAGAGCGCCTTGGGCGTATATGCTTCGTATAGGTCGTGGACAACATTTGTCCCAGGAATATTCTGGACTCGTGAAAAATACAGCGAAGGTCATGCAAATTTGTGGGGCATAGGTTTTATAATGAATCTTGCTCATAGTCATGATTACGGAAATTTCAGCGTAAATTATAATTTGGGCTGGGGACTTGAGTTCAAGGGCGGACATTCATTCCCGTGTGGATTATATTTCCTTGCTAGCATAGGATTTACCTCGTGGGAAGCCGATTCCAACACTCCTTATTTCCACTATGACACAAACAGGGAGATAATGAATGTATATAATACCAAAATATATAATTCAAGTTTAAACATACATGCCGGCATAGGTTATCGGTTCAACAACAATAAAAAGAAATAACTATGAGAACAACAATAACTATAATAATCATTGCATTGCTGGCATTTTGCTCCTGCGAAAAGGACAGGCCAGTAAAGTTTAGTTTGAAGCATTCAACATTTACCGACAACCGTGACGGCTACGAATATAGGACAGTGACAATAAACGGAACCACCTGGTTTGCCGAAAATTTCAGGTATCTTCCGTCGGTAGATGGCAACGATGTCGATTCGGTATCGTTTGACGGACCTCGCTATTATGTTTACAACTACAATGGCACCAATGTAAACGAGGCAAAAGCCACCGACGAATATAAAAAATATGGTGCACTCTACAATTACAATGCGGCGGTTAAATGTTGTCCCGATGGCTGGCGGTTGCCGACAAAGGACGACTTTGAAAAACTGACAATGAGCATTAACAATGATAAAAAAGACAAGTGGGGCAACTTCGAGCATTATACTATTGTCATGCTTTGTGGCGACAGGGATTTGTGGGGATTGGCTGATAGCACGCACTATCTTTTTAATCTTTCTGGTTTGACATTGACTCCAGGTGGGGCCATGCAACCACAGTACCCATACGATATGTATAGTGGAGAGGAAAAAGACAGTATATGTTTCAACGACATAGGAACATCATGCTTCATCTGGGGAAAGAAAACAGGAAGAGAAAAAGACCGCATTTTGGCGTGGTGGATAAAACATGCAACTGACCCGTACCAAACAGAATTCAATATGAACGAAACAGAAATCCACAAAAATTGCGGATTGTCGGTGAGGTATGTACGGGATGTATAGCAGCCATACATTGCACTGCCACAAATATAGTACTATGTAAAGCCGCAAAATTTTACGGCTCCACAAAAAAACATAAACACACAATTTATTGTGCATTAGAGGTTTGTGCGCACTTTTCCAAAATAGTAATAGCAATTACCGTAATGGTGATTACAAAAAATATAGCAAACCCGACATATAATTTGTGTAGCATCATAGATTTGAGATAGCAATGTCAATGTCAAAAAAAATGTAAAAAACATAGCGTTATTCGTCCGAAAAAATGTAATTTTGCAACGAATATTCGTCAAAAAAAATGTAAAAACTCAATGAAAAGACTGTTAATCAATGATTTGCTGAAATGGAAAAACAATCCAAATAGAAAGCCTCTTATTTTAAATGGTGCCAGGCAGGTTGGAAAGACGTGGTTGCTCCAGAATTTTGGCAAAGAAGAATACAAGTCGGTAGCGTATATCAATTGTGAACGATCTGAAAACCTTGATTTTGTGTTTGAAGATTTTGATACGCGGCGTATTATTATGGCAATGTCGGCAATGTCAGGTATAGACATTCTTCCTAACGAAACCCTAATTATCATTGATGAAATTCAAGAATATCCAAGAGCGTTGACAGCGTTGAAATATTTTTGCGAGGATGCTCCCGACATACATATAGCAGTTGCTGGCTCGTTACTGGGAATAATGTTGCATAGTGGTGTTTCTTTTCCTGTGGGCAAAGTAAATATGCTAAACCTTTATCCGATGAACTTTGAAGAGTTTTTGTTGGCGATGGGTAAAGAACAAGCATTACAAGCATTGCATAGTGGCGATTGGAAACTGATAAATGCATTGGCACCTATGTATATTGATATGCTTCGCCAGTACTATTATGTAGGAGGTATGCCTGCTGTAGTAAAATCGTACGCGGAGAATGCAAGTCTTATGCAAGTTCGTGAAATACAAAAACAGATACTTTTCGACTATTCGCACGACTTTTCAAAGCATACCGGCAGTAAAGAAATACCACGTATAAATCTTATTTGGAGCGGCATTCCAAGCCAACTTGCAAAAGAGAATAAGAAATTTCAATACAGCGAAATCAAAAAAGGCGGTAGGGCAAGTGAATTTGAAGTTGCCATCCAATGGCTTGTAGATATGGGACTTGTATATAAGGTTCAGCGTATTACCGAACCACGTTTACCATTGCATTTTTATGCACAAAATAATGTATTCAAACTTTTTATGCTTGACGTGGGACTTCTAGGCGCTATGATGGACGTGAGGGCTGCCGATGTAATTGTAAACGATGATATATTTGTAGAATATAAAGGGGCATTTACAGAAGAATTTGTTCTCACACAACTTGTATCAAAGGGCATCCCAGCATATTATTACAGCACAAATGACTCTCAGGTGGAAATTGATTTTGTTTTGCAGGATTATGGCAAAGTTTTGCCTGTTGAGGTGAAAGCAGAAGAAAATGTGCGTTCAAAATCGCTCAGGACATTTGTTGTCAAGCATCCAGATTTGAAAGGCATTAGGCTTTCTATGAAACCATATATAGATCAAGACTGGATGGAAAACATTCCGTTGTATGCAATTACTTCGCTTGTGGAAAGCCGAAATCATAACTAACCGACCTAAATAAGAAACAATCAAAACCATCTTCAAACATACATCCAATTTGTACAGACGTTGCGCGCAACGTCTCTAACAAAACCATTACAAACAACCTTAAACCAAAAATTTAGCCCCCAAATCAATAAAATCGTAAATCGTAAATCATAAATCGTAAATTCTCCTTACCTTTGCACCCTAAAATTTATCTGTATGATTGAGTACAAGGACAATGTGGAGGCTGCAAACGCCTTAAGGTCGAAATACGATGAGATGCTTGTCGAGATTGGCAAGAAGATTTACGGTCAGGATCAGGTTGTGAAGGAAGTGTTGATTTCCATTTTCAGCCGTGGACACTGCCTGCTGGTTGGTGTTCCGGGACTGGCAAAAACCTTGTTGGTAAACACCATAGCCGAAGTTCTCGGTTTGAAGAACAAGCGTATCCAGTTCACGCCCGACCTTATGCCATCCGACATCATCGGTAGTGAAATTCTCGGCGAAGACCGCCAGTTCAAGTTCATAAAAGGCCCGATTTTCGCCAACTTCATACTTGCCGACGAAATAAACCGTACCCCGCCTAAGACTCAGGCCGCTCTGCTCGAGGCAATGCAGGAACGCTCGGTAACAGCATCGGGAACAATCTACAAACTCGATGAACCATTCTTCGTAATGGCAACACAAAACCCAATCGAGCAGGAAGGTACTTATCCGCTTCCCGAGGCACAACTTGACCGTTTTATGTTCAACATAAATGTCGGATACCCAAGTCTCGACGACGAAATCCGCATCGTGAAGAACACCACTGCCGACAAGAATTTTGAAATCAAGCAGATACTCAGCGCCGAGGAAATCATTTATTTCCAGAACCTTATCCGCAAGATTCCGATTAACGACAATGTACTCGAATATGCCGTTCGCCTCGTAAACAAGACTCGTCCCGACTCGGAGATTGCACCCGAAATCACACGCAAGTTCATACACTGGGGTGCAGGACCGCGTGCTTCGCAATACCTTGTCATTGGTGCAAAGACCGTAGCAGTGCTTGGCGGAAAGTATTCACCCGACATCGAAGACGTTCAGGCAGTTGCAAAGATTGTTCTGCGCCACAGGGTTGTAAAGAACTACAAGGCCGAAGCCGAAGGTCTTTCCATCGAGGACATCATCGACGAACTTGTGAAAGACTAAGTCTCACCAAACTTACCGCAGATGAAATTCAGGTTTGCGCTGACATTGATACTCACTTTCGCGACTTTGCTTGCATTGTCGCAGAAGAAAGTGGAGATTCTTCACGCAAACACCCTTGAATACAGCAAAAAGTCGGGCATCGAGGCAAAACGCTTGCTCGGCGATGTGGTTTTCCGCCACGACGAAATCTATATGTTCTGCGACTCCGCCTACTTCTACGACGAAACCAACTCGGTGCAGGCGTACAACAATGTGCGTTTCAAGCAGGGCGATACAATTCTGCTCATAGGCAAGTACGCCGAGTACGACGGCGACATCAGAATGGCAAAGATGCGCGACTCGGTGATTATGCAGCACAACAAGTCGTACCTGATAACCGATTCCCTCGACTACGACCGCGACAAAAACCTCATTTATTATTTCGAGGGCGGACGAATGTACGATGGCGACAATCGTCTGCGCAGTCAGTGGGGCTACTACTACACAGAGACTTACGACTACTATGCCGTTGAGGGCGTGGTGCTCAAAAATCCCGACTATTCAATTTCAAGCGACACGCTTAAGTACAATACCGAAAGCGAAATTGCCGACTTTTTCGGTCCTACCGAGATAGTTTCCGACTCCAACTACCTATACTGCGAATACGGTCGCTACAATACCGTTACCGACGAAGCGAACCTTACGAATAACGCTTGGCTACAATCGGGAAGCAACTTCCTCTACGGCGACAGTTTATACTACGACCGCAAAATTCGTTTTGGCGAAGGATTCCGCAATGTGTCGATTGTTGACACATCCAACAATATGATTGCCAGCGGAAACTACGGCTATTTCTACGAGGAGCCCGAAAAGGCGTTTATGACCGACAGCACCATGCTCACCTACATTATGGACGGCGATTCGCTGTTCATACACGCCGACACCATTTTCATAACCACCGAAAAGCAAGGCGATACGCTCGACTTCAAGTTGATGCGGGCGTTCCACAAGGTGCAGGCGTTCAAGTCCGACGGACAGGCACGGTGCGACTCCATTGCCTTCCACTCCAACGACTCCATTGCCGAATTGTTCTTCAGTCCCATAATGTGGAGCGACAATATGCAGGCAACCGCCGAGTACATTTCGGTGAAGTTTGTGAACAAGGAGCCCGATTCGTTTGTGATGAAAAACTCGTCGTTCCTGTGCCAGCACATCGAGGACGACTACTACAACCAGATAAACTGCAAGAACATCAACGGCTACCTGAAGGACAAGAAACTTTACCGCACCGACCTTTATTCCGACTGCCAGACCATATATTATATAGAGGACGAGGAAGCCAACGAATTTGTAGCGCAAAACAAACTGCTTAGCAGCAATATGCGTGTATTCTACGAGGACAAGACCATAAAGGACATTATGTTTTTCGAGAAGCCAGACGGCCTTGCCCTGCCAATGGACCAGATTACCAATGACAAACTTTTCCTGAAGAATTTCAAGTGGTTCGACAGCGTACGCCCCAAGCAGAAGGAAGACATTTTCGAGTGGAAGGAGATTGAAAGCACACCGCAGGAAGCAAAAACTGAGTAGTTATGAAAAAAATCACTTTGCTGATTTTGCTGGTTGTGGTGGCAAGATTAGTATGATAATCAATATTTTACACACAATTATTCTTTTCTGCAAAAAATATGAACAAAATTTTGTGGATTAAAAAATTAGCAGTACTTTTGCAGTCCCATTTTAGGGGAAGAAAATTTATTTGTAAAACATAAAAAATATATAGGCAATGAAAAGGACATTTCAACCTTCACAGAGGAAAAGAAGAAACAAACACGGTTTCAGAGAAAGAATGTCAACCGTTGAAGGACGCAAAGTATTGGCAAGAAGAAGAGCTAAGGGAAGAAAGAAACTCACAGTTTCTGATGAACCAAGGCACAAGAGAAGATAGTAATAATAGTTTTATTGTTTTTTGTCGAGCATAATTATCCATTAAGTTGGGTGATTGTGTTCTTTTTTGCATATGCTCAAAGTGTTGGAATAGATTATGGCAAATCTGAAAAAGTTAGTCGGCGACACCGCCATCTACGGACTTAGCAGCATAATAGGACGATTCCTTAACTATCTGCTCGTTCCACTATACACCTACAAGATAACAGCCGAATCGGGAGGTTACGGAATTGTAACAAATATTTATGCTTACACTGCCCTTATCCTTGTGATACTTACCTTCGGCATGGAAACAACTTTCTTCCGTTTTGCCAATAAGGAAAAGGAAGGAGTAAATCCACTGAAGGTGTTTTCAACATCGCTGATTTCGGTAGGCGCTGTTGCAATTTTGTTTATCGCACTATGCACTGCATTTCTTCCCTTGCTGTCGGATGCGCTTGGCTATGCTGATCATCCCGAATACATCGAAATGATGGTAATTGTGGTGGCAATAGATGCTTTCCAATCCATACTGTTCGCCTACCTGCGCTACCAGAAACGACCGATAAAGTTTGCAGCGTTGAAACTTTTGTTCATATTCCTGAATATAGGTATGAACCTCTTCATATTCCTGCTTGCACCTAAGATGTGCGTATGGTGTCCGTCGCTTATGGGATGGTACAGCCCGAGCTATCAGGTAGGATACATTTTCGTAGTAAACCTAATATGCACTTCGCTGATAACCTTTGGTTTCCTGCCCGAACTAAAGCTCCTTCGCAACGGATTCGACGGCAAGCTCATGAAAGAGATGTGGAAGTACACTTGGCCGCTTCTAGTTTTCGGAATCATAGGCATAATGAACCAGGTTGCCGACAAGATTTGCTACCGCTTCATCGTTCCGGGACAGGAAGGTGATACCCAACTCGGAATCTACGGTGCTTGCGTAAAGATTGCAATGATAATGGCGATGATAACCCAGGCATTCCGCTACGCATACGAACCATTTGTCTTCGGTGAAAACCGCGAAGAAGCGAAAAAAAGCAAGGAGATGCAGGCAACGGTCATGAAATACTTTGTCATCTTTACGCTTATGGCATTTGTGGCAGTGATGGCGTATATTGATATACTGAAATTCATAATTAGCAGCGACTACTGGGAAGGCCTCGACACCGTACCCATCGTAATGATGTCCGAAATATTTATGGGCATTTACTTCAACCTGTCGTTCTGGTACAAACTGACCGACCAAACCTACTGGGGAGCAATAATTTCGGCAATAGGATGCGCAGTGCTTCTTGCAATCAACTTCCTCCTCGTTCCAAAGATTGGCTATATGGCTTGTGCATGGGGCGGATTTGCAGGATACGGAATCTGTATGGTACTGTCATACCTGATTGGACGTAAGAAAAATCCTGTGCCATACAAACTTATGCCGATTCTAGGTTACTTTGCTCTTGCCGTAGGAATATTCCTTGCAAGCAAGTATATGAGAGAATTCCTATATCCCGAAAGCACTGTCATTGCAATTATAGTCAACACTTTACTTTTGTTGGTATATATAGCCATTGTTATTTACAACGAACGCACATTGGTAAAAGGCGTTGTTTCGGGAGTTAAACGCAAAATATTTAAACGATAATACAATGAAAATTAGAATAGTAAACAAATCGACCAACGCATTGCCACAATATGCAACCTCGCAGTCGGCAGGCATCGATCTCCGTGCAAACCTTAGCGAAGCAGTAACTTTGAAGCCAATGGAGCGCAAACTCATTCCGACAGGACTTTTCATAGAATTGCCCGAAGGTTACGAAGCACAGATACGTCCACGTAGTGGTCTCGCACTGAAGCACGGAATCACCGTTCTCAATACTCCAGGCACCATCGATGCCGACTATCGCGGTGAAATAGGCGTTATACTTATCAACCTGTCGAACGAAGATTTCACTATTGAACATGGCGAACGCATCTGCCAGATGGTAATTGCCCGTCACGAGCAAGCCGAATGGATTCAGGTAGAAGAACTCAACGAAACCGAACGCGGCGCAGGCGGATTCGGTCATACAGGCAAAAAATAAAAATGGGCGAAAATTTTTCGCCCATTTTTATTTTTGTTTCCGCGTTGCAATTAGAACAATCCGAGAATTGTAGTTAGTGCGTTTGCTGCACCAGTAAGCGTTGATGCGCTTGACGAAGTGTTAATTCCCGACAGAGCATTTACAGAAGTTACCAAACCGTCGTAAATAGGACCTGCCTTGGTTTCTGTAAGAATACCAGCACCACCAAGTACCATGCCTGCAATGTACGATTTGCGATAAGCAGAATCCTTGCCGTTCTGCTTCAAGCCAGAGATGCTGGTTGACAATGCGATAGCGTTGGTAAGAACGTTAGTGTCGTTCATGTTTACCTTGTTGCCAGCTGCCTTGTACGACTTGTAAAGGTTTACAAGCGACGAACCGCATGATGTTCCTGCAGTCTTTGCAACTGTGTCAGAAGAAGCAACATTCGAAACCGAATTGCATGATGCAAACGCAAATGCAACTGCTAAAATCATAAAGAAAATACTCTTTTTCATCTTGTTATACTTTTAAATTTTACATGCTTTTTTTACATCGCAAAAATAATCTTTTCATTGAAATGCAAAACAAAAAATTATTTTAATGCTTCCATATAAAATGTTTCGCACTGTTCGGTGGTTACATTAATCTGTGTTATAATGTCGTTCACAAGGTCGCAGACGAAGAGCGAGTGTGTGTCAAATATGAACATGCTTGCATATTTTGTTTTATTGTTTTGCTGGATTTCGATGGTGTAGTCCATCGTCTGCGTGGCATATTCGAGCGAAAGTTCGTCCTTTGAAAATACAAACAGTCCAAATTCGTCGAAACAACCATAGAAACCATTGGCAACCTTGCTTACTTTGCTTTCTATTATGCGTTTCAGTGGAATTGCCAGCGACCAGAATTCCTCCTCAATCTTTCCCATAAGCCGGCGGTGGATACCGTAACTGTAACCAAACTTCCTGATTCGCTCGATGTCGCTTTCAGAAATGTCGTCGCTGCCCGCCATGTCGTTTATGAGTGAGATAGCATCGTCACGACCAGTTACCATTGCTCGTGTCACCTCAATGCCTATTCCTGCATCGCAATCCTGCAGGTCGGGTCGGTCGCGGTTGACAAGGTTGGCGTACTTGTCGCCAAGCAAATCGACTAGCACAATCTTGGCGTAACGCTCGAAGAATGTTGTGTCGAACTTCGGCAGCTGCGATATTATTCTAGTTTCGTTCATAGACGCAAAAGTAGGAAATATTTACAATTCTAGAATTACGATTTACGATTGATTGGAAACTTAAAAATTCCTTAATTTTATTGTTGCAAAAAAGTATTTAATAACATAATTTTGCAATCGCTATAATTGTAAATTATAAATGTCCGCATCATCGGAGATATCGCACACTGGCACAGTGAAATCAATCGAAGGCAATGTTGCTACCGTCGAGATTCAGGTTTCGTCGGCATGTGCTACCTGCAAAGCCACATCGTTCTGCGGTTCAAGCGAATCGGGAAGCAGGGTCGTCGAGGCTCAGCTTATGCAAGGACAGGAAATTTCCGTAGGCGACGAGGTGAATGTAAAGATGACGCAGACGATGGGCACCAAGGCCGTGCTTATCGGCTATGCGCTTCCGTTTGTGGTGGTGATGATTGGACTTTTCGTGCTGATTGGCGTCGGTGTGAACGAAGGAATTGCCGCCTTGGCATCGCTTGTGTTGCTCACTGCTTACTATGTTGTGCTGTATCTGCTGAGAGACAGGATAAAGAAGGTTTTTAACTTTAGGATTGAAAAATTGTAGGCTTTATATACGATAAAAATAATAAAACAACAAATCTACTTTATTCGGCAGTAAAAATCAACTTTTAATCCCTTATTTTTTTACATTATTGGCAAAAATCCATTTTATTAAATTTAGCTTGTTTGTAATTTATAATTGTAACTATATAATAATTATCTATTAATGTATTCAAAAAGTCAATTGTCAGTAAAATTTTGAAAAATTCAATGCATTGTATTGAGAATTAGTATGTTGTGATTATTGTAAAAAAGAACACACAAATGCGCACTTTGTATTCAAAAATTGTTTATCTTTGCAATGTTGTCATATTAAGATTAACACATAGTGTGCAATATGTCAGAGAGCATTTCTCACGCTTTGACGAGAAAATAATGGTGAGAAGAGTGTTATCGCTTACTATGAGGAACATCCCATTGCTTTTGTCTTATATAACCATGAAAAAAATACTATTAATATTTTTACTCCTGCTCATAACTGCGTATTCACATTCGCAGCAGTTTGTTGGCAGCGGAGGTTCCGGAACGGAAGATGATCCTTTTTTAATTGAAAACTATAATGATTTTTTCGAATTTCGTTCTCTTTTTTATAATGCGACACAATATACAAGGAATAAATATTTTCAACAGGTAGCAGACATTGCAATTGAAAGTGACTTTTGGAACAATCCAATTCAGGGGTCTTTTTACGGTTATTTCAATGGAAAAGGTCACACATTGTTATTGCCAGATACATTGAATAATTACGATAATGTATTTTATACATTTTTTTCTGATTCACAAGGTATTATAGATTCCGTAAGAGTGTCTGGAAATGTCAATTATTGTTTTGGCATTACTCAATCCAACATCGGGGAAATAAGGAATTGTGAAACCAATGTAAATGTTACTATTGATATTTGCCCATATTCTGAACATAGTTTTATTGCTAACAATAACTCAGGTTTAATTACAGATTGCACAAACTATGGTAATCTAATAGCGGAAGAAAATGAAATGAATTTTTATGCGGGGAGCATAGCGGTCACAAATAGTGGAACTATATCTGCGTGCAAAAACTATGGGAATATCGCAGGTTTTTTATCTATTGGGGGAATATGTGTAATAACCGGTGGGACTATTCATAATTGTATAAATTACGGAGATATTACATCACCCCAAGACTTAATAATAGATTATTATGATAATTTGCCATCTGGAGGAATATTTGCGATTACAGGAGGCGAAAACGATGCTAATAATATTCCGACAACAGAATCCTGCATAAACTATGGATGCATAAGAGCAGGGAAATTATATTGCGGAGGTGGTATTATGGGAAGTGATAGTGAAAATACTGAAAATGCTGGAGATGGTTCCATAATAATTAGGAATTGTGCTAACTATGGTGAAATTTTAAGCGGTAAAATTCGAGGTGGAATAAGCGGTTCTCTTAGTAGTTTGAGTAACATATTTTCGTGTTTTAATGCCGGACAGGTTGCTTCTGCAACAACTTCGGGCGGAATCGTGGGGACTGTATATGACACTGCACATATAAGCAACTGCTTGGATGTTAGCGGAATGCATATTATGATAGACAAGTGGGAAGTTACAGGCGATTCAATCAGCAATATGTCTTCCAACTACTACGACCGCCAAATGTCGGGAGGTTCGGGCGAAGATATTGAGGGCGAAACGGAAGGTCGCCTTACTTCGCAACTCACAGGCGATACTCCCGAACTCCACGCTATGCTTGGCGATGGCTGGAGTTATGCCGAAGGTCGCTACCCAATTCCGCTTGGTCTGGAAAACGATTCGCTTGCAATGCTTTTTGCAACACCAATTTATCTATATGCCGAAAGTGAAGAGGAATACGATGATGTGGATTTGGTTCAGCATCATTTTTCAGTCGGTACAGAAAATAATGTTTCGTGGGCATCGGGCAGCAGATTGAATATTGTTGGCGAAAATGCTACAATTCTTGCTTCTGGCAACGAAAATGTTACTGCAAGTTTGGCAGGTTATTCATTTACACGCAGATTAAACCTTATCAATCCAGTAATCGTTGATGAACATATTTTTGACGATGTGAAAATATTCCCAAATCCAGCAACAGATATTCTCAACATCACATCCTCGGAAACAATTCCGGAAATCGAGATTGTAAATACGCTTGGACAGGTTGTTAAGCGGATTGAGGTGAACAGTGACAATGCGGTTTGTGATGTGGATGATTTGAGGAGTGGGGTGTATGTTGTGAGAATCCACGCGGCTTCGACTACACTCAACCTGCGAAGGTTTGTGAAGGAATAGAAATCTGCGAAACATACGATAAAAGTCCGGCGATTGTCGGACTTTTTTTTTGAATTGCCATATCAAAATACTATGCAAAAAAACAAATTATAAAAGACGAAATGAAAGTTATGTTTTTTGGTGTGCAATTTATTTTTTTGTTACCTTTGCAAAAAATTCGTTAAAATGGAAAAGAAGGTTGCAAAACAAAAGAAGCGTATGCCCAAGCGAATGTCGAAACTTGGGATGTGGATGATGCAGAATAAGGGTGGCATTGTCGTTGTTGTTGACAGAAGAGCGGTAAACAAATGAGGTATCTTATAGACACTTGTTTGTTTGTGAGCATAATCGAAGGTCGGCAAGTCAGCGATGATGTTGAATATATATTGTGCGACTACGAAAACCTCATATATGTAAGTTCTGAAAGTATAAAAGAGATTACCCATTTATTCCAAAACGGGAAAATACAATTTCAGAAAGGCAAAAAGCCTGCCGACTTTGAAATATTTGATTTCGTTGAAAACAAACTTAATATGGTTGTGAAATATGTGGCGAAAGAACATTTGCAGACTATGGCGAAATTGCCAGTAGTGTCTGACCACAACGACCCGAGCGACAGACTCATCATTTCGCAAGCAATAACAGAGAATATGCCACTAATTAGCAGTGACAGTAAATTCCCTAAATACCAGAAATATGGACTTAATCTAATAAAACTATAAATCATCAAACAAATAAACAACATCAAACAACCATAAACATAGAAACAATTAGAAACATAGAAACTTAGAAACCCAGAAACAAAGAATAACAAAAATAATAATTTAAATCAGTGAATTTATGGAGATTGTAATTTGGACTGTGATACCTTTGTGTGCGCTAGGAATAGTGTTAGCAATAATACTGTTCTTTGTTGCCAAGAAATTCAAGGTAGAAGAGGACCCGCGCATCGACGAGGTTGAGGCTTGTCTGCCGGGTGCAAATTGCGGCGGATGCGGATTCCCCGGTTGTAGGGGTTTGTCGGAAGCCGTTGTGAAAAGCGGTAATCTCGATGGCAAGTACTGCCCAGCAGGCGGTAATGCTGCCATGAGCAAGGTTGCTGCCGTTATGGGACTTGTAGCCGAGGAAAAGGAACCTATGGTTGCAGTCGTTAGATGCTGCGGTTCTCACGACAAGCGTCCGCAGACCTCGACCTACGACGGAGCCAAGACCTGCGCTATCGCTCACGCTACATCGAGCGGCGACACCGGATGCCAGTACGGTTGCCTTGGCTATGGCGACTGCGTTGCAGGATGCCATTTCGGTGCAATATCGATTAACAAGGAAACAGGTCTTCCCGAAATCGATTACGACAAGTGTGGTGGTTGTGGCGGTTGCGCCAGAATGTGCCCGCGCGGTATAATCGAAGTAAGACCTCGTGGCAAGAACGACCGTCGCGTTTATGTAGGCTGCATAAACAAGGACAAGGGCGTCGAAGCAATGAAAGCTTGCAAGGCTGCTTGTATCGGTTGCGGTAAGTGCGCAAAGGCATGTCCGTTCGAGGCTATCACCGTCGAAAACAATGTAGCATACATCGACTTCACAAAGTGCAAGTCGTGCCGTAAGTGTGTTGCCGAATGTCCGACAGGCGCAATCAATGCGGTAAATTTCCCGCCGAAGCCTGCAACTCCGCCAGCACCAAAGCCAGCTGAACCAGCACCTGCTCCGCAGGAAGTGAAGTCCGAAGCTCCAGTGGTAGATAACAATGTAAACAACAACTAAACTCAGGAGGACTCATCGTGTTAAGAACTTTTCCAAAAGGTGGTGTTCATCCACAAGAAAATAAGATTTCGAAAGGAAATCCTATCGAAACAATAGAACTGCCAAAGCAGGTAATGATTCCTATTGCACAGCACATCGGAGCTCCTGCTGAACCGGTTGTTGCAAAGGGCGACACCGTAAAGGTTGGTCAGCTCATCGCTAAGAGCACAGGTTTCGTATCGGCAAATATCCACTCGTCAGTGTCGGGTACAGTTGCAAAGATTGAAAAGACAATCGACACATCAGGTTACAAGAATACTTGCATCTTCATTAATGTTGAGGGTGACGAATGGCTCGAAACAATCGACCGCACACCAGACGTGAAGACCGAAATAACAATGACCGCTGAAGAAATCCGCGCAAGAATCGCAGAATGCGGTATTGTAGGTACTGGCGGTGCAACTTTCCCAGCACATGTAAAACTTTCGATTCCGCAAGGTAAAAAGTGCGAGCACCTTATTATTAATGGTGTTGAATGCGAACCTTACCTTACTGCCGACCACAGACTTATGCTCGAACATACCGAGGAAATAATGGTTGGCTGCAAGATTATACAGAAAGCTACTGGAGCAGAGAAGGTTATCATCGGTATCGAAAACAACAAGCCGGATGCAATCGCAAAGATGACCGAAGCTGCAAAGAAATACGGAATCACCGTTATGCCTTTGAAGGTTAAATATCCGCAAGGTGGTGAAAAACAACTTATCAAGGCAACAGTAAACCGTGAAATTCCTGCTCCTCCAGCATTGCCTATCGATGTTGGTTGCGTAGTTCAGAATGTTGGTTCAACCTTCGCAATTTACGAGGCAGTACAGAAGAACAAACCTTTGTTCGAGCGTGTTGTAACTGTAACTGGTAAGTCGGTTAAGTCGCCGAAGAACATACTTGCAAGAGTTGGTACTCCATTGAGCCACCTCATTGCAGCAGTTGGCGGTTTGCCCGAAGATACCGGCAAGGTAGTAAACGGCGGACCTATGATGGGTAAGGCAGTGAAGTCTCTTGAAGTTCCTGTAACAAAGGGTACATCAGGCGTATTGATGTTCAAGGAGAGCGAAAGCGTTCGTATGGAAGAAAATGCATGTATCCGTTGCGGAAAGTGTGTAAGCGCATGCTGCATGGGACTTGAACCATACTTGCTCAAGAACCTTGCTAAGATTCGCGACTTCGATGCTTTGAAGGAAGAAAGAGTACTCGACTGCATCGAATGCGGTTCGTGTAGCTTCACCTGTCCTGCAGGAATTCCTATTACCGACTACATACGCTACGGTAAAGCGACAGTAACAAAAATTTTAAGGTCTAAAAAATAGTAACAGCTATGGCAGATAATAGATTAGCAATCGCAATGTCACCGCACGTTCACAGCAACGAATCGGTGAAAAAGATAATGTACAGCGTGGTAATTGCGCTGTTACCGGCCTTCTGCGTATCGGTTTACTTCTTCGGACTAAATGCTATCAGAGTGACTCTCATCTCGATAGTTGCATGTATGGCCGTTGAATGGCTGATCCAGAAGTTCCTCTTGAAAGGAAAAACCACTATATGCGACGGTTCGGCAATCGTAACTGGTATGCTTCTGGCATTCAATGTTCCGGCAAACCTCGACTGGTGGATTATAGTAATTGGAGCAATCGTTGCAATAGGCATCGCAAAGATGACCTTCGGCGGACTTGGAAACAACCCGTTCAACCCAGCAATCGTTGGTCGTGTATTCCTGCTCATCTCGTTCCCGTCGCAAATGACCACTTGGCCTACTCCAGAACCAATATGGGACATCAAGGCTCTCGATGCAGTAACTGGTCCTACACCACTGGGACTTCTCAACGAAGGACAGATGGTTGACCCAAACTACATGGAAATGTTTGTCGGCAATATGGGCGGTTCGCTCGGTGAAATGTCGGCAATAGCATTGATCCTCGGTGGTATCTTCCTACTTATCCGTAAGGTCATAACCTGGCATATTCCAGTAGCAGTTCTCGGAACTATGGCAGCTTTCTCGGCAATCCTCTGGGGCGTTGACCCGACCAAGTATGCCGACCCGCTGTTCCATATCCTCGCTGGTGGTGCTCTCCTCGGTGCTATCTACATGGCAACCGATATGGTAACATCGCCGATGACTGGCAAGGGAATGTTGATTTATGGTGTCGGAATCGGTATCATCACCATTTTGATTAGAACTTGGGGCGCATATCCGGAAGGTATGTCGTTTGCAATCCTCATTATGAACGCACTTGTTCCGCTGATCAACAACTGGTGCAAGCCGAAACGTTTCGGTGAGGTTGTAAAACCGCCAAAGGAAGAGGTAAAGAAATAATTGTGGAACCTAAAAAAGAATTATCATGGCAAAGAAACAAAGTTCTTTAATAAATATGGTGCTCACGTTGTTCGTGATTACAACAGTAGCAGCCGTGGCTCTCGGTTTCGTATATTACTTTACCCAGGAGCCTATTTCACAGGTGAAAGAAAAGAGATTGAAGGAAGCCCTCACCAAGGTTCTCCCCGAATTCGACCATCAGGAAGCTGAAGATATTGACGGAACTCCAGTTTACAAGGCATTCGACGCTAACAACCAGCTTGTTGGTACTGCTATCGAAGCTGTTACCGACAAAGGTTTCGGTGGTGATGTAAAGGTGCTTGTAGGCTTCGATACCGAAGGCAAGATTTTCGGATATTCGGTTCTCGAACATAAGGAAACCGCTGGACTTGGCTCTAAGATGGGCGAATGGTTCCAGGAAGGCGGAAAAGGAAATGTTATCGGCAAGGATCTTTCTACCGAAGCAAAGGTTAGAAAAGACGGTGGCGATGTTGACGCTATCACAGCAGCAACAATTTCGTCTCGTGCTTTCTGCGATGTTCTCAACAGAGCTTATGCAACCTACAAGGCATCGGGTAATACATGCGCACAGCAGACCGAAACTGCTCCTCAGGAAGAAGTAAAGGAGGAACCTGCAGAAGTTGCTGAAAATGTTGAACCTACAAATGAAGGAGGAAACGACAATGAATAACTGGAAGAATTTCACGAAGGGTTTCATAAAGGAAAACCCCGTATTGGTAATGCTGCTCGGTTGCTGTCCTACTTTGGGTACTACCACATCGGCAATCAACGGCTTGAGCATGGGACTTGCTACCACATTCGTCCTCGTATGCTCCAACATAGTAATATCGCTAATCAAGAATCTTATTCCCGATAAGGTGCGTATTCCTTCGTACATCGTAGTAATCGCATCGTTTGTAACTGTAATCGACTTGCTCATGCAGGCATACTTGCCGGGCATTTACGAGACATTGGGATTGTTCATTCCGCTTATCGTTGTTAACTGCATAGTTCTCGGTCGTGCCGAAGCTTTTGCATCGAAGAACGGTGTTTGGGCATCCTGCGTCGATGGTCTGGGAATGGGCTTGGGCTACGCTCTGGCTCTTATGATTCTCGGTGCTGTCCGCGAAATTCTCGGTAGCTTGTCAATCTTCGGATGGCAGTTCATTCAGGCAGACGGAATCTTGGTATTCGTACTTGCTCCGGGTGCATTCTTCGGATTGGCATATTTTATAGCAGTAGTAAGAAGGTTTAACAAATAAAATTTACGACTATGGCATACATACTCATTATAATATCGGCAATGCTCGTTAATAATATCGTGCTTGCCCAGTTTCTCGGAATTTGCCCGTTCTTAGGCGTATCGGGAAAAGTTAAGACTGCAGTCGGAATGGGTAGCGCAGTCCTGTTCGTTATGGCACTTGCTACAATAGTGACATGGTTGATACAGACATACGTACTCAATCCGTTGGGCATACAGTTTATGCAGACGGTAGCGTTCATCCTTGTTATCGCTGCATTGGTTCAGATGGTCGAAATCATCCTCAAGAAGATTAGCCCGTCGCTGTATCAGGCATTGGGTATCTTCCTGCCGCTTATCACCACCAACTGTGCAATCCTTGGTGTTGCCATCATGGTAGGAAACGGCACATTCAATGCAATGGGACTTGATCCATCGGGATTGCTTCCATCAATTGTATTCGCAATAGGTACTGCATTAGGTTTCATGCTTGCATTGGTAATCTTCGCTGGTATCCGCGAACACATGGCAAAACTTCCGATTCCAGAAGGCATGAAGGGTGTTCCTGCAGCTCTCGTAGTTGCTGGCATCCTTGCACTTGCTTTCATGGGATTCTCAGGATTGGTTTAGAAAAATAAGTGTTTCATAGAAAGACTGCGTAGTGCTTTTGGGTGCTACGCAGTTTTTTTTATATGGACGAGAATGTTTGACGGAAACCAATATTTGTTTTTGAAAATATCATTGTCGTATTGCATATTCCCCACATATACATAACTTTGCAGAAAAAAAATTTATATGAAAAGACTTGTCTTACTTTTAGCGACAATTCCATTCTGTTTGCACGCGTTCTCGCAGATTGAAAATAAAATACAAAAAGCTGAATCCCTTGTGAAATCTTGTCTTTCAAGCGATGCCGACATTATTGCCGACTGCCTTGGCGAAGCTAACGAACTATATGTTTCGGCTTACGATGAATTTGTCTCGAAAGATATGTCGGCAACTGAAATTGGAGAACTGCCATACGCCCGAATGATGTTTCATGTAGGATTATACAGGCAGCAGAACTTTTATTTTAAAGAGTGCATCCCCTACTACGACACGGCAATGTCTGTGTATGCAAAGACCGACAAACTCGACAACGATGATGTATGGCGGTGCTTCGAAATGCTCGAAGTGCTAAAATCATACTATTCGTACGATTTGGTTGACTATGAAAAGCACCTGCGCTATGCTTTGCTGAATGCTGATTTCACTAAGAAATATCTCAAAAAGCAGTACCACGAACTTTCTAATGCCATGGAGGAGGTTGCTTTCGCATACATGAATATTAATGAATACGGCAAGGCCGAAGAAGCTATAGACGAAGCCTTAAAGGCCGAAGAAAAGGCAGGCGGCAAAGATTCGGAACATTATTTCAGTCTTGAACAATACAAAGATCTTATCGTTTCGAATGAGGAATATTCAATAGACGCATATATACCTATTATTTACCAGCCGATAGAAAATCCAGCAAACCACCGCGATTCACTTTACAACAAACTTTTGGACAGCTACAATGTTGAGGAAGCCATGCTGCCATTTGAGGAACTGCAAGGCTTGTTTGAAAAAGAGGGAATGAAAAGCACTGCCGATAGTATGATGTATGCAAAGTCACTGTATCATATCGCTATGCAATGCTGGAATGCATCGCTAAATTCTGACGACGATGAAAATACGGCTCTGATGACAGCCCGCACCACACGCTACCTGAAATCGGCAGACGAACTTTGTGTTTCTCCCGAAAATGCAATTTCTGAACCCCACGCCGACATATTGTATGAAATCGCTGTAATTTACAACAATGGACGCAACGATTGGGAAACTGCAATGAAATATGCCGAGGCAGCACTCAACATCTTCACTAAGCTGCCAAGCAACGACTACCGTAACCAACGCATTATTAACATTCTGACAGCACTAGGCGACCAATATAGCAGCGATGGACTTCACGACTACGACAAAGCCATCCTATACTACGAAAAAATGGCAGATTTTAGCCGCGACAAAGACATTGACCAGTACATCTATTCTCTTACCAACATCGGCAGATGCTATATGCAGAAAGGCAACATCGACAAGTCCATCGAATACTACCTGCAAGCCTACAATAGCGACGACAGTACAAATGGTGGAAATGTAAATGTGATACTGAAGTTAGCCGAAGCCTACGAAACGGCAGGCAACCAAAAGGAAGCCGAAAAATATCGCAAGGAATACAATTATATAATTGAAAATGAAGTAAATGACATTGACGAAGCTATTGTTCCGACCTCCTACATGTCAATCTCCGACTTCTTGACGGTAGCAGTTGACGATGACGAGGTAGAACAACTATACAGTAGCTCTTTCCGTCCTACCAAGGGAACACATTGCGATTCGTTGCGCTACGATGCCGTGTGTGCCATTATGAAACGCAGTTCGACAAATCCAAGCGAGCGTATAAACAGCACTCGTCCGATAATGATTGCATTCGAGGATTATTTTGCAAAGGGAAATGCCACCCACACCGATAGTATATACTATGCTTATTCGCTATACAATGTAGGAAAGTACATTTGCGATGCTGCCAAGGGTTTCAAGGGTACGCAAATGCTGTTGGAAGCAAAGGAAATGTTCGAAGCCTTGTCGCTGACTAATACTCGAAACTATGCAAATACGCTTTACGAACTTGCCTTAGCCAAAGAAGAACCGATTGAATATTACACAGCTGCGTATAATGCATATAAAACACTGCCAACCAATATCTTCATCAATAATCGTTGCATGAAAATTCTGGGAGAATTGTTGGATTATGGAGAAAAAAAATACGATCACGAGTTATCTATTAGGACACTCGATGAAATTGAATCGTATCTTGAACAGCATACCGATTATATAGAGGAGGAAGAATTGGAAACCTTAAAAATACAAGTCAACACCCGGAAAGCAGAATTGTATTCCCTGCTTTTAAACTACGATTCATCCATACTTTGCTACAAGAAGGCTCTTGCGCTGATGGACAAGGCAGGCATGAAAAAAAAATATATTTATTGCGAAACAGTCCACAAACTTGCAGACATTTGTCGTTCGAACCAAAACTACAATGATGCCAAGAAATACTCCAAACAGTATGAAAAACTATCGAAAAAATTCAAGCAGGAAGAGAGCGACGATGGCGAATTTTGGGTTGGCGACGACACTTATGATACCGACATTTATGGTATGGAGGAACAGAGCGAACTGGAAAAACTGTACCAATACCTATATATGCTAAACACTAGCATAAGATCCAATAATATCAGCGATTGCAGACCGTATGCTATTGAAACTTATGGCAAGATAAAGAATCTGTTTGAGCGCGACGGCTATAATACAAGTAACGACAGTATAATTTACGAGTATTCGTTGCTTCACATGGGTTATATCGAATATATATCCGAAAAATACGATTCCGCTTTGGATTACATGTCGGAACTTGACAGGTTCCTGCCGCAGAGTAATAGCATTTCGGGTAGTAACTATGCAGAAGTTCATTATTATTACTTGCTTTACAAGGCCCTTGCGTTAGCCGGGAAGGAAGAAACCCGTGAAGCATTGAAGAATTTTGACCTTATTCTGGATTATTACAAGCGCTTGGAATCCAGAGACGAGTATTATGAAATTGACTATACTATGATGCTTTATGCCGCCTATATAAATACAACGCTTCACGACTACGACAAGGCATTTGTATATTACGACTATTTGATGTCGCATTTCGATGAAAACGAGATAAGCGATAATTATTTCGCCACAAAATATGCAATATCATCCACCTATGCCGAAATGGGAGAATATGTTTCGGTTATCGGATGCCTTGAACCCGAATTCAAGCGCTTTGAATATACCTATGTTGACAGCGATATTTGTGCTACAATATGCAATTTGCTTGGTAACGCCTATGTAGCCGTTGGCAATTACGACCGTGCATACAAATGCTACATTTTGGCTCAGGAGTCGATAAGGGTATACAAAGGTGCCGATAGTTTTGCCGAGGTACAGACTCTCAACAATCTTGGAAATTTCTGCAAGAAGACCGGAAAATACAGGGTTGCCATTGACTATTACGATGATGCTCTCGCAATGTTGGACAGAATACAAAGCGACAACCTGGCAGAATATGCTGTGCTATACGAAAACAAAGGTACTTCATATACTATGTTAGGTCGATACAACGAAGCAATGCCACTTTTGGAAAAAAGCCTTTCGATAAACAAGGAAGCATACGGAGAAAATAGTTCGCACTATGCAACAACACTTTGCAATATTGCACTGACTTACAAGTCGAGAGGAGAGTATGACAAGGCACTGAAAAATTACAACGAAGCTCTATCTATTTTACGTAACATCTACGACGACAAACATCCTACTTACGCCGAAACTTTCAACGGTATAGGTGATGTATATTTTGCGATGGGCGAGTACAACAAGGCAGCTGAAAGTTTCACAGAAGCAATGGAAATAAACAGGAAGCATGTTGCAAACGACTTTTCTTTCCTCACTTCCGCCGAACGCGAAATGTACTGGGAGAAAAACAAGGATATGAGCCAGCACATACTTCGTTGCGGAAGCAAATTGCCGAACAATGATGTAATTTCGAGCGGAGCCTATAATGCCGAGCTGATTACCAAGGGCTTGCTGCTTACATCCGATATTGAGTTTACGCGTTCTGTTTACGAAAGTGGCGATTCTGCGCTAATTTCCGATTATGCTAACCTCATTTCCATGAAGAACAAGCTCGGCAAGGCTTACGAAATGCCGGTTGAGGATAGATATATCGATTGCCGTGAACTGAAAGAAAAGATAAACACAGCTGAGCGAGAGTTAGTTGCCAAAGTTGAAAAATATGGAGGCTTCAATGCATCAATCGGACTTACATGGAAAGATGTGCAGTCGGCAATGCGCAAGGGCGATGTGGCTGTAGAGTTTACAAGATACGAAGTCGACTCCACCGAAACCCGCTATGCAGCACTTTTGGTCAACAAGTTCATGAAATCGCCTATGTTTGTTCCGCTATGCACCGAAAAGGACTTGCAAAGACTTTTGCGCACAGGCGTTATGCCCGAAAAACCATCGGACGACCGCGGTGCAACAGTTTTGCGCGACAGACGTATGGGCGTATATACATCCACCGATCTTTACAATGCAATATGGAAGCCTTTGGAAAAGTATTTCACGCCAAACGCACGCATATATTTTGCACCAACAGGATTACTGCATCAGGTAGCAATAGAGTACGCGATGATTAATTCCACAAAGTCGATTTCGGACACCTACGAAATCTACCGTGTATCTTCTACTCGCTTCCTTGCCATGGACTATTCGCCACGTCCATTTGACGAGGCTGTGCTTTACGGTGGTATAAGCTACGATTCCGACACGGCATCCATGAAGCGCGAAAGCGAACGCTTTGGAACAAGAACCGCTTCATATAATTCATTTGCCGACATCAGCAAGGACGAAGAAAGGTCGAGTTTGAGCTACCTACCTGGTACCAAAACCGAAGTGGAAACCATTAATGCTAAACTGAAAGCTGGAAAAATAAAGGTTGACATGCATATTGGTGAGGCTGCCAACGAAGAATCGTTCAAGGATTTGTCGGGAAAGAAGGTTTCGCTTCTGCATATTGCCACACACGGATTTTTCATGCCTGCCGATACAATTCTCAATTCCGAGCAGTCGCTCAACTTGTCGGGACTTTTGCTTGCAGGGGCCAACAACATCTGGACAAACCAACCAGTTCCCGAAGGAGTTGAAGATGGAGTGCTTACAGCAAAGGAGATAAGCAATATGGACTTGCGTGATGCCGATATGGTAGTTCTATCCGCTTGCCAGACCGGACTTGGCGAAATTACCGACGAAGGCGTTTTCGGACTTCAGCGCGGATTCAAGAAAGCAGGTGTGCATACGCTTATAATGAGCCTCTGGTCGGTTGACGACAATGCTACACAGTTGATGATGACCGAGTTCTACTCAAATCTGATGGCAGGGATGTCGAAACGTGAAGCATTCCTTAAGGCACAGCATAAATTGAAGACAACAAAAGACTTCGAAAATCCAAGATTCTGGGCTGCATTCATAATGCTGGATGGAAATGAATGACAACTAGTTCAACAGTCCTCTTGCTGTTCCCTAATCGATTCTTTGTGGATTTCGGAGAATAAGGCACTAATGAGTTCCTGCGAAAGTCCAAGAGTTTTTGCGTATTCGCTTCGCGATTCAAGAACTTTTTTCCAGCGGTCGATTTGTAGTACTGCAACGTTGTGCGACTTTTTTATTTCTCCAATTTCGTTTGTAATCGCAAAGCGTTGTTTTAGAATGTCAATGAGTTGGTAGTCAAGTATGTCTATCTTGTCGCGTAGTTTGCCTAATTCCAATTCGAAGTTGCGGTCGTTGATTGCAGAATTCTTTAATTTCAGGTTGTCGATGAGGTCCTTTACTTCTGTAGGAGTGAGTTGTTGCTTGCTATCGCTGAATGCCTGGCTTGGACAGCAGTGCGATTCAATCATCAGTCCGCTCATGCTCAAGTCGATTGCCTGTTGCGCAATTCCTGCTATGTATTTTGTGTCGCCGGCGATGTGGCTTGGGTCGCAGATGATTTTTATGTCGGGCATTCGTCTTGCTAGTTCTATGGGAATTTCCCAGCATGGCAGGTTTCGCAGGTGTGTCTTTGAAAATGGATAGAATCCGCGGCTGACGGCAACTATGTCGTCGAAACCCGATTTCCGGAAACGTTCTATCGTTCCGCACCACAGGTCAATATCGGGGTTTACTGGGTTCTTTACGAAAATTTTGAAATGTCCGCCACGTGCTGCTTCTGCTATTTCCTGTACCGAAAACGGGTTGGCGGATGTTCGTGCTCCTATCCAGAATGCTTCGAAACCGTATTCTGCAATTTTTTCAACATGGTTTGCGCTTGCAACTTCTGTTATTACAGGAATTTGAAGTTCTTTCTGAACGCGTTGCATCCATGCCAGACCCTTTTCGCCCATTCCTTCGAACGTGTCGGGGCGTGTGCGGGGTTTCCATATTCCTGCACGGAAATAGTCTGGACCGACGAGTTCCTTAAGTTGTTTGGCCGTCGTCATTACTTGTTCCTCGCTTTCGGCACTGCAAGGTCCGCATATCAGCATCAGTCGTTCTGCCATGTTTGCATTTTTGTGCAAAAATAATTTAATTTCGGAATACTGAATTCATGTTTTCTTCGTTAGTATTGTGCTTTATATGAATTTCTGTACGATGCGGCAGTTTCAAAAAAAAGTATTAACTTTACAACTTGATTTTTTGTATTGTCATGAAGAAGTTTTTTAATTTTATATTTAGTCGTGCTTTTTGGTTCAACATATTGGGAATCATTTTGTTATTTGTTATAGCAATAGTGATTCTGATGGTTTCTCTGAAGTCGTGTACGCGACACGGTGAGGCGGTTACGGTGCCTACAGTGGTTGGAATGGATGCTAACGAGGCAATTGCTTTGCTTGAAGAGGAGGGTTTTGGATATGCGGTTGTCGATACGTTGTTGATCGATTCATTGCCAAAGGGCGTTGTTGTTGAGCAGAATCCTGCAAAGGAGTCGCTTGTGAAGCATGGCCGCACAGTTTACATGAAAATAAATACTTCGAACGAAATTATGGTCAGGATGCCATCGTTTGTCGGTGAACAATACAAGACTTTGTCTGTCAGGTTGAAGCATTCGAAACTGAAGATGGGAAGCGTAAAATGGCAAAAGGATGGCGAAGTGGTCAACATTGTGCTTAAGCAGATGTACAATGGTCGCCCGATTGAACCTGGAACAGAGATAAAGCAAGGTTCTCGCATCGACTTTGTTGTTGCTGGTCGCGACCCGAACTCAAAAGAAGAGGATGAGGAAGAGGAAGAAACAACTTCAACGCTCGAAGAAATGAGCAAGTTGGACGAAACGCCAGCATCCGATGGCACTAATTTTGATGAATAACCTAAAATGTTTTGTATGAAAAGGTTAGTTTCGATATTGTTGTTTGCTGTCAGTGCCTTCGGTCTCTTTGCGCAGGAAGTTGTGATAGACTGCGGAAATCCTGCGTTGCGCGACTACAGCGCAAGATATTTCGGCAAGTGCGGAGAAAAGGTGGCAACATCTGACACTCTCGAATTGCCGTTCTTCGACGACTTTTCGGCATCGTACATGTATCCCGATTCTACAAAATGGTCCGACAAATATGCTTTTGTAAACAACTCGTGCGCCAAGAATCCCATTTCCATTGGTGTTGTTACACTCGATGCTCTCGACGAGCACGGAAATGTATATTCAACATTGCCTTATGGGATGTCTGAAGTGTCCGATTATCTGACATCAAAACCTATAAACCTGCAACGCAATCCCTCGGATTCGATATATTTGAGTTTTTTCTACCAGTGCGGTGGCAACGGCAATATGCCCGAATATCGTGATTCGCTTGTACTTCAGTTCTATTCTGTCGACGACGATGAATGGAGCAGTGTGTGGAGGGTTTCTGGCGGTACTGCAATGGATGAATTTGAGCAGGTGCTTGTGGCTGTAAAGGATTCGGTATGGCTGAAAAAAGGATTCCGTTTCCGTTTTCTCAACTATGTGAGCATCAGTTCAAATTACGAGCCAAGTTGGCAGAGCAATGTTGACCAGTGGAACCTTGACTTCATTATTCTTGATGCTGGACGGTCGGCAAACGACACAATCATCGAGGATGTGGCTATGACGAAGAATGTCGGTCCTTTCCTTAAGGACTACACCTACGTGCCATGGCGGCATTTTATATCAAAGGGACGCGAGGCGGTGTACGATTCCATAACATTTACTTATGCCAATTTGCAGAATGCTGTACACAATATCAACCGCCAGTACGACGTGTTCGACAAGGACGAGCAATCGTCGCTTATACCTGCCCGTACTTATATCGATAACTATTGCGGTGATGATAGCGAAAACATAAATGCCAACGAGGAAATAAGCTACACGAAGAAGTTCTGCTATTTATTCAACGAGGAAACATACCAGAACGACGATTCTGCCAAATTCCTTGTTCGTGCCAACCTAAAGACCGATGTCGCACAAGCCCGCGACTATTACCGTTGGAATGATACAGTAAGGTTTTATCAGGATTTCAAGAATTATTATGCTTACGACGATGGTACTGCCGAGAAAGGATATGGAATTTCGGGGCAAGGGACTGCAAATGCAAGTCTGGCATACAAGTTCGAACCATATATGACCGATACTCTGTTTGGTGTTTACATTTATTTTAACCGCACGCAGAACGACGGCAATGTGAAGTATTTCTACCTTACCGTATGGCAGGATGACAATGGCGTCCCGGGCGATACAATTGTTAGCAGATTGGGCGTGCGCCCTGCGTTTTTGAACGAGATAAACGGTTACGTCTATTATCCGTTAGATACAGCAGTGGTAATCAATGGTCCGTTCTATGTGGGATGGATAAAGACGACAAACGATATGCTCAACTGCGGTCTTGATACCGAAAACGATGCTCACGACAAGATATTTTATAACGTCTCGGGAACATGGCAGAACTCGATAATCTCGGGTGCGCTGATGATTCGTCCTGTTTTCGGATACGAGGTAAGGAACTATGCTTCTGCACCAGTTACGCGCATTTCTCAGCAATGTAGCGTATTCCCGAACCCTGCTTCCGATGAAATAACAGTGGAAACCGAATCCGACATCGACGGTGTGATGATATATGATAGTCTAGGTCGTTTGGTAATGCAGTCTGATGCTGCGGGTTCGATAAACGTCTCGTCTTTGCCCGACGGTACTTATTTTGTGAAGCCGTATTCCGACAAAAAGTTATTTGAGACTGCTAAGATATTGATAATGCGTTAGCCCGTATGGATAAGGATTTTGAAGAACTTGAAGATTTCGAGGAACTTGACGAACTCGAGTCAGAGGATTATCAAGGTGGTTCTGGCGAAGGCGAGTTGTTCGAGCATAGGCACTTGGAGGTAGAACCTGGTCAGAAGTCAATGCGAATAGACAAGTATTTGTCGTTGCGTCTGCCAAGCACTTCGCGCAATAGGATACAGTCTGCTGCAGAGGGCGGTTTCGTGTTTGTCAATGGAAAACCAGTACGTAGCAGCTACAAGATAAAACCCAACGACGACATAAGCATAAAACTATCGTTTCCAAAGCAGGATACCAGTATAATTCCCGAAAACATTCCGCTTGATGTGGTTTATGAAGACGATGACCTGATTGTGGTCAACAAGGCGGCGGGTATGGTTGTTCATCCAAGTCTGGGGCATTTTGAGGGAACTTTGGTCAATGCGCTTGCCTATCGTTTCAAGGATTTGCCAATGTTCAATGCCGATACTTTCCGTCCCGGACTAGTTCACCGTATAGATATGAATACGTCGGGATTGCTAGTCGTGGCAAAGTCGGAGGTCGCCCGCGAAGGACTTGCAAGCCAGTTTTTCTACCATACGTGCAAGCGGGCATACAATGCGCTTGTGTGGGGCAATATGCCAGAAGATGAGGGTACGATTATAGGAAACGTAGGCCGCAATCTTAAGAACCGCAAGGTTATGGACGTATTCCCCGAAGGCGATTACGGCAAGGAGGCAATAACCCATTGGCGAGTATTGGAAAGACTAGGTTATGTTAATCTTGTGGAATGCCGCCTTGAGACGGGTAGGACGCACCAGATAAGAGTTCATTTCAAGCATATCGGGCATCCGCTGTTCAACGACTGGGAATATGGAGGCGACCAAATTCTAAAGGGTACAACATTTACCAAATACAAGCAGTTTGTCGAGAATTGCTTTAAGATTCTTCCTCGCCAGGCGTTGCATGCCAAGTCGCTTGGCTTTATTCATCCCGTCACCCGTAAGGAATTGTATTTCGAGTCGGAACTTCCCGAGGACATGACGCGTTGCATCGAAAAGTGGCGCAGTTACGTTGCCGGCAGGGACGAGTAGGGGATTGCTCCCCCTTATAAATCCCTTTTAGTTTTTATACTTCAACCATTTCCACAGTTCCTTGTAGTTGGTCTTCTTGCCGTACATCAGTATTCCAACGCGATAAATCTTGGCTGCAAGCCATGTCATTGCAATGAAAGTTGCAATAAGCAGAACCATTGATATGATAATGTCGGTGAAAGGTACGCCAAACGGAATCCTTACCAGCATCACTATCGGTGATGTGAAAGGAATTATAGAGAACCAGTACGCAAGACTGCCGTCGGGATTGTTGATTGCCGAAAGCATTACAAAAATTGCAAGGATAAGCGGTACTGTTATTGGTAGCATAAACTGCTGTGTGTCCGTTTCGTTATCGACAGCCGAACCTGCTATTGCAAACATTCCTGCATATAGCAGATAACCACCTATGAAGTAGAACAGGAACATCAGCAACAATCCAACATAATTCACCGAATTCATTGCTTTCATTATATCATCGAACTTTGCCATGTCGTCGGTATTGACATCGGTAGCATCGGTTAGCGTCGAACCCATAATCTGAGTCTGCGGATTAAGGTCGGCGGTGGAAAAATCCTTCTGCAACACTGCATAAGTTACGCTTACTATTCCAAGTGTTAGCAGTACCCACAAGACAAACTGCGTAATTCCTACTAGCGCCACGCCTATAATCTTGCCAAGCATAAGTTGGAATGGTTTTACCGATGAAACAATAACTTCTACAATTCGGTTCGATTTTTCCTCGATTACGCCGTTCATCACCATCGAGCCGTACATGAATATGAACATGTAGATTAGGAAACCGCAGATGTAACCTATTATCATTGCCACTGTCGTAGACGATTCCTTTTCGGTTCCATCGTCATTCATGGTTGTGGTTATCACGTTTATCGATGTGTTGGCAACCATTAGAATATTGTCGATTTCTTTTTGGGTGATTTCAAGTTCCTCGGCTTTCTTGCTGAGTTTCATTTCCTCTGCTTTCTTTTCTATTCCATTGGAAATGTGCATCTTCAGTCCCATATTAGGTTGCTGGTACGAGAAAAGTTGCACCGAACCGTTGTTTGCCGACAATGCGTTTATTGGAATGTAAAGCAATGCGTAATGGTCAGAATCCTTGAGGTTTGCCTTCGCTTCGGAAAGGTCGTAGTAGTTGCCACGGAAATATTTTTCGGATACGAAATCGAAGTTTATGCTCTTGGTGTTTTTCAGCGAATATTGGTCGAACAATCCTGTTTCATCGATTACTGCAATATTCTTGAAGTCATCATCTTCCAGGCGCATAAGAATTGCCGGTGCCACCATTAGGGCTGCGAACAAAATCGGGCCTAGAATTGTCATTACTATGAATGATTTCTTGCGAACACGGGTTTTGTATTCTCTTCCTATAATAAGTCCTATCTTGCTCATATTCTTAATTTTGTGCTTGCGCTTGTTCTGAATTTGTGTTACTTACCACTCTGATGAAAATATCGTTCATGCTCGGCAGTGCTTTCTGGAACGATTCTATGTTGCCGAAATTTGTCAGGCGCGAGATGATGTCGTTGTTGGTCATCTCCTTGTTGAGCAATTCGATGCTCATCTTGCTTCCGCCTTCGAATTCCTTGACGTCCAAAATCTTGTAGTCGGATGTCAGCGTTGCAATCATCTTGTTGAAATATCCCGAATACTGCACCTCGTAGATGTCGGGAGCATATTCGCGACGAATGGAATTAACTTCGCCTTCGAGGATCTTCTTCGACTTGTTTATCAATGCAATGTAGTCGCAAATTTCCTCAACCGACGACATATTGTGGGTGGAGAAAATTATTGTTGAACCGTTTTTCTTCAATTCAAGGATTTCCTGCTTAAGCAAGTTTGCGTTTATAGGGTCGAATCCACTGAACGGCTCATCAAAGATGAGAAGTTTCGGTTTGTGAAGAATAGTAGTTATGAACTGAACCTTCTGCTGCATACCTTTCGAAAGTTCCTCAACCTTCTTGTTCCACCAGTTTTGAATCTCGAATTTCTCGAACCATTTTTTCAGTTCGCGGGTAGCATCGGCTTTTTTCATTCCCTTGAGCTGGCAGAGGTACAATGCCTGTTCGCCCACAGCCATCTTTTTGTATAGTCCACGTTCTTCGGGCAAGTAGCCAATTTGTGCAATGTGTTTTCCTGAGAGTTTTTCTCCATTAATATATACCGAACCCTCGTCGGGTGCTGTAATCTGGTTTATTATTCGTATCAGAGTCGTCTTGCCTGCGCCGTTTGGACCTAGCAGTCCGAAAATGCAACCTTCGGGAACCGAAATCGACACTTTGTCGAGTGCGAGGTGGCTCGAATATTTCTTGACGACATTCTCTGCAACAAGTGTTTGATTCATAATTTGTTATTCTGTTTATCTAAGTGAATATGTATAAATAATACCTTCAATGTTTCTAATTCTGTCGCGAACCGGTGCGTTGGGTTCATAAACAAAACCTTCTACGCATACAACGCGTTGACGTGCCTCATCAATTTTGCTATAGCTGACAAACGGTCCGCCCATAAAATCGCCATGCATTTTCCATAGTCCGTGAACTACTGCTGTTTTTGTGCCGTTGTGCATTATTGTTTCCATCACGGGGTAGTCGAATTTTGTTTCGGTTGTCATGTACGAACCTTCGCGACCGCCCGGAACATTTGTTTTCAGCACTTCGTTTCGCATGGCAATTATTTGTTCTAACGAAAGATTCGTCGTGTCGGTAAGCGGGTATTCGTATACGAAGATTCCATGTGTGGTCTTTTTTGTCTCGTATGAAATCCATGAAAATTTATGCAGGAATTCGTCTATCCTATATACCGATGGCAACGAAATGCTTATGTTGAATGTATCGGCCAATTGCTTTTCTCCAATGTTGTTGCGACTGTTGTCGAACGAACTTATATACCTGTCGCGGTCGGCAGTGAGGAACAAGCGTACAAGGTAGTCGCGGTTTTCGCATAGCGTTTTGACGAAGTCGGTCTGGTTTGCCGCTGTTATCTTTACAAAAACTTGTTTGCGCGCGTATTTGTCCTGTTCGAGTGTTAACGTGCCGTTTTTCTGCCCTGCTATTCTTTCGAAGAATATTACATTGCGATGCAACTGGTTTATTTCCGTAAATTTATCGTATGAAATCTGGTGTACGTCCATTATTGGTTCCTCGTATGCAAGACCTTGGCAGTAGTCCGAAAATATTGCCCTAATGCTGTCACCCGCTTCTGCGTTCCAGTTTTCGTCGCTCATTACAACGATGAGGTCTCCAGGATTTCCATGTGCAAGCGGTTTGGTCGTTGTCTTTGGCATGCACGACTGTAACATTATGCATATCATGCATATAATTGATAATGTCAATGTGTTCTTCATAAAATCTACTTATATATTTGTCGCGAATTTAATAATAATTTCGTTTCAGGTGGAAAAATGATGTACAAAGTTTTGAAACGGTGATGGTATTGTATTGATCAGTCAACAAAAAAAGCACATTGAAAGTTCAATGTGCTTTTTTATTATGCAATCTTAATGCTTATTTCTTCAAATGCTTGTCGAGCCAAGCCTTGAATTCGCGCTGCCACAAAATGCTATTCTGTGGTTTCAAAACGAAGTGAGTTTCTTCTGGGAATACCACCAACTTGCTCTCTATGCCACGCATTTGTGCCATGTTGAATGCCTGTAAGCTTTCGGTGTAAGGAATACGGAAATCCTTGCCTCCTGTGAATATTAATATAGGTGCGTTCCAATTCTGTACGAAGTGGTGAGGCGAGGTTTCGTATGACTTCTGTGCGATTGCATTGTCCTTTTCCCAGTATGGTCCGCCGAGGTCATGGTTTACAAAGAACATTTCTTCGGTTGCTGCGTACTGTGATTCGAGGTTGAACATTCCGCAGTGTGCGATGAATGCCTTGAACAAGCTGTCCTGGTTGTGTCCTGCCAGCCAGTAAACCGAGAATCCGCCGTAGCTTGCACCAACTGCGCCAATATGGTCTTCGTCGATGTAAGATTCAGTCTTTATTGCGTTTACAGCAGAAACATAGTCCTTCATGTTCTGTCCACCGTAGTCGCCTGAAATTTGTGCGTTCCATTCGGTTCCGAAGCCTGGAAGACCTCTGCGGTTAGGTGCGATTACGATGTAACCGTTTGCTGCCATAATCTGGAAGTTCCAGCGGTACGACCAGAACTGTGATACTGGGCTTTGTGGTCCGCCTTCGCAGTAAAGTATTGCAGGATAAACCTTTGTGGAGTCGAACTTTGGCGGGTAAATTACCCAAGTAAGCATCTGTTTGTTGTCGGTGGTGGTAACCCAGCGTTCTTCTACGCGACCCATTTCAATCTTGTCGTAGATGTTCTTGTTTACATTGGTGAGCTGGCGTTCCTGTCCGTTCTTGTCAACTACGAAAAGTTCTGTTGCCATCGACATTGAGGTCTTTGAAGCAAGCAAGTCGTTTCCGCAAGCAGCAAGTCCTGTGAAATCGTGCTGACCTTTGGTAAGCTGTGCAATTTCGCATGTGTTGAGGTCAACTGAGAAAATCTGGAATGTTGCGTTGAGCACGGTTGTGAAGTACAATTTGTCTGCGTTTTCGTTGTCCCAAACGACATTCGAGCAGCCATAGTCCCATTTTTCGGTGACATATTTCTTTTCACCCGATTCGAGGTCCATTACAAAGAGGCGTTCCTTGTCAGATTCGTAACCAGGAGTTTCCATACTAATCCAAGCCAATTTCTTCGAGTCAGCAGAGAAAACAGGATATTTGTCGTAACCCATCATACCTTCGGTTAGGTTTTTTACTGTGCCGTCCTCTAAGTTATATAGGTAAATATCTGAATTTGTGCTGACTGCATATTCCTTACCGCTGAGTTTCTTGCAAGTGTATGCAATGCACTTTCCGTCGTTGCTCCAAGCGATTTCTGCATCGTCGAAGTAGGGGCTAAGCGGAGAATCAAACTTTTCGCCTTCCATAATGTCGGCAGCAGTTGTGATGTTGTCGCTGAAATCGGCTACGAAAATGTGCGAATACTTGTAGTCGTGCCAGTCGTTCCAGTGACGGTACATAAGGTCGGTTGCAATGATGCAGTTGGTGTTTGGTAAGTCGGGATAGATTTCGGCTGGAGTTTCATCCATCTTCACATCGGCGATGAGCATAATCTTGTCGCCAGTCGGTGAAAGCTTGAATGAATTTACATCAAATGCAAGGTTCGAAATCTTCTTGTTGTCCTTGCCATCTGCAGTCATTGTCCACACTTGTACGGCATCATCTTCGGTTGAGAGGTAGGCAATCTTTCCATCCTTAGTCCAGCGTGGGTTGAAGCACGAAATGCTTTCGTCGTTGGTAAGTCTTGTTGCTTCACCACCTTCTACTGGAATAGAATAAATCTGTGTGTTAGAACCATTTGTCTCTACGCTGTAGTAAGTTACGGTGTAAAGAACGGTCTTTCCATCAGGGCTAACCTGCATATCGCCCAAGCGTCCAAATTTCCAAAGGACTTCGGGAGTAAGGATTCCGTTCTGGATTTCTTCTTCGGTCAAGTCACGCTGATATGCTACCGGACCGTCAGCGTTTCCACCTTTCTTGCCATCTTTGTTGCACGATGCGAAAATCAATGCAAGGCAAACAAGTAGTAATGATATTTTCTTCATATTCGTATATATTTATTTGAGTTGCAAAAATAAATCATATTAGACAAAAAAGAAACAGAAAAATGTCCCTAGCAATCATCAATACAGCATTCCGAAAGCCCACAATGGTATCTTGTGGAAAACAGCACTAGGGCGTTGCGTTCGGATAAGTGTTTTTTGTAAAATACAAAAATATATCAAAAGTGTTTTTTATAAAGAACACTTTTTGTGCGAAAGTGTATTTTGTAAAAAACACATAAAAACTATTGATGTCGGCTAAAGTCTCTTGAAGTCATTCCACAAAGCCGAACGAACCGACTAAGGAACGTGTCGTGTGAGTTCGCTTGTGCGGAATCTCATTCTTACAATATATAATGGGAGATTTCGGATAGTCGTCTTCACAACGCTCCCCATTCCGTTTCGCGTGTTCAGTCTGACTTCCGAAATGACGGTATGGGATAAGTTCTATAATTCATAATCGTTTGATATTATACGATATTGTGTAGTTATTGATTTGTAGCAGATACTTAAAAAAACTTGGCATTGCCTTTCAATTGAAGAAAAACAATGCCAAGTTCTATTCGTGAATGCTTTAAAGCAAAGTCAAGCTACTTCTATTCTGCTATTACCAAAAAGTAGTTCTTCTTTCCTTTCTGCACAAGCAAGTACTTGCCGTTGATGAGGTTGTCGGCGTTGATGATGCCAGCCTCGTCGGAGTATTTTTCCTTGTTGATGCTCATGCCGTTGCCCTTTATGGTGCGCTTCAATTCGCCCTTTGATGGGAAAATGTTGGTTTCGCCAGCAAGAAGGTCTAGGACGTTTATTCCTGCATCAAACTTCGACTTTGCAACATTGTATGTAGGTACGCCATCGAATACTGCGAGGAAAGTCCTTTCATCGAGTTTGCGAAGAGCGTCGCTGGTTGCATTGCCGAAAAGTATCTGCGATGCTTCAACGGCTGCATCATATTCGCTGCGCGAGTGCACCATAACGGTAATTTCCTCGGCAAGACGCTTCTGGAGGATTCGCATGTTTGGTGCTTCGTCGTGCTGTGCGATGAGCGCATCAATTGTTTCCTTGTCCAAAGTGGTGAATATCTTGATGTAACGCTTTGCATCGTCGTCCGAAACATTGAGCCAGAACTGGTAGAATTTGTAAGGACTTGTCTTTTCAGGATCAAGCCAAACATTGCCCGATTCGGTCTTGCCGAACTTCACACCATCAGACTTGGTAATAAGAGGGCAAGTAAGTGCGTATGCTTCGCCTCCGCATGTACGACGGATAAGTTCTGTACCGGTGGTAATGTTGCCCCACTGGTCGCTACCGCCCATCTGCAATTTGCAGTTCTTGGTCTGGTAGAGGTGCAGGAAATCGTATCCCTGCAAAAGTTGATATGTGAATTCGGTAAACGACATACCATCGCGGGCTTCACCGTTGAGACGCTTCTTTACCGAGTCCTTTGCCATCATATAGTTGACGGTAATAAGCTTGCCGACCTTGCGAGCGAACTCGAGGAAGGTAAAGTCCTTCATCCAGTCGTAGTTGTTGACGAGTTCGGCCTTGTTTGGAATATCGGATTCGAAGTCGAGGAACTTTGCGAGCTGGTTCTTGATGCACTGCTGGTTGTGACGCAGGGTTTCCTCGTCGAGCAGGTTGCGTTCGAGCGACTTTCCCGACGGGTCGCCAATCATACCGGTAGCACCGCCGATAAGGGCGATAGGCTTATGTCCGCAGTTCTGCAAGTGCTTGAGCATCATTATGCCGCACAAGTGACCTATATGTAGCGAGTCGGCAGTCGGGTCAATTCCAACGTATGCCGCAACGTGTTCTTTCTGTAGTGCTTCTTCGGTGCCAGGAATCATATCCTGCAGCATTCCTCTCCATTTGAGTTCTTCTATGAAATTTTTCATCGTGACAAATCTAATTTGGGCGCAAAGTTAAGAGTATTCATCAACATAACCGAACTTTTCATGTGATATTTTTTGCTCAACGGTTTAGATGAATCTTTGAAACAAGTCCTCCTCATCGTGGAAATCAACATCGCCAATTTCTGCCTTTATGCGTTCTATTTCGGCAAGATAGTGAGCGCAAAATGCTTTATAAGCATCCGATTGCGGATTTGTAGGACGATGGTTGGCTGCAACTATTACCTTGCCAATCCTTACAATGTTGGTTTTGGTTTTCTCCGAGAAAAAAGTTTCGCCGAAACGTTCCCAGATGTATTGCACGGCAGTTTCGGACGGATGAACCATGTCGGCAGCATAGAAGCGGTAATCGCGAAGTTCGTCCATAACGATTTCGTAGGCAGGGAAATAGGCAGTCTGCGGAAACTGGTTGTTAAGTTCGTTTATTGCAAGGTGTAAAGTCGATTTGCTTATCTGGTTCTGGTGTGCGCCATCGCGCCAATGACGGATGGGACTGACAGTGAAAACTATGCGCATTTTCGGATTCGCTTCCGTCAATATTTTAATGCATTCCGACCACGCATCAACAATTTCCTGAGGTTTCAAAAGGTGGCGAACAAAGCGGTTTTCTGGTTGTTTGTGGCAGTTGCAAACGACTTTTCCATCAGTTAATTCATAAACATACGCTGTTCCAAATGTGACGAACATAACATCTGCCTTACGAATTTCGTTTGCAAAAGTATGTGTTGCAAGGTTTAGGTTTGCAATGCAGGTTGTCTTGTCGGGGTTTGAAAAACGACTGTGGAAATCAAAACTATTCCATATTCCACCAGAGAAAAACACATCCTCATCGCCATATTTTTTGTCCGAAAGTGCATTTTTTATGCTTTCGCATATCGAAAGTGGATTGTAAAGTATGCCCGTTGGATTTACCGATGTGGGTATTTTTATTGCAGTAAGTTTATTGCCAATGTTTTCGGCAAAGCAGGAACCTACGAAAATGCATCTGTTTACGTATGAAATTTCAAACCCGAAGGTGGGAATGTCTATTTTTGTACGGAACTCCATATTAGATAGTTGCTAAGAAAAAGTTTTGTCCTTTTAGGTATATAATGTACAGTTTGCCATCGATGTACTTGCAGCACTTGCATTTGCATTCTGCCGAAATAGGAAGATCGGTTTCGCCTTTCTGCTTGCCATCGTGGTCGTATTCTACAATCTTGCTGAAATTGCCTTCGCTGCCTTCGATAGTGGTAATTGCCTTTTCGTCAACCTTGAATGCATATATTGTACGAGTCGATTCTGTGATTTTTGTTGCAGTGCCGTCCTTTGCAATCTCAAAGACAGAACCTGCAATCGATGCGTAAATTTTTCCTCCGAAAACGCAGAATTGCGGTTGCGAAACATAGGTGTATATCGGGTTCATGACGTTGCTTTCGGCTGCCATGTTTTCCGATTCACGACGCGGAAGGTCTATGGTTTTCTGCAGAACAAACTCATCGGATTTTTGCTTTACAAACAGCATCAAACTTGGAATGTTGTCTGGTTTTTGTGCGCTTTCGTGCTGCGATGCACAGTTGGTGACTATTATGCTGTCGGAAAGGTAATAGCAGAAATTGCCTTGCGGGATGTTCATTGCGATTCCACCTTTGTCATCAAACAGAATCTTGAAGTCCTTGCCGTTGTGGTATACGGTTGCTGGCAATATAGAATAACCTGTAGAATCGATTACAGGCAACGGATAGGCGTACAATGCATCACTGTTACTATCGCCATAACCGAGTAAAGCAAGCGGTTGTATAGGCGTGCTGTCGGTCAATGGTTGGCCGCTAATTTGCGACAGAAACTGGGCAAAACTATGAGAAACTTCGTCGTAGTTTATGCTTTTTACCATACCAGAGCGAGTGTCGATATAATATGTACGTGCGCGATCAACAATGCATATAGTGCTATCTTTTGCCTTTGCAATTTGCGACGGACTGCTGAGAGTACATTCGTCGTTTTCCTGGATTTTAAGTTCCTTGAGTTCGGGAGTGTTGCTGCACGAGGCAAGGAAGAATGCTATAACTGCAAAAGCAATAATTGCTATATTTCTCATCATATATGTCTATTTATGAAGAAAAGACGAGCATTGAACTCGTCTTTTCATTTTTTTATTTCAATTTATTCTTCATCCAATTCAATGTCGTCAACATTGTCTGGCAAGTCCATGCCGAACTTGATTGTGATTCGGTTCTTGTCGGGGCTGGCTTCGTCGATGTCGAGGAAAGTTAGTCTGTCTGCCGGAATACCTTGACCAACAAAGTACTCCCTCAGGTTTCTTTCCCTCATGCTGTTCATCATCTTGTACATACCCTCGATTTCCGAACCAGAATACAACTTCATTGCTGCTTCTGTCGTATTTCTGACATTTGCTTTTTCCTTCGCATAGTCAATCAATTTCGGATCCTTGTCCCTTATCGCCTGAATAGTCTTGTATTCCTCAACAGTAAGGTCCTCACGAGACTTGTCGTTTGCCGCAAGGAAATAATCCATCTTCAAACGGAAAAGTGCAATCTGGTTCAAGTTGGTAGTCCTATCCAGCGACTGTGTTATCGACATCTTTACATCTGGCTTGCTTTCAAGTATGTCCTTCAATTCCTCAGACAACTTATTGAGTTGCTGATAGTTCTCAACGGTCAAACTGCGGTCGGTAATGTCCATATACATATCGCGGAAATTGTCCTCGCCACCATTCTTCTTGAAAGCGTCGAACGGGCTGGTTGCAATCTTCACCATAAGGTTGCAGAATGTCTTCCAAATGAGTTTTCCAATCTTGAACGATGGGTCGTCGATGTTGCCGGTTACAGGCAAGTCGATAGAAATCTTCTTGTTTCTGTCGGACAAGATGTAAAGACCTGCTTTCAACGGAATGTTGCTGTATTCGGCCTTCACGTCCTTGCGCTTCTTTTCTACCGTGCAGTTCAAGATGTTGAGTTCGTTGGAACTGTTGAGGTAGTTGTTTGTGATTGTGCTTATGCTCGACAGCGACAAAATACCGTCGGTAATAGGGTAGGCGGTGTAGTGTACGCAGTAAGGCGACATGTCCTTTAACTTGATATTCTTGAGCGAAATATTGAGTTTCATATTAGAGAAGTTGGACAGCGAACCAACAAACGAACCTTTCAGTTCGCCCTTGTCGCCGACCTGTGCCTTCAGTTTAGCATCGAACTGAGAAACTAGGTTCAAGTTGTTTGCATTTACGTTGATGCTTGTTATCGGAAGCACAAACTTCTCGAGCAAAGAGTTGTCGGTATATACGATGCTGGAATTGTCAAGAGTAAATTTCTTGATAGTCAGGTTCATATCACCACTCGATTCGGCATTGTCTTCCTCTTCGTCTGCAGAGTCCTCGATGAAAAGTTTGTCGATATTGTCGTGCAGAGTGTCGTAGATAATGTACTCGGTCTTTATTCCGTCGATGAGTATTTCGTTGAAGGCAAATAAGTTCTTTTCGGTATCAATCTTATCGATTCCAACCTTTATCTTATTGGCAGTAATGACATCGTTTTCGTCCATATCCTTCAATACTATGTTGTTGATTTCAACATCACCGTTTGCAACAATGTTCATTATGTGCTCGGTAGAACCTTTGACAGAAATCTTTGATGTGAGTTTGCCGTCGAACGATGAAACATTCATACTTTCCTTGAGATATGGGAAAACTGGTGCGAGCGAGAAGTCCTCGAGGTCAATATCGAGGGCGTATTTGCCATTTTCCATTCCATAAGCAACCTGGAGACCAAGTCTTCCGCCTTCGGCAAAATCAAGGTTTATACCAACGTCGGTATCTTCGCCGCTGAAGTAGATATGCGGGATTTCCAACTGCAGGTTGCCCATATTAAACTGGCTGCCAATCGCAACATCGCGATAGTCAACTTCACCACCCTTCAATGTAATGTCGTTCAGGTTGATAATCCAGTTGGTGCTGTCTTCTTCCTCTGGTTCTTCCTCGTCGGAAGCGTAGAAGTCGATTAGACTGTCGAAGTTGAACGCATCGCCGTCCTGAATAATCACTGCCTTGGGATTGATGAGGGTTATCTCGTTGAGTTTAACCTCGTTGCTTATGAGTTTGAACGGGTTTATCTTCACAATAAGCGTATCGAACGAGCAGAATTCATCCTTGTCGTTCAGTTCCAACATCTTCAATCCCATGATTTTCACCTTGCCTACAAAGAGGTTGGTTCTTATCTTCTCGACCGTTACCGTACGTCCGCAAAGTTCCTTGCAGTGGTTATTGATGTAACTCTTTGCAATAGGTCCTGCAGCGAAGTTTACTATTATGAGCAGTATCAGGATTACTCCAATGATAATGCACGGAATTTTAATGGCTTTCTTTACACCAGGTTTCATCGTATTGTCAATTAATTATTTTTCCATTATCTTGTCGATGGCGTTGTCGTACAGTTCCTTAGCGTCCTTGATGAAACCAAACGACTCATCGTCGATTCGCAGTTCGCCCTTGGTGACGTGACCGAGCAGCGAGAACGGAACTTTTTCCGTCATCATAAAGTCAACGAATTCGTCTTCCTGGTCTTCGTTCATCGAAACTACAACGCGGCCTTGAGATTCTCCAAAGAGGAAGGCATCGGTGCGGAATTCGCTTGCTGTAGTGATGTCGAAACCAAGGTTCTTTGGCATTGCCGACTCGAGCAAAGTGATGTACAAACCGCCGTCTGAAACATCGTGCATCGACTTCACAAGTTTCTTTGCTGCAAGAACCTGCAACAATTTTGACAGTTTCACTTCAAAATCAAGGTCGAACTTAGGTGCCGGAGACTTCTTCACCCTGTGATATGAATATAGGTATTCGGAGCAGTTGATGTCATCTGCACTTTCGCCAATCATGTAAATTACATCGCCCTTGCGGTCGAAGTTCAGCGGAACATGGTTGTTCTTGTCTGACAAAATGCCGAGCATACCGATTACTGGAGTCGGGTCAACTGGTTCGGTCTTGCCTGCGATTGTGGTCTGGTTGTAGAACGATACATTACCGCCGGTAACTGGAGTGTCGAAAGCACGGCATGCTTCGCCCATACCCTTTATAGACATTACAAACTGCCAATAAGCCTGCGGATTATATGGAGAACCAAAGTTCATACAGTCGGTAATTGCAACTGGCTTTGCTCCTGTACAAGCAATATTTCTTGCTGCCTCGGCAACTGCTATAGCGGTACCCTTTTCGGGGTCGGCCTTAACATAGCGGCTGTTGCAGTCGGTTGTGAGTGCAAGTGCTGTGTTGGTGCCCTTTACGTTTACCATACCTGCATCCGACGGCTTGTTGGTTGTCATGTTTACTGTGCGAACCATTGAGTCATATTGTTCGTAAACCCAACGCTTCGAAGCAATGTTCGGATGTCCTGTGAGGAAGGTTGCAACATCGTGCAAATCAACGTCTTCTTCTGGAATTGAATTTATGTCGAAGTGCTTGTAGTCCTTCATGAATTCCGGCTCTACATATTCGCGTTCGTAAACTGGTGCGCCACCGCCAAGTACAAGACTTTCGGCAGGAACTTCGGCAACAACTTCACCCTTGTACGAGAAGATGAGCTTGTCTTCGTCGATAACTTCGCCGATACGAGCGCAGTTGAGGTCCCACTTTGCAAATATTTCTTCAACAATATGTTCCTTGCCCTTCTTTATGCAGACAAGCATACGTTCCTGCGATTCCGATAGCAGGATTTCCCATGCTTCCATGTTGTTCTGGCGCAGAGGAACAAGCGAAAGGTCGATGTTCATACCGCTTTCGCCCTTTGCCGACATTTCGGAGGTCGAGCAAATGATACCAGCAGCACCCATGTCCTGCATACCTACTATTGCATCGGTCTTAGCAAGTTCCAACGAAGCTTCTAGCAAAAGTTTTTCCTGGAAGGGATCGCCAACCTGGATTGATGGAATGTCGTCGGCCGAATCTTCGGTGAGGTCGGCTGATGCGAATGTTGCACCGTGAATACCGTCCTTTCCAGTTGAAGAACCAACGATATAAATAGGATTGCCTTTGCCCTTTGCAATTGCCGAAATCATATCGTTCTTGTCCATGATACCTACCGACATTGCATTTACAAGCGGGTTGGTGTTGTACGATTCGTCGAAATTCACTTCACCGCCAAGAACCGGAACGCCGAAAGCGTTACCATAGTCGCCGATTCCCTTAACGACGCGACGGAGCAACCATTTGGTATGTTCGTTCTCAATGTTACCGAAACGCAGTGAGTTCAGCTGAGCAACTGGACGGGCACCCATTGTGAAGATGTCGCGGTTGATACCGCCAACGCCTGTTGCTGCACCCTGATAAGGCTCTACTGCCGACGGGTGGTTGTGCGATTCAATCTTGAAAGCACAAGCGAGTCCGTTGCCTATATCAACCAAACCTGCGTTTTCTTCACCGGCACCAGTAAGCAAGCAACCGCCCTTGCGAGGCAAAGTCTTAATCCAGCGGATCGAGTTCTTGTACGATGCGTGTTCGCTCCACATTACGGAGTAGATGCTCAGTTCGGTGTAGTTCGGTGTCCTGCCGAGCAACTGTTTTATCTTTTCAAATTCTTCTTCGTTGAGTCCTAATGCTTTAGCATCCGAAAATTCAATGTTTTCCTTCGACATAGTATATAATTTTATTGTTAGCAAATAAGTCACAAAGTTAAGATTTATTTTCTCTGTATTGGTTTGGACGGCAATTTTTTTTTGAACAATTTTTTATTATGCTATGCGCAACAAAAAAGAAATTTCTCCGTTAAAAGTTCGTATAACATTAAAAAAGTTACTTTTGTCATAAAATTTTCAAATAACAAAAGTCATGAAACGAATAGTCACACTTATATTTGTATTGGCATTAAGTTTATCGGCAATGTCGCAGTACAAAAGCATCAACATTTTCGGCTCATATACAAAGCCAATGGTTCCAGTACATTGCGATGGTGAATTTAATAAGAAAGATTTTTCTTCATGGGGTTACTCCGCGGGCATAGGAATTACTCGAATGTTCAACGATAAGGTTGGAATTGATGCGTCGTTTACATTTATTGATTATGTTTTATATGAAAAAGTCTATAAAAACTTTAAACACGTTTACCATGACGAATTCATGTATGAAATAAACGTGTCGGCAAAAACCGACATTGTTAGCTTTGGAAATTTCACACTTTACACAAAGGAAGGACTATTTGTTTCGCTTGATACGGATCATCGTTCAATTTTCCCAAAAACGGAAGACCTGAGTATGGGCTGCACTAAATTTGGCCATTTGCCGATTTCGTTTGGTGTTTCGGTTGGGATAGGATTGTCGTATCTGGTAAAGGAAAGATTCCAGTTTGATGTGTATGCTGCTTATGCACAAGGAATAAATGCACTGCAAGAAATAAACATGTATTTATATCGCGATGAAAAAATATCGGGCAATATGAATTGCAATGTAAGAGGCAGCAGCTTAAGGGTGGGATTAGGATTTAGCTATCGTTTCAAGGGGAAGGATAATTAGGAGTTGACGTAGGATAAAATTTGAAAGTATAGCCGAACAATTAAAAATTGTAATGTCTTTGTGGAGATTTCAATTTCAAATTGAAAATTTCCTTACCTTTGTTTCCTAAAAATTATGCTTATGTGTAAAATGAAAATATTATTCTTCGCAATGTTAGTTTTGTTGCCGGCATTGATGTCGGCACAAAGGGCGAGATTCACGTTCAGCTTTGTAATGGAGCAGAGCGGGTCTCAGCTTTCGCCCGACAGCATTCATGTTGAAAACTTGTCATCTGGTTGCGATACCATGATATATTCTCCGGTTAAGACATTAAAGGTTACCGTTCTCGCTGGTATCGATGAAGAATCAGCGGATGTAAATTCGCTTAGAGTGGAGTCGTGGCATTTCGATACTTCTGACAAGGCGGTTGCGATAAATGCTTTTGTGCCAGGAAATAATGTAAATGTCACTGTATTCGACATTTCAGGTCGCCAATGCTGCGGTGGTGATTTTTCCGTAGATTACGGTTACAACGTCTTTAAGGTTTACGGCTGTCCTCGCAGTGCAGTTGTAAAGTTGTCGTGCGACGGACAGGATGCTTCGGTTTCGGTTGTCAACGTCGAAGATACTTCTTCGCGCTGCTCGGTTCAGTATGTCGGTTCTGGTGCAAATGTTTCCGCCAAGTCGCTGTATTCGGCAGGAAGGTTCGTGTTCCATTCGGGCGACCAGTTGCGGTTTACAATGTATTCTACAACTTGCAACGAGGTTATTACGCGCGAAATTGTTGATACGCCATCTGAAAGCACAGAGTATACATTCGATTTCACAAATGTTGAGAATATCCGTCCCGACTTGATTGTGGCATACGATAGTGTTTGCTATATGGATTCAATTCTCTGGACATGGCAGCCGGTAGACGGTGCCGATGGATATAAGTACAATTTTGCTGACGATTATGAAACTTCGATTGATTTGGGAACGCTTAGGACTGTTAAATACGAGCAAACCTTGGATTCAAGTGTCACATATAAAATATATGTATGGTCATACAATGCTTGTGGCGTGTCTGACGTGACACGTCTTTACGCTTCTACACCAGCGCGGGCAGTTGCCGATGGCGAATACAGCATAGTGACAGACGAGAGCGATAATCTTCGCATTCTCAATATTTTTGAGCAACCCGATTCGGCAATACTCCGTACTCCATCGGTTAATGTTGACATGAACGATACCATTTGGAACTACCTTGCAAATAGGATGTATCAGGCGGCAAGGAGTACTGGAGTTGGAATAGCAGCCCCGCAGGTTGGGATAAACAGGAAGGTGATTTGCGTACAAAGGTGGGACAAGGGTTCTATGTCTAGTCATCCGTGGGAATTTTATTTTAATCCGCAGATTGTGGAATATTCCGATTCGGTTGTACGCCGCAGCGACGGTTGCCTTTCGGTTCCCGATGGCAGCGATTATCCAACAATAGGAGGATTTTCGTACCGTGCAACATGGGTAATAGTGACTTATTACGATGCAGAAGGCGTTTTCCACGAGGAGAAAATCAACCACCAATATACGGCACATATTTTCCAGCACGAAATCGACCATCTGAATGCTGTAATGTTTTTCGACCGTCAGGTGGAGGAAAATGCATTCAAATTCACAATAATTGATGGAGATTCATACGAAGGTCTGCCCGAAATCCGATAAAAATTGACTATGAGATTGCACCTCGTGATATTGATGTTAGCGCTTCTGCTCGGTTGTACGCTTTTTGCGCAGACCGATGGCTTCGTGCAGTACCGCTATCCCAATGGTGCAGTGTCGAGCGAAGGTCTGCTGCGCAATGGCAAACCCGATGGATTCTGGAAAAGTTACTACGAGGACGGCACGTTGAAGTCGGAAGGTACGCGCACGATGTTCGAACTTGATAGCATTTGGAATTTCTACGCTCCGGACGGAAACATAGAAAAGTCAATCACATATCGCGACGGAAAGAAAAACGGATATTCATACGGTTACAAGTTCTATTATAACGACGATTCCGTAAAAGTTTACTATTTGGATTCAAAAGAGTTGTTCTTGAATGGCATGCGCGAGGGAAATTCCTATTTCTACAGCAAGGACGGTTATCTGCAATATGTATACAAGTATGTTGGCGACAAGCGCGATGGCGAAGGTTACGAGTTCGACCGCGATAGCACAATAATTTCAATAATAACTTATCGGAAGGGGTATCTCGTTCAAAGTCAGAAGATAAATCGTACCGATGACAATGGTCTGAAGCAAGGTCGCTGGGTGGAATTTTACCCATCGGGCGCAAAAAAGACCGAAACGCAATATTATAATGGCAAGGTTAATGGTGTTCAGCGCAATTTTGACCAGTCGGGACGACTTGTTGACGAGCAGCGTTACGTTGATGGAAAACCATTTACAGTGGAAAACGATACCACATTGGCGGCAACTGAGATGGCGGAGTACAAAAAAACTTACTATGACAATGGAAAAGTAAAGACCGAGGGCGCTTTTCTCCATAATTTGCCTATTGGAATACACAAGGAATACGATGAGAATGGCAAGTTGACCAAATCGATGGAATACTCGTCCGAAAGCGTTCTGGTTGGAGAAGGAATGTTTGACGAGAGTGGAAAGCGGACTGGCAAATGGCGCCTGTTCGATGGCTATTGGGATTATTTTTATGCCGAAGGTTCCTATCGCAAGGGTTTGATGACTGGTGAGTGGTCGTATTTCTATTCAAGCGGAAATCCCGAAATGCAGGGTGAGTACGAGAACGACAAGCCAGTCGGCGAGTGGACATGGCTTTATCCTAATGGTGTAAAGCGCCGTGTGGAAAATTATTATGATGGACTTCTTGATGGTGCATACGAAGAATATGATTCGATAGGAAATCTGCTGGTAAAGGGTTCTTATTCAGAAGGAATGAAAACAGGAGACTGGGAGTCGCATATAGGTGATGTCGTGCAGTATGGTTCGTATTCTTCCGATGTAAAAACAGGAGAGTGGAAGTCGTACTATGTCGACAGTGGCAAGTTGAGTTATTCGGGAGCGTTCCGCAGTGGTGATGCCGTAGGTTTGCACAAGTGGATTTATCCCAATGGACAGATAGAAACGGTAGGCGAGTATCGCGGAGGATTGAAGCACAAGGTTTGGTACAAGTATTATCCTGACGGAACGGTATACATGACACGCACGTATCGCTATGGAAATCTATTAAAGATTGACAATGTGAAGGTGCAGAAACCAGGTAGAAAGAAATAGGAAGGTTGGTTGTTTTTTTTGTTTTATGTCGTAGTCACGCAATGCATTGCGCGACTACAAATTGTTTAATTATTTATTTTCATCTTAAACTCCATTATCACAGGATTGTGGTCGCTGTACAAGAAATCTGCATCGTAGTTTATTGCTTCGGCTTCGATGTTGTCGGAAACGATGAATCCATCTAGGACTGCGGTGTAGTTCACGCCTTTGGTGTACGGCATGTCGGTACTGCGGCAGGTTGGCACTTCCTTGACATTCTTTGCTTCCACGATTCTGAAATGTTCGGGAATCTCGCTGTTTTCCATGACCGAAACCCAATCTGGGACCTGCTGCTGGCTTGCAAACGCCTCAACAGTCCCACAAAGTGCGTGGTTGAAGTCGCCACCAACGATGACGAAGTTGCCTTTGTTGTATTCTTCAGTCAGGACATTGCGCAAAAGTTCAAGTTGCTGTTGCCGTATCAGTCCGCCTTCGTCGTAGGCCGACATGTGGCTGTTTATCAGCACAAGTTCTTTGTCGGTGTTGGTTGGTATGCGTGTAATGACAAAGCATCTGTCGAGGTCGAAGAACTTGGTTATGAAACTTTCGTCAACGGGATAACTGCGGCGAATAGTCTTGTCAACCTTGTAGCGACTGAGAGTAAGAAGTCCGGCGCGGACGCTTCCGTGCGGGTCGTTAAGTGGATAGCAGAGGTAGGACGAGTGGAAATTTTCACCATAAACGCTGCAATAGTCATCAAAAGCCGACTCTAAGATGTCGCGCTGATTGACGAAGAAACTGCGTGTGGATGCGGTGTCAACTTCCTGAAGAATGCAGAAATCGGGACTGTGGGTTTCGATGTGACTTTTTGCACCGTGTGTGTTTGCCGAGACAACATCTTTGCTTTTTGCCTTGCCGTATGTACCGCATACTTCGGTGCCGTCGTTCATGCGTCCTTTGTCCATAAAGAATGAAAATTCGTGGTCGTATGCACCAAATCCGATGTTGTATGTCATAATTGAGTATTGCTTTCCAACTTCAACTTTTTCGGTGCGTGGGTTGCTCACTGGCAGTTCAACGCCGTCATCTATGCGGTAGTAGTTTATTTGTAGGTAAGCAATGTAGCCACCTATCGTGAGTACTGCAATTATTAGCAGGATTAGGATTGTGCGGAAGAGGAATCTTATTGCTTTCATATTTTTGTTTTAGTGTTTGGCGGTTGATTTCTATTTGGTGTTGCTGTGAAACACAAGCAAGATGCTTGTGGGCCCAGTGAAGAAAAGTTTGCATATCCTGCGCTGCTCCATTTGTATTTCGTAGGGTCGTCAACAAGACCTGCTTTTACAGGATTGTTGTGGATATAGTTTACAACATTGTTGAAGTGTTCGTTGTCTCTGATGAATCTGTCGAAATATTCGGGCATCCAAAGCCGTCCTGTACGATTCAGTATTTTGTTAATCTCGTTGCTTGAAAAAGATCTCCAACTATGCAAGATGTTTGACAACGATACATTTTCGATTAATTCTATCAGAACATGCACGTGGTTTGGCATAATGCACCAACTGATGACATTGTACTTTTTGTTGTTGTAGAAGAATATGGCATCGTGTACTATTTGGGCAACGTTGTCGTCTTTTAGAACACAACTTCCATAACCGGCATCTTCGTATTTGTCGATGAGAGATAGTAGTCTGCGCTCTTCTTTTTCGCAGGCGCTCAAATCTCCAGCCAATTTTTCGCATTTGCTCAAAATCCCGCTCAAATTCTCGCCGTCGCTCGAATTTTCACGTTTGCTCGAATTTTCACGTTTGCTCAAATTTTCGCGTCTGCTCAAATTTTCGCGCAGACTGGAAGTCTGCGAACCCAGGAGGGATAAGGCAGCCTTCCAATCTTCGATTACTTTTTTGGGGACGGAGTCGTATAGGCGAAAGTTAATCATCTGGTAATGCTTGCCCTCAATGTGGGGAAGGTAGCCCCTGCAATGGTCATGCAGCATTGTGTCTTTGTTTTCCATTTCGCCTAGTTCTCAAAAGCATCGAACGAGTTATTCTTCTCGATTTCGTTTTCGATTTCATCGGGAAGGATGGAGAAGAAGTCGAAACCTGTGATTTTTTCCACTTCATCGATCGATTTTGCGTAGGTGTCGAGGGGTTTGTTGCCAGCCTTGTTTGCAAATACGAATCCGAGTGCGCGCCAATTTCCGTCCTTGTACATAAGCACCACCTTGTAGAACGAATCGGGCACTGCAACATTGTTTTGTCCGATGGTTTCGTACTTTTGCTTCATTATCGGTCCGCAAACTACATATACTTTTTCGTTCTTGATTGCCCAGTCGCGTACCTGCTCCTCGAGTTCCTTCCAGTCGCCGCTGTTGAGGTTGTGGTTTTGCGGGCAGATGTTGGTTGTGTAGAAACTTTCCTCCATTGCCTTGGCGTCCCATTTCATATCGCCGGCTGGAGCCATGTGACCACGGTCGAAGCCAGAACCTTTGTAATCATCTGTAGTTGAGCATCTGCCTGTAACATCGGGATCGGGGACAAATTTGTCGGCACGTCCGACTTGACCTACAACTTCTTCGTCTGTAAGTTCGTATGCTACCCAATTGGGAATGAGCCATTTTGTGTTGTAACTTACGGTATAACCCTTGTGTTCAATGACTTGCTCCTTTATTTTTTTGTTTGTCTGTGGAATTTCAAGACGGTCGTAATGTGGAACTTGGCTCGTGTCGGGAGAAATATGTTCCTTGTAATAATCGCGGGCTTTGTCGAAGACGATGTTTATACCTTCTTCCAATTTCTCAACGCCCTTGTCGATTGCCTTTTCTATGATTTTTTCTTCTGCTTTTTCGGCGGCGTGGTCGTTGCAACTAATCAGCAATGTTGCCACTGCAATTGCAAGAGTATAAATAGATTTTGATATGTGTCCTTTCATTTTTGTTAGTG